>NZ_AXUS01000014.1 GCF_000498755.1 Clostridioides mangenotii TR | reverse complement strand
AAATAATATATCATCAAAAGGAGCAGATGGTGGAATACTTGTAAATGGATCTGAAGTAACATTAAAAGGAGAAGTAGATGTAAGTGGAAATAAACTTGGAGGAATAGAAGTATCAAAAGGTACAGCAGAGGCCTAGACGACCCAATTTTAACAGTAGATGTAACAAAGATATATGCTGATGAATTAAAACCAGTTATATGGATTGATGGTTTTGCATGTGATAAGAATCAAGAAGATGGATTAGATGAAAAAGTAGTTTTAGCAAATGATAAAATTTTAAAAGGTAAAGAATGTGAACATGATGTATCAGGAAAGCATCAATTATTCTTTACTGTGAATGAATATAAATAGTTAAGTTCATAATGGACAAGTTTAAAGAAGTATTTATGAGTAAAGTATAATCGAGCTGAGGAAAAAACTGATACACTTTTTAGTATTAAAAATACTACAAAAAAGAATGAGAGTTTGATAGTATAGATCTACAAATAAATAGTGATGTTATAAGTTATTTAATGGAGTATAGGTTGCCTAAACAAAAAGGCAACCTATCTTTTTTCTCTTTTTATAAGTCTAGAGTGCTTTTTATTTTCATAAATTAATGATTTCTAATAATTAAACAATTATTGAAAATTTCCTTAACCACGATACGGAGAACCATATCACAAATAAGTGATACGGTTTTTAACATAACAAATATAATTTATAATTAATTTTATTTCGGAATTAGGCGGATAATTCTATCATCAGTTAAATCAGGATTACCTCTTCCATCTCTATTACTTGTTGTTATATAAATTGATCCATCCTTGCTCTGTATAACCTCTCGCAAACGCCCATACTCATTCTTTAACCAAAATTCTATATTCTTCACTGACGTACCATTACCATTTAGAGAAATATCCAGTAGTTGCTGTCCTCTTAAATTTGCAACTAGTAAATTATCTTGCCATGGTCCTTGAGTTACGAAGCAATACCAGATGGTGCCCATGTTTCTTCTCCACTGTGTATCAAAGGTTTTTGTGTCGCAACTACCGAGGATTCTTCATCCCCTTGAACTAGTGGCCAACCATAATTAGCACCTGGTTTTATTATATTAATCTCATCATGCGCTGACTGTCCATGATCTGATGCATATAACACATTTTTTGAATTCCATGCTAAGCCTTGGGGATTCCTATGGCCCAAGCTATAAATAGGTGAATTAATAATTGGGTTATCTTCAGGGATACTTCCATCTAATTGTATTCGTAGTATTTTTCCAGCTGTACTTGTTGTATCTTGTGACAATGCAGAATTACCTGCATCTCCTGTTGTTATATATAAGTTTTGATCCGGTCCAATCTTTATTCTTCCCCCATTATGTATTTGACCTCCAGGAATTTTATCTAGAAGAACTCGGTCAATAGATGCCATGTTGTCGTTTTTTACTAATCTGATAACTCTGTTATAAATTTGATTATCTTCTGTATATGAATGCATAACATAAAGGTAATTGTTCTGTGAAAAATTTGGGTCAAGGGCAATGCCCATCAAACCGCCTTCGCCTTGATTTATAAAGGGTGTACGAAGTGTTATGAGTGGTTGTGGATTAAGCTTACCATTTTCAATAACTCTAATTGAACCAGAACGCTCAGTAAAATATAAATCACCTTCATCGCTTATATCTATAGCCCATGGAACATATAAATTTTCAGCTATAACTTCGATTTCAAAAGGAAATTGTCTATATTTATTAGCTATTTTTTTTGTACTATTAAAAAAATTGTATAATTTTTTTTTCATTTTATAACCTTCCTCCTAATTAATATAAATAAATAGTTAAATGCATGCAATAAAAGGTAATAGAGCAAAATATAAAATTTATCATCTCTAATATTTATATAGTTACTATAATATTCATCCAAGAGGTTAAAGGTACTATTTTAATATATAATAACTAATGAAATATTATATGTTTAATATTCAAAAGTGATAATATTACCAATTAATTAAGACATAAACTAGTCTATCTAAATAGATATGTTTACATCCCAAGTGTATCACTTATATTAAAAACTTTTAGGTTATCTTTATTATCAAGTGTGGCAAGCAAAACGTATTAACTCCAGTTTGATATAAATCTTATAATTTGGAAACAACCCATCATAATTTAATCTACTATAAAGAGTGACTTGAAAATGAAAGCATAGTGTTACAAATAAATTTAATTAGTGAGTATTTTAAGGATGGAGAAAGAATTAGACAATATCTTAGAAGAGTTAGATTATGATTGGATACTATTATATATCATTAAAAAAATTAAACTCACGATAGTTACTATCGTGAGTTGTTATATATATTTGAATAAGGATACTCCTATCTAAAATACATTATCCCTATATACATACTATTACATCGTATACGGTATTTTTTTAAAATAATTGTATTTATAATAGATTCATAAAGGTCGTTATAATTGCTGAGTTCAAAAATTCTATAAATAATGCTCCTACTAGTGGTAATATGAAAAATGCATTAGGTGCTGGACCATATTTAGAGGTTACAGACTCCATATTTGATATTCCATTTGGAGTAGCTCCTAGACCAAATCCGCAATGACCTGCTGCAAGTACTGCTGCTGTGTAATCTTTTCCCATAACCCTGAATGTAATAAAGTAAGCAAATAGTATCATTAATAATATTTGTAAAGTTAGTAGTATTAATATAGGTATAGCTAGGTCTACAAGCTCCCATAACTTTAAGCTACACATAGCCATTGATAAAAATAATGATAAGGATATTGAACCTAGGCTTTCTAATTCATTGACTGAAATTGTCCATATTTCTTTTGCATCTGAAATAT
The DNA here is from genome assembly GCF_000498755.1 of Clostridioides mangenotii TR. Taxonomy (GTDB): domain Bacteria; phylum Bacillota; class Clostridia; order Peptostreptococcales; family Peptostreptococcaceae; genus Metaclostridioides; species Metaclostridioides mangenotii_A. Next base: position 89,592 of record NZ_AXUS01000014.1, on the reverse strand, counting down.
TTCTCATAATTGCAGCTACTATCATAGTACTTATATAAGACGGCATTGTTATACCTATATTTGAAAATAAGCTTGTTCCTATAGTTCCAATCCCCATAGCTATAATTATTTGTATAACTGAACTTGTCAATTTACTTTCTGAAAGTTTTTTTATAGATATCTCACTATATGATACTTCGCCATGTGTATTTGTTGATATTACTTCTTCTTTAACTTCTATTTCTTCAGGCTGAAGTTTAAACTTTTGAACTAATCTATTTGCAAGAGGGCCACCTATAATACTTCCAGATACTAATCCAAATGTAGCACAAGCCATAGCTACACTAAGAGCACCTTCAAGCCCGTTTGATTCCATAAGAGGCGCAAATGCACCAGAAGCTCCATGGCCACCTGTCATAGAAACAGAACCTGCAATCAATCCCAATAGTGGGTTCACACCGATTGCCTTAGCAGATAAAACTCCTACTATATTTTGAGATAATATCAATATTACAGCAACAATTAAAAACTTGATTACTTGTGCTCCACCTTTCTTTAAAACTTTCAGACTTGCAGTAAATCCAACCGTTGTAAAGAAGGCTTTCATTAATATATCTTGTAAAGTTGTATCAAATACTATAGCAATTACTCCTGTCTGCCTTAATATAAATGCGATTATTGCAAAAGAAAATCCTCCTACAACTGGTGCTGGTATACAGTATTTATTTAATATGTAAATTTTATCTTTTATAAAAGATCCTATTAAAAGCACAGCAGTAGTAAATGCAATACTTTGAATAATATCTAAATTTAGTACCATCATTTCTAGTTCTTTTGAAAATTGAAACATTAATATTTCCTCCTTAATATAAATCTAAAGCTCAAATCTTGTAATGAATAATTTAAAAATATAATTTCTTTTAAATTAATTTTCTGATAATTAAAAGGAGAAAAATATTTCATTTTATAAATATATAGCTAACTAAAAAATTTTCATATAATTTCACACATATGGTCTTAATTGCTGGTTGATTTTTTGCCTTTATAAACAAAGTTGTTGCCATTTTCTTTCCTCCTGTTTGTTAAACTTATGTTGTCATACGAATGGTTAAAATAGGCAGTTTATTGCAACCATTATTCGATTTTTAATTAACTCTGTATGCTTAATAATAAAAGCAATATTAGTCAATTTGACGGAATATATTCCATATATTACAACAGAATTTTAACAAAGTCAACTTAATTGATTTTTATGTCAGGATATTTTATAGATGAATTATAAAGCATTTAGTGAAGAGGCAGCTAATCTCAGCTATTAATAATTGCCAGGAGAAGTTTATGGAAAGAGAGTGACAGGAAAGATTAAAAGAAATAGCATTAAAATTTAAAATATGTCGTAAAACAATTTCTGATATGGGAGATGAAACCAGGCGTTAATTTTACTTACACTTCAGAGTGATTTCAACGGAATTCGAGTGGGATAAATTACGGATAAAGCACATCTTTCCCCCCAGCTGTATCGCTTCATCTTATAATATTTAAAGAAGAGAAATTGTGAGTTGAGAAGGAATAAGCAACTACTATTATTTCGATTCAAAGAACTACTATTAAAATAGTATGGAAGAGAGTAAAGCCGGTTAGAGCAAGGAATTAGTTTGCTTTAACGGGCTTTTTAGTATTCTTCAAAATGTTCATGTCCCCAATTACAAAGTATCTGTAAGACAGGCATAAGTGAATGTCCGGTTTCTGTTAAACTGTATTCTACCTTTGGTGGAACTTGAGGATATTCAGTACGTGTAATTAATCCATCTGATTCTAACTCTTTCAACTGATTGCTTAACATTTTGTGTGAAACAGACTCTAAAGCTTTTCTTAATTCACCATAACGCATAGTATCTTTTTTCCATAACCAGAATAGTATATGCATTTTCCATTTTCCTTCAATTAATGAAATGGCATATGCAAATGGTTTGATATTTACAATATTCTCCTCTGACATATAATACTCTCCTTTTGGTTACTAGTTAACAAAAAAGTGCGTACTTTTTTATTAACTTAATTGATTATATAATAAGCATATACAAAGTACAAGATTGAGAGTGAATGTATATGACAGATTAAAATCTAAGATATATGAAGAGTTTGCTAAATATGGAGTTGGTACAATATTATTTAAATATATCATGAAATTAGAAAGATAGATGGGAAAGATTATTCTGTATTAATAAAATTAATTCTGAGGTTTTTGAGATATATGGATAAACTAGTGAAGGATGTATAAATGTTTTTAGACTGCTTGAAGAAGCGGAATGCAATGAATGCAATTTTAAATGATACTAACATAGAATATTTTGGACTATGTCATTTAGAGAATCGGTCTTAATAAATGAGTGCAAAGATAAAGATTATAAAGCATAAAAATGAAATAGTATAATAAAATTTGAAGGAGAATAATATTATGAAGAAAGAAATAGAAGTATTTGATTATGCTAATGAAATTATGAAAGCTGTTAAAACTGGTGTTTTGGTAACAACAAAGGTAGAAGATAAAGTTAACCCTATGACTATTTCATGGGGGACCCTTGGAATTGAATGGGGGAAACTTATTTTTACAATTTTTGTAAGAGAGAATCGTTTTACAAAACATCAACTTGAAAAAAATCCTGAATTTACTGTAAATATACCATTTGGTGAATTTAATAGAAAAATATTAGGTGTATGTGGAACGAAATCAGGTCGTACTACTGATAAAATTACTGAACTAAATTTATCACTTGAAGAACCTAAAAGTATTTCAGTTCCAGGAATAAAAGAATTTCCATTAACACTTGAATGTAAGGTTATATATAAACAAAAACAAGACAAGAATGAGATTACAGAAGAAAATTTAAAGGCATGTTATCCTCAAGATGTAGATGGATCATTCCATGGAGCAAACAGAGATTTCCATACAGCTTACTATGGTGAAATTGTTAGTGCTTACATTATTGAATAGTATTTTTTTGAATTTCGATATATTATTATGTTAATTATGATTGAAAAGCTAGTAGTTTAAAAATTTCTATTCCTGAAGTGATTCTAAAAGTAAAAATAAGAAAATTCGATCTTATATAACTTTTATTGTAAATAATTATTAATAATACTTTTAAAAATGTAATATTGAAAAGAGTTATACTAGAATACACAAATGAGATTATTAGTGAAGGAGTTAATTAGACTTCTTCACTATTTTTGCTTTCTATAAGCCAGTTTTAAAGGTGAAGATTGTACATACTAATATGAATCTTATTCATGATGAAGGGCATTCTTTTGTTAATCAAGGAGATGAAATAAGAGAATTCTTAAATTAAGAGTATTTTTTAAAATTAACCATATCAATATATATTAGTATAATAAAAACTTTAAACAAATATAAAGGAAATTATATTATGAAAAAAATGTATATAAATTATTTGTAGAATTTTTTGTAACGAATTATACATTAAAAGATGAACACTATTTCTATAACTTAATATTATGGTAAAAGAGAGGAGTTGGTTAAAAATGTACTTAGAAAGAAATAATAATGATATAAACGTACAGAATTTATATGATGAATGTAAAAGGTTAATGAGTTATCACATTATTCTTAAAATGAAAGATGGATGTGTATTTGACGGGATTATTGAAAGTGTAGAACCAGATCGTGTTATTGTTTTGGTTGGTGAGGATGTAATGGATCAAGAATCATCAGATAATCAACATAATCTACAACGACAATTTGGTCATCCTAGAAGATTTAGACGCTTTAGACGTAGATCTTTTCCACTTGCTGCCTTAATAGCATTATCATTATTACAGTATCCATATTCTTATTATCCTTATTAAGGGAAATATTTAATAAGTAGATAGAAAATCTTTATGAGTAATTATTAAAATGTTAAACTGAATATAAAACAAAATTAGAGCCTTAGAAATTTTAAAGATTCATTTGATTATAAAAATGAGATATTATTTGTAAAAAATATCGTCAATGGGATGTCATACAAAAATAATATGTTTTATATGATTGTAAATATCTGTATGATAAACAAACATACACTCAAAAATATATAGTAACTAGTTTAGGTAAAACAAGTGAGGTAGGATTTAAAAGTGTAAATAATTTTTATATTAATTATTTAAAGATGAAGATTTTAAAAAACTTAGGGATAAGTATGGTAAATACATACATGAATAGAAAAACGACCTCCTTTGGAGGTGTAACGGAGAACCGTATCACAAGTAAGTGATACGGTTTTTATTATTAACGACCCATAATATTATTTATAAATTCAACTTAAAAAAGGACAGAGTAATTTTAAAGTTGACCTGTCCTTTTCTTAACATATTCATAATTTTAATACCTACCATAGTTCTGTTTTCAGTTTCTAAAGATTTAAAACCTAACATTCTTCGAACTTTCTTTTTAATAAATCTATGATCCTGCTCAATTATGTTATTTAGATATTTGGTCTGTCTAAGTTTGATATCTTTATTAAGTATATGTTCATTAATTAGTTCAGATAAAGTATTTGGATATGCAGGATTTTATCAACTACTCTTTAAAGATATGACTAATCTCCTTTAATCTTTGAACCAGAACCTTGGCATTTATATTTCAACTTCAATTTCAGAAATATTTAATGCTTTTCCACCTACCAGCACCTCAACAACCTCTTTATTTTGGATTGCTAAGGAAACAATTATTTCTGAAGGTTTTTCCATTGAATAACCTTGTTCAATAACTATATACTCAGTATTGTTAGGGTTGATTTTATCATACTTAAAAAGATAACATGCAAGAGCTCCATTGGATGTACCAGTTGCAGACTCTTCTGGTATTCCGTAAAGTGGTGCCAAATTTCTACAGTGGGCATCTGAATCACTAAGTGACTTTAGTGTAAAAATATGATAACCAACAGCATTATATTTTTTGCTAATTTCTGCTACCTTTTCAAAATCTGGTTTTATCGATCTTAATATTTCTATATTTTTGATAGGAACAATGATATCTCTTAGACCAGTAGATACTATTTGCACTGGTAAATTTTCATCTATTTCAGCTACAGCAATATTCAAGGAATCTGCAATTTCTTCTTTGCAAATTGTTTCGTAAAAGGTTGGAAGAGTCTGATTCATTACGATTGACATATCTTCCTTTATCTCTATATTTAAAATTCCTGCCTTAGTTTCCTGTGTATATATACCTGGCTTTATTATACCTAGACTCAATAATAAGTAATAAACTCCTACTGTAGCGTGTCCGCAAAGATCTACTTCTTCAGTAGGGGTAAAAAATCTCACCTTGAAATCCGCAAGGTCTGACTCCATTACATAGGCAGTCTCACTAAAACCAATTATACCTGCAATCTTTTTCATAACATTTTCTGAAAGGTCATCAGCATTAAACACGACTGCGGCAGGATTTCCTCCCTCAATGGATTTTGCAAATGAGTTTAATGTAAAAGCTTTTATTTTCATAACACTAAATCTACCCCCTTTATAGTTCTTATAAGTTATAAAGTACTTTAACATTTAGCAAGGAAATCCTCCTAAATAATAAAGAAACCATTTTAGTGGGTTTTAAAAATGCGATAGCTGTTTAGGCTATCGCTTTTTATTAGTAAATAATATTAAAAACATTAATATTATTTACCTGAAATTTATAATTATCTATTTCTCCACATATTTTAAAATACAAGCTCTGAATCTGTTGAAAATTCCTCGCTATATTGAAAATTTAAACTTTGGAATCCTTTGATTTTATTGATTTCAGTTATATTGTTTTCAGCCAGATAGCGAACCATTTCTCCACGAGCCATTTTGGCTTCTGTAGCCTTTACTTTGATTTTATCATTTACCATAGTGCCAAATGTACAGGAAATTAACGTAACCTTTTCATCTAAGTAAGGTTCTATTGTCTTACTGTATTCTTTTGATGCTAAGTTGAGAATAAAATCATCATTATGTACTAAATCTTTATATAGTTTGTCACCCCAAAAATTGTATAAATTCTTACAGAAGTCGCTTTTTAATTTAGCTTACATTTCCAGTCTATAAGGCACAATTCCGTCGAGAGGCTTTAAAATACCATAAAACCCTGATAAAATCCTTAGGTTTTCTTCTACATAATCCCATTGAGTATCAGTAAACACATGTGGAGCCATATATTGATATTGAATGCCTTCATATGCAAGAAGAGCAGGAGTCAGGCCATCTACCAAATCCATATTTTGGAATCTATAAAAATTTAACTCTGCAATCTTATCATTGCATGAGAGCAAAGATTTAAGCTCAGAAAAGTTCAAATCTCTCAGATAATTTCTCAATACCCCCGCTTGCTCAAAATAAACCGGTATAGAATTACTAGCCACGCCATCAGTATCAACATTCATCTTTTTAGCCGGTGAAATTATAATCTTCATTATGTCTTTTAAAGATATCGTAAATTTAAAATTGTAAATCTACAAAACATCCTCTGCCAATCTCAACACAAAAATCGTATTGTAGGCACTCCTTTCTAATCATTTTTCAAATACTTTCAAGTTGTTATCAAATCTATTTATTATTTATAAAAAAAGACATCTACACTAAGTATATAGGTACAAGCCCATACGTTTCAAGTCTAATCTTGATTTCTTAAACGACTTGTCTATTATTGAATTTAAAGCTAACGTTACTAGTAAAATATTAAAAGATAATAAACTATAATTATAAAAAACACAACTATTCAAAGTGAAAAGTTGTGTTTCTTACCTTTTAATTTTCCTAAAAGCCAGTGGAGTTTTCCCGTGCATCTTTTTAAACATTTTCACGAAGTTTCCACTATAATTATAGCCAACTGCATTAGCTATTTCATTTATACTTAAATCTGTTGTAGAAAGTAGGTTTTCAGCGATTGCCATTCTAATAGAGGTAGTGTATTCGCCAATAGACATATGATATTTTGCTGAAAAACCTGCTTTTAGTTTTTGTTCATTTAAAAATACCATTTTACTTAAGTTTTTAATAGTTGGTGGGTTGCAAGCTTCTTTTGTTAAGATATCATAAGCTTTTTGTATTGCATTAGCATCTGATGCAGTTAAAGTAATATATCTATTTTTTCCTATCTTAATATCACCATAATTTAATTGATTAGAAAAAGCATTTTCAGGTGATGAGTATATTTCATTTGAAAGTAAAGCTATAGATTCTAAGATCTTACTTTCCAAATATATAGGATTTAAAAGATTAACCTCAGCCAAACTTCTAAGTCCTTGAATGATAGAAGTTATTTCAAGAGGTAGATAGCGATACGTATAATTGCTTATAAAGCTATCTAAGTTTATAGCATTTGAAAAGTTTGGTTTTATTATTTCATCAAAGTATTTTTTATAAATTGTTATTTCTGCTCCGTGAAAGTGCTGACCTTTCTTCCATGCTTGCTTGCCTTTTATCCCTTTTTCAACCACGAAAAATGAAGAGGGAGTAAAAGAAGAAACCGGATTATTCTCGATTTTAAATGCAGTTTCACCTGTATATACAGTACCAAAACGCATTAGTTCTTCTTTATGTTCAAAGGAAAGAGTAAAGTTTGATGCTATTGAATAATCACCAACTCCAAAGTCATAGTAGCCCTCTCTACTATATTTAATAAAATATCCAAGGGCGGATTTATCTTCGTTTTTATATAGTGTATAGTTCTCCATCGGGTGAGCTGTAAAAGTCATTTTGTCTAAGACTTCACGTTGAAATTCTTTTGTTGTTTTAGAAATCATAGCCTACTCCTCGTTCTCATTATATATTTAAATTTGTACATACTATTTATTAAGATAATATATTTATTATAACAAAAATTATCATAAAAGATGATAAAATTATTAAATTAGATGCAAAGATTGAAGCGATAATGAAAATCATATACAATTACAACGAATGAAATAGTAAATAAATATTATTAAAGAATATATGGAGGTATATTATGAAGGGAAAGTTATTTAAAATATTAGTAGTTTCTTGTATGACTGCTTTAATGCTTGTTGGTTGTAGTTCTAATGGTGGCTCGGGCAATGATAAAGCAGAAAAAAATACTATAAAAGTTACAGATGTAAAAGGAGAAGTTGAAATTCCAGCAGAGCCTCAAAGAATAGTAGATCTAAGTGGTAATAGTGATATTTTATCAATTTTAGGATATAAGGTTGTAGGGACAGCTAACAGTGATGCTTATGATTACACTAAGTTCCCTTCATATTTAGAGGAAACATTAAAAGGGGCAGAAATTTTAGGCTATAGCATGCAAGATACTATGGATGTAGAAGCAGTTATGAACTTAGAACCAGATTTAATAGTCATATCAACAGTTCAAGAAAAAATGTATGACCAATTAAGCGAAATTGCTCCAACAGTTATGGTTAAATTAGAAGCTTTAAACTGGAAAGATGATGTTAAAGCATTTGCAAAGGTATTTAATAAAGAAGATAAAGCAAATCAATGGTTAACAGATTATGAATCAAAAGCTAAAACTGCTGGAGATAAGGTTAAAGAAAAATATGGTAATGATACAAAATATCTATCATTCTTAGCAAGTGGTGGACAATTTTATGTATTCGATGGAGCTGGTTTCGGTAGCGTTTTATATGAGGATATGGGGCTTACAAAACCAGAAGGTATGCCGGATCAAAGTGATATAAGCCTTCCAGTCGTAACTTATGAAGGTTTGGCATCAATAAAAACGGATTATATATTCTTAATGGCAACAAAAGAAGATTTGGCTCAACTTAAAGGTAATGCGATTTGGAATAACTTGCCTGCAGTTAAAGAAGGTAAGGTTGTAACATTAGATTCATCACCATACTTTAATCAAGGATATAGCCCAATAGGAAGAGGATTATTAATAAATGAAATAGGTGAAATGTTAAATGAAGCAAAGTAATAATCTTACTATAACATTTGTAATTTTTAGTTCGTTACTTTTAATAGGGGGACTGATTCTAGCAATAAGGCTAGGATCCGTCCATATTAATTTTACTGATATTTGGGATAGTATATTTAATTATAGTGAGACTTTAGAGCTTATGTTAGTTAGGGATGTTCGTATTCCAAGGGCACTTTCTGTATTATTAACAGGAGGTATTTTAGGAGTAACAGGTGCTATGATTCAAGGAGTTACAAGAAATCCTATAGCTGAACCATCCATATTAGGTGTTAGCCAAGGAGCAACTTTAGTAATAGCTATTTTTTATGCTGCGGGAATTGCAATAAATACTAAAAACGTAATGGTAGCATCTTTTATCGGGGCGCTAATTACAGGAATTATAGTCTTAGGTTTTATATCAAAAAAAGCAAATAATAATTCTATTGCAAAGATACTTCTAGCAGGGACTGCTATGAGTACATTTTTCATTTCACTTACTACTGTTATAGGATTATTATCAAATCAGACTCAAATGATAGGGTTTTGGGTATCTGGCGGGTTTAGAAATGCAAGTTGGTCAGATTTTAAATTAGTATTTATAGTAGGAGTTATAGGACTTATTATAGCAATGTTTTTATCATCAAAGATAAATATATTAAATCTTGGAGATGATGTTGCTATCGGACTTGGAGAAAATCCAGAAAAAATAAGATTTACTGCACTTATGCTTATGATACCAATGTGTGCAGCTGCAGTAGCAGTAGGTAAAAATATAGCTTTCGTTGGGCTTATAGTTCCTCAAATAGTTAGAAAAATTCTGGGGGAAGACTATAGAAAAAATATCCCATGTGCATTTTTACTTGGAGCAGTTCTTTTAACTTATGCAGATATTGCAGCAAGAATGTTATTTGATCCTTATGAAACTCCAATTGGCGTGTTTACAGCATTAATAGGAATACCATTTTTCATAGCAGTAGCCAGGAAGGAGAGAGGATAATGAAGAAAAAAAGATTAAAAATAGTTTTATTAGTTTTAATAGCTATGTTAATTATCTCCTTTGGTTTTACACTATGTTGGGGTACTTATAAGGTTTTTCCTTTAGAGGTTTTAAATACTCTTTTAGGAAATGGAACTAAGCTCCAAAATACAGCAGTTATAAATATTAGATTACCAAGACTTTTAGTTGGAGTTTTTGTAGCGATTGCCTTATCAACAGCAGGATCAATTCTTCAAACTGTAACTAAAAATGATTTAGCAGATACAGGAATAATAGGTATAAATGCTGGAGCGGCAGTAGCAGCAATAATATTTATTAAATATCAAACTGCAAATTATTATAGTGAACTCGGGCAATTTTCAATTTTTGTATTACCATTTATGGCAATAGTAGGAGCAGGAGTTGCTTCCTTTATTATTTATATATTATCTAGTAGAAAAGGAATAAGACCTAAGAGACTTTTGTTAATAGGAATTGGATTAAATGCAGGCTTAACGCCTTTATTACATTCTTTACTTTTAGAGGTGGTACTGCAGATTACAATAGAGTATTAGTATGGACTTCAGGAAGCCTTTGGGGATCTGGATGGAGCTATGCAAATGTAATTATTCCAATAGTAGTTGTAATGTTTATATTAGTTTTATTAAACAATAAAAAGCTAGATGTTTTAAATCTTTCAGATGAACTTTCTATATCTTTAGGATTAAATTTAGAAAGAGAAAGAAAAAAGTTTCTAAGCTATGCAGTTATATTAGCTGGAACAGCAACAGCTTTTGCAGGAAATATTGGTTTTTTAGGGCTTATATCTCCTCATATTGCAAAAAGGTTAGTAGGACCATACCATAAAAAATTTATTATAATATCAGCAATAATAAGTGTTATAATAATTCTTTTTGCAGATGCAGTTTCAAGAAATTTATTTTCTCCAATTGAAATACCTGTTGGTATAACAGTATCAATATTTGGAGTACCATATTTTATTTATTTAATGATGAAGGAGAAATAATTATGGAAGCTATTAGTGTAAGGAACTTATCAGTGGCATATGAAAACAATACTATAATTGAAGATATGAATTTATCCATACCAAAGGGTAAAGTAAGTATAATAATAGGAGCTAATGGATGTGGAAAATCAACTTTGCTTAAAACTATAGCAAGAATTAATAAACCTAAAAATGGAGATATTTTTATAAATAATAAAAATATAAAGAAAATAAAGGAAAAAAGCATAGCAAAAGAAGTTGCTTTTCTTCCACAAGGTCCAGTTTGTCCAAGTGGACTTACAGTAAGAGAGCTTGTAGCTTATGGAAGATTTCCTCATCAAAAAATTATAGGTGGACTTAATAATCATGACAAAGAAGTTATTGACTGGGTAATAGAAGAAACTGGTCTTATAGAATTTGCAAACAGGGAAGTTGAAAATTTATCTGGTGGACAAAGACAAAGAGCATGGATTGCCATGATATTAGCTCAAGAAACAGATATTATAATGCTTGATGAGCCAACAACTTATTTAGATATGTCTTATCAGCTTGAGGTATTAGAAGTACTTCAAAAGCTTAACAAAGAAAAAAATATTACAGTAGTTATAGTTCTTCATGAGCTTAACAATGCTTGCAGATTTGCAGATAATATAATAGGTCTTAAAAAAGGGAAGATTATTTGCGAGGGTAAACCAATAGATGTAATTAATAAAGAAACTCTGAAAAAAATATATGGAATAGACGCTAGACTTAAACCAAGTGAAAGTGGAGAGTATCCAGTATGTACTGAATACGAAATTTTCAGGGAGGGTGCATGAGAAATAAAAACTTTATAATAATAGTAATAGGGCAGGTAATTTCGCTTTTTGGAAATGCAATTCAAAGGTTTAGTATGGCCTTATATTTATTAGAATTCACAGGAAGTACAGCAGTTTTTGCTAACATCTTAGCGATATCGACGATACCTTATATTATATTTGCACCAATTGCGGGTATACTTTCAGATAATATGAATAGAAAAAAAATAATGGTATATTTAGATCTAGTGTGTTTTATAATAATTGGGTGTTATGCATTTATACTTCTAAATGGAAGAGATCATGAGTTAATAGCTGCGACAGTTATGTTCGTACTATCAATATGTGCTACTTTATATGGGCCAGCAGTAGTTTCTTCAATCCCACAAATAGTAGATGAAGATAAACTTACTACAGCAAATGGAATAATAAATCAGGTAGGATCATTTGTAAACTTTTTAGGACCTATACTTGCAGGAATTCTTTATGGCTTACTAGGAATAAAGCTAATAGTAGTTATAAATGCAATAAGTTTCTTAATATCGGCAATAATTGAGTTGTTCTTAGACATTCCAGATGTGATTAAAAAAGAAAAAGTAAACTCTTGTTATAAAGAAAAATTATTATCAATAGGCTTTATAAGAAAATCATTTGTGGATATGAAAAATAGTTTTGATTACTTAAAAAATGAAAATAAAATTATACTCGGAATTATAGCTTCCTACGCTTTTTGTAATATTTTTTCAGTACCAATATTATCAATAGTTGCACCATACTTTATAAACATATTACTTGGATTACCTTCGCAGGTTTATGGAATAGTAGAAGGTATATGTATTCTAGGTATGATATTAGGAGGTGCTTGGATAAGTATAAAACCAAATATGTTCTCTATGAAAAATGTTCATTATACATATTTTCCTATGATAGTAGGGGTTATGCTAATGTCTACATTAGGATTTATAAAGTTAAATAATTATGCTTTAGCTGGAATATTTGCATTTAGCGGTATGGTAATAATGCTATCTTTAGCATTATCTAACGTGTTAACCTTGACTTTTATACAAAAAGAAGTGCCAGCAGATATGCTAGGAAGAGTATCAGCTTTTTCAACAGCAGTAGCAACAATAAGTGTTGCACCAGGGCAGGTATTATTTGGACAAGTAATAGATTTGGGAATACCAATAGGAGTAATCTTAGGTATAGCAGCTATTATAAACATTGGACTTATATTGTTTGTTAAATGGAATGTAAGAGAATTAGATATAATAGGGAATATATAGTTTAATTTATGAGTGTATGAAAACGAAAGATCGATAGCAAATAACTACAAATAAGATATAGATGTTGTAAAATATTTAATTATGAAGGATAGACTGAATAGACAAAAGGAAGTCTATCTTTATGTCTTTTAATGAAATAGATTATGGCAATTTAAAATTTTCGAAATAAGAAAGATAATTTAACCCCATTAGTTAGACAAAAGGATTTATAAATAAAAATAGTTAAGTTAAAATATTATATTATAACTTAACTATTTTTGTTTTAACTTAAAGTAAAAAATTGTAAAAATACTTAACTTGACTTGACATAATTATTTAATAAATAGGCATTAATACAAAATATAATGAAAATAGAATCTATATAGTTTGTTTTACTATGATAGGAGTAACCTCAAGTACTCTTTTTAAAAATGGAAATTTAGTTTTCATCATATTGTATTCATCTCCATCATCTAAAAATCTAGCAGTTCCCTCTAAATAAAAACCAGCTCCCATACCAATTGTTCCCTCGACTTCCTTAGAACCTAATGTAAGTTTAATTTTATTATTAACTAATATATCCTTCTGTGTACTAGTCATTCCGGCTGCAGGAATTAGAAGGACATCATTAGAAATATGTGTATAACTATTCCAAGTATTTGTTACATTTGCATTATTATTTGACCAAGTAGTTATAGATAGTGCTCCTTCATGGTTTAAAACCTCTTTAAATTTTTCATTAAACATAATAGTTTCTCCTTAATATAAAAGATATTATAGATAAATTTTATCTATAATTAGACTAACATTAATTTATTTAACTGTCAATAAAATATTAAATTGACGTACTTGACTTGATATAAACCCTAGGTTAATCTATTAGGTATCATTAATATTTAAGAAAGGAAATTATAAAAATGATATGTTTCATTTTTATAAGATAAAATAAATATGCAATTTAGTATTGGAATTGAGTATGCATTACATTCACTTTTTTATATTTTGGATTTACCAAAAGGGACATCTATAGGAATTAAAGAATTAGCTAATCTTCATCAGGTTTCCGAAACTTATTTATCTAAAATTTTTACAAAACTTCGCAAACAAGGCATAGTAAGATCTGTTCCTGGAGTTAAGGGTGGATATGAACTTGCAAAAGAACCTGAAAATATATCGTTTTGGGACGTGGTTGAGGCGGTAGAAGGTACTTCTTACTTGTTTCAATGCAAAGAAATAAGGAAGAACAATCAATTGTTTAATGAGGAACAAAAAGATTCCAATTCATGTAACAATGGAGATCCATGTCTGATAAAGGTAGTTATGTGGGAAGCAGAGGAGCAAATGAGAAATTATTTAAGAAAAAAGAATTTACTTTGGCTAAGGGATGAAGTATACAGCGATTTTTCAAAAGATAAGAAGGAAAAAATTAATACATGGATAAAAAATAGATAAGTACGATTTTGATGTTATAAAATACAAAAGGTAAAATAAAAAAATTTAAATTACTCACTTTATATTTAACCGCACTATTTATTAGTGCGGTTTGTTTATTTTAAATTTGTTTATCTAAGAAGTGAACGATTAAATAATAAATTGTATCGGGATGATAAAAATGGAAATTCAATTTAATAAATATTTATAATTGATATGTAATAACTACTTTAGGATTGGTAGAAGAAAATCTTGCGAAGTAATACAAATTTTCTATCCTTCATTTTCAACAGAGTAAATTATGAAAAATTTAATCTTGTAATATAATTTGAGAGAGTATATCCTAAGTAGAGGGTTAGGGAATGAAACTATAAAATATATAGATTTACCTACACTAACTTGAGGTATTAGAACAATTGTACAAAAACGAAAGGAATTTGTAGTATGAAAAAAATAATTAAATTATTGAGCTTGTCAATTTGCATCGCAATAGTGTGTTTCTTATTAGTAGGATGTAGCAAGAAGACTTCTGAAGAAATAAATTTCTTAAACTATGGAGAAAACATAGATAAAGAAAGCGTAAAAGAATTTGAGAAAGAGTATGGTATAAAAGTTAATATTGAAACCTTTGATGATATGGAAACAATGTATCAGAAGGTTAGTAGCGGAGGGGTAAAATATGATGTTGTTTTAATATCTGATGCCTTGATTCCAAGAATGATTGAAAAAAATCTAGTTAAAGAGCTAGATAAGGTAAATATACCAAATATATCGCAAATGGATAATGAGTACTTAAATTTAGAAATTGATCCAGGAAATAAATATTCAGTTCCTTACATGTTTGGAACAATAGGCATTATTTATAATAAAGATGTAGTAACAGAAGAAGTGGATAGTTGGGATATACTATGGGATGAAAAATATAAAAATAAAATATTCATGTTTGATACTTATAGAGATACTATGGGAGCCACTTTAAAAAAATTGGGATATTCTATAAATTCAACTAACCCAAAAGAAATTGAAGAAGCTAAAGAGCTTTTATTAAATCAAAGAAAATTAGTAGATCCAATTTATGGCGTTGATAACGGAACTACAATGATTCCAGCAGGGGAATCCGATATAAATATGATCTGGTCTGGTGAAGGGTTAAATCTCCAAGATGAAAATCCTAATTTAGTTTATGTAGTACCTAAGGAAGGGGCAAACTTCTGGATTGATAGTTTATGTATACCTCATAATGCCAAAAATATTGAAGGGGCTGAAAAATTCATAAACTTTGTAAGTGATAAGAAAAGCGCACTTAGAATAGCTGATGAAATAGGCTATACAACTCCAAACAAAGAAGCAAGATTAGAGCAACCAGAAGAAGTTAGAAATAATCTGAACGCATATATGCCTAAAGAAATAATGGATCGATGTGAAATCTATGTTGATTTCACTAAAGATATCAAAAGACTATATGACGATGCGTGGGTAAACATAAAATCAAATAATTAAATCAATGATGAAGGGCTAATATACAGCCTTTCATTATTATTTTAAAATTATGGTGACGTTTTATTAATAGGGTAAAATCAAATAAATAATAGATTGAATTCGAGTAATATTACAAATAACAGAGAAGAAGATAGATTGTCCAAATAAAATGGAGTTCTATCTTCTATTATGTTTTGATGGATAAATTTATGATTATTTTATATTCTCTTTATCCCAAATAAATAATTTATCAGAGTTATTCAATGCTCCAAACAAGTTCTTCTTTGACCCCGGGATTTCTCTATTAAGACTCTCAACTAATTCCTTTATATTTTGCCTGTTTGTTTTACCGTCAGCGGGGCATGGATTTTTGATGATTTGGTAGTTATAATCTTTAGCTGCTTTCTTTGTCATGTATTCATTTATATAAATCATAGGTCTTATTATTGTAATATCCTGTCTGTCTAGGTGCGTTTTGGGAGAAAAACAACTAACTCTTCCTTCATAGAGCATAGACATCATGAAAGTTTCAATGGCATCATCTTTATGATGTCCTAGAGCTATTTTAGTACAACCAAGCTTTTTAGCATTGTCATTTAAGGCTCCACGTCTTAAATTCGCACAGAGAGAACATGGATTTTTTTCTTTTCTTATATCAAAGACAATTTCCTTTATATCCGTTTGAATTTCATAAAATGGAATTTCTAGATCTTCACATAGTTTATAGAGGGGAGAGTTGTCTACGCCCCTGGATTTAAAGTAATTGCTATTAATTCAAATTTCTGCGGGGAAAATCTTTGGTAATTTTTTAAAATATGAAGTAATGTTAAACTATCTTTTCCACCAGATAATCCAACAGCAATTTTGTCGTTTTCTTGTATCATATCGAAGTCTTTTATAGCTTGCCTTGCCTTGCTAAGTAGTTTTTTCATATATATCCTCCCGAATAAATTTACTCAAATATTATAACAAACTTGGCAAAACAGGACAAATGCAACTAAAGAACAGGTACCTAGAAATGAAATGTAAAATATAAGATTTTAGGAAAATATTTTAATTTAAAAATTGTGTAAAAATCCAATTTGATAATATAATATTAGGTAGAAAATTGATGGAAAAGGAATTAATCATATAAAGAAATCCAAATATATTTACTCTGCTTTATATTGAATGCTTTTAGGTTTTATTTACAATAGACAAAATTTATAAAAGAAGTACGATAAGGAAAATTTCAGGAGTTTTTAACGTGAGGGATATATTATTTTAGTTATTAATTTTGCAACTTGTAAAATTGTATATAGAAGTGTTACTATATCATGATAGATGAAAAATGAATTAGGAGTGTATGATGGAGATATTTCAAAGATACAAGGAAACAATACTTTATTTGATATGTGGAGTCCTTACAACTATAATTAATATAGCGACTTATGCTTTTTGCACAAGGATTTTAGGTATTAATTATTACATTTCGAATATAATAGCTTGGTTTGTGGCAGTAATATTTGCATATATAACAAATAAGTTCTATGTTTTTGAAAGTAAATCTATTGAATATAAGTATGTTATAAAAGAAATGTTGTCATTTATGAGCTGCAGAGTATTATCAGGATTAATTGAACTTTCATTAATGTTTGTAATGATAAACTTGTTGCTAATAAATGATTTTATAGTAAAAGTAATAACAAATATAGTGGTTATTATTATTAACTTTATATTAAGTAAATTAATTGTATTCAAAAATAAAAAAATAGAAAAGATTCAATAGATACATCGATAATTAAAAAGTTTTAACAAGAAAGTTTATATAATTAAAAAACTTTATAATTGAACTATGTATGTGAAAATGAGATAGGTGATTAAATGGAAATATATACAATAGGCCATTCAAACTATCCGTACGATAAATTGCTAGAGATGATAAAGAAATACAATATAGATTGCATAGTAGATATAAGAGAGACACCGTACTCAAAATACAATGTACAGTACAATAAAGAGGATTTCCATAAAAACCTTAAGAAATCTGGATATACGTACATATACATGGGAAAAGAATTTGGGGCTAAACGTATAGATCCAGCAAGTTATACACTTGAAGGATACGCAGACTTTGAAAAAGTACTAAAAGAAGATGTCTTTTTAAACGGAATTAAACGGCTTAGAAACGGATGCGAGATGGGTTATAGGATTGTGCTATTAGGAGCAATGCAAGAGCCTATAAGGTGCCATAGAAGCGTTCTGATGGGGAGGATACTTAGAGAAGAAGGATTCATAGTAACCATATACTTCACGAAGAAATATTAGGGGATGAAGTATATATAGAAAATTCATTGCTAGATAAGTACTTTAGCAATAGAAATCAATTAAGTATGGACAACTTATTAGGAACTGCGATGTCGAGAGAAGACATGATAAATGAAGCTTATAAAATGGCAAATAAAGAAATTGGATACAGAACAGAACATCTAGAAAAGTAGAATTTAAAACCGAAATATTTACGAATTAAGCATACATTATATGGGATAAATAGCCAGTAAAATAAAATATTTTAAAAATAATAAAAATAATACTAGCTACTATGTCAAAAAAGAGTTATACTTTATTAAGTAGATAAACTACAATAAATCAAAAATTTTTTTGAATAGGTTAATAGGAGAAGTTAGAATGACTAACGGAATAGTAAAATGGTTTAATAATGACAAAGGATTTGGATTCATATCAGTAGAAGGTGGAGATGATGTATTCGCACATTTCTCAGCTATACAAACTGATGGATTTAAATCATTAGAAGAAGGTCAAAAAGTAAGTTTTAATATAGTTGAGGGTGCAAGAGGTCCTCAAGCAGATAACATAACTATATTATAATATAGACATCGATCATTTAGAAAAGAGATCCAAGTATGGGTCTTTTTTTTATTTGAAAAATAAAAAAGCTCTTAGTTGCAATTTTTTATTTTCAAATCGAAAAATATATATAGAAATTTAGCGAAAAATAAATATTTATTAGAAAGAAAAATATGTAAAATATAGTATACGTTGGAAAAAAATACTTTTAAAAAATATGTAATAAAAAACATATACAGTTTATAAAAATACTTACTTATACTAAACTAACTAAATAGTTTAGTATAAGTAAGTATTTTTTATAAAAAACGTTAAAACCTTGTAGATAAGGAGTATACATGAGGTGATCGTAAAATAGAATAATCAAAATATTGTTTACAAAGCAAGAAATCATGATATACTTGGTATTATAAAACTAAGAAATGAGGTAGTGAGATGAAAAAATAGTTACTTTAGCACTATCATTAGTTATTGGTGCAAGTGTTGTAGGATGTAGTAATAAAGAAGCCTATACAAAGAAAGAAGAAAAAGGTAATGTTAAGGTAGAGAATACTATAGCCTTTCCAAAGGGGTATGACACGACATCTTCGGGCGCTTCATCTTATGCAGGTGGAGGAAATCACAATGATTCACCTTACTTTAAACAGTTAGATGTATATAGTATGAAATCTGATGAAAATCTTACAATAATTCCAGAGTTTAAGACATATCAACAAACTACAGAGTATACATGTGGGCCTGTTTCAGCGCTTATGGTCTTAGAACATTACGGTGAAAAGAGCTATGAAGAGCTAAAAATAGCTGATATTATGCAGTGCAATCAAGATATAAATGGAAATAACAAAGAAAACCCTGGTGAAGCAAATGAAAAAGGTGAGTATGGAACATCTACAGCAGGGATGGTAAAATTCTTTGATCAAAAAGGTTGGAATGTAGCATCAAGCTTAACAGAAGCGGATAAAGATGGATACAGTTTTACTGATCCGGAAGAGTTCAAGAGTTGGGTTATCAAAAATTTAAAGAATCAAACACCGATAATGATTGAATGGATTGATTGGGCAGGCCACTGGCAAGATATCATAGGTTACGATACTATGGGAACGGATGATTTCGGTGATGATGTTATAATATTTGCAGATGCTTATGATACTTCAGATCATGATCAAGATGGTTATTATACATATCCGGCTGAGAGATTTTTCTATATGTGGCAAGATAGAAATATACTTCCTGACGATCACGCAATACAACAATGGGTAATAGCAGAACCTAAAAAGTAGAGGATTTTTAACAAAACCGATAGTTTTTAGAATACATAGAAAAAGACCTCTATACGATTTAATTAAGTGATTAAGAGCCATATTGCAGATTGTGATATTGCTCTCTTTTAATGTGGGATATTATGGGATTAGCATTAGTAGTAGTAGGAGATATTCTTGAATACTAAAATATAATAAGGTATCATAAGGTTGACTAATCTATTTCTCGGGAGATAATTTACATAAAATTTTTATAGTGATAGAGTAAAAATCGTGATATTGAGACCATGGAGAGCTTTATAAATTAATAAGTAAAAATATTAATAAAAGGAGATTAAACTATGGATGGATATTTATTAATAAATAATAAAAAATATCCTTATAAATGTGATTATAAGAATGAATCAGCATCAAGGGATAGTTTTAATAAATTGACAGAGAAGACTTATGGATTTAACTTTGAACAATGGTACAATGATGGGCATTGGGGAGAAAGGTATATACCATATTCTATATTGTGTGAAGATCAAATAGTTGCAAATGTATCGGTAAATATTATTGACTTTGATTTTTATGGAGAACAAAAAAGATTTATACAAATAGGAACTGTTATGACAGATAGAGATTTCCAGGGTCAAGGATTTAGTAGGACATTATTAGAGGCTGTATTAAAAGAATGGGAGAATAATTGTGATTTAATTTATCTTTTCGCCAATGATAGTGTTTTAGATTTCTATCCAAAGTTCGGATTTACTAAAATAGATGAATACGTGTATTCATTAAGAAAAGGCAAAGAAGATAATTCAACAGAATCGATGAGAAATACAAATATAAGGAAATTAAATATGGATAATGATAAAGACAGAGCTATTTTATACAATTTGGTCTGTAATACGAGAATATTTTCATCGGTATCAATGATAAATAATCCATCTCTAATAATGTTTCACTGTACGTATTTTAAGAAGAATGATATTTATTATTTAGAAGATTACAATACAGCAGTCATTTGTGATTTTGAAGAGGATACACTATATTTACATGAATTATTTAGCCCAGATGAAGTAAAACTTGATATTATTATTAATGTAATAGCAAATAGTGAAATTGAGAAAGTAGTATTAGGATTTATACCAAAGGATACTTCCGGTTACAATATGGATTTGCTAACAGAGGAAGACACAACGCTTTTTATAAAGAAAGGGAAGTACAATCCATTTGAAAATAAATTTTTAAGATTTCCTACCTTGTCTCATGCGTAACATAAGTATTATAATTTAGACACAAGGTTCAGAAGTTTAGAAACGAACTGGTACTATATAAATTGTTGATATAAATAGAAGGGAGATGTCTGTAAGTGAGATACAAGACATTGAAGAATGCAAGTTTAGAAACTTTACATGAAACATTTAATAAAGCTTTTTCTGACTACCAAATAGATATGCAAATGTCTATAAATAAATTTGATCAAATGATATCGAGAAAAGGATACGACCCTGAAATATCTGTGGGGGTATTTGATGGCAATGACTTAATTGGATTTGTATTGAATGGCATAAGAAAAATAGATAGAAAATGGACCGCTTATGATTTAGGTAAGGGAATTATAAGTGAGTATAGAGGTAAAGGCATATCGAATAAAATGCTTAGATACAATGAAGATATACTAAGAGAAAGGAATATAAGACAGTATATTCTCGAGGTTTTAAAGAATAATCCTAGAGCGATAGAAGTTTATAGAAATCGAGGATTTGAAGCGATTAGAGAATTTACATGTTATGAAATAGCTAAGAATGAATACGACTCCACAACAAGTGATCACAATGTGGAAACAAGATATATGACTTTTGATGATTGGAATTATATTAAGGAGTTTTGGGATGGAATTCCATCATGGCAAAATTCCAATGATTCAATAGCATCAGTGAAAGAATTGTTTAAAATATCAACAGTACTAAATGATGATAAAATTGTAGGATATGGAGTAATCGATATAAAATCAGGAGATATACCTCAGTTGGCTGTAGATACTGAGTATAGAGGAAGAGGAATTGGTAGAAGTATATTAAATGACTTAGTAAAGGAAACAAGATCAGATAATATTAGAGTTACAAATATAGATGATGAGAACTTATCATCACATGCGTTTTTGACTAGTTTGGGATTTTATGAGTTTGGTAGCAAATATGAAATGAAGTTGGATTTATTTTAAAAGAAGAGGTGAATCTGTTAGGTTCACCTCTTCTTTTAAAATATTATAATACTATATTAATTATAATTCGTAGATTAATTAGCTGCTGTTTCCGCATCTAACATAATAAATACAGCTGATAGTAAATGAAGAACCATACCTACGAAAGGAATTCATGTTAAGCAAGATGTTATTATTCCAAGAATTATAATGAAAGGATAATATTTATGAATAGAGAGATAGAGATACAAAGACCATACAGACATTTTAAAGGGAAATTATACTACGTACATCATATAGTTACACATACAGAAACTGAGGAAGTGTTGGTATCGTATCAAGCGCTTTACCCGCCGTATGGAATGTTTGTGAGGCCGCTAGAGATGTTTTTAGAAAAAGTTGAGGCGGGAAGAATAGATAATATCACAAATCAAGAGTACAGATTTGAGCTTTACGATAGTTCGAAGTTATAAAGTATATAAATATATTAAGAGATGATAAATTCTAAACTTCAATAATAAGTAGCAGAATAAAGAATCTGAAAAATGAAAAACAAGGAGGTTGTATATATCCGGGTAGATTAGAAGAAGACATCATAATATGTGGAGCGTATAGGGATTGAAAACCTGATACGTTCTATTTTTATGAGAAGTATTATTTTAAGATCTAAATCTATAGAATTTAAATCTTAAAAATATCTTTGAACCAATAGAAGCTAATATATTAGTAAAATAAACTATTAACTTGACATAGTATTTAAAATAATATATTATATAAACCATAATTATGTAATAGTAAAACAAAAAAACATATTAATGAGGTGATGAAATGATAGATAAAAATAGGAAAAAAGAATTATTATTAAAATATAAAGAAATGAAGTCTGAGATGGGTGTTTATATGATTAAGTCTTTAAAAACGGGAAAAGTATATCTAGGCTATAATCAGGATTTAAAAGGAACTTTAAATGGGGAGAGATTTAAGTTGAATGCTGGAGGTCATAAAAATAGAGAACTTCAAAAAGAGTGGAAAGAAAATACGGAAAAAGATTTTGAGATAAAAGTACTTGAAATATTGGAATACGATAAAGATGAATCTAAAACAGACTATACTGAGGACCTAAAAGTGTTGATTGGGTTTTGGAAAGAAAAATTCGAAAATGTAGAAGAAATTTAAACAATCTGAATTAGCTTAGCAACAATTCAACTAGAATGCAGAGGAAGATATGAAAAATATAGTATCGGAATATACAAGAGAAGGAATCACTTTCTTTGCAGCCGCTATTGAACAGGATAAAGAAGTAATAAAATGAGTCTATGGAGAAGAGTGTTTTTTAGATATATTGGATTTAAATAAACTACCAAATAGATTAGCGATGATTTTGAAGAACATATTATAGTGATAAGATTAAGCAAATGTGATGAGGATACACTAATATATGCTCCCTTTATATTAAACAGTTAAAATAAAAAAACTTTTGGCATGAAGGGAGCATTTTTATATTATACAAACAAATATATTTCCATCTTTTCTTTAGAACTAATTAAAGCGATAATTTGCAAAAATTAAGCCTATTTATAAGAACAGCAATAATCGGCATAAGTTTTTACAATTACATCAAAACTAGAATTGGCAGGGACTACAAAAGAATCACCTGTTTTATAAGTAGAGAATTCTGATTCATTTGGCAATTTGATGGCCATTTCTCCACCAAGAACTTCCATCAACTCTTCAGCATCAGTATTAAATTTATACTCTCCGGTAATCATGAAACCTAAAGTTTTTCTTTCTCCATTTTCCATATAAAATGTTCTACTTGTTACCTTTCCATCAAAATACACATTTGCAGCTTTTACTAGTTTAACATTATTAAATTCCATTTTAGATAATCTCCTTTTTTTTGATTTATCAAAAGGCAATTCTTACTGTGGTAATCATAATTCATCACCATTTGTAAGCAAATTGACTAGTGAGCATATATAATTACTTTAAACTTATTAATTTATTAACAAGTTCATCTAATTACAATAATAGCCAATAAATGTAGAATAATCAATAGCATTATTTCATTTGTGTATAATAATTTAAATAATACAATAAATAACCTTGTTTTATTTTTGTTATTTATATTTTTGGCTAATTCATTTTATTTGTGTATACAAAGTGTAAATATGTTAGACTTAATAAAATAGGTTAAAATTATTAGATTAACATACTGCTATTTGGTATAAAAAATATAAAGATTTTAAAACAAATTAAAATTAGACAAAAATAAGGAGAAATAAATGAAGGAATTGAATATAAAAAATTATATAGCAGAAATGCCTGATGGGGATGATATAGAAATAATGGATTTCGATTTAGACCCGATTTCCAACAAAGTAGTACTGTATATAGTGGACTTTATAAAGCCTATTGGTCAGTTGAGTACATCTGAAATAGACAAAGTAACCAATTCAATAAATAAACGTTTAAATTGGATTAAAAGTAACTATGAGATAATTGAAAATGGTGTTACAGAAGGTGAAATTGCAGACTTGGTCGATGATTGGGTATCTTCGGCGAAGCCTAGTGAAGGTGAAGAGAATACTTATATAATAGAAGATGATCAAAAGGTTACTGTGCCAGTATCTAAAGATAGTTTTAAAAAGTCTTTGGGGCTGGACAGCATAGCTATATACATGGATGAAAAATTCGAGGTGGATATAGCTGATTTATATATAACTTGTTCGCCAGATTATTTTGCAGGACATGCAATAAATATTTCTATTTCTAAGGCAAAAGAGATTAAATATAGAGGTTTAATAGGATAGCAAAAAATGTAAAAATCCTGAGGTTAGTTGCATGCGAACCTCAGGATTTTTAGCAACATTGCAATATTTATTTAATAAGTGCCTTCATTAAATTAGAAAATTATTTTACTTGTTTATAAATCAAGATAAAGAAGTAGAGCTTCATCCAATAGTATATCGATGCTAAAACAATAGATAAAGTTTTATGATTTAAGAAATAAAGCAGTGAAAGATGGGTCTTGTCTTTATAGTCTGTATATGGCAGTATAAATATTAGTGGAATAAACAAATTAAATAGTGGAGGATTTCAAAATGGAAAAATTACCAAATTGCCCGAAGTGTACTTCGGAATATACTTACGATGATGGGAATCTTTTTGTATGTCCAGAATGCGGACACGAGTGGTCTAAAGATAGCATTGACGAAGAGAGCGATGTAAAGGTATTTAAGGATTCAAATGGAAACGAACTTAATGATGGAGACACAGTTACTGTTATAAAAGATCTAAAGGTTAAAGGTAGCTCACTTGTTGTTAAGATGGGTACTAAAGTTAAGAATATAAGACTTATAGACGGCGATCACGATATAGACTGTAAGATAGATGGAATCGGAGCTATGAAGTTAAAGTCGGAATTTGTAAAGAAAATATAGATAGATTAGAGATACAAAATAACTTTAATAGTTTGCTTATAATTGAGTTCTTGATTTGTAAATTAAAAATAAGATGCCTAGAATTGGATACAATATCCGATCATGGGCATCTTATTTTATATTCTGCATTTAGAAATCAATATCTTTAAATATCTCATATATAAAAATAGAGTATTTAAGCTGTAGCACTGTTTTGAGATTCAATATCTGCTAAAACATCTTTATTTGAGTTAGAAGCTACCAAGCTGTTCAATATCATTCCTACTATGATTAAAGCTAGACCTGCAAATCCTTTTAAGGCAGGTAAAATTCCTCCGAGTATCAAAACCTCTCCTAGTAGAGTGAATACAACTTCTCCTGATTGAGTTGCCTCAATTATTGCAAGTTGGTGAGCGTTGTCTTTAACGAGTTCCGTTGCTTTAAAAAACAGTATTGTAGCTATAAGGCCAGAGAATATAGCGATAACAAAAGATTGTGAAACTTGGTTGATGCTAGGAAGTCCACTTTTATCTAGTGCAAAACATGCAAGTACAATCCAAAATGGCATACTGCACAGTGTCATTCCAAATACTCTTTCAGTAGTGGTTAGATCGTTTTTGCAGATCTGCATCATTTTTCTATTTCCCAGTGGGTAAGCAAAAGCCGCAATTACTATTGGTATTATAGTCGAAAATATTTGTTTAATATCTACATCAGATGCTTGCTCATATTGTATTAAAAATACACCTGCTAGTATTACAAATGACATTGCTAGACCTTTTAGAGGAATTTTTTCTCCAAACATAGGCGTTAGTAAGATACCTGCAACTATAGTCAGCTGCCAACATCCTGCAACTAACCATGACTGCCCATAATCAGAAGCGAAAGTTAAAGGTGCATAAAAAAGTCCAAAACCAATTGTACTCCATATTATCCATGGTCTCGGGGTGCTCTTTATCGATTTTAATACATTTTTAATCCCTCTGTTATTTAAAAGCATTATGTATAAGAGTGGAAGCATAAAAATATATCTAAGAGATGCGCTCCACATCCAGTTTCCACCTGAAAGATTCATGCTTCTATTTAGCACAAAAGTAAATGCAAAAAACAAGGATGATGCTATACCATAAAATAGTGCCTTTTTCATTTAATGTCCTCCTGTTATAATATGATATATGGCTTAAAATTAATAGCTGTAATTTGGTCACAAGTAATATAATACAATATATGATATAATTATGCAATATACTATACAAAGAGGTGAAATATAGCTTGGAAGATTTAAATATGGTTATTGGTGAGAACTTAAATAGAATACGAAGCAATAAAAAAATGAGTCTAGATGAAGTATCAAACTTAACAGGTGTAAGTAAATCTATGCTGGGACAAATAGAAAACGGCAAAACAAACCCAACAGTATCTACACTTTGGAAGATATCTACTGGTTTAAAAGTCCCTTTTTCCTCATTTATAGAAAAGCAGATTTGTGATTATGAGATTGTAGATGCAAGTAAAATAAGTTATATATCTGAAAATAGTGATAAAATGAGGATTTATCCAGTATTTCCATACGATAGTAAAAAGAATTTTGAAATACTTGTTATTGATTTAGATAAAGATTGTACGCATAAATCTCCTAAGCACGACGATGGGGTAGAGGAGTATATATTAGTGACAGAGGGTGCTTTAAAAATGACTTTATACGATAAAGAAGTTGTTTTAGAGAAGGGATGTTGCATAAGATTCACTGCAAATGTTGAACATACCTATGAAAACTTTGGGTATCTAAAGTGTACATTCCACAATATTATAGTTTATAGTTAAAAAGAAATATAGTATTAAAAATATTTTAAGATAAGGATTGATAAAGACAATGAAAAAATTGACTAGTGAAGAGTTTAGAGCAACGTTTGTTAGGCCTATGAATGAAATTGAAACTTTAGACGATGGAATTTTAAGCGATATCGATGAGTATATGTTTCAATTATTTATAGATAAGTATATAAAAGAAAGTGAATACGAAAATACTTATATTGAGCATCTATATGAAAATGTAGATAAATCATACATTCATATAATGTTTCCAATAAAGAAGAATTTTTATTTAGTACTTGTGTGTGATACAAAAGCTAATAGTATATATGGACACCATTTTTCAAATTTAGTTAAAGAGTACGGATTATAGAAAGAAGTAAAAGAAGCCTCGTCAAAGTTTTGTAAGATATCTAAAACTTTTGGTGAGGCTTCTTTTACTATTAATTTAACCTAATTTCTAAACGTGAGGAATATCTGTATGGTCGGATATCTCAGAGTTAGCAGTGCACAGATCGCTAATGCTAAGATCGTGGATATTCTCGTGACCAGTAATTCTTGCAAAGGATTTTAGATCTTCTAAGCTCGCATGTAAATAGTTAAATACTCTCTTTGCACTCTTATCCACATCGAGTCTTTTTCTGAGTTCTTCATCTTGAGTAGCACAACCAACTGGACATTTACCACTTCCACAAATACGGTATTGTTGGCAAGCTGCGGCCATCATTGCAGCGCTTCCGATAGCAACTGCATCTGCTCCCATAGCTATGGCTTTTGCGAAATCAGAGGCAACTCTTAATCCACCAGTCATAACTAAATCTATATCTAAATTGTTTTTATCTAAGTATTTTCTAGCTCTGTGAAGTGCAAATAGCGTTGGAATAGTAGTGGCATCTTTTAACAGTTTTGGACTTGCTCCTGTAGCTCCACCACGTCCATCTATAGTTATAAAATCTGGATTTGCATAAGCTATAAAATCTAGATCTTTCTCTATATGACCAGCCGCAATTTTTATGCCTATAGGACGGCCATCAGATCTTTCTCTAAGCATGTCGACCATCCCTTTAAGATCTTCTTTTGAATTTACCTCTTCAAATTTAGAAGGACTTATTATATCATGGCCCAAAGGTTTATTTCTTACTTTTGAGATTTCTTCAGTGACTTTCTCCGCTGGAAGGTGACCTCCCATACCAGGCTTTGTTCCCTGCCCGATTTTAATTTCTATTGCATCCGAATTTTTTAGATTTTCATCTGTAACACTGTACTTGTTTGGTACATATTCAAATATATATTTGTACGATTCTTGCATCTCTTCAGGAAGAATTCCTCCTTCACCACTACACATAGCCGTTTTGTTTGCTGCAGCTCCTCGTGCTAGAGAAATTTTTAATTCTTTAGATAATGCCCCAAAGGACATATGTGTAACGTATACAGGACTTTCTATAACCATTGGTTTTCTTGCTTTTTTACCGATAGTAGTCTGTGTTTTTACCTCATCGTGCTCATTAAGCGGAAAAGGATTCAGCTGTGCCCCTAGGATAAGGATATCATCCCAAGAGATTATAGGTAATTGCGTCTTCATAGGAGCTATAACTGGAGCACCAGTTTTGGCCATTTCGTGAATTATATCCATGTGTTTTTCGACATCGTCATTGGCTCTAGTGAATTCTCCTAGATAGTCTAGGGATTCAGAACCTTCATTTTTAATAGAATTATCAGTCGATTTGGATTTATTAGGTTCTTGATTACTGTTGTTGTTTCCCTCAACTTCCTCAAATAAAAACTTAGGTCCGGTGCATACTGGGCACTTCCAGTCGTCTGATAAGTCTGAAAATAATTTTCCTTGTTCTTTTTCATCATAGATATAACCACATATTGAACATTTGTACATCATATCATTCCCTTCTATCATTTTAATTTAATTATACCAGAATAGAGGTTGATTTTGTAAAAGATAACTCTTAGTTTAATCTATTGAAGTATAAAATAATCTTAACTTTACTAAATATAACGCTATATATTGGAGGACTATTATGTTTAAAATAGGTGAGTTTTCAAAACTGGCTCAAGTGTCAATAGAATGTTAATGTATTATGATGAAATAGACGTATTTAAGACAAGATAGACAACAAGGCAAAAAAATTAATAAGCAAGAAGAGAAAGAAAAAGTTTTTTAATTAAAATAACGAAAAAAGAAGGATAAACATAGGAGACATTAGAAAGTAATAGTTAGGCAAGCAAAATTTAAACTGGAAAATCAAGAGGAGGATATCTCAAAGGCAATTTTTAAATTGTTTTGCGATATCCTCCTTAAACTTTCAATTGTTAATTATAAAAAGACAGATATAAATTCATTTAAATATAAATTTTAAAATTGTATTTAAATGAACTGCAATATATTGAATGCAGTATATAATTTAATGAAAAGTATAACTAGATTTCCGAAAAAATAATTGTTTAAAATATCAAACTTCAGGTATAATAGAGATAAATATGAAATTTATGGAGGTATTAATTATGAAAGCAGTAGTAGACCCAGATGTATGTATAGCTTGTGGAGCATGTATAGGAACATGTCCAGATGTATTTAGTATGAGTGATGAAGGTCATTCTCAAGCAATTGAAGGTGAAATACCAGCAGAGTTTGAAGAGTGTGCTAAAGACGCTGAAGAGGGATGTCCAGTTTCAGCTATAACTGTAGAATAATCATTAAATAATTAACTACAAAAAATAAATAGATTGAATACTAAATAAAACAGATGAAACGGTATACCGTTTTATCTGTTTGTTATTTTATACATAGATTCAGTTAAGTATTTTGAAAAAATATTTTTTACATTTTTTGCATTTGAAAGACTCAATGGAACAGAATCTCCATTTGACATAAATATATTGTTTTTCTCTATCTTATCAATATTTTTAAGGTTAACTAAGAAAGATCTATGTGTTCTTACAAAGTGTTTTTCTTCTAGAGAAGACTCTATTTTATCCATCGAGGAATAAAAATTGAAAAAAGAATCACCATAGTATACAGTTGTAATACGATTCCTTACTTCGAAAAATAGAATATCATCGAGTGGAATCTTTTTAACCACAGATCCAGACCCACATACAAATATGTCTGTTTTCTTGCTGTCTATAGTAGCAGCAGCTTTTAAAAATACCTCTTCAAATTTTCCTGGTGTCACCTTATCCTTAACAATATAGTTAAAAGGAAGCGTATCAAATGAATCAAAGACATACTCTACACTTGTAGTTAGAAATATAATCTCAGATTTGCAACCCCTAGAGCGTAAAACTTTTGCTAGCTCTATCCCATTCATTTTTCCCATTAAGATATCTAAAAAAATTATGTCTGCATAACAATCTTTACCTTCTAAATCGAATAAAAGTTGTTCTGCACTACTAAAAGTAGTAATATTTAACTTGATATCCTTTTCTTTAGAAATATTTAATAAGATATTTTTATATTTTTCAACAATACTTTTGGTATCATCACATAAAAAAACTTCTAGCATATCTCTACAAATCCTTTCTAAGTACATTAGATAGTTAACTAATGTGTTTTTTTGTATACAATTATATATATATCCCCTAATTAGTTTAATTATATAATACTTTTGGTATGAATGGAAGGATATGTGATGAAATACATCATTGAACAATAAAACGAGTATATTTCACAATAATCATGTATAATGTATGATTAACAAATTTAATAAAAAATAAAAAAATCTTTATTTGTGCCTTTATTTGTGCTACCCTACATACAATTTTTACTTGAGGAGGAGATTATTATCAAAACAAAATTCGATATAATTTTATTTGATCTAGATGGAACTTTAACAGATCCTAAAGAAGGTATTACAAAATCAATTCAATACTCACTAAAAAGCTTTGGAATCGAAGAAGATAGGAAAAACTTAGTTAAATTTATAGGTCCACCACTTCACGATACTTTTAAATCAGAGTATGGATTTGATGATGAAAAAGTTATCAAAGCTGTTGAAAAATTTAGAGAGTACTTTAAAGAAAAGGGTTTATATGAAAATAAAATATACCCAGGAATTGAAGCTTTAATCAGAGAACTACATGTTAATGATAAAAAAATAGTTTTAGCAACTTCAAAACCAACTGTATTCGCAGAAAAAATATTGCATAATTTCAGCATATATAAGTATTTTGACAATATAGTAGGAAGTAACTTGGATGGTACAAGATCTGACAAAGAAGAGGTAATAAGATTTGCAATAAATGATTATTTAGAATCTGATAAAACATCTATCGTCATGGTGGGTGATAGAAAATATGATATTGTCGGTGCAAATAATATTGGAATTGACTCAATAGGGGTGCTGTACGGCTATGGAGACTTGGATGAGATCGAAGATTCTAAACCTAATTATATAGCCGAAAGTGTTGAAAAATTAGCTAATATTTTATTTTGATATTTTAAAAATATATGTTTCATAACTACTTTTTTCTACTTTATTTCCCAAGAAATATCTAATAGTTAGATATCTTTGTCATTTACAAAGATATATTAAGTATTTCTTGGGAAATAAATTGTTTTTTGACAATATATATAGTTTACTTATAATAAATGATTTTTAAATCAGGAGGAGGAGATCTACATGGAGAGTGTTTTTAATGAATTTACGAATAACGATGTAATTAAAGATATCGAGATTGATAAAAATGAAGTACTAAGATATCTACAGTATAAAGGCCAAAATATTGAGGATGATTTAAAAAACACTATAGATGAATGCGTGGAGTTAACATTGAGCACGATAAATCCAAGGTTTATATACTCTTCATGTATTTTAGATAGCGGCGAAGAAGGTACAATAAAATTAAAAAACACAAATTTAATCTACAGTAGCCAAGATATTTACAAGCTATTAAAAGATTGTGATAGAGTATTTGTTATGGCATCTACTTTAGGTGTTGAAATAGAGAGACTCACAAGAAAATATTCTTATTCTGATCTAACTAAAAGTATCATCATAGACTCATGTGCAACCACTGCAATTGAGGAAATTTGCAACAGAGTTCAAGAGTCTGTTAATAATGGATTAAAAAAGGAGCAGAAAACAACTACTATGAGGTACAGTCCTGGATATGGAGATTTGGGAATAGAAAATAATAAAGGTATCTTAGATGTTTTGAGTGCTCAAAGAAATATTGGGGTCACTATAAATGATAACGGAATTATGATACCTAGAAAATCAGTTGTTGCAATTATGGGGGTAAGCGAATTAAAATATAATAATAAAGAAGTAAAGAAATCTTGTAGTAATTGTCAGAATAGAGACACTTGTGTCTATAAAAGAGAGGATGGGGGCTGTGCAAATATTAGAGTATATAAAGAATAATATATTACTGTTTGACGGAGCAATGGGGACTATGCTTCAACAAAAAGGATTAAAACTGGGGGAAAATCCTGAAATATTTGGATATCAAAATCCAGAAAAACTTTCAGATATTCATTTTAGTTATTTAAATTCGGGATCAAATGTAATTTTGACTAATACTTTTGGATGTAATGAATTAAAATTGACGGGTGAGTACACTGTAGAAATGATTATAGATAATGCTGTAAGTGTTGCCCAAAAAGCGATAAATAGACTTCCCAAGGATAATACAAAGCCAAGATATATTGCACTAGATATAGGGCCAATAGGTGAGATGCTCGAGCCAATGGGGACGCTAAGCTTTGATAGAGCTTATGAGATATTTAAAAGACAAGCAATCGAGGGTGAAAAAGCCGGAGCAGATTTAGTTGTAATAGAGACTATGATGGACTTGGGAGAAGTGAGGGCTGCTGTTCTTGCAGTTAAGGAAAACACAAGCCTTCCAATATTTTGTACAATGACATTTGATGAAGGTGGACGAAGTTTTACAGGATGTCTTCCTGAAAGTATGGTTGTTGCAGTAGAAGGACTTGGCGTTGATGCAATAGGTGTCAACTGTTCATTGGGTCCTATACAACTTGTTCCGATCGTAGAAAAGATTACAAAACTCTCATCAATACCAGTTATGGTTCAGGCAAATGCAGGACTTCCAAAAGTTGCAGATGGAGCAACTGTATACGATATTACACCTGAAGAATTTTTTGATGGAGTTAAAAAATTTGTGGAGATGGGTGTAAGTATAGTTGGCGGTTGTTGTGGTACAAATCCAGAATTTATAAAAGAAATTTCTGACAATTTACCTTCATTAAAAAAGGTTGTATTGGATAATGAATTCAAGAGCAGAGTCTGTTCTTATTCTCAGAACTTAGAGATAAGTGCTCCGATAGTTGTTGGAGAAAGAATAAATCCTACTGGTAAAAAATTACTTCAAGAGTCTATAAAAAAAGAAAGCGCTGAATACGCAATCAACCTAGCATTAGAGCAGGCTAGCTCTGGAGCTCAAATATTAGATATAAATGTGGGTCTTCCAGGTATAGATGAAAAAAGGGTAATGATAAAATTTATAAAAGAAATCCAAGCAGTAATAGATATACCGTTGCTTATAGATTCCTCAGACCCTGAGGTACTAGAAGCGGGTCTTAGATACTATAATGGTAGAGCAATAGTAAATTCGGTAAACGGAAAAGATGAATCTCTAGAAAGTATCTTACCTATAGTTAAGAAGTATGGAGCGGGCGTAGTTGGTCTAGCTTAGATGAAAATGGAATACCTAGCAGCGCAGAGGGAAGATTGAAAATAGCTAAGAAGATTATATCAAGAGCAGAGGAATACGGAATAAAGAGAGAAGATATATTTATAGACTGTCTATCTCTTACTGTATCAGCACAACAAGAAGAAGCTGCTGAGACTTTGACGGCTCTTACAGAAGTTAAAAAACTTGGAGCTAAAACTATTTTAGGAGTATCAAATATTTCATTTGGACTTCCTAACAGGAAAGCAATAAATACTGCATTTTTAACACTAGCTTTAGGAGCAGGGTTAGACCTAGCTATAATAAATCCTAATGCGACTAGTATGATGGAAGCAATAGACTCATTTAGAGTTTTGTACAATATAGATAAAGGAAGTGTAGACTACATAGATAAATACAGCAATGTAAATGTTGAAATGCCAAAAGTAGAAAATAACACTTCCGCAGAGATTTCATTAGATACAATAGTTCAGAGAGGTCTAAAAGATGAGGCTGAAAAGGAAACATTAAGACTTCTTGAGACTAACAACGGGGATTATATAATAGATAATATACTAATACCAGCGCTAGATAAAGTAGGAAAAAAGTTTGATACGGGGGAAATGTTCTTACCACAACTTATACAATCTGCCGAAGCCGTGAAAAATTCATTGAGCATCATAAAATCTATATCTCTTAAAAAAAATATAGAGACAGTAACTAAAGGAAAGATAATAGTTGCAACAGTTAAAGGTGATATACATGATATAGGAAAAAATATCGTAAAGATAATGCTTGAAAACTATGGATATGAGGTTATAGATTTAGGAAAAGATGTTCCTATTGAGGAAGTTGTAAGAGTAGCATCGGAGCATAATGTAAAATTAGTAGGTCTAAGTGCTCTTATGACTACAACTGTTCAAAGTATGGAAGATACGATTAAATATTTAAGGGAAAATAATATCGATACAAAAGTGTTCGTTGGAGGAGCTGTTTTAACAGAAAACTATGCAAAAGAAATCGGTGCAGATTTTTATTCTAAAGATGCGAAGTCAGCTGTTGAGATAGCAAAGGAGAATTTATAGAGTAGAATTGGATAAGGACAATTTGTAAAAGATCAAAATAATGTATACAGAAAGAGGTAGTATCATGAATAAAGATAACAAAGGTTACCTATATGGTTTTATAGCATATATAGCTTGGGGTATACTTCCATTTTATTGGAAAATTCTGCAGCATATTGATTCAAAAGAAGTATTGGCATATAGAATACTTTTTTCAAGTTTATTTATATTTTTAGCGCTCATCGCACTTGGTAAGATAAAAGAGACTAGTTTTGAGATAAAAGATATCCTTCACAATAAAACTAAACTTATGTATATGTCTTTAGGGGCATTGTTTATTTCTATGAACTGGCTGTTGTTTATAACCTCGGTTTCTTCTGGAAATGTAATCGATGCTAGTTTGGGATATTATATGAATCCGCTTGTAAACGTAATTATTGCAGTAATAATTCTAAATGAAAAGATTACAAAGCCAGCAATTATAGCATGTATATTTGCAGTAATAGGAGTCATTATATTATCTATCAGTACAGGAAAATTTCCTTGGACGGCAATATTGCTTGCTGTAACTTTTAGTTTGTACGGTTTAACAAAAAAGAAAGTAGATATATCTTCATCGACAAGTTTATTTATGGAAACATTTATTCTCGCTCCTTTTGCACTTTGCTATTTAGCATTTTATTCTTCAACTGGATTTATAAGTTTTGATTTGGGAATTATACTTACTATTATAGGAACGGGTATTGTAACGGTTATACCGCTTTTATTATTCTCAATAGCAGCTAAAAGGGTTTCTTATATAGCTTTAGGGTTTATTCAGTATGTAAGTCCTACTCTTATGCTCATTTCGGCAGTATTTCTGTTTAAAGAGATATTCTCAATTGCACAGTTATCTGGATTTATAAGTATATGGATTGGAATTGCAATATTTATATGTGGAAATATCTCTAAGAATGTGTCAAAAGAAGGATCGGAAGTTGAAACTTTAGTTGAAAATTAATTACAAAAAACGGGTTCAATAGAACGTTTTTGTATTTCATATAAAGGATGTTTTATACTTTATCTATTATAAAATATAAAATGTACTATCTGTATATTTAGAAAGCCCAGTTTCCGTCTTTGAATATTTGTATTTGATCTCCGCTTTCAGTTGTTCCCACTATATCTAATTCGGCTGAACCAACCATAAAGTCTACGTGAGTTATACTTTCATTGATTCCGTATTTGTCTGAGTCCTCTTCTTTGATTTGATCTCCGCCTTTCATACAAGTTTTGTATGCTGACCCTATTGCTAAATGGCAAGAGGCATTTTCATCGTAAAGAGTGTTGAAAAATACTATATTGCTATTAGATATAGGTGAATCGTATGGAACTAAAGCGACCTCTCCTAGATAATGAGAACCCTCATCTGTCTCGATTAATTTAGTAAGGGTCTCAAGTCCTTTTTCTGCTGTAAAATCAATGATTTTACCGTTTTTAAAAGTAATTGAAAAGTCGTCTATTACATTACCACCGTATACTAGAGGTTTAGTGCTGTAAACAGTACCATTTACTTTGTGTTTATGAGGCATACCAAAGATCTCCTCAGTAGGAATATTTGGATTGAAGTCCACGCCATTAGGGTCTTTAGAAGCTCCACTAAGCCAAATATGATTGTCTGGAAGTTCAATTATAAGTTCAGTTTTTGGTGATTTATACTCTAATTTTTTAAAGTTCTTACTGTTTAAGAAGTCCATTCTGACTTTAAGATTTTTATTGTGTTCTTCCCAAGCCTTGATAGGATCTTGACCATCAACCCTAGTGCACTTAAATATAGCATCCCACATTTTGTCTATTGCCTCATTTTCAGATACTCCAGGAAAAACTTTCTTTGACCATGCTTTTGTAGGTATAGAAACTATACTCCATTTACACTTATCTGTAAGTGTGTAAGAACGCCATTCTTTTAAGGCTGCTCCAGAAGCTTTCTGGTAATTTGCAACTCTCTGAGGATCTACATCTTTAAGTAAATCTGGGTCTTGAGCATATACTGATAGAAATGCGCCACCGCGTTTTGCTATATCTGTATATTGATCTGCTACCCACTTAGGAAATTCGTTAAAGACTTCTTCCGGAGCGTTTAAGTACTTGATAAGAGCAGTCTCTTCATCTGACCACTCAACGTGTACATTTTTAGCCCCGCATTTATAAGCTTCTTTAACTGCAAGTCTAACGAATTCTGCACATTCTATAGGTGATCTTATAAGTAAGTCTTGATCTTGTTGTATATTAACTCCAACTTTTATTGATAGTTCTGCGTATTTCTGTAAATTTCTTTCAAAATCCATCTCTTTACCTCCTCAAAAAAGTAATCTATATATATTATACCACTAGTTAAATTTTGGAACATAATATATGATTTTATACCCATAAATAATTATTTATAAAAAACCTTTAAAAAATACAAATTATCGTGATAATTATGTCTAATTATTATAGAATATAATAACTACACATAATAATCTATAATTGTATTCGTATGTTTCCAATATGAGAATGCTCTTTTATATGATAAAGGGGTTTATAGAAATAGCTGACATTTGCCTGACATTTTAC
Source organism: Clostridioides mangenotii TR (assembly GCF_000498755.1). Lineage (GTDB taxonomy): Bacteria > Bacillota > Clostridia > Peptostreptococcales > Peptostreptococcaceae > Metaclostridioides > Metaclostridioides mangenotii_A. The sequence continues at coordinate 51,910 of NZ_AXUS01000014.1, read as the reverse complement.
ATATTAGCTGACATATTAACTGACATTTATTTAAACAATATATTCTCGAGATTGTTATTAGCCTCTTCATCCATTGAATCTAAAAGATGCGAATATCGATTAAGAGTTATTTTTATATCACTGTGACCTAATCTTTCAGAAATAGTTTTAAAGTTTGTTCCAGATGCAACTAAGATACTTGCATTAGTATGTCTTAAATCATGAACTTTTATTTCTCTTATATTATTTTTCTTGCAAAATGATTTATATGCGTCATTTACACTAGAAGGATGGAATGGTTTTAATGCAGAGTTTAAGCATACAAGATTTAATTCATTTTTTAATAATCCATTTAGTTTTAATTTATTCTGTCTTATCTTTTCATTTTTTAATAAATCCATTAAATATTTTGGAGCTTTCAAAGCCCTTCTTTTTTTATTTTTTGTAGGTCCAAAAACAAATCCGTTATAGTTTTCGTATACCAACCTTCTTTTTATTACTATTTTATTATTCTCAAAATCTATGCAATCCCAAGCGAGTCCCGTTGCTTCTGTCTTTCTTAGCCCGAGAATTAATATCAATGTCACTGGTAATTCCACAACACTAGTGTGTATTTTTTTTAATACGAATTTAGCTTCTTCTTCTATGTATGGATTTATGTCATTTCGATAAACAGTTTCTCCCTTAGACAATTTGTAATCGTCATTCGAGTTAATAACAGGCCTTTTTACATAATCGCAGACATTATTAGGTATTTCATTTAAACGAAACGCTTCTTTTAATACAACCATTGTAAACGTTACGTATTGGCTTGCACAACCCTTGGTATGTTTATTATAAATGTAGTCAACAAAGGTTTGTAAATATGTTGGAGTTATATCAACTAGTTTAAAATCATTAAAATAAGGTTTTACATGGTTTTTAATATAGGAATTGTAATTAATTAAAGTGCTATGTTCTATACGATTTTTAGCATTTTCTACATACAAAACACATCTTTCCACAAATGTCATATCTGTTTGCTTCTTATATTTATTATTATTTATGTAATATCTGACTTCAATTAGATGATTTTCAGCTTCTTTTTTAAAAATAAAAGATTCATCTATTTTCTGTTTATATATGCCAGTCTCATTATCTAGGTATTCAACTACTACACAATATCTTTGACCTCTTTTCCTTATAAAACAAGATTTTACATTCATAAAATCTTCCCTCCTTGCAGAATATATGTTTGTTTAAATTTATATATAAAAGAGTAGTGTTTGCTACTCCTGTTAATCTTTATTTAATGATTTTCAATAATCACTTATATTTTATGATTAAATTTATATTCTATAAGCTCCAAAGGAACTTCGAAGTAGCACGCTATCTGCTACATAGAAAATTGTTTTTCTAATGCTTCCTTTATCTCTCCATCTGTAATAAGTAATTCCGATGCAAACTCATTAGCTTCATTTTCTAATTTATTAGTATCTGAATATGTGTAATTTTTCAAGTAACATATATATGAACTTCGATGTAACATTACATGTCCAAGTTCATGAGCTATCACACATCTTTCCTCATGCTCATCCAAATCATAATCAATAACTATAGAGATACCCTCAGAAATATTTAAAAAATATCCTTCCTTTTATATTTTTAAATGGCTTTTATAAATTCGGATATTTAATTGTGAGCATAATTCATAGACATTAGTTGTTTTATAGATATTTATAAAATTTCAAACAAGATTTTTAATATCTCTCACATATCCACCCCCAGGATTACTTTTTATTAGCACGCATTAGTTTAATAGTAGTTCGTATAGAATCTCTTAGTAGTAATAACGCTTCATCATCTAATTCATCACCGCATAACATAAGCCCCTCTTGTTGCAGTAATTCATCTATCGCCTTTTCTATGTCTTTTTCTTCATCTTCATTTTCTAATTCTGATTTTTTTATATCTGTTCTTCCTAGAAGATAATCAGTAGATACATCAAAATAATCTGCAATCTTTTGCAATGTATCAAAGTCTGGTTCTCGTTTTTCTAATTCATACATTGCAAGTGTACTATTCCCGATATTTAAATCCTTAGCTAATTCTCTTTGGCTTAGTTTTCTTTTTTTCCTAAGATAAGATATTTTTTTACCCAACATATTGATCACCCATTTCTTTTTTTAAAATAAGTATATCACATTTAGTGAGCTAAAATACATATGCTCTCAAAGTGTGGAAAAATATATTGGCTTGCTAACACAAAGCGAGTAGAGTATAATTAAGTTCACAATATGAAAGCAAAAAGAAGTTGATATTAGTGAAAGATTTAAAAACTCTATCAGAGCTTAGATCCCAAAAGAATTTAACATAAAGGGGGGCTAGTTCAGAGAGGCTTGACAAACTAGAGCAATACACGGTGGACATGGATTAGAAGGTAAACCTGGTTCTGGTGCTGTTAGTGTATAAGTAGTCTAGTTCTTTTTTATGCTTAAAATTAATCATAATTGACCATGCTATCCCTAAGGTGTGATAGTGATGAAAAAGGAATCAAACCAATGTTTAGAGATAAAAATAAAGCCAAATGACGTAATATCATCTGGCTTTTTAGAAACAGAATATGGAGCTAAACTAAATTATTCAAGCTTGCTGTAATATAATTATATAAACTTGCATGCCTTATTTCGTCAGATATAATGATATAAATTAAGTCTCTATAACTAAGATTAGGCATTCCGAACATAACGAGTCTGTATTTCTGGATTCCCTCTAAGGCTCTGATATATTCATACATAATTTCCATTTTAAAGTCTTTAGGTTCAGCAAATTCTTTTTCTACTATAGTTACAACATTACCTGTAAGTTCATAATATATATTTTTTAAAATTCTATTATGATTAATCTTATCTTGTTGTATAGTTTCAAGGATATTCCTTATTCGATCATTCTGTCCTGGAGTAAGTTCAGACTCTGGAATATTGTCAATTAACCATTGGTAATATCTATTAATTATCTCCTCGGATTCCACAGAATTTCCTATTGTGTATATTGCATTTTCTAATTGAATAGGACTTGGGTAATTGTCTTCATTCATAATGGACCTCCTAAATGTTTTACTATAGATATATGCTCTAATTAACATTTAGGACACATTAATAAAATTAAGCTAATATTACATCATTGATCATACTACTCATAGAATGGTGATAGTATGGAGATATTCGATAAAAAAGGAATTAAACCAATGTTAATACAATAATTGAGTGGTTGGAAAATAGAATAGTGGAGATGTAATTTAATTATAAGTATGATTAAAGTATTCATTATAGTTAAAATGTAGTTCATGGAAATATTTAACTAATATATTTTACTGTTTATTCGTTTCATATTTAATAGCAATGGGTATTTTTAATTTAACAACGAAATCCTTAATATATATTAATGTTGCAAATAAAGACGAATCTATAGATCGCAAATTATTATTCTTAATGAATAACAAGGAGTGGGTCGTAATCGATGATAAATTTATTAACAAAATAGACCAGAATACTTTTCCAATTGATGTAGTTTTTCATAAAGATAGCTGTTGCAGCATTCACTGTCATGAAGAACTAGAGTTTATTTTTTTAGTTATAGAAGGAAGTTTAAAAGTGAATATTAGAAAAGAAGCAAGCATTCTCAAAGAAGATGATTTTATATTAATAAACGGGAATGAAACACATTCAATTATGAGTTTAAGTAAAAACAAATATATATCTATTAAAATTAATGCAAAAGTATTAATAAACTATCTCCCCAGCTATAATTATATCTATTTTAAATGTAACTCTATTTATGAGAATGATAATAATAAGTATATTTATGATAAAGCGAGAAATTTAATTTCTAATTTATTATTGGTTTTAGTAAAAGGAGAGAATGGTTTTGAGTTAAAAGCCTGTAGTTATCTTTGTTTAATAGGAGAATATTTATATAATAATTTTGAGGTTAAAAGAGGATCAAAGTATTTTGAAGTTCGAAAAGATAATAGAATTGACAATATTACAAACTATATTAAAGAAAAATATAATACCGATATTACATTAAGCGTAGTAGCAAATGAATTCAATCTTAATTATCATTTTATGTCCCATTGCATTAAAGATAATATTGGGATGTCGTTTCAAAATTATTTAAATAAAATAAGATTGGAAAAAGCAACAATTATGATTTTACACAGCGATAAAAATATGACAGAGATAGCTCTAATTAATGGCTTCTCTAGTACCAGTTACTTTTATAAGGTTTTTAAGAAAGAATATAACTGCACTCCTTTAGAATATAGAAAGAGTTTTGCTGATAAAGAATTTAATAAAAGTATTTGTAATATTAGATATATAAATTTAGATAATAAAGACGTTAATAGTGTTATACATAAATTATATACGTATTATTATTACATTTATCGAAGAAAAGATATTATGAAAAAGGCAAAGTGAATTAATGCAACCAGTTTTAAAGCATCTAAAGAGTGTATAAATAAAGAAGACCCGAAAACTAATTCAGGTCTTCTTTTGTTTCTTTTAATTATTTTAACAAATATTTTACTATTCTCCAAAATAGAATAATTCTTCAAATTTTTTATCTAAAGCAATACACAAAATAAGTGCTAACTTTGCTGTTGGGTTGAATTGACCTGTTTCTATAGAACTAATAGTATTTCTTGACACGCCGACCATCTCTGCTAATTGAGTTTGAGACAATTTCTTTTCTGCTCGAACTTCTTTTAAATGATTTTTTAATACTAATTCTTCATTCATATGCTTAACCCAATGATCCTAAAATAAAATTAACAAAAGAATAAATCATAAGTATTAAAGAAATTATAGAACCGAATAGATAAATCTTTTTATGCGTGAACTTAAATTTAGAAATAGAGCCAACTGAAAAAAATATCCATAATAATGTAAATATAGAATCGCTTTCTTCGCCAATATAATTTTTAAATATAATAATGAAAATAGCTACAAAGTAGAACGCAGTATATCCTATTCTTAGTCCTTTATTCTCAAAATATTCAAACCCTTCATCAGTACTTGAATTACGACTCTTATTTAAGATTTCTTGTTTATCCATAGAAAGACCTCCTATTATTTGCCAAGTATACTTGTTAAGTTTATTATAACATGCCAAGTTTTATTGTCAACTCTTTTACCAAGTTTTGTTGTCATGACATATAATTTCCCACACTACAAAGTAAAGAATAATGCAAAAGATATTATTTAGCAATAAAAAATACAATAATTAGAGCTAGTTGGTTTAAATAACTTAAGTGCCCTTTTTATGCTTAAGATCGACTACTTATTATCCATACTGTAATAATATTTTGATTAGAAGAATTTTGTTAAAAAATGAAGGATTTTAAAATAATATATAGAGTTTTATATGTAAGACTCAGTTTATTAAACTGATTTCAAATTCAGCTTTGGGAATATCAAGGTATTAAAAAATAGTTTTAAATTTTATCTTAAAATAGAATAATTTATAATATTTAAAGGGACCTACAAGCAATAATTGCTTAAGGTCTCTTTTTATGATTTTAAAATATTGTATATTAAGAATTATAAGAGACAAGAAGTAAAAAAGAAACGATGAAAAAAACTTATATATAGATTCGGGCATTATGCAGTTTAACGAGGAATATGACTGGTTGACACAGAATTATCACAAATAAACCCTATGAAAAGAACATGTAATACATCCTTCAATTTAGATAAAAAATATGGTAATTCGAGGAAAAAAAGAGGAGTTAGATAAAAATAATATCTAACTCTTTTTTTATTAAAATAAAAATTCCTATATACTAATAAAAATGGTTTCAGTATAGCCCTTAATTCTATTTTAAATTAGGTATAAATATGATAAAATTATTCTTGTGGGTTGTGGATAACTAACACAAACTGACATTAGCTGACATTTATATATTTTATAAAACGGTAATACCAGCTATTTAAAAGGATACATGAAATACATAGTTATTATAGAATAGAATATGGAAGATTTTATTAGGAGGGATATAGGTGGAGTTATACGAAGCGATTTTTTATAGAAAAACTGTAGAAAAGTATTCTGTAAAAAAAGTTAAACAACCTATGATAGAAGATATCAAGAGAATATGTAAGAATATAACATACCTCAATGAGGATTTGAATATAAAAGCTAATGTTGTAGATAGAGGCCACATTATACACTTTTTAATGGGGAAGGAGTGTAAGGTAAAAGCTCCTCATTATATAGTTGTGTCATCTGACAAAGGTACTGACTATTTACAAAATATTGGCTTTGCAATTGAAAGTGTTGTTCTTCAGCTTACATCTTTGGGAATAGGGACGTGTTACATAGAAAGCAATTTAGATAAAGAAGATATGAAAGATATAATAGATAGCGAAGAGAAAAGCGATAGAGAGGATTCTCAGATAGACTTTTTTGAAGAAGAAGAAGAAGAAATAGATGAATCACCTTACGTAATAATCGCATTTGGATATCCTGCTAAAGGAGAGGAACTATTTAGGAGAAGAGATGCAAACCCAGATAGAAAATCGCTTAAGGATATAACGAAAGGCTTTAAAGGGAGTTCTGAGTGGGATTGTATATTGGAGATGGCTAGAAGAGCTCCATCTATAAATAATTGTCAGCCCTGGTTTTTTTATAAAGAGGGCGAATTGGTGCACTTATGTGAAAAAAAACAAAAGCAACATTTAGAGGAAATGTCTAAGATAAGCGTGGGAGCTGCTCTAAGGCATTTTGATATTGCCTGTAAATACCATGAAGTAAACGTTATTTATGAAAAAGCAGAGCATAAGGATAGAAGGGGTAAGGAGTACTTTATTAGTATTAAAACATCAGGCGTTAATTTAGAATCTGGTGAAGAGGGTATAGAGGCTGGAAGTAAAGATAAAGGTCGGTAAGATACAAAAGATTACGCATACTTAACAGGTAATTAATTATTTATATTTTACACATTAAATTTAAATAATTAATTGTCTGTTTTTTTATATTCAGAGGTGTTTAAGATATAAAAATTAAACTAGACATATATATGTCATATTATACACTTTAGGTGAGATAATAAGGATAAAACATGAAAGGAGAAAGCACAAGTTCGCATCTGAGGAAGTGTTTGAGAAGGCACTTGAAATTACAAAAAAGAAAAAGCCTTCTCCTTTACTAGATGATATTAGTTTCTAAGATGATGAACTTGCTAGTTTTGAAAAGATAGAGGATTTTATGAAGAGTAATAACTTAGTTAGAAATAGAACTCAACATAGAGAAATATACCTATCTGATCCCCGTAAAGCGGACCTATTAAAGATGAAAACTATTTTACGCTATACAGTTACAGAGGCAGATTAAATTTAAATAAAGGAATTAAAAGATTTCATAATCAAACTATCGATGATTTATTAATTGAATAATTCTAAAATATCTACATAAATATTTCTTAGTAATGTATTATATAATATATAGAATCAACTAAATAGCTGTAAACTTTGTTAAGCATCATAGACCTATGTAAATTTAACTAATCAAAAAAACTCACCAAAATGATGTATATGGAAGGAATGATAATAATGAAATTTAATCTGTCTGAATGTATTGGATTTATAACTAATACAACAATGAAGTTTGTTTCAGAAGATTTCAATAGACGCTTAGAAGCTAAAGGATCAACTAGAATACAATGGATTGCTTTATATTTTTTGAATGAAGAAAACAAATCTATAAGCCAAAAGGAATTAGCTACTTTGATGAACATAAAAGATTCTTCTCTTGCTAGACTTGTAGATAGGATGGAGAGAGATGGATTAATTAATCGGGTTGAAAATCCAAAAGATAAACGTGTAAAATTTCTTGAGCTGACTAACGATGGTCGAAATAAGATTGAGATATTATTGCCTGAAGGAAAATATTTTAGTGATTTACTTTTAGAGGATATAACAGAGGAAGAACTAGTAACTTTTTATAGAGTTTTAGATAAAATGTCAAATAATATTAAGAAATGATAATAATTATATCATTTCTTTTTTTATTGACATTAAAAATATTGATTGCTATACTAATAATTAGTATAGCAATCAATATTTAATTAAAGTATTTTAAAAATAATAAAAATATTAGGAGGTAATGAAATGGCGAAGAATGTTAGAGAGATGCTAAATGATTTTGTAGGTGGGATTGGAGCCCTTGGTGAAACAAACGAGCAGATGGTTGGAGCATTTATGGGATTATTAGGTTCTGCGTATGAACCAAATGCGATGGATCTTAAAACAAAAGAACTTATTAGTGTTGGAATCGCTTGTTATAATAGATGTGAATACTGTATAGTTTACCATTCTTACAAAGCGTTTGAAGCAGGGGCTACTAAAGAAGAAATTATAGAAGCAGCTATGGTTTCAGTGGCTTTTGGTGGAGGGCCTTCTATGGCATATTCAGTAACAATATTAAAGGATTGCATTAACGAGTTTGAAAACGATTTCAAATAAATAAAATGTATTTAAATCGGGGAAGAGGATATCTAACTTAACCTCTTTATTAAGGAGAATGATATGACAAATATTATACTAAATAAATTATCTGGCGAGGATAAAAATGCAAAAGTTGGCAAAATCTTAATAAAGCAAGGACAGCAAATTCAAGAGGGCTATGGACTTTTTAACGCTGAATCTGCAAAAGGAAACTTTCTAGTGAAATCACAATATGAAGGAACGATACTAAATGTTCTGATAGAGGAAGGTCAGAATATCAAAATTGGTGAAGCTATAGCAGAAATTGAAGGGGAAAAAGTTAATAAAGAGCCGGCACAATCTAATGTTAAATATAACTTTGGTTTAGCAAAACCTAAGAAAGAAGATATTGTTTGTGATATTGCAATCATTGGTGGAGGACCAGGTGGATATGTTTCAGCAATTCGTGCTGCTCAATTAGGGGCTAGTGTTGTGCTAATTGAAAAGGACAAGCTTGGTGGAACATGTTTAAATTATGGTTGTATACCGACAAAAAGCTTTGTCAAAAGTGCACACCTTTATGATGAAATGAAAAAGTGTTCTGAATTTGGAATAAAAACTAATCAATTAGATATACAATTAGATAAAATTGTAGAAAGAAAAAATGAAGTAGTTTCAAACTTAACTGGTGGTATAAAACATCTTTTAGGGCACTGGCAGGTAAAGTATATCGAAGGTGAAGCAAAGGTTTCAAAAGATATTATAACTGTTAATAACAATAAAATAGACGCTACTATTAAAGCTAAAAATATAATTATAGCGACAGGTTCATCACCTGCAAAATTAAATGTTCCAGGTTCAGATCTACAATCAGTTTTAACCAATGAAGAGATTCTAGACCTTAACAGTATACCTAAGACCCTTACTGTTATTGGTGGTGGAGTTATAGGAATGGAATTTGCATTTATTTTTAATTCATATGGTTGTAAAGTAACGGTAGTAGAGTATATGGATAATATCTTATCCAGTCTTGATAACGATATAATAGATATAGTTGTAGATGAATGCAATCAACGTGGTATTAAAATTTGTACAAATTCAAAGGTAGAAGAAATATTTATGTCCGAAGATGATGAAACAGTAGTAGCTTTTTCAAAAGATGATAATAAGCACTTTGTAATTAGTGATACTGTTTTAATGTCAGTTGGGAGAAAACCTAATTTATCTTCTATTGATTTAGATGAACTTGATGTAGAGTTAAATGAGAGAAAGAATGGAATAGAAGTAAATAGTAGTATGGTTACTACAAATCCATCTATCTATGCAATCGGAGATATTACAAATAAAATACAACTTGCTCATGTGGCCAGCCATCAAGGAATTGTTGCGGCAGAAAATTGTATGGGTAAAACAAGTGTTATGGATTATACAGCTATTCCTAGTGCAGTATTCTTATCTCCAGAAATTGGTGTAGTCGGGCTTAGCGAGAAAGAAGCTAAGAAGGGTGAGATTCCTTATAAAATAAGTAAGTTCCCATTTGCTGCAAACGGCAAGGCTCTAAGTCAGGGTGAAGGTAAAGGGTTTGTAAAAGTTCTTTATTGTGAAGAAGATCACGTTATCTTGGGCGCTGCTGTGATTGGTCCTGGAGCCACAGATCTAATTTCAAATTTCACTCATTTTATTGAAAATAAGACTGATTACAGAACACTGAACAAAACTGTATTTGCTCATCCAACTACAGCGGAGTCTATCAATGAAGCTATCTTGGGTATAACTGGGGAGGCAATTCATTTTGCATAAAATATATATATCAAATAGTTATAATCCATATTTTAATTTAGCATTTGAAGAGTACCTGGTTAAGCATCATTCGCACCAAGATGATATTTTATTCTTGTGGCAGAATCAGAATACTGTAGTTATAGGCATAAACCAAAATCCTTGGAAGGAATGTAATATAAAAGAACTGAATCTCCAAAAAGGGAAGCTAGTAAGAAGACTTTCTGGAGGGGGAGCTGTTTTTCATGATAAAGGGAATTTGAACTTTACATTTATTTCAGATTATTGTGAAGGCAAATTAAAAGATAATATAAAAATTATTATTGAGGCACTATCATTAAATGAGATTAAAGCTGAATTCTGTGGAAAAAATGATATTTTAGTAAATGGCAATAAGATCTCAGGAAATGCATTCTTTGTTGAGAACGATATACTGTGTCACCACGGTACTTTATTAGTTGATGTTAATATAGAAAAATTGAGCCGTATATTAACTGTTTCTGAAAATAAGTTAAAATCTAAAGGAATTGATTCAGTAAACTCTAGAGTAATAAATATAAATAAGCTCAATAGTGAAATTACAACTGAGAGTTTAAAAACTGATTTAATAAATACATTCTCATCATTGGGCAATAATTCATCAGTTTTTATGGTTGACGAAAAAGTTATTAAAGATGATCATATAAGATTAGCTGATATATACAAACTAATGAATACTTACGAAAGCTGGGAATGGAATTTCGGATCTTCACCTGAATTTAATTATCAAATTTCAAAACGATTTACATGGGGCGGAGTAGACATTGATCTTTTAGTCAAAGATGGAATAATAGTTGATGCAAACGTGTATACAGATGCCTTGGATGTTGATTTACCCCAAAGTATTAAAAATATAATATTAAATACAAAATTTAATCATGAAAATACAGTTGACCTTATCTCTAAGAAATTCTAAGATTCAACACACTTTGATCGGACGCTGTACGTAAATATAAAAAAATAATTATAATGCACCAAAATAATATAAAAATAGACTATTAAAGTATAGTCTATTTTTAATACTTATAATTTACTGAAGAAGACAACAAAAAATCGATCCTTTAATAACTCCAAATACATTCCTAAGATTGAGTATGAGATAAATTTTTCTTATAAGAAAGATTAAAAACAATATTATAGCAAACGGAATGTATCATAATGTTGATTTAAAGTTAAAAATTAAAAGATTTATTGACAGAAAGAGCAATAAGTGGTTTAATAATTAGAAGATCAAATAAAATATTAACTATCGATATAGGAATTAAACTATCATAATTTAAATCAATAAATTTTCTAAGTCCAGAGAGGCTAAGCAGATAAGTTGATTAACTACTATCGATAATAAAAATAAATACATAAAGTCTTTTAAACTAGTCCAGAGAGACTGGGAAAGATATCTCATACCACACTTATGTGGAATTTAGAATGCAGATGAATCCTTCTACCTCTTTGGTAGGAGGATTTTTTATTATGAGGATTAGGCTTTATAGTTTAGGAGGAAATGAAATGGTAAATGGTAAAGAAAAACTTATAGCTGCAATTGACACTGACGACTTCGATATAGCTAAAAATATGATAGACAGTTTAGAGGACAGTGTAGATATATTTAAAGTAGGGCTTGAGCAATATCTAACTACTAGAGGTAGAGTTGTAGACTATTTAAAAGAGAAAAATAAAAAAATATTCTTAGACCTTAAGTTTCACGATATACCTAACACTATGCAAAGTGCTGTTAGAGCAGGGGTTAGAGACAAGGTATGGATGATGACAATTCACGTATCTGACCTAGAAGGAATGAGACAGTGTGCTAAAGCAGCAAAAGAAGAAGCTGAAAAATTAAATATAGAAAAACCTATAATAGTTGGAGTAACAGTTCTTACTTCACTTAGCGACCAAGATTTAAAAGATATAGGATGTAACTTAGGAACAGAGGAATTAGCTATTAAGAGAGCGAAGTTAGCTAAAGAAGCTGGAATTGATGGAGTAGTATGCTCAGCACAAGAAGTAGATAAGATTGTAGAAGCTTGTGGAGAAGATTTTATAACAGTTTGCCCGGGAATAAGACCAAAGGCAGCTGAAGTAGGGGATCAAAAGAGAGTTGTTACTCCAGAAGATGCAATAAGAAGAGGAGCTCATTATTTAGTGGTTGGAAGACCTATAACTAAGTCAGAAAACCCAAAGGAATCAGCTATTAACATAGTAAGACAAATAGAAAATGCTTAGGAGGTAGTTAATGTGAAGGCAAGATTAATTTTACAAGATGGAACAGTATTTGAAGGTAAAGCATTTGGATACTTAAAGGATAGTGTAGGAGAAGTAGTTTTTAACACTTCAATGACAGGTTATGGTGAAGTATTGACAGATCCTTCTTACTATGGACAAATAGTAACGATGACTTACCCACTTATAGGTAATTATGGGATAAACTTAGAATCAGTTGAGTCATCAGGGGTTCATGTTAAGGGACTTATTGTTAGAGAAAAATGTGACTTCCCAAACAACTTTAGATGTGAAATGGATATAGAGACATACCTAAAACAAAATAAAGTTATAGGATTAGAAGGAATAGATACTAGAGCACTTACAAAGATACTTAGAAATAACGGAAGTATGAAGGGTATAATAACTCTAGAACACAATGAGCTGGAAGATATAGAACATAAATTAGAGCAGTATTCAAATACAGAAGCAGTAAATACAGTTACTAGAAAAGAAGTTGAGCATATAAGCGGTTCGGGTAAAAAAGTTGCGATAATGGATTTTGGAGTAAAGAGAAATATAATTAGATCATTTGAAAAACGAGATTGCGATATAACTGTATTTCCAGCTTTGACAAAACCTCAAAAAATAATAGATTTAAATCCAGATCTAATATTTTTATCAAATGGGCCTGGAGATCCTGAAGATTTAGAGGGTGTAATAGAAAATATAAAAGAATTAATAGGCAAAAAACCAATCGCTGGTATATGTTTAGGGCACCAATTATTAGCACTGGCACTTGGAGGAAAGACATCTAAACTTAAGTTTGGACATAGAGGTGGTAACCATCCGGTAAAAGATTTGGAAGAGGAAAAAGTATTTATTACATCTCAAAATCACGGATACTATGTTTCAGATGTTCCTAAACAGGTGAAAGTAACACAGATAAATTTAAATGACAATACTGTAGAAGGAATGAGACATGAAGAACTCCCAATATACAGCGTGCAGTATCACCCAGAAGCTTGCCCAGGGCCTAAAGACAACGACTATATATTTGACAAGTTTTTAGACCTGATATAATAGTATACAGATAAAAGCTCGGATATAAGTATAGATAAAGAAGCGATGGACTTAAATGAAATTTGAGTTAGGACCGATTAAAATTTGTTATGCGAGGAGATATAATTATGCCTAAATTAAAAGATGTGAAAAAGACTTTAGTACTAGGTTCAGGACCTATTATAATAGGGCAAGCAGCAGAGTTTGACTACTCGGGAACACAAGCTTGCCAAGCTTTGAAAGAAGAAGGTGTAGAAGTTGTACTTATAAATAGTAACCCTGCTACTATAATGACTGACAAAGAAGTAGCGGATAAAATATATATAGAGCCATTAACAGTAGAATTTATAGAAAAGATAATAGAAAAAGAAAAGCCAGACAGTCTACTTGCAGGAATGGGTGGACAAACAGGCCTTAACCTTGCAGTTGAGCTACACGATAAAGGAATACTAGAAAAATATAATGTAAAAGTTTTAGGAACATCAGTGGAATCTATCAAAAAAGGTGAAGATAGAGACTTATTCAGAGAGATGATGAAAGAAATAAAGCAACCAGTAGTAATCAGTGATATTGTTACTGATTTAGAATCTGGTATAAAATTTGCCGATAAGATAGGATATCCGGTAGTAGTTAGACCAGCTTATACATTAGGAGGAACTGGTGGAGGAATCGCAGATACTGAAGAAGAACTGAGAGAGATACTTCAACACGGACTTCAATTAAGCCCAGTAGGACAAGTACTTCTAGAGAAGAGTATAAAAGGGTGGAAAGAAATAGAGTACGAAGTAGTCAGAGATGGAAATGGAAACTGTATAACAGTTTGTAATATGGAGAACGTAGACCCAGTAGGAGTTCATACTGGAGATAGTATAGTTGTGGCTCCTAGTCAAACTTTAAGCGATGAAGAGTACCAATTACTTAGAAAAGCATCAATAGATATAATAAATGCTGTAGAAGTAAAAGGTGGATGTAATGTTCAAATAGCGCTTAATCCACACAGTTTAGAGTATGCGATAATAGAAATTAATCCTAGAGTAAGTAGATCGTCAGCGCTTGCATCAAAAGCCACAGGTTATCCGATAGCAAAAGTTTCTGCAAAAATTGCGCTCGGTTACACATTGGATGAAATAGAAAATGCAGTAACTAAGAAGACTTACGCATGTTTCGAACCGACTTTAGACTATGTAGTAGTAAAGATACCAAAGTGGCCATTTGATAAATTTAGACATGCAAATAGAAAGCTTGGAACTAAGATGATGGCGACTGGTGAAATAATGAGTATAGGTAGCAACTTTGAAGCTGCTATATTAAAGGGAATAAGATCCCTTGAAACTGGTAAATATTCATTAGTTCACAGAGTTTCTGAAGAGAGAACTATAGAAGAATTAAAACAAAGGGTTGTTGTTCCAGATGATGAGAGACTCTTTGATCTAGCTGAGATGATTAGAAGAGGATATAAGCTAGAGATGATAGAAGAGATAACTGGTGTAGACAAATGGTTTATAAATAAATTTAAATGGATAGTGGAGCAAGAAGAGAAATTAAAGGAACTTAAAATAGAAAATTTAGATAAAGATTACCTACTTGAGTTAAAGAAAAAAGGATTCTCGGATAAGGGGATTTCAGATTTAATGAAAATAAGCCCAGCGAGACTTTACGAACTTAGAAAACTTTACAGTATAGAACCAGCGTATAAGATGGTTGATACATGTGGAGGAGAGTTTGATGCGCTTTCACCATACTACTACTCAACTTACGAGCAATACGATGAGGTAGAAGTTAGCGACAAAAAGAAAGTAATAGTACTTGGGTCAGGGCCAATAAGAATAGGGCAAGGAATTGAGTTTGATTACTGCTCAGTTCACTGTATCAAATCTCTTAGAAGACAAGGGATTGAGACTATAATAATAAATAACAATCCAGAGACAGTAAGTACAGATTTTGACACTTCAGACAAACTATACTTTGAACCGTTAACAGAGGAAGAAGTACTAAATATAATAGAAAAAGAAAATCCAGAGGGAGTAATACTTCAATTTGGAGGTCAGACTGCAATAAAGCTTGCAAAGTTCTTAAATGAGAAAAATATAAAGATACTTGGTACAGATTTTAAAGATATAGATGCAGCAGAAGACAGAGAAAAATTTGATGAACTTCTTGAAAGGTTGGATATAAATAGACCAAAGGGAAAAGGTGTTTGGACTGTAGCAGAAGGTATTGAAGTTGCAAATGAGCTTAAATACCCAGTGCTAGTTAGACCTTCTTATGTACTTGGGGGTCAGGGTATGGAGATAACTTACAACCAAGATAAATTAGTTCAGTATTTGGAAGATGCATTTAATAGAGACAGAAAAAACCCTGTGCTAATAGATAAATATCTAACTGGTAGAGAGATAGAAGTAGACGCAATATGTGATCAAGAAGATATACTTATACCAGGAATAATGGAGCACTTAGAGAGAGCGGGAGTTCACTCTGGAGACAGTATTACAATGTACCCAAGTCAAAATATATCTGATGAAATAAAGGCGAAAATACTAGATTATACTAAGAAAATAGCAATTGATCTAAATGTAATAGGGATGGTAAACATACAGTTTATAGAATTCCACGGTGAATTATATATAATAGAAGTGAATCCTAGAGCGAGTAGAACAGTTCCATACATCAGTAAAGTTAGTAATGTTCCAATTATAGATATAGCTACTAAATGTATGTTAGGTGAAAAATTAAAAGATATAGGCTACGGTACAGGAATATATAAAGAACCAAAATTAGTATCTGTAAAAGTTCCAGTATTCTCTATGTCGAAGTTATCTAAGGTTGAAGTAAGTCTTGGACCTGAGATGAAATCTACAGGAGAAGTTCTTGGAGTAGGAGAAAATCTAGAAGAAGCCCTTTACAAAGGTTTTATAGCAGCTGGAAAACACATGTCAGATGAAAGAGGAGTTGTTCTAGCAACTATAAACGATAACGACAAAAATGAGTTTATAAATATAGCTAAAGACATGAGGGATCTTGGATATACATTTGTAGCTACAGAAGGTACTGCAAACAGTCTAAGAGCTCATGGTATAGAAGCTGAAACAGTTAATAGAGTTGAAGAGGCTAGACCAAATATCCTAGATGTAATAAGAAACAAACAAGTAGACATAGTAATAAATACACCTACAAAAGGTAATGATTCAACGAGAGATGGATTTAAGATAAGAAGAACAGCAATTGAGTTCTCAACAGAAGTAATGACGTCTCTAGATACTCTAAAAGCTATGGTAGGGGTAAGAAAAGAAAAGATAGATGAAGATAAGTTAAAAGTTTATAACTTAGGCGAATAAAATAATAATAGGCTAGATGCTATATATACCTAGATATTATTAAGGGTTAGATAATATACAAAGTTAGATAGAATATTAGAGTTGAAAACAATAGAAAATAATAAAAAAGTAAAACTGGAAATACGTTTATCGAAAAAAGAGCAAATTATGCTGAAATATCCGATAAAGTTTTTCCAGTTTTTTATTTACACTATTATTTAAGTAAATATTTGATTACTAAAATTTAAAAAGCACAGAATAGTCGAGGATTTATATCGGTTGCAAAATCGGCATATTTCATTTTAAACTTAGGTATGCCTAATTCTTTTGGTGCTATTTCATCGACCCCAAAGTAGATCACCACACCGTCAAACGTTAAATAAAATGCTTGTTCTGCAGGGATTTTAAAATCATCAAGTGCATAATACCAACTTACATTTTCGGTAATTGTAGATTTTATGTACTCAGATACAAGATTTATATAATCTACATTCGTGTTAAAAACATCTGCTAGAGTAAGCTCCCTCCCTGTAATTAGATCGACATTGTAATTGCTTAGAGTATTATACAAAATACCGATAGAAAGCGCTTGACCTTTTAAATCAAGTATACAGCTTAGGACTGAATTCATATTAAAAGTTATTGCATAAGTAGAAGTCACATCAAAACGTGTTGGACTTTGTGAATTATCTTCAGCAACTTTATTAAAATTAGCAGCCTCCCTTGAAATAGATTCTTTGTAGTAATTTACAGATTTTTCTATAGCACTACTGACATTTCTTAAAACTGCTGGATTTCCTGCATTTGGCTGACCTGCAATATTAAACAATGATGGATACTGCATGTCAAAGGAAAAGAAACCTTCCCTTCCGAAGTCTTCATTAAATCTGACGTACAAAATATTATGGCTACAATTTCCAGTGGCGCGATTATTTATCATGCAAATGCTCCTCTCTACATAAATT
This sequence comes from Clostridioides mangenotii TR, assembly GCF_000498755.1. GTDB lineage: Bacteria > Bacillota > Clostridia > Peptostreptococcales > Peptostreptococcaceae > Metaclostridioides > Metaclostridioides mangenotii_A. The sequence continues at coordinate 34,108 of NZ_AXUS01000014.1, read as the reverse complement.
TAAGATATAATAGAGTATGAATTAAGATGCAATTGTGTTAATAAAAAGAACATAAATCGTATAAAATTATGGTATAATACTGAATATTAGATGTACTATACAGGAGGAAGAAATGTTATTACTTGCAGATAAATGGAAAGATTATGAACTTATAGATATGGGAAATGGAGAAAAGCTTGAACGTTGGGGACAGTATGTGCTTAGAAGACCAGATCCTCAAGTAGTTTGGCCTATGGAAACTGAGTGGGCTCTATGGAAAAACCCTCATGGGCACTACCACAGAAGTAATAAAGGTGGGGGAGAATGGGAACATAAAAAGAAGTATCCTGAGCAATGGACTATAAATTACAAAGCTTTAAAGTTCCATATAAAGCCGACTGGATTTAAACATACAGGTCTTTTCCCAGAGCAAGCGGCAAACTGGGATTGGATGATGGAAAAGATCAAAGGAGCAAATAGACCGATTAAGGTATTAAACCTATTTGCCTATACAGGTGGGGCTACAGTTGCATGCTCATATGCAGGAGCTGAAGTTTGTCATGTCGATGCTGCCAAGGGAATGGTAAACTGGGCTAAAGACAATATAGAGTTAACTGGACTTAAATCTAGACCAGTTAGATTTATAGTAGATGATGTGGTAAAATTTGTTGAAAGAGAGATTAGAAGAGGTAAGAAGTACGATGCTATAATAATGGATCCTCCTTCTTACGGGCGTGGTCCAAAAGGTGAAGTTTGGCAAATAGAGGAGAAATTATTTAGTTTTGTTGAGCTTTGCATGGGAGTTCTTTCTGATGATCCTCTGTTTTTCTTAATAAACTCTTATACTACAGGTTTTTCTCCTATAGTTCTTGAAAATGTGTTATCTACAACTGTAGGGAAGCAAGTAAAGGGTGGTAAAATATACGGCGGAGAGCTTGGAATACCGGCATCTAGAGACGGAAAAACATTGCCGTGTGGAATATTTGGAAGATGGGAGAGTGTATAGTGGTAAAAGTTATATACGAAGACAACCATCTTTTAGTAGTAGAAAAACCAGTAAACATACTTTCTCAGTCTGATCAGACTAATGATAAAGATATGGTAAATTTACTTAAAAAATATTTGAAAGATAAATATAACAAGCCAGGCAATGTTTTTGTTGGGCTTGTTCACAGACTTGATAGACCGGTTGGAGGGGTAATGGTGTTTGCCAAGACCTCTAAAGCGGCTTCGAGGTTATCGGAGCAAGTGAGAAATAAAACATTTAAAAAGACTTATAGGGCTGTCGTGCATGGCTGTTTTAACAAGGAAAATGATATATACAAAGATTTTTTATATAAAAATAAAAAGACAAATATGGTCAGTGTTGTAAATAAAGATCATAAAGAAGCCAAAAACGCAGAACTAAGCTTTGAATTATTATCTAGCAAATATAATTTAAGTTTTGTAGAAATAGATCTAAAAACTGGAAGATCACATCAAATCAGAGTACAGTTTGCTAGCAGAAAGCATCCGCTATTTGGCGATCAGAGATATGGACAAGAGGTCAATAAAGTGGGGCAACAGTTGGCATTATGGTCACAAAAGATAGAGATAGTTCACCCTACTACTAAAGAAAAGATGGAATTTGAATCTTTAGAACCTAATGAGTATCCATGGAATTTATTTTAAAATGATTGAGGGTGGATCACATGAGTAAATACTTTTCTATAGGCGAAATGGCAAGACTTCATAAGATTAGCATTCAGACACTTAGATACTACGATCAAATAGACTTATTTAAACCAGTACATGTCGATTACGATAGTGGTTATAGGTATTATTCTATAGATCAATTCTCACAGCTTGATTTGATTAAGTATTTAAAATATCTTGGGATGTCGCTTAAAGAGATTAAGATAAATCTAGACAACAGCAATGAAGAAATACTTAAACTACTAAATAGTAAAATAGGAATGGTTGAAGATAAAATAAAAGAGTTAGAGCTTATTAAGAAAGTTTTAAGTTCTAAAAAGGATACTATCGAAAAAGGTTTTAAATCCGATGAAGTCGGTAAAATTGTAAGAAAACATATGACTAAAAGAAGCATTCTATCTATCAACTATGAAGAAGGGCTTACTCACGAAGAAACATTAGAGCTGTCGAGAAGACAGATCGCTAATATTTTAGAAGAAAATATATCAGTTTTTTACGGAGGAGTTAGTGGGCTTATCTCTATAGATAATTTTCTAAAAGAAGAGAGAGTAAATTATGAAAACAGCTTTGTGACAGTTGAAAGAGATTTATTTAATGAAAAATCACAAAAGTACATTTCAGAGATTTCTTCTGGAGACTTTATTTGTATGACATATAAAGGAGACTACAGTGAAAACTATGAACCTATAAAAAAACTTGTAGATTACGTAGAGTACAAGAGAATACCTGTAGAGGATTATATTTATGAAATTCCAATAATAGATCCTTTATCTGTCAGTGATAAGGATGATTTATTAACCGAAATACAAATACAGGTTAAAAAGAGAGAAATAGATACTAGATGTCTAGTATAAACTTATAAAAAAGGGAGCATCTCGGAAATAGAGATACCCCCTTTTTTATTTTTTGAAGCAGTCTTTATTAATCAACTATATTTATTCAGTTTTTGAAATGCCAAGTTTAATAATTTACAGCCGATCTTAGTAAGAACATATATAATCACTTTACATAAAATAAATATTAGTTAAATATTTATTTGGTTACTTCGATAGGAGGTTGTTATCAATGAATGATTGCGAATTGAAGTGTGATATTGAGAATGAGTGTAAAAGTGAAAGAGGCAATATTTATATTTCTGGACTTGGAATAGAGTCATCTAAAGGAGTTATTTCAGTAATAGATGGCGAAAACCACAATATAATCGAAAAAATAAAAGTTTCATCAGATGTCAGAGGTATTGATGTAAACAATTATACTAAGTTAGTTTATGTTGCAAATATTACCGGAAATAATGTGTTAGTAATTGATTCAAAGAGCAATAAAGTTGTAAAAAAAATCGATGTTGGAGACTCACCTTTCTTTGTAAGAGTAAATCCCAATACAAATCTTGTATATGTAGCTAATAGAGGTTCGAGATTTGTATCTGTTATAGATGGGATAACTAATAAAGTAATAAAGAATATTAAGACTCCGAAAGCAAGCTTGCAAGCTAAAATAGATATAAATTTAAATACAAACACAATATATATTTCAAACAATGGATCCAATAATATTACTGTTATTGATGGGATTACAAATTCGGTAATTGAATATGTAGATGTAGACTCAGCTCCATCGGGAATTGCTGTGAATCCTAATAACAATAAATTATACATTGGGTACAATTCATCTAGTACAGATTATGTTACAGTGTTAGACGGAGAGAGCAATAAAATTATAGATAAAGTTGTAGTTGATAAAAGACCCCAGTTTTTAAGAGTAAATCCAGCTACTAATCTTGTCTATGTTTCAAATGCTACAAGCGGAACAGTATCGGTTATTGATGGGGCGTCGGATGAAGTTATAAGATCTATTAGGGTAGGGGTAGCACCTTATGACATAGCCTTAGATGTTCATAGAAACATAATATATGTTGCTAATTATAGTTCGGGAGATATTTCAGTTATTAGAGGAAGTGATAATTCTGTAATGGAAACCATATCCCCTGATATTTGTGGAACTTGGGGAGTTGGGGTTATAGAATAAAAAATAAAATTTAATTATCATAAATGTAAATAAGACAGTATGAAGGTAAATTAAAATAATGTAGACATCCGATGATATGGATTAAACAACCTGTACTGTCTTAAATTTTGTCTAGAATTAAGAACTCTATTGTCAATATAGTGTTTTAATACATATTATGGGAAAAAATATAAAAATACCATTAGATTATAAAAATATTATACAAAAAAGAGATTGACTCTATAGTAACTATAGAGTTTATAATAAATTATAACACAGGAGAAAAAAGTATTTATATGTCGAATGAATAAAATCATTTGCAGAATAAGTTTTTATAATATGGTATTTTTTTGAAAAATGGATTTTATAAAAAAGTTAAGAAATACTAATTGTGAAAACGATATTTATTAATAGTATGGAGGAATGGAAATGAGTATGAATAAAAATCATGAGCTAGAAACAAAAATAATTCATTGGGGTCACGAACCAGATCCAACAACAGGATCTTTAGCTTCTCCGATTTACCAAACTGCTACTTTCGCAGCTAAATCGGTTGAGCACTTTGAAGAGTTATGCATGAATTGGGGCTATGTATATTCTAGAGAATGCAATCCTACTTTAACAGAATTAGAAGCTAAATTAGCCATGCTTGACAATGCAGAAAGCGCTATCTCAAGTACATCTGGTATGGGTGCAATAACATCTACTTTACTAGCTTTAGTTAAAAGTGGGGACCATATAATAAGTTCTAATGGTATATTTTCACACACTAAATTATTTATGAGTGAGTTACTAGCTAAATTTGGTGTAGAGGTTACATTTGTAGATGCTATAAATCCTCAAAACATAAAGGATGAGCTAAAGGCAAACACTAAAATAGTTTATATAGAAACTCCTTTAAATCCATCTTTAGATTTAGTAGATATAAAAGCGGTTGCTGATATAGCACATGAAAATAAGAGTTTATTAATAGTAGATAGTACTTTTGGAACTCCTATAATTCAAAGACCGTTAGATTTAGGAGCTGATTTAGTAATACACAGTTTAACAAAATATATGAATGGTCATGGTGATGCGTTAGGCGGATCTGTTGTTGGTTCAAAAGAATTAATAGACCTTGTAAGATGGCCAAGCCTATGTTGTTTCACAGGAGCTTCAATGTCTCCACTAAATGCCTGGTTGATATTAAGAGGAATGAAGACTCTAGATATGAGAATTAAAAAACATTGTGAAAATGCTTTAGCAGTAGCTGAATTCCTAGATAGCAATGAAAACGTTGAGACAGTTAAATATCCAGCCCTAAAATCACATCCTCAACATGATTTATGCCAAACTCAAATGAACGGTCTTGGAGGCGGGGTTGTTTCGTTTAAATTAAAAGACGGAATAAACGGACTTACTAGAGATCAAGCTAGTAGAAAATTAATGAATTCACTAGAAGTATGTACTATAGCTACAAGTTTAGGTGAAGAGCATACGCTTGTTCAAATGGATGGAGAAAACCTTATTCGAATAGCCTTAGGGCTTGAATCATCTAAAGATATAATAAATGACTTTGTACAATCTATTGGAAAAATAAAATAAATTTAAAGATAATTAATGGATACCTACTCGTAAAAGCAAAGGTAAATATCCACTGATACTAAATATTATTAGGAGATAAACAATGGAAAAAAGAGCAATATTAAACGATTTTCAATTATTTTCATCTTGGCATTTGGTATGACTGCAATGTACAGTTTGCCATATATGAAGTCGGCATTTTACGATCCGATGCAACAAGCATTATCGCTTAGTCATACTCAAATAGGTAACTTACTTAGTACTTACGGTATGGTAGCTATGGTATCATATTTCGTAGGTGGCTGGTTTGCAGATAAATTCTCAGTTAAAAAACTTATCACGCTTTCACTTGTTATATCGGGATTATTAGGATTCTACTTTGCAACATTCCCATCTTACAGCATGTTAGTTGTAATATTTGTTTTATGGGGATTCACTACAATAATGACATTTTTCCCAGCTTCAGTTAAAGTTATAAGAATGCTTGGAGATGAGTCAGAGCAAGGAAGGCTGTTTGGATTCTATGAAGGTTTATCTGGTATAGCTGGAACATTAATATCATTTATAGGACTTTACTTCTTTGGCAAGTTCGCTACTATAACAGTAGGTTTTAAATACGTTGTTTGGCTATATTCAATATCTTCAATAGTGTGCGGAATAATACTGTACTTCTTAATCGAAGATGTTAAAGAAACAGAGAAATCAGATGGTGGAATGAGTATATCATCATTCTTAAAAGTAATAGCTATGCCAAAAGCTTGGTTAATAGGATTGACAATATTCTCAGTTTATTTAGTATTCTCAAGTTTGACATACTTAAGTCCTTACTTATCAGAAGTTTATGTTATGCCCTTAACTGTAGTTTCTGCATTATCTATAATCAGAACTTATGTTATAAAAATGGGGCTTCTCCTATTACTGGTATAGTAACTGATAAAGTAGGATCTTCAATAAAGGTATTATTTGTAGGGTTCTTATTAATGGCTGTAAGTACAGCAGCATTCCTAGTAATACCAAAGAGTTCATCGTTCATGTGGATAGCAGTAATCAACATGGTAATACTTAGTGTTATACTATTTGGTGCAAGAGGGATATACTTTGCTACAGTATCTGAATCAAATATACCTATTGAAACTACAGGTGCTATAGTTGGATTTGCATCATTCTTAGGATTTTCTCCAGATGCGTTCTACTATACAATAGCAGGTAACTGGCTAGATAAGTACGGACAAACTGGATACACTTATATATTCATACTTTCAGTAGTTTGTGCATTTGTAGGGATATTCTCGACTTACACACTTATAAAAATGAATAAAAAAGACAGCACAAAAGAAGCATAAAAGTTAACTTAATATAAAACATAATTAATTTATTGTGTATACAATATAATGGGGATGATCTAAAATTTTTAGTTCATCCCCATTATTAGTTATAGTTATAAATGAATTTGCATTGGTTAGGATTACTTATAGGTGATTATTTTATGCTTTAATATTAAATCATATATATTTAAATAATATAAAAAAGATTGTATACTATAGTAGATAAAATAAGAGGGGTGAATTGTTTATGGATAGATACACTGGTTTTTATATAGATAAGCCCATAGGTAACAATAAATTTTCATTTAATAAAAGAAAAAATAAAAAAATATATGTGCCAAAACTTATAAAAGGTGGTTTAAACGATGTTGTACTAGGTGATGAAGTATGCTTTGATGAAGTTGAATGCGGGAAAGAATTGCTTTGCAAAGGACTTAAAAATTTAGTGGAATATATTTATGAAGGCAAAAAATATATATATTTGATAACCATAACCATGCGTTTTATTTCTGGATAAAGAGCTATTTATCAGGAGCATTTGCAAAAGGGTGTAAATTAGTACATGTAGACCAACATAAAGATACTCGAGTTCCCGAAAATTATAACGTAAATATAGAAGATATAGATGATGTATTTAGATATACAAATGAAGTGTTAAATGTAGGTAGCTTTATTAAACCGGCGCTAGAATTCAATTTGTTTTCAGAAGCTATAATAATAGATAGCTTGTACGGATTTGATCTAGACATAAGTGGTGAATTTGTACTGGATATTGATCTCGATATATTTTCAGAAGATATGAACTATATTGACTACGATTTTAAGATAAGTAAAATAAAAGGATATATAGCTAAAGCTTCTGTTATAACTGTAGCTACAAGTCCTTTCTTTATAGATCAAAACTATGCTATTAAGGTGTTAAAAGAATTGTTTAATTATGATATAATGTAATAGTTAATAAAGCCAATACAGAAATTTTGTAAAATAAATCAAAATATAATGTATAAATATAAGGTAATTTAGGAGGAAAACTTATGAGTTTATTTGAATCTTGGAATGATTTAAGTGATAATCATGATAGCCAAGACGCCGAAGTTAAATTTTGGGAAGAATATTTAAAAATTGAGGCTAGTATATATAACGAAATTTTAAATGAAAAAATGGATGTTGTAGAAGGTAAGGTAAGTGAACTTGCTGAAAAATTTAATACATCAAATGAATACTTTATGGGATTCATAGATGGAATAAGTGAAAGTTTAAAAGAAGAGATAGTATTAGAGAATGTAGAAGGTGACTCTGAAATATCTTTAAAAATAGAATGGGAAAAACTATTCTTTAATATGGTAAACGTAGAAGCTCATTGGCTATACGGGCTTCCAGGTTGGGATGATATCCTTTCATTAGATCATAGAAAACAAGTTATCAAAGACTACAAAAAATCTAAGACTGTAGTTAAAGAAGAAAAAATAGGAAGAAACGATCCATGTACGTGCGGAAGTGGGAAGAAATACAAAAAATGTTGTGGTAAGTAATAGCTATTTTGCATAAAATTTTAATATTGTCAACTGAAACTATCTCAATATAATTTTAAATATAGAATTATGGTGAGATAGTTTTTTAAATTAGAAGTATAGATTGGAGAGATTATGGTAATTTTTGTAGACGCAGATGCCTGCCCAGTTAAAAAAGAGGTAGTTAAAGTAGCAAAAGAGTTTGGATTAGAAGTATATATGTTTACAGATACAACACATGAGATCAACGATGGATACAGTAAAGTTGTAGTGGTAGACAAAGGAGCAGATTCGGTTGATTTTGCAATTGTTAACAAGCTTAAAGGAAATGATGTACTGGTGACTCAAGATTACGGATTGGCATCTATGGCTCTAGCAAAAAAAGCTTTTGTCATACATCAAAATGGATTTTTATATACATTAGATAATATAGATCAAATGTTATTTGAAAGGCATTTAAATAGTACAGCAAGAAGAGGAGGGTTTAGAACCTCTAACCCTAAGAAGAGAAAAGAAGCAGATAATAGCAAGTTTGAGAATTGCCTTAGAGAATTAATAAAAACATTTGAGAGAAGTGGGGGAAATCAATTATGAAGTTCATAGACTTACACTGCGATACAGTCTCAAAACTTATGGAAGATATAGAAAAATACGGACTTAGATCAAATAATTTTCATGTAGATATTGAAAAACTAGTAAAAGGCAATTGTTTAGCCCAAACTTTTGCACTTTATGTAGATATTGATGAAATAAAAAATCCATACGAATACTGTATGAGGATGGCAAAAAAGTTTCATAACGAAATGGATAAAAATAAGGATATTATAAAAATAGCTACAAACTACGATGAAATAATGAAAAATAAAGTAGATGGAAAAGTTACGGCACTATTGTCTATAGAAGAAGGGGCTGTATTGGTAGGAAATATTGTAAATCTTAAAAAGTTTTACGATTTAGGTGTGAGGATGATGACTCTTAGCTGGAATCATAAAAATGAAATTTGTTACCCTCACAATGATGCAAAATACAGAGATAAAGGACTTACTGATTTTGGGAGAGAAGTTGTTTGTAAAATGAATGAGTACGGTATGCTTATTGATGTTTCACATATATCGGATGGAGGTTTTTATGAAGTAGCTGAGTTATCTAAAAAACCATTTATAGCTACTCATTCAAACTCTAGGAAAGTTACTAATCATACTAGAAATCTGAGTGATAATATGATTAAAATACTTGCTGATAGTGGAGGGGTGACAGGAATAAACTTCTTCCATTCGTTTTTGAGTGATGCTAACGGAATTGAAAGTAAGATTGAATATATGGTAAATCATATTAAACATATATACAATGTCGGAGGAATTGATGTAATAGCAATTGGATCTGATTTTGATGGTATAGAATCAAACGTAGAAATAAAAGATGTATCTGAAATGTATAAATTGTACGATCCATTAAAAAAAGAAGGCTTCTCAGACGACCAAATAGAGAAAATTTACAATAAAAATGTACTTAGAGTAATCAAGGATGTTTTATAAAGAGTAAAAGGAGTAGCTGTAAACAAATCTTTGCATTAAACATAGTATAGACTAAGAATAATTTATTGGAGGTTTATTTACTATGAAGATAGGAGACGTTGTAGCTAGAGAATCATATAATAAAGATATAATCTTCAAAATAGTATCTTTTGGTTTAGACGAAACAGGGGATAAAATAGCTATTTTAAAGGGGGTTGCATTTAGAATAATAGCAGACGCTAAATTAGATGATTTAGTATCGGTTACAGCTCCTGATTTGAGGGAGATATTAATAGATAAAGAAGTCGAGACTAGGCTAACCAGATCAGTAAAAAAGGCTAGAGATAGAGAAAAGAAGATGACAAGAGCTCTCCCTAAACTTCAATCTAATTCTAACGCATATGGTATACCGGGAAAAGTTCTCCAAATCGATGGTGATAAGGAGTATTTAAATATATGTCTTGATGTATACGCAGAATTGGGAATTCCAGCTGCTGGAGTAGCAATTCCAGAATCTAATCAATATAAAGAGGTTAGAGGGCTGCTAGAGAAGTATAATCCAGATATACTTGTAGTAACTGGTCACGACTCTATGACGCTTAAGAGAGGTAATATAGAGAATATAAACAACTATAGAAATTCACTTAATTTTATAAAGGCAGTAAAAGAAGCGAGGAAATGGCAACCTAATTTAGATAGCTTGGTTATCTTTGCGGGCGCTTGCCAATCAAATTATGAAAAAATAATAGGAGCAGGGGCTAACTATGCGAGTTCTCCTGGAAGAATAATGATACACGCGTTAGACCCTGTTTTTATTGTTGAAAAAATAGCTTGTTCTAGAATCGATGTGGTAGTTCCTATAGAAGAAGTAATAGATCAAACTGTCACAGGAGTAAAGGGAGTAGGAGGATCAGAAACTAGAGGAAAATTTAGATGGGCCATGCCAAAAACGATGATTTAGTAAAAAAATCACAATAATTTAATAAAATTTTGAAAAAGTATTGACTTTTATTTCAAAAAAATATAAAATTATTGTTTATGGATTTGACAAGTATGTTTATTTATGATATTATGTAAACATATAAACGTTAAAGAAGGTGATTTTGTGGCTACTGTTCAAACTCTGGATAAGATCAGAATGAGCTTAGAAAGACACATTGGCAAGAAAATTTTATTGAAGGCCAATAAAGGAAGAAAGCAGATTATTACTAAAGAAGGTATACTTGAGAAAGTATATCCAAGCGTGTTTGTTATAAAATTGGATGATGAAAGTAATGGATACCCAAGGGTATCATACAGTTATTCGGACCTATTGACATCTAATGTTAAATTGCAAGTATACAGAGATCAAGATAATTTACAGATAAGTTAAAAATTACACCTATTTTAAATAGGTGTAATTTTTTGTTGTCCTTTTAATATAAATATAGTGTGATATTTTATTTTTGTATTAGGGGGGTAAACTATGGAACTTATTAAAGATGTAATCAAACTTGATAATAGAATAGACTTTGGGAAATTCCAAACTTTTATTGAAGCGGAAACAGTTGTGCCAGATAAAAAAATGGATGTTTATGAAATTGTCAAAACAGAAGGGTACATATCGTTTAGAAAGGTAGAGGCAACTGATGGAAAGGTACTTTTTAGAGGAAGCTTTAACTACAATGTTATTTACATAGCTGATGATAAAAAGACTGTATCAAATGTAGATGGAAAGATAGATATAAATGAAGTCGTAGAAAAGGACAATGTGCTTCACAATATGGATCACATGATTTTCCCAGAGGTCGAGCATATGGATTGTACTATTATGAATGAAAGAAAGCTTAAAATAGGAGCTCTTATGAATGTTAGAGGTAGCTTATTTGAAAAGCAGGCACTAGACATAGTAAAAGATGTCGCTCAAGTAGAAGGCATACAAAAGCACAGAAAAGAAATAAAATTCCAAGATATTGTGGGTCTTGAACAGTCTGAAAGTTCGATAAGGGATACTATAAATATAAATACTGATGAAATACAATCAATTATAAGCTTAAACCCTTGTATTAGAGTAAAAGAAAGCAGAGTAACAGACAACAAAGTCATTGTAGGTGGAGTATTAGAAATAAACCCTCTAGCAAGCACTTATGAAGGCGAGTTAGTTGAACTTGATAGAATAGGCATAGATTTTACTCAATTTGTAGAGATGGCTGGAGTTAGCGATGGAATGAAAGAGGAAGTTTTACTTACAATGTCCGACTTTAGTCACAACTTTAGACAGAGTTCAGACAGTACTAATGGAGTGCTTGAAATAGACTGTACTGCCCTTTGCAAAGTAAAAGTAACCGATGAAGTAACAAGAGAGGTATTACAAGATGCGTATTCTCCACATACAATGATTAAGTTTGATCAGAGACCAATTAAATTAAACAAAGTCTTAAGCAACTTTGAAGATACATTTACAGTTAGAGAGACGCTTAGAAATGATAACGACGACATACAGATAAAAGATCTAGTTAGTGTGTGCTGTACAACATCTATAGAAAATTCATTTGTAGAAGAAAATAAAAGCTTTATACAAGGAATAATAAAACTCGACATTCTGTATATACCAGTTGAAGGATTAAAAATGGTATACAAAATAAGCGAAGAAATTCCTTTTGAACACGACATGGCAATAGAAAATATGACAGATGTATCTAGTGTGTTTAATACTGCGACAATCGATAAGATAGATGCCGATTTAAATAGAGACCAAATAGACTTAACAATAAGACTTAAAAGGGTTACAGAAGCCTTAGATAAAAATACAGAGAGCTTTATAGTAAAAGGGGAAGATCAAGGTCCATACGACTTGTCAAATGCTCCAAGTATAATCGTGTATATGTGTAAAAAAGGAGATACTTTCTGGAACATAGCTAAAAAGTACAACACGACTGAAAGCGAAATAGCAGATTTAAATGAGATTAGCCTAGAAGAGCCAATTCAAGAGGGTAAATGCCTGATACTTGAAAAGAAAGTTGCTATGCTAGGGTAGATGATATATATAGTATAATCTGTAGTAAACTATAAGAAGAATAGTTTTACTAGGGGATTGTCTCAGAATAATGAACTGCTCTCAATCGAGCGAAAAGCTAAAACTATAAAATTTATGATTTATTAAAAGGGTAGAAAATATGAAGTGTACTTCATATTTTCTACCCTTTATTTTTATTTCAATTTTAATTATACCTAAATGTAAAAATTACAAAATTCTGCATAAAAAGCGGTTTTTTTGAAAATCTTTAAAAGGTAATGAAGAATACGGATATTTTATAGTATAATTAATATATAACAAATTGAATTTGTATTCATGATACAGGAGGCAGTTATGGGGTTTATACAATTAAAGAGTAGGGCTAAGATAAATTTATCTATAGATGTTGTAGGAAAAAGAGAAGATGGATACTCTTTAGTAGAGATGATCATGCAGTCGATAGATTTGTACGATATTATCAAAATAAAAGAAATAGATAATAATAGCATAAAAATCAAAAGCAATAGCTCAAATATGCCTTTAGATAGACGTAATATAGCTTATAAAGCTGCAGAATTGTTTAAAAATGAGTTTGGTATTTCTAAAGGTTTAGAAATATATATAGAAAAAAATATTCCTATAGCGGCAGGTCTGGCTGGAGGAAGTTCTAATGCAGCAGCAGTGTTAGTAGGACTCAACAATTTATGGAATCTAAACCTAACAGAAACTGAACTTAAAAATATAGGGGTTAAATTGGGTGCTGATGTACCGTTTTGTATATCTGGAAGACCGGCTCTTGCTCAAAATATAGGAGAAGAGTTGACTGATATAAAGGGTCTTCCAAATGGGACAAACATCGTGGTCTGCAAACCGAATATATTTGTATCTACAAAAGATGTATACCAAGATTTAAATATGGAAGTTATAAAGTCAAGACCTAATACAAAGTTTTTGCTAAATAAACTTGAAGAAGAAGATCTAGAATCCGTATCTAAAAACATGGTAAATGTATTAGAAAGTGTAACATCAAAGAAGCATAGACAAATAAAAAAAATTGAGCGTATTATTATGGATGCCAATGCTTTAGGAACTTTGATGAGTGGTAGTGGTCCTACAGTTTTTGGGATATTTAAAAATGAAGAGGATGCATTGAACTGTAAACTGGAACTATTGAAAAGGTATGAACAAGTATATTTTACTAATAATAGTGATAAAGGGGTTGAAATCAATGTATAACTTGCTTAAGCTAGATTTGAACAACTATAGACCATTGAGAGATGTAGTATTTGAAAATTTAAGAGAATCAATTTTAACAGGGAGATTAAAACCGGGTCAAAGACTAATGGAAATACAATTGGCAGAAGGTTTAGGAGTGAGCAGGACGCCTGTAAGAGAGGCTATAAGAAAACTGGAACTTGAGGACTTAGTAGTGATGTTGCCTAGAAAAGGTGCGTATGTAACCAATATGTCTTTAAAAGAGATTCTAGATGTGCTAGAAGTGAGGGCAACTTTAGAGAGTTTAGCGGCAAAATTGGCAGCTAAAAAGAGAAATGAAAAAGATATTGAAAATTTAAAACAGATTTTAAAAAAATTTAAAAAACTCAGTGAAAAAGGAAACAAGAATGATATGGTGACAATCTCGGAAATTGACATAGAGCTTCACCACTTCATATTTAATATAGCAAACAATAAATCTCTAACTAAGACGACTAAGATTATTTGGGAAAAAGAATATAAATTTAGATTGTCCTATATGAGTGACTATGATATGTCGCTTAGAATAGCTGACGAACATGAAAAATTGATAAAAGCGATAATAGAAGGCGATGTCACAGAAGCTGAAAAATATGCGTTAAATCATATTAAAAATAGCGAAGAGTATATAATTAATAATGCAACACTCAAAAGCGTAGAATTATAAGAAGGGAAACCTTCTTTTTCTTTTATTCAAATACTAGAATTGTATAAACTTATATTAAGGAGGAGTATTTTGGGAGAGAAAACGACTGTAAGAGATATTTTAAATAACCCACAGTTTGAAGGTATGGAGGTTATTGCTGGAGAAAAGGGATTGGACAGAATTGTAAAATCTATAACAGTTATGGATGCACCTGATCCGTTTCCATGGACAACAGGCAATGAAATAGTATTGTGTAGTGGATATATATTTAAAGTAAATCCAGATCTGTTTGCAAATACAATTAGAAAATTACACAATAACGGGATGTCATCGATGTTTTTGAAACTATCTAGATTTATAAAAGTTTTACCAGACGAAGTTAAGCAAGTCGCAAACGAATTAAACTTTCCAATAATTAATGTGCCCATAAGGTTTGCATTTATAGATGTAATAAACCCTGTCCTTATACAAATAATAGACCACCAATCAGAATCACTTAAGATATCAGAAGAAATAAACAATAAGTTTTCTAATATAGTTATAAACAATGAAGGAATGCAAGTGATAATAGATGTATTGGCTGGTTTGCTGAAGGAAGATGTACTCTACTACGATTTACATTTCCAAAAGATGTATTTTTCTAATAACAAGAATCATTTGTACGAAAGTATAAAAAAATTTAATATAAAATCAATACTTGAGAAATACGATCATTATAGAATTGGTGTGAATAATGAGACGTATGGGTACATCATATTTTTAAATGATAATGGGTTTATCATAAATAGTGATGCAAACAATGCGTTGACACATGTCAATACAGCGATAATACTAGATATCCAAAAAAAGATATCAAGTATGCAGATAAAAGAGAGACACAAAAATGAATTCGTACAAGATCTTATTATGAATAATATCAAGTTTAAAGACGAGATTAAAAGTAGGGCATCAATATACGGATGGAATTTTTCAGGGGATATATGTACAATGGTCGTGGATATAGATGATTTTAAAGATGAGTATATAAAGCTCGAAAATAGATCATATATCGATAGAATTGAGAATGAAAGTAAAAAAATACTGCAGACTTGTATCGACTTTATGAAAATAATGTACAATGACACAGCATATGTTAAATTCAGTGATAGCATTGTATTTGTGATACAGTTAGGCGAAAAGAAAGAAAATGATTTAGATAAGTATTTAAAAAAGTTGGGTGATGATTTAAGAGTAGCTATTGCCAGCAAACATAAGTTCACTGCAACAGTAGGGTTTGGAAGCACAAAGGCCGATGTAATGGAAACGCATAAAAGCTATAAAGAAGCTAGTTTGTCGATAAAGATAGGTAGGATAATTCACAAAGGCCATGATGCTACTATTTTATACGATAAGCTAGGGGTGTACAGACTTTTATATACAATTTATAAAAATGAAGAGACGAAAGAATTTTATAAAGAAAAATTATCTGCTATCTTAGAACACGATAAAAATTATAATTCAGAGCTTTTAAAGACTCTCTTGTGTATTATAGATAATGATTGGAATTTAAAAAATTCAGCTAAAGATATGTTTGTACATTACAATACAATGAAGTATAGATATAAGAAAATTTGTGAATTGATGGAAGATGATTTAAATAATTCAGAATCTAAAATGAACCTGTTATTGGCAGTTAGAATATATCAGTTGTTTGATTAGCTTGATTTTAAAAAATTCAATAGTTTATTTAAAGCTGGGAAATTAACCTGGCTTTTTTTGTTTTCAATATTTATTTCTAAAAGCAACTGTACGATCTATTTTTTCTGATAAGTTTGTTAATGTTCGGTTATGCTCGGCAATATTAAAATTCATATGTCCTATAGATACAAAAAAACAGGTTTTATTTGTTATCAAAGAACGATGAAAGATTTTTCAGAATAAATTAAACTATTTATAAATTAAATTATAAATTGCAAAATAAATATTCGAAAGGGGCGAAAAAAATGTTGAAAGAAAACGGTATTATAGCAAATGAATCTAAGGCAAGTTCGTATAGGTGGGTAGTATGGGGTATATTAGTAGTTATTTATCTTACAGTATTCTTCCATAGAATGTCAGTTGGAGTTATAGTTGGAGATTTAGAACAGTCGTTTGGGATGACTGCAACGCAAATAGCAAATTTAGGTGCAATGTACTTCTACGCATATACATTTATGCAAGTGCCTACAGGGATTTTAGTCGATTATTTAGGACCTAAAAAACAGTTATAGCCGGTAGTATTGTAGCCGCTGTTGGTTCAATATTATTTTCGTTCTCAGGTACTATAATGTTTGCGTACCTAAGTAGACTTCTTGTTGGGCTAGGGGTATCAGTTGTATTCTTATCAATACTTAAGATACAAGCTAACTGGTTCCCATCAAAAGATTTCGCTACAATGAGTGGAGTTACAAGTTTTATAGGAAGTTTAGGTGGATTACTTGCACAGACACCACTTTTAATAATAGTAGGTTTAGTAGGTTGGAGGGCTTCATTTTTATCGATGGGCGTTATATCTGTAGCTCTTGCTTTTCTAGTGATGGTATTCATCAAGAATACTCCTAGTGAAAAAGGTCTACCAGAAGTAAATCCAGTTCAATCAGCTCCTACAGAGCAATCGGAAAGTATAATGCAACAATTATTTGAAATAATTAAAAACCCTAAAGTTTGGTTCCCAGCAGTAGCATTTGGAACGATAAATGGTTCAACGTTATTATTTTCAGGTACGTTTGGTGTTCCATACTTAATGGAAGCATTTGATATAACTAAAACAGCAGCGGCAAATATAGTTTCTCTATCTCTATTGGGTTCAGGAGTAGCATGTTTATTAGTTGGTAAGATCTCAGATACAATGCAAAATAGAAGGATACCTATGTTGGTGCTTTCAGCAACAGGAATAATCGGTTGGGCTATTCTAGTGTTTATGGGTTCAAACTTACCATTATGGTTAGTAACAGCAGCTTCAATAATGATAGGTGTAGCAGGATCAATAGGAGTTATTTGCTGGTCGCTTGGTAAAGAAGTTAACGATCCAAAGCTAGCGGGAATGTCAATGTCGATAGTTAATGTTTGTGGATTCTTCTTTGCAGCAATACTGCCAGTAATTTGTGGTAAATTTGTTGATGCAAATTTAGCTAAAGGTTTAGACCTTGCAGCTTCATATAGAGGGGCATTTATTGTTCCGGTAATAGCAGTTTTAGTATCATTTGTGTTTGCATTATTTGCAACAGAGACAAAAGCGAAAAATATATATAAGGGATAAGGTGATATTATGTCAAATATACTAGATAAATCAAAAGGGATTGAAGATTATATTGTATCTTTTAGAAGGGAAATGCACGAAAATCCAGAGTTAAGTGGTCAAGAGGTTAGAACACAAGCAAGAATAATCGAAGAATTAGAAAAACTTGGGGTAGAATATAGAAAAGCAGGAAGAACTTCAATTATAGCGTGGATAAAAGGTGACAAGCCAGGTAAAACTGTAATGCTTAGGGGAGATATAGATGCTCTTCCAGTATTAGAAGAATCAGGTGTTGAATATGCGTCAACTAAACAAGGTTTAATGCATGCTTGTGGTCATGATACACATACAGCTATGCTACTTGGGGCAGTAAAGCTTTTATCGGTAATGAAAGATCAAATAAATGGTGAAGTAAGATTTTTCTTCCAAGAAGCAGAGGAGACATTTGAAGGAGCAAAATTAATAATAGCAGATGGTGGGATGGAAGGTGTAGACGGTTGCTTTGGAATGCACAACTATCCAGATGTTGAAATAGGCAAAATAGTTATTAATCCTGGGTATATATCTGCAGGATGTGATACTATACACATTAAATTTGAAGGTGTTTCAGGACATGGATCGACTCCACATCTAGCAAAAGATACAATACATCCAGCAGCAATGTTTGTTACAGATATACAAGGTATAGTTACTAAAAATGTAAATGCTCAAGAGCCGATAGTAATATCAGTAGGTAAATTTTCAGGAGGTACAAAAGCAAATATAATAGCGAAATATACAGAACTCGATATATCATTAAGGTATTTCAATAAAGACGTAAGAGATTTAGTCCTTAAAGCTTTACAAAGACATGCTAAAGCAATAGCAGAGGCATACGAAATAAAAGTTGATATAGAGATAATACCAAGTACATTAAGTGTATACAATGATGACGGTTTAACTGTACTAGCTAGAAAATCAGCTCATGAAGTATTTGGAGATGACTGTCTTGATGACATGCCAAAACTTATGGGATCAGAAGATATGTCGTTCTATTTTGAACATGCAAAAGGAGTATTTGCATGGATCGGTTCAGGCAATAAAGCTAAAGACTGTGTTTATCCTCCTCATCATGAAAAATTTAAAGTTGATGAAGATTTCTTAAAATACGGCTCAGCACTACATGTTCAATATGCATTAGACTTCCTTAACCAAAAATAAATCTAACAAACAGCAACAATAAAGTACTAACATTTATTCAATATAGAAGTTAGTACTTTATTGTATAAAAATTCAAGTAAGATAAGTGAAAATAGAAAATACAATTAAGAAAGGAGTATTAATATGTCGGATATACTAAGTAGGGCAATAGGAATTGAAGATTATATAATAGCATTTAGGAGAGATCTTCACGAAAATCCTGAATTAAGTGGTCAAGAGGTTAGAACACAAGTAAGAATAATTGAAGAATTAAAAAAAATAGGTGTCGAGTATAAGAAAGCTGGCAGAACGTCTGTTGTAGCATGGATAAAGGGCGATAAGCCAGGTAAAACAGTAGTGCTTAGAGCGGATATAGACGCACTCCCAATGCAAGAGGAATCAGATGTGGATTTTAAATCAAATGTGGATGGAAGAATGCACGCTTGTGGTCATGATGCGCATGCTTCAATGTTGATGGGTGCTGTAAAACTTTTATCAGAGATGAAGGATCAGATAAAAGGAGAAGTTAGGTTCTTCTTCCAAGAAGCTGAAGAAACTTTTGAAGGAGCCAAGAGAATAATAGCAGATGGTTGGATGAAAGGTGTAGACGCATGTTTTGGAATACACAATTATCCGGAAATAGAAGTAGGAAAATTAGCCATAAATAAAGGATATATACAAGCGGGATGTGATACTATATACGTGAAATTCGAAGGGGTATCAGGTCATGGATCAACTCCACATCTAGCAAAAGATACAATACACCCAGCAGCTATGTTTGTCACAGATATTCAAGGAATTATTACTAAAAATGTAAATGCTCAAGAACCTATAGTTGTGTCGGTAGGAAAATTTAATGGAGGCACAAAAGCAAATATAATAGCTAAGTACACAGAACTAGATATATCGATGAGATCATTTGAAAGAGAAGCTAGAACCAGAGCTCATGAAGCAATAAAAAGACATGCCAAGGCAATTGCAGATGCTTATGAATTAAAGGTAGATGTAAAAATAGAAGAAAGTGCATTAAGTGTATACAACGATGAAGTACTTGCAGATGTTGCAAGAGGATCTTCTTTTGAGTTATTCGGTGAAGATAGGGTGGTTGAATTTAATAAGCTGATGGCATCAGAAGACATGTCTTTTTACTTAGAGTATGCAAAGGGAGTAACAGCTTGGCTAGGCTCGAAAAATGTTGAGAAGGGATGTATTTATCCACCTCACCATGAGAAGTTCAAAGTTGACGAGGTCTTTTTAAAATATGGTGCAGCGCTTCATTCGCAATTTGCAGTTGATTTCTTAAACCAAGAATAAGTTCATTATAATTTTTATACCAACAATTTTAAGAATATTGACTATTACTTGAGTTTTAAAGCATCTAAACTCTTAATCAGGTTCTTCTTTATTATATGTATTATTTCTTTTAATTATAAATTAACTGACAAAGTCGAATTAAAATATGAATAATTCAGCTGCTTCTGGTTATACTCCAAGATAGTAAAATCATAAAGGGGGCAGTTTGATGAAGATAAGAAAGATGAGATTAGTAGTTTTAATACTTGGATTAGTATCAGTTATAACAATAATGACCGTTACTATAAGTGGTGAAGCTCTTAAAATAAATAATATATCTAAAAACTACAAGGAAAAGTTGATCAGATTCCATGTAATAGCAAATAGCGATTCTGATGAAGATCAAGCGCTTAAACTAAAGGTTAGAGATGAGATAATATCATACCTTCAACCTAAACTAGAAAAATCTAAAAGCATAGAAGAAAGTGAAAAAATAATAAAAAGCGAGTACGAGAACTTAACGAATATAAGCAATAAAGTTATAGTTGAAAATGACTATGACTACAATGTGAAGGTAGGTATTACATACAGTAAATTCCCTACAAAACAGTATTCTAACATGGTATTACCAGCGGGAGAGTATAAGGCATTAAAAGTTGTGATTGGAAAAGGTGAGGGTAAAAATTGGTGGTGTGTGATGTTTCCACCACTATGTTTTGTAGATGAGGAAAATGGAGTTATAGATAAGGAGACGGATGAGAAGCTTAGAAGTGTATTAACTGATGATGAGTATAAGCTTATAACACAAAAAGATAGAGATAGTGTAGGTAAAACTAAGATGAAATTTAAGATTGTTGAAATAATGGAAAAAATAGAAAAATCATTTTAAATTTATTTTATGAAATAAAAGTAAAACCCAAGTAGACAGAATAGATACCTATTTTGCTATTTTAAGTATTGATTCATAGACTCTTTATTCTTTAGATAAATAATAAAAAATATAAATAAAAATAAGGAAGTAAATTATGTGCTATCTTTTTTAGAAAATTTTTTCTATTTAAGGATAGCTCCTTTATTTTTTTGTCAAAATAATCTATAATTATCATTTAGGTAATAATTTTATAAGAAACGATAATAAATTAGAATATCAATATAATATATCACTAAATACAAAAATAAATATCTAAAAAAATATAAATGGAAAACATAATGTAAAAGCAAAGTGGGTGTAGTGAATGAGTGATAGACCTGTAGGAGTATTTGACTCGGGACTAGGGGGATTGACGGTTTTAAAAGAGATAACAAAGATATTGCCAAATGAAAATATAGTTTACTTTGGAGATACGGCAAGAGTACCATATGGAACGAGATCTAAAGAAACTGTTATGAAATATACATTTCAAGCTATAAACTTCCTTAGAAGTAAGGATGTAAAGGCTATTGTAATAGCGTGTAATACAGCTACAGCGAGATCTTTAATAGAAGCTCAAGAGCATTATGATATTCCAATACTAGGAGTAATTGAAGCCGGTGCTAGAACAGCTACAAATACTACTGAAAATAATATAGTGGGAATAATCGGGACTGAAGGTACAATAAGGTCAAAGGCATACAATAAAGAAATAGCAAAGTTGAATAAAGATATAAAAATAGTAGACAAAGCATGTACTCTATTTGTTCCTCTTGCAGAAGAAGGTTGGGCAAATACAGATGTAGCTAAACTTACTGCAAAGAGATACCTAAAAGAATTAAAGGATCAAGATATAGATTGCCTTGTGTTGGGATGCACACACTACCCAATACTTAAAAGAACTATTGGGGAAGAATTAGGCATGGATATAAAATTAGTAAATCCGGCAAAAGAAACAGCAATGGATTTAAAAAAAGTACTAGAGGATCAAGGTGACTTAAACCATGGAAACGGGGAAGATGTAAAGTATGAATACTATGTATCTGATATACCAGAGAAGTTTTCATCAATAGCAAATGAATTCTTGAAAAAAGAGATAACAGATGTAAACAAAGTAGAAATACAAAAATACTAATTTGTCATGTAAATATTTGGAGGAAAGTATTTTGAATGTAAATATAGATATTAGTACGAGACAAGAAATCGGAGATAATGAAGTAGATATTATTAGATTAAAGACTTCAGGCAAGATATACTATAAAAAAGACGGGGTATATGTAATCTATAAAGAAGCAGATGAAGGGTTTGAAGTCACTAACACAATAAAAATTAAAGAAGGCGAGATAAGTATAAAGAAATTTGGACATGTTAATTCGCTTATGACATTCAATGAAGGTGTTTTAACTACTACTAAATACAAAACTCCACAAGGTGTGTTTTTCATGGAAGTTAAGACTAATTCCTTGTCGATAGCATTTAATGAAGACAATAGTATACAAGTAAATATAAATTATAATATTGAGATACAAGATTTATTCTCTGGAGTAAATGATATAAATATAAAGATTTTTAAAGCTTAATTGCTCTAATTATTTTGAGAAATTTTATAAAGGTAGTTAAAAAACTACCTATTAATTAATTTATTTGGTATTATTGTATTTATATAAAACTTTAAAAATCTTAAAAAACAAGGATTTAAGAGTTTTTTATAGAAAACATACTTTAAGTTAATAAAAACTAAGTATAAGAGGGATTGATATGGTATTTGAAAAAGTTATGAATACAATAAAAAATCACAATTTAATTAAAAAAGGTGATAAGATTGTTTTAGGCATTTCTGGTGGACCTGATTCAGTGTGTCTATTGCACGTTTTAAATAGATTAAAAGAAGAATTAGATATAGAAATATATGCAGCCCATTTAAACCACCAAATAAGGGGTTTAGAAGCTCAAAGGGATGCTTTATTTGTATCTCAATTATGCGAGGAATTAGGCATTATTTTTTTTGTGAAATCAATTGATATACCAAAATACTGCGAAGATAATGGAATATCTTTGGAAGATGGAGCTAGAAGAAAACGCTATGAAATGTTCTACGAAATAAGAGAAAAAACTCAAGCAGACAAAATAGCTCTAGGTCACAACATGAATGACCAAGCAGAGACTATTCTAATGCGTATGATGAGGGGCACAGGACTTCAAGGCTTAAGAGGTATAGAGTATATGCGAGATGGTTGTTTAATTAGACCGATACTCGATTTAAGCAGAGATGAGATAGAAAATTACTGTGAAGAGCACAATTTAAATCCGCGCATAGACCAGACAAATTTAGAAAGCATATATACTAGAAATAAAATCAGGTTAGAATTATTGCCTTATATGAAGGAAAACTTCAATTCTAATATAGTAGAGTCTATAGTTAGAATGGGTAAAAACTTAAAAAGCGACAGCGATTTTATAGAATGTGAAGCGCAAAATGTATTTAATGATGTTTTAGAGCATGGAGAGAGCGAATACGGCATAGAAATAGATATACAGATTTATTCAAAACTCCAAAATGCAATGAAATCTAGAGTAATTAGATATGGTATAAAAAAAGTTCTAGGTGATACTAACTTTATCGATCAAGTACATATTGACGATGTTATGTCTCTAGAGAGTAATTCTAAAATAGATAAAATGATAATACTTCCAAGAGGTATGTTTGCATATAGGAAAAAAGATAGTATAATACTAACAGATAAAGAACTTGTAACTGATGAAGTAGAGTTTTGTTACAATGTTCCTTACAATGGCTTTATTAAAATAAAAGAGATAAATAAAGTTGTTCAGACAGAAATTATCAGTATTGAAAGATATAAAAGCATGAGGCTTGGAAAAAATTCTAAAGGATTTGATTTTAACAAGGTAAAGGGAGGGGTAGTAATTAGGAATAGAAAACAAGGTGATAAAGTAAAACTAGCCGTAGGTAGTAAAAAAATTAAAGATTTGTTCATAGATTTAAAAATACCTAAGGAAGATAGATGTAGGATACCTATAGTTCTAGATGAAAATGGTGTTATGTGTGTAGGTGATTATAGGCTCAGTGAAGATTATAAAGTTGATGAGAATACACGAGAAGTCTTAAAAATTACTTTTAACAATTTATAGAAAAAACAACAGTGAGAGGAGGACTTCTATATTGGATAAGAAGCTTAAAGGGTTTGGATTCTATATAATTATCTTCGTAGTTATAATTGGGGTTGCACAGCTTTATAATAAGCCACAAGAAGATGTAGAGAATCTAAAATTTTCTACAGTTTACAGTGAGCTGACAAAAGGGCAAATAAGAGAAATTAAATTTATTAGTGGAACTCAAGTCGAAGGTGAAAGAGTTAAACTAGATGACAAAAATAAAGTAATAAAAGCAGATAAAGAAGGAAAGATAGTAAATGAAAAAAATGAGAAAACTGCTAAAGGCGTTAAAGAAAAACGTTATAAGTTTAAATCATATGTTCCAACAGAAGTTATGGGTGATAAACTTGCCGATGAGGTATTAGACCAGGCAGAGGCAGGAACATTAAAACTTACTGGGGAGCCTCGTCCGACAACACCATGGTTTGTTGAAATGTTACCGACTATGTTAATACTTTTCCTTATGGTTGTGCTTTGGTTTGTATTTATGAACCAGTCTCAAGGCGGTGGCGGAAAAGTTATGAGTTTTGGTAAATCAAAAGCCAAAGTTCATAAAGATGATGAAAAGACGAGAGTCAGATTTAAAGATGTAGCTGGACTAGAAGAAGAAAAAGAGGATTTACAAGAGGTTGTCGATTTCTTAAAGAATCCAAAAAAATATATTGAGCTTGGAGCCAGAATTCCAAAGGGAATGCTTATGGTTGGACCTCCAGGTACAGGTAAGACATACTTATCAAAAGCTGTTGCTGGAGAAGCAGGAGTACCATTCTTCAGTATAAGTGGTTCAGACTTCGTTGAAATGTTTGTTGGAGTTGGGGCTTCAAGGGTTAGAGATTTATTTGATCAAGCTAAGAAGAGTTCACCGGCTATAATATTTATCGATGAGATAGATGCGGTTGGTAGAAAAAGAGGTGCTGGCCTTGGCGGTGGACACGACGAGAGAGAGCAAACTCTTAACCAATTGTTAGTCGAGATGGATGGTTTTGGTGTGAATCAAGGAATAATAATTATGGCTGCTACAAATAGACCAGACATTCTTGACCCGGCGTTACTTAGACCTGGTAGATTTGATAGACAGGTTGTAGTTGGTACGCCTGATGTAAAAGGTAGAGAAGCTATATTCAAGGTTCACTCTAGAAACAAGCCTCTTGATGAATCTGTGAAGATGGATGTGCTAGCTAGAAGAACACCTGGATTTACTCCAGCGGATATAGAGAATCTTATGAATGAAGCAGCAATATTAACTGCTAGAAAAAGAGAAAAGAAAATAAAGATGGAAACTATAGAAGAGGCTATAACAAAAGTTATTGCAGGTACAGCCAAGAAGTCTAGAGTAATAAGTGAAAAGGAAAGAAGACTTACAGCTTACCATGAAGCAGGTCATGCAATATGTGCACATGTACAAGAAAACGTAAGCCCTGTTCATCAAGTTACTATAGTTCCAAGAGGTATGGCTGGTGGATTCACCATGCAATTACCTGTAGAAGACAAATTCTACGCAACTAAGAATGAGATGGAAGAAAACATAGTAGTTTTACTTGGAGGAAGAGTTTCTGAAGAGTTGATACTAAAAGATATTTCGACAGGAGCTTCTAATGACTTGGAGAGAGTAACTGCAACTGCAAGAGGTATGGTTACTAAATACGGTATGAGCACTAAGCTTGGACCTATGTCATTTGACAGTCAAGATGAAGTATTCTTAGGAAACAGTTTCTCAAGTACTAGACACTACTCTGAGTCTGTTGCTTTTGAAATAGACAAAGAAGTAAAAGAGATTGTAGATGAAGCATATGGAATGACTAAAAAAATATTACTAGATAATATGGATAGACTAGAGTATGTAGCCAAGGCTTTACTACTTTACGAAACTCTTGATGCAGATCAATTCTTAAAGGCTTTCAACAAAGAATTGTCTCTAGGCAGTGGTGAAGAAGCTACTACAGTAGATACAAGCGATGTAGAAAATCTTAAAGAAGAAAATAAATCAAAAAATGTAATCGAATTTAAAAAGAGTGATGAATCAGTTAAAGATGATGATTCAAATAAAGACGATTAGGTCAAGTGTATTAAGATTATAAAGAGTTATATCAAAGGCGGTTTAAAGTTCGCTATGATGTAACTCTTTTTTTATTTGTTTTTTAGAGTAACTTATATTAGAATTTTAGTAGACTTAACAAGAATTGGTGGTGGATTTAGTTGGATATTAAAAGGATAAAAAATAACATAGGTACAGATTTTATTGGACAAAACATATTGTACTTGGATACCGTGAACTCAACAAATTTGTATGCAAAGAAAATTGCAAAAGAAAATACACATGGAACTTTAATTATTAGTGAAGAACAAACTGCTGGAAAAGGTAGATTAGGTAAAAATTGGACTTCAAATTTCGGTGAAGGAATCTGGATGACTATAATATTAAAGCCTGAAATCAAAATACAAAATGCACCATTTTTGACATTAGTAGCTGGAGCCGCAGTTGCAAAATCGTTGAACAGTTTGGGATTAGAAGCTCTTATAAAATGGCCTAATGATATTACATTAAATAATAAAAAAATATGTGGTATATTGACTGAGCTATCTGCAGAAAATGAGAGTGTAAGCTATATTGTACTTGGAATGGGTATAAATGTTAATACTTTAAATTTTGATAAAGAAATATCAGCTAAAGCTACATCAATTTTAAAAGAGGGATATAAAATAGATAGAGAAATTATTATTTTAAATATATTAGAAGAATTTGAAAAAATTTATAAAAACTATGTCAATGCCTGTGATAAACATGAAACCTTAGCTTTAAACAGACGATTCTCAGCTATAATTGGTAAGAATGTTTATATAATAGAAAGCGGTGTAAGAAAGTTAAAAATATGCCTTGATATAAACGAAGATGGTAATCTTTTAGTTCAAGATGAAGATGGAAGCATTACTGAAGTTAATTCTGGAGAAGTTTCTGTGAGAGGAGAAGGCGGATATGTATAACAATATTCTCGATGTAGAAGGGTTAAAAGTTGGACAGGTAGAAGATGAAAAAGGTTTGACAGGCTGTACAGTCGTTCTGTGTGAAGAAGGAGCTACTTGTGGAGTAGATGTTAGAGGATCTGCTCCAGGCACCAGAGAAACGGATCTATTAGATCCTATCAATATGGTACAGAAGGTACATGCAGTAGTTTTATCTGGAGGTTCATCATTTGGGCTTGAAGCTTCTTGTGGAGTAAGCAACTATTTAGAAGAACATGGCATTGGATTTGATGTTGGAATTACGAAAGTGCCTATAGTTGTTGGTGCAGTTTTATTCGATTTAAGCGTTGGAGATTCTAAATGTAGGCCTGACAAGAAAATGGGGTACAAAGCGTGTAAAGTGGCGACGAGCAAAGAATTAAAACAAGGTAACTACGGTGCAGGATGTGGTGCGACTGTGGGAAAATCACGTGGACAAGAGTTTTCAATGAAGGGCGGAATTGGAAGCCACTCAATAAAGTTGGATAATGGCCTAGTTGTTTCGGCTATGGTTGCAGTAAATGCTTTTGGTGATATTTATGAAGGCGGAAATATTATAGCTGGAGTTTTAGATGATGACAAGAAAACAAAATTAAATAGCTATGAATTGATGAAAAAAGGTGTTTCTAGTGGAGGATTTAGTATAGATAACACTACAATTGGTGTTGTAGCAACTAATGCAATATTTACTAAAGCTGAATGTAAAAAGGTATCACAGATGGCTCATGATGGATATGCTAGAGCAATCTTTCCTATTCATACACAACATGATGGAGATACTATTTTTACAATGTCTACAGGAAAAATTGAAGCGGATGTCACACTTGTAGGATCTCTAGCAGTAGAAGTAGTGGAAAAAAGTATAGTAAATGCTGTTAAAAATGCAAAAAGTTTAGGAGGACTAGAGTCTTACAGAGATTTAAAGAATAAATAAGCATATAAAAATACTAAAATTAAAATTAAAAATAAATGATAAATTAGGTAAAATTAATTAAAAATAAAATAAATTTAGAATTATGATTCAATTTGAACAAATAACCTATTTTTATAAAATTATTGACAACGAAATATTGAATTGATAAAATTGTTTTGTCTAGCTAGCATTTTAGAATTCTAAAAGCTTGACTAAAGACAACGTTTTAGAAGATAAATTCAATAAGGTTCAAAAATAGTTCGGCATCTTTACAGAGCTGAAACGGAGGTGTATTTAAAAATGAATACAAATGTATCAACAAGGAACAAGATTAATTTAAGACAGATGACGGTTATAGGGTTATTATCGGCAGTATCTATAATGTTATCTATGACGCCCTTAGGATTTATACCTATAGGTCCAGTAAATGCCACAATAATGCATTTACCAGTTATCATAGGAGCTATTGTAGAAGGTCCAATAGTTGGAGCTGCTATAGGACTTATTTTTGGAGTGACGAGTTTGATTAGAGCTATAACAGCGCCCACAATAGTGTCTTTCGTATTTATGAATCCGATAGTAGCATTAGTTCCTAGAGTACTTATGGGAGTCCTGTCTTATTATGTGTACAAGTTGATTTTAAAAGCTACAAAAAAGGTATACTTATCAGGGTTCGTGACAGGTCTAATTGGATCTTTGATCAACACTTGTGGAGTATTAGGACTTGTATATCTTTTGTATGCTGATAAATATATGCATGCATTAGGTCTAAGCGGTTCTGGAGGTAAAGTTTTATTTGGACTTGCTGTGACCAATGGAATACCAGAAGCTGTAGTTGCGGCTTTAGTTGTTTCCTCAATTGCTGTTGCATTTAAAAAAAGGAAAGAAGGTTAGTGACATATGCTTCTAGTATTTGATATTGGAAATACAAACATGGGTTTAGGTGTCTTCAAAGGTAAAAAGTTGATAAAAAATTGGAGAATCAATACAGATAAAGAAAAGACATCCGATGAGTACGGAATACTTATAAGTAGTTTATTTGAGAGAGATGGTTTGGATATAAAGAAAGTAGAAGATATAATAATATCTTCTGTAGTTCCAAATGTTATGCACTCATTAGAAAATTTTTGCTTCAAATACTGCAACAAAAAACCTCTTGTAGTTGGACCAGGGGTTAAGACTGGGTTAAATATAAAATATGACAACCCAAAACAAGTTGGTGCAGATAGAATAGTAAATGCTGTCGCAGGGATAGAAAAGTATGTATCACCTTTTATACTAGTTGATTTCGGTACAGCGACTACATTTTGTGCAATATCAGAAAATAATGAGTATTTAGGTGGAACTATTGCACCAGGTATAAAGATATCTAGTGAGGCGCTTTTCCAACGAGCATCAAAGTTGCCTAGAGTAGAGCTTATTAAATCAGGAGCTACAATTTGTAAAAATACTGTTGCAGCTATGCAATCTGGCATAATTTACGGTTATGTTGGACTAGTTGACAAAATCATCGATATGATGAAAAAAGAGTTAAATCATCCGGATATAAAAGTAATAGCTACAGGAGGTCTTGCAAATCTAATTGCATCTGAAACCGATAGTATAGATTATGTAGATTCGTTATTAACACTAGAAGGATTAAGACTAATTTACGAAAAAATAAAGAATAGAGAAACAGGGAATTGGATAATATCTAGTTCCCTGTTTAAGATTATTTATAATTAAATTGCAATAATGTGAATACAGTAGTAAGGAGATAAATATGAAAATAGGAAATGTTGAGCTTGGAGGGAGAGTGTTTTTAGCTCCTATGGCTGGAGTTACGGACCTTGCTTTTAGACTTATATGCAAAGAAAAAGGATGCGATTTACTGTACACAGAGATGATAAACGCTAAAGCTCTGTGTTATGATGATGAAAAAACCAAAAAAATGCTGAATATTAGAGAAGAGGAACATCCAGTATCTGTGCAAATTTTGGATCAGATCCAAACTATATGGGTAGAGCTGCAGATATACTAAATGAATACCCAAATGAAATTTTGGACATAAATATGGGATGTCCAGCTCCTAAAGTAATAAAAAATGGAGATGGGTCAGCGCTTATGAGAAATCCAAAGCTAGCTGGAGAAGTCTTGAAAGCAGTAGTCAAAAATTCAATTAAACCAGTGACTCTTAAAATTAGAAAAGGATGGGACGACAATAGCATAAATGCACTTGAAATAGCGAAAATAGCAGAAGATGCAGGTATATCTGCAATTGCAGTCCACGGTAGAACGAGGGAACAGTACTATTCAGGGGCTGCTGACTGGGATATAATAAAACAGGTCAAAGAAGCAGTCAAAGTCCCCGTGATAGGTAATGGGGATGTTTTTGATATAAAATCTGCAATAAAAATGTTAGACAAAACAGGTTGTGATGCTATAATGATAGGTAGGGGTTCTCAGGGTAACCCGTGGATTTTTAGTCAAATTAATAGTTATTTAGATAATGGTATAGCCATTCCAGAGCCAAGCGCATTAGAAAAAATAAATACAGCGATTAAACATCTAAACTTAGCACTTGAAGAAGATGGTGAGTATGTAGCTGTTAGAGAAATGAGAAAACACATCGCTTGGTATTTAAAAGGGCTTAAAAATTCAGCGAGACTCAGAGACGAAATAAATAAGATAGAATCTTATGATGATGTAGTATTGAAACTACAGCGCTATTTAGAGGATTCCTTGACATAAAAATAAGAGTGACTTATAATATAGCGAATAAATTATAAAAGATTATAACTATTTAAAATAAATTAGGATTTTCCTAAAAGTATGCGAAAGGGATGTGGAAATGATGATAGATGTTAAAGAAACATTATTGACGGAAGAAGGATATCATAAGCTAGAAGATGAGTTAGAGTACTTAAAGGTTACTAAAAGAAAAGAAGTTGCTGAAAGAATAAAAGTAGCGATTTCATTCGGAGATTTATCTGAGAATGCTGAGTACGATGAAGCTAAAAATGAACAAGCACAATTAGAGGAAAGAATAGTTAAGTTAGAAAACATGCTTAGAAAAGCTGTAATAATAGATGAAAGCAACATAGATCTTAGCGTTGTAACTATAGGTTCTATAATCAAGCTAAAAGATTTAGAGTTTGATGAAGATATAGAATACGCTATAGTTGGTTCAGCTGAGGCAGATCCTTATGATGGAAAAATATCAAACGAATCTCCAGTTGGGCAAGCTTTGTTAGGAAGAAGTGTTGGCGAAACAGTCGAAGTTCAAGTTCCTGATGGAGTTATTAAGTTCGAAATTTTAGATATCAAAAGATAAATAAGATAAATTGGAGGTACGAAATGAATAACAATGGACAAAACAATGGAGAATCAGAAGTAAAAGAGAACCTTAGTGAAGTTCTTCAAGTTAGAAGAGATAAATTAAGTGAGTTACAAGACAATGGTAGAGATCCATTTAAAGAGACTAGATATGATAGAACTCATTTTTCAAACGAAATAAAAGACAACTTTGACGAGTTAGAAGGTCAAACTGCGAAAATAGCAGGTCGTATTATGAGCAAAAGAATCCAAGGAAAAGCTGGATTTATCGATATACAAGACCAAAATGGTAGGATTCAATCTTATGTCAGAAAAGATAATATAGGCGAAGAAGACTACGATTATTTTAAAAAGTATGATATTGGAGATATTATTGGTATTGAAGGAGATATATTTAGAACTCAAAAGGGTGAAATATCTATAAAAGCAAAAAATGTAGTATTACTTAGTAAATCACTGCAAATTCTACCAGAAAAATACCATGGACTAAAGGATCATGAGCTTAGATATAGACAAAGATATGTGGATTTAATAGTAAATCCAGAAGTTAAGCAAGCATTCTTATCTAGAACTAAGGCTTTAAAAGCGCTTAGAAGTTTCTTAGACGAGAGAGGGTTCTTAGAAGTTGAAACTCCTATCCTAAACACTATAGCTGGTGGAGCAAATGCTAAGCCTTTCGTTACTCACCACAATACTTTGGATATACCAATGTACTTAAGAATAGCTAATGAGCTTTATTTAAAGAGATTAATAGTTGGTGGGTTTGATAAAGTTTACGAAATGGGTAGGATGTTTAGAAATGAAGGGATGTCTATAAAGCATAACCCTGAGTATACTGCTATGGAATTATACCAAGCATATGGTGATTATACAGATATGATGGACATAACAGAGAATTTAATTTCCCATATGGCTAAAGAGACTACAGGTAGTATGGTAATAAACTATCAAGGAACTGAAATAGACTTTACTCCTCCTTGGAAGAGAATGACAATGGAAGACTGTGTTAAAATGTACACTGGAGTAGATTTTTCTACTATAAATACTGACGAAGAAGCTTTATCAGTTGCAAAAGAAAAAGGTATAGAAATAACACCTGGTATGAGAAGAGGAGAGATTATAAATGCTTTCTTCGAGGAATTTGGTGAAGATAAATTAATCCAACCTACATTCATAACTCACCATCCAGTTGAAGTATCTCCGCTTTCTAAGAGAAATGCAGAAGATCCAAGAAGAACAGACAGATTTGAAGCTTTCGCTAACAAATGGGAACTAGCGAATGCTTTCTCTGAGCTAAATGACCCAATAGATCAAAGAGAGAGATTTATGGATCAAGAGAGAAAGAGAGAGCTAGGGGACGATGAGGCATTTGAAACTGATGAAGATTTCCTAAACGCTCTTGAAGTAGGTCTACCACCTACAGGAGGACTTGGAGTAGGTATAGATAGAGTTGTAATGCTACTTACTAATTCTCCATCTATAAGAGATGTATTGTTATTCCCAACTATGAAACCAATAGACAATAATGACAATGACAACGACGATGAAAAGTAAAAAATAAACCATTATAAAATAGAGTTTTCATTAGTATTGTTGTTTATATAATGATTATAATATTTTACAATGATTGTAGATAATTTTTAATAAAGGCTCCTATACTGTTTGATAATACGCAGATATGTAGGCGCCTTTTTTTATTCGCAATATATTAGTGCTGTATTCATGTTATATTTTACTTTACAATTAAACAACATGTCCTATAAATTGATATGTGTTTTTGGGGGTTGTGACTTTATACTGAAAAATTTTAGAAGATGTCATTTTATTGTGATGCTATTTGAAGGAATTTTTGTAAAGGAAGTTGGAATAATTATAAGAATTGTTTATACATAATAAATAATATATTGGGTGGAGGAACGGATATGTTTCAAATTGTTAATCTATTATGCTTTTTATGTATAAGTTTTTTGGTACTGGACGTTTTGGTTTTTATCTGTAAAGATGCAATAAATATATTTAATAGCAGTGTCAACGTTAAAAAGAAAGCTAAAGTTCGCGTTAGAAGCGATCAAACGGCGGCAAATTACTATATGGAGAAAATAGCAAAATAAAAATATACTCAAAAATATTAAATATTTATTAAAAGGTTATACTGATATTGTGTGTATTTGGGGGTTTCAATAACGAAATTATAACCTTTTTTAATTATTTTTTAAAAAAGTATTGACTTAGATTTTAGATTTTGATATAGTAATACTTGTCTTCGAAAGAGACGCAAACAAAACACAAAAGAAAGACTTAAAGAGTATAAAAGAACATTGAAAATTAAACAGTAGGTTAATTTATAAGAAAACAAGAAACAAACCATATAAAGCCAGATATTAAAGATAACGATAGTATCTGAGCAGGTCAAATTATTATTGAGAGTTTGATCCTGGCTCAGGATGAACGCTGGCGGCGTGCCTAACACATGCAAGTCGAGCGAACCCTTCGGGGGAGAGCGGCGGACGGGTGAGTAACGCGTGGGTAACCTACCCTGTACACACGGATAACATACCGAAAGGTTTACTAATACGTGATGA
>NZ_AXUS01000013.1 GCF_000498755.1 Clostridioides mangenotii TR | reverse complement strand
ACTCTTTGCTGTAGCTATCTCATTTTCATAGTTTTTATCTGAAGATTTATATAGTTTAAATTCTGCCCCTTTTAGTGGTTCATTATCTTCTCCTAGCTTTGTAAACTCTATACTTCCTCTTATCTTTGTATTAGATACACTGTCTGGATTCGCTGTTACTACTTTATTAGACTCCGATACTGTAGCCTCTAATACTTTATCTGATTTTAAATATCCTACTGGTGCTTTTGTTTCTTTTATAATATATTTTCCATATTCTACATTCCTGAATTTAACTAATCCATTTCTATCACTAACAGCTTTATCTATTRGCTTTTTATCTGTTTCTCTATATAAAGTAAATTCWGCMCCTTTTAATCGTTCTTTGTTTTCTCCTAATTTTGTAAATTCTATGCTTCCTTTTGTCTTTGTATTTGATATACTTTCTGGATTTGCTTTTATTAACTTTCCATTAGATACAATACTAGCCTTCAGTACTTTATTYGTTAGCTCATACCCYTCCGGTGCCTTTGTTTCTTTTATTGTATAATCTCCGTATTCTATATTTTCAAAAACAACTTTTCCTGCGTCATCACTCTCTGCTGTAGCTATCTCAYCTTCAAAGTTTTTGTCTGAAGCTTTATATAGTTTAAATTCTGCYCCYTTTARTGGYTCATTATCTTCTCCTAGCTTTGTAAACTCTATACTTCCTCTTATCTTTGTATTTGATACACTGTCTGGRTCAGCTTTTACTGATTTTCTATTTTCGTTTACTGTTGCTTTTAGTACTTTATCACCAGATAATAGTACATACCCCTCTGGTGCTTTGCTCTCTTTTATTACGTATTCTCCGTACTCTACATTCTTAAATTTAACTAATCCATCTCTATCACTTACTGCTGTAGATATAGGATTTTTAAATTCAGTATCCGATTTTTTGTAAAGCTTAAATTCTGCCCCTTTTAATTTTTCTTTGTGTTCCCCTGATTTTGTAAATTCTATGCTTCCTTTTGTCTTTGTATTTGATATACTTTCTGGATTTGCTTTTATTAACACTCCATTAGATACAATACTAGCCTTCAGTATTTTATTTGTTATTTCATACCCCTCCGGTGCCTTTGTTTCTTTTATTACATAATCTCCGTATTCTATATTTTCAAAAACTACTTTTCCTGCAACATCACTCTTTGCTGTAGCTATCTCATTTTCATAGTTTTTATCTGAAGATTTATATAGTTTAAATTCTGCCCCTTTTAGTGTTCATTATCTTCTCCTAGCTTTGTAAACTCTATACTTCCTCTTATCTTTGTATTAGATACACTGTCTGGATTCGCTGTTACTACTTTATTAGACTCCGATACTGTAGCCTCTAATACTTTATCTGATTTTAAATATCCTACTGGTGCTTTTGTTTCTTTTATAATATATTTTCCATATTCTACATTCCTGAATTTAACTAATCCATTTCTATCACTAACAGCTTTATCTATTGGCTTTTTATCTGTTTCTCTATATAAAGTAAATTCAGCACCTTTTAATCGTTCTTTGTTTTCTCCTAATTTTGTAAATTCTATGCTTCCTTTTGTCTTTGTATTTGATATACTTTCTGGATTTGCTTTTATTAACTTTCCATTAGATACAATACTAGCCTTCAGTACTTTATTCGTTAGCTCATACCCTTCCGGTGCCTTTGTTTCTTTTATTGTATAATCTCCGTATTCTATATTTTCAAAAACAACTTTTCCTGCGTCATCACTCTCTGCTGTAGCTATCTCATCTTCAAAGTTTTTGTCTGAAGCTTTATATAGTTTAAATTCTGCTCCCTTTAATGGCTCTTTGTTATCTCCTAGCTTTATAAACTCTATACTTCCTCTTATCTTTGTATTTGAAATACTATCTGGATTCGCTGTTACTACTTTATTAGACTCCGATACTGTAGCCTCTAATACTTTATCTGATTTTAAATATCCTACTGGTGCTTTTGTTTCTTTTATAATGTATTTTCCATATTCTACGTTCTTGAATTTAACTAATCCATTTATATCACTTATTGCTTTATCTATTGGCTTTTTATCTGAATCTCTATATAGAGTAAATTCAGCACCTTTTAATTGCTCTTTGTGTTCACCTAGTTTTGTAAATTCTATACTTCCTTTTGTCTTTGTATTTGATATACTTTCTGGATTTGCTTTTATTAACTTTCCATTAGATACAATACTAGCCTTCAGTATTTTATTTGTTAGCTCATACCCCTCCGGTGCCTTTGTTTCTTTTATTGTATAATCTCCGTATTCTATATTTTCAAAAACAACTTTTCCTGCGTCATCACTCTCTGCTGTAGCTATCTCACCTTCAAAGTTTTTGTCTGAAGCTTTATATAGTTTAAATTCTGCCCCTTTTAGTGGTTCATTATCTTCTCCTAGCTTTGTAAACTCTATACTTCCTCTTATCTTTGTATTTGATACACTGTCTGGGTCAGCTTTTACTGATTTTCTATTTTCGTTTACTGTTGCTTTTAGTACTTTATCAYCAGATAATWGTACATACCCCTCTGGTGCTTTGCTCTCTTTTATTACGTATYCTCCGTACTCTACATTCTTAAATTTAACTAATCCATCTCTATCACTTACTGCTGTAGATATAGGATTTTTAAATTCAGTATCCGATTTTTTGTAAAGYTTAAATTCTGCCCCTTTTAATYKTTCTTTGTRTTCCCCTAATTTYGTRAAYTCTATGCTTCCTTTTGTCTTTGTATTTGATATACTTWCYGGRTTTGCTTTTTATTRWYWYTCCATTAGATRYAATACTAGCCTTCAGTATTTTATTTGTTAWTTCATATCCYTCYGGGGCYTTTGTTTCTTTTATTRCATAATCTCCGTATTCTATATTTTCAAAAACTACTTTTCCTGCRWCATCACTCTTTGCTGTAGCTATCTCATTTTCATAGTTTTTATCTGAAGATTTATATAGTTTAAATTCTGCCCCTTTTAGTGGTTCATTATCTTCTCCTAGCTTTGTAAACTCTATACTTCCTCTTATCTTTGTGTTTGAAACACTATCTGGATTTGCTGTTACTACTTTTCCATTTTCATTTATAGTAGCCTTTAGAATTTTTTCATTTATTGTGTATCCTGTTGGAGCTTTGGTTTCTTTTATAACATATTCTCCATAGTCTATATCCTTAAATTTTACATCTCCATTTTTATCGCTTATTGATGTATCTATAGGGCTTTCAAATGAAATGTCGGAGGCTTTATATAGAGTAAACTCAGCTCCCCTTAAGGTTTCTCATTCTCATTTAATTTATTAAAAATTATATCGCCCTTAACACTTATATTTTTATAGTTATAAGTAATACTTTTACTTTCTTTAGAATTAGCTATTTGAAATTTATATACTTCATCACTTAAAAGATACCCTTCTGGTGCAGTCTTTTCTTTAATATAATAATCTATACCAAACTTCAAATTCTTAAATACCACATCACCATTATTCCCAGTTGGTTCTGAAGTTTTTATCACATTTTTATATTTATCAAGTAACTCAAAAATGGCTCCTTTTAATTTAATACTCTCATTATCATTATTAACCTTAATTACTTTAATACTACCGGTCTCTCCAATTCCACCACCACCGGCACCTTGATATATAACATCAATTCCATTAGATGTCGATGACTCTGTCAATCCTGTACCTTTAAATGAAATAGAATTAGAAAATGGTGATTTTGTCTTATCTACTACATTTGTTCTAAATGCAAGTATATATGCATCAACAGTTGGTGAAGTCAATGTAAAGGTAAACTTTCTTGTCTTCATATCGTATTTTACATTATTGCCTCCTAGTTCGACCTCTTCACCTTTAGTAAGTGATCCATCTGAGTTTTGATTTTGTTTATATAATTTTACAGAAGTTGTATCTAGTTCAAGTCCTTCTTGTAGAACATCTTCTAAAACTACATCTTTCATTGATATTTTGTTTGAATTTATAGTCACATCCCAATCAATATAGGAATTTCCTTTAGTATATTTTCCTTCTTTTTTTACTAATGTATTTTTTATTTTTCCTGTTCCAGTACTTTCTACACCACCAGGTACTAAATTAGTTATTAATTTTGAAGTATTTTCTACTACTTTCTCTCCATTAGTATTAAAAATAGAAGTATCGGTAACTTTAGTTTTAAAAGTGATTATTTGCTCTTTATTTATGTCTTTATCAAAAGTATATTTTAATGTTTTGCTACCTTCATCATAATTATAATTAGAAGTATCTATAGCTCCATTTATAGTAACTGAATTTGGTACAAATTCTTGGCCCTCTTTTATAACATCTATTACAGAAACGTTTGAAAGAGGCATATTGTTCTTATTTACTACTATCTCCCATGTGATTTCTCTTTTTACATAATCGTAGTCTATACTAGATTTATTTATAACTTGACTTATTACCTTTTGCTCAGCCGTAGATTCAGAGTCTTTGATATTTTTTCCAGTTAATTTAGATTTATTTGAGTATACCGTATTTGCATTACCAGCATAAACATTTTTATCTGTCACTTTAGTTTTAAAGGTTATAATGTATATATCACTAATACTTTCTTTAAATTCATACATTAAAGTTCCTGTTTTTGTTGAATCATCACTAGTTGATGGTTTATAGCTAATTTCTCCATTAGCTTCTTTTCCATTTGTAGAATAATTATATATTTTAAATGAATTCTCTACATATTCTTGACCCTTGATTATATCATCGGATACCACTGCATTTTCTATATCTATCTTGTTTCTATTCACTACAATTTCCCAAGTTATATCACCTGTTGAAGGATCATATCCTTTACCGCGTTTTGAAATAACACTTGAATATACTCTAACTTCAGAGCCGTCTGATGCAGAGCCATTTCCATTATCAGTTATAGTTGCAGTATTGTTAAAGTTTTTACCTTCATTTGAAAGATAAATATCCTTATCCACAACGTCTGTTAAAAATTCAATTGTATGTGGTTCTTTAATGGTTCCGGGGAATGTATAGGTGAATTTTTGATCCTTTAGGTTGTAATTAGAATCTTCCTTTCCATCTACTTTAACGCTACCATCTATGAATTTCAAACCCTGTGGTATATCATCTGTAACTACCGCGTTTGTAATAGTTTGAGAGCTATTATTTACTTTTATAGTCCACTTAATAGTCTTTGTGTCTTCATCATATTTACCCGTTTTTTGAATGAAATCTGGCTTTATTACGACAGTTGCCTCATTGGAAACCACTGTAGTATCGTCATGAGTAAAAGTAGCCTGATTTTTTTCTACTATTGTTTTTCCATGAGACTCAAGTCCCATGCTTGCTAACTTAGTTTTAAAAGTAATTATTTGTTTAGTCTCAATAGTATCTGGAAAAGTATATGTTAACTCTCTTTCATTGCTATTATAACCATAATCATTATTATTTGCATCTTGCCCATTAATTTTAACTGATCCCACAACGAACTCTTGACCTTCTGAGATAACATCGATAATATTTGCTTTTTCGATCTTTACGTTTTCTGGGTTAACTATAATCTCCCAAGTTATTTCATTTGTAGATGCATCGTAACTGCCCTTCTTATGTATCGAAGCATCAGGTTTTTCTGGTTGTTCAAAGTCTACTTCAATTATTTTTGAATTTCCAGAACCACCCAAGTCAAATTCAATTTCCTCTTTATCATTTCCACCAATTACTTTTTCATCAAATTTAGTCTCTATAAAAAAGTATCCTGAAATATTGGAATGTTGTTCAACAAACTCAGTAAAAACAATTGTTACTTTTCCGTCAATATCAATTGTTCCATTCGCTATTACTTCACCAGAATCATCATTAATTGAAAAATTTATTTGATTGATTATCTCAAATTCCTCTGGTATATGCATAATATAACTCTGATCTTTTTTTATATTATGCTCATTAGGCAATTCAAAGTTATACTGTAGTTTAACATCTGCATTGTTCTTTATTGGTCCTGATATAGGATTATTATTTCCATCTGTTATTGATACGTTTGTTATAAATTTTGTAAATTCTGTTATATTTTCTTCAGCATTCACCTGGAATATTGGTAAAAATGAAAAAAATTGAAACATCATAGCAAGTATTGTTATATAAGAACACAGCTTCTGTTTAATATTTATTCTCCTCATAAATAAGCCCCTCCCTTAGTCTAAAATAGTATACTTAAAAGTTTTTAAAACTTTTCAGCAAGTAGACTATGTTTAATTATATAGACTAAGGGATTTCCTATATATCCATTATTTGCTTAAATATATAACAAAATTTGCTATTTACCAATTACATGATAGATAGTAAATTTGTTATAATCGCCATCAAATTTTCTTATCTATTATCAACAATTCTACACCGTGGACTGGAATACTCATTTTCTTAAGATACTCCCCTTTTAAATCTAATTCCTCTATCTCTATTTTAGGTTGAGCGTTACCCTTTAAATACCTAAGCTCTT
Organism: Clostridioides mangenotii TR; assembly: GCF_000498755.1. GTDB lineage: Bacteria > Bacillota > Clostridia > Peptostreptococcales > Peptostreptococcaceae > Metaclostridioides > Metaclostridioides mangenotii_A. The sequence continues at coordinate 86,373 of NZ_AXUS01000013.1, read as the reverse complement.
CTTGAGACATATTTTCTGGAGATCCTAAGTCTAGCCATTTATCAAATACAGAACCATGTTCTCTATTAAGCTTATAAGTTGTTATTTTATATTTTCCATAAAGCCCAGCTATTCTGAACTTTAACTCCCTTAAACTTTTTTCCTCATATATAGAATAGTTTTCATTATTATTTAAGGCCAGCATATCACCCTGCAAAAATAAGTCATCATGATACGCATAATTATATGCTAAAATCTGTACACTTTCCCCTCTTTTAGTCACTATGTAATCTTCATTTTGGTCAATAACGATATCTCCTAGTTTAGCTAGTAAATAGTACGCATAATAACTAGTCTTTTTAAATCCATAATTATTAAAAAGACCAAAACCTCCATTAATTGACGTAATTCTCAAATTACTCTCTTCATACAATTCTGTAAAAGTCATATTGTCTATAGATTTTGATGTTCTAACACAATGTAAATAGTTCTTTATAATAAATGTTGCAACATAACTTGTATCATGCTTTAAATGTCCTTTTTGCGATGATGTGTTCCACTCAGTTACATGAATTTCAAAATCATTATTCAATATCTCCATTAGTTCTAACTTTACTAATTGCAATGTATTGACTGTACAATTTTTGTCATAGTATATTTTTTTAATTTGGGACACTAGCTTTTGTTTATCATCATAGTTTGCATTATGAAGTATATTATCTTCTAACTCTTCTAATTCAACATACTCTGTATGTATATTAACGCTTAAAAAATCTAAATATATATTGTTTTTCTTGCAAAAATCTACAGAATCGAGCAACCATTTATTTTCTAATATAGTTCCATGATTTATTGATGGACCTCCAACTTTGCACTCTTTAGAAATAGATTTTATCATTTTTATAGTATTTTTATAATAGTTTAAATACTCCTCTGACCGTCCATAACTATGAAAATAATTATAATCGGGATAATTCCAGACCTCAAAATACCATGTTTCAACTTCCTTCAAACCATATCTATTTATACAGTGTTTCATAAACGCTGCAATTATATCTGACCACGTGCTTATATTAATTGAAGGTGATATATTAACTTTCCACCAATAGTCTTTATTTTCATTATTGAAATTTTTAGATTCATAAATAAAATCCATTTCTATAAATGGTTTAACATTAACTTCCTTAAACATATCTAATATTTTATCTACTTCTCTCCAATTATATGTCAATTTACCGTCTCCTGATAGATTATATATCATCATATCTTCCATAAATAATCCGCTTACTCTTATGAATTTAAACTCAATATCTCTTTGAAACTCTCTTAATTGCTTCTGAAAGTCATTTTTCAAACCAACTGATGCTCTACCAAAAGTAGAAAGTTTTTTCCAGTAGTGTTTCAGTTTTTTCCCTTCATATTTTAAATCAACAAAAACACTCTCCTTATTTGTAAGACATCTATCAATAGAACTATTTTTATTGTGCGCTATTGATAGATATGGATGTAATTTTTCATATACATGATTATCTTTTATTTCAAAGTAGATTCTTGATTTGCCATTATAGTTATTTGATTTAAAATCCTTAGAGTCAGAGTTTAATAATACTCTATATTCAGATGGTGAACATTTATACTTTTTTTTAAAAAGCTTATTGAAATAACTAGTACTTGAAAAGCCTGTAGATATTGCTATGTCCGATATATTGCTATTACTATTTGCTAACATATTTTCAGCCCTATCCAACCTTATTTTATTTAGATATTCTTGAAATGACATGCCTATCTTATCTTTAATAAAATGAGATAAAAAATGATAATTGAGGTGATATTTTTCTGCAATCTCTTTTAATGTAATATTTCTAGATAAATTCTTATTGATATAATTTATTATATTGTTGATTCTAGTAATATCTCTATTATTATCGTGTTTTTTTATATCGACTACCTCATGGCTATAGTTGTTAAGTAGGTGATCTCCTAACAGGTATAAGTAGCTACCAACCATTAGTTCATAACCTTTATTTTTTTTAATTATATTCAGCGCTATATTAGAGATGTAGCTCCTTATAATATCAAAATTTTCAATTTCTAAACTATCATAAGGAATAGATTTACAATGAAATCTCAAATTTTTAAATCTAGGGAAGCAATCATTATAAAAATCAGGGTCAACTTTGAGTACCAGTATCATATTTTTTTCTTCTATTTGTTTTATACTGTGAATTTCATAAGCATTTATTAAAATGACATCACTTTCTTTTAGAGAGTACACTTCATTTTCTATATAAACATCTATACTTCCCTCTAGAACAAAAATAAACTCAAATTCATTATGCCAATGCAGATCAATTTCATCGATTCTAAGTATTATAGCTTTTATTGGAAGAGTTCCCTCCATAATAATAAAATCATATTTATTAATCATAAATATTCCTCCCTATTAGTATCTACTTAATATATACTGATGCTAATATTATTGGTCATACACAATTCCTTATATATTATCATTATTTTATTGGTAATTTATGGAAACAAAGTGTATTTTGTATACTCAGAGTAAAGTGAGCAAATATAATCAATAGATTAAGCAACTTTTACCAAACATTTCTACTAATTGCGAATTTTTAATATTAATTTATATATCGAGAAAAAGCAAAATTTAACCATCATTCTCTAATTTTGTTTATTAATTATCAATCTATTATTACCCCCTCTAGATATATCTAACCATTCGATAATTAAACATATTTTTTTAATTACTTAGTGATAATAAATATTTAAGTAAGCTAAAATTGGGTACAAAATAGTTTGTCCATTTGTAAAAAATGCTATTAGACTCAGATTTTGAATACAGTTCATATAAAAAAATAAATTTAAAAATATTCTAAAAGCTACTCTATACAATAATAGATTTTGATATAGCAATTCTAAAAAAATTGTTTTATATTGTATATGTAACAATTAGTTAGGGTATGTATGGGTTTCGAAAATAAGGTGGTAATATATTACATTAGTTCAATAGGGTCAATATTTTCTTAAAAGTAGAGAAATTTAAATAACTATAAGCTATAATATAATCACTGAGGAAAATTATAAATTAGGGGGATCTCATTATATGAATTTAACAAAAAAAATATTAACCTTAACCTTGTCAGCATCGATAACTTTAGGTTTAACTCTTAATTTATCAGCATATAGGCCGCCAAGTCTTGATAAAATTCAAGGTGCAACTACTTACGAAACTGCTTCTCTAATTGCTGATAGACAGAGTTACAATACTGCAATATTAGTTAATCTCGACAACTCAATTGCAGATGGGCTTAGTGCAAGTGGTTTATCCGGAGCGACAACTTCTCCAATTCTACTTACTAAAAAAGATGCTGTACCAAATGTAACTATGGCTAGATTAAATAAAGTTAAGACAGTATATATAATTGGTGGCGTGAATTCTGTAAGTACTAAAGTTGAAAACGCTTTAAAATCTAAAGGTATAAACATAACTAGAATTAGCGGAAGTGATAGAATACAAACAAGTATAAATGTTGCAAATGAAGTAAAAAAATATAGCAATTCAGATATAGTTTTTCTAACAAACGCATTTAAAGGTGAGGCTGATTCAATTAGTATAGCTGCAATAGCAGCTAGAGAAAAATGTGTAGTTATACTTACTGATGGTAAGAAGACTTCGTATAATATAAAAAATAAAACTAACTACATGGTCGGTGGTAAAATATCAATGAGTGAATCATTTGAATCACAAGGAGAGTACTTGACTAGACTGGGTGGTGCAGATAGATTTGAAACTAACTACTTAATAATATCTGCATTTTACTTAGAAGGAAATGGCGATGATGAAAACTACGAAACTAATGAATACTTTATTGCTGACGGTTATAATTTAGTGAATGCGCTCGTTGGCTCATCAATAGCTAAGTATGTTCCGATAGCAATAGTCTCTGATCAAAGCGATAAAAGCATGTTCTTAGGATCAAACAAAATAACAGCTATAGGTTCATTATCAGATAAAACTATTAAGGGTTGCCTAGATCCTGTTCCTATAATAGGAAAATATATGGGTAGTTGGAAAAGTAGCTCTGGAAAATCTATTTTAATTGAAGAAGAACATATATACATAGGTAACTCTCTAGATCCAGTTGAAAATCCAGACTATAATTTTGATATAATCAAAGTAGACGATAAAAATAAACAACTCTACATCAAGATATACTTCAGTGGGTATACTGATGTTTACCGCATTGGCATAGAAGATGATAAGCTCAAGTTTGAAGAGCCAAATTCAATAGGCAACTATGACAAATTCGAACTTTTTAACGACGTAAATCTCTATTAATTCAATAATATTGTAGGTTTAAAGCGTTTATTTTAAAAGGGTAGCAATGTTTGCTACCCTTTAACAATTAACTAATTATATAAAATATACTTTCCTATATTAATTATAAAGTTTTCTTTCTTTTAAATACTTAATAATTAATTCGAAAGTGTCTTTGAAATTTTTTCCAACGAATTTTGTTGTATTATCTGGAAACTTTTCTAAATCCTTTGACGCGGGACCACCAATTACATATACATTCCTCGCCATAAACGACTTATATGCTTTTGAGTCAACAACAGATGAATGTTTGATATACTCTTGCATTATTAACGCTGCTGCTTTATCTTTTTCTCCATTGTAAACTATTACTGTATCATATGGTTTATTATTTTCATTTCCAGAATTTGACCCACCACCCTGTATAGCTTTATTGAGAATCCCTTCAGAAATTATCTTTGCCATAACATTAGTTCCTAAGCTTTCAGCTTTTTTATAATCCTCATAACTGTCACAGAAAAATGACTCTACAATTATCGCTGTACAATCTGTGGAGTTTAATATATACAGTCCTGGTCTAGATTTTGAACCTCTATTAGTAAAATTTACACCCAATTTCTTAACTATCCTATCAGCATAAGTTTTTCCTTCATTTGAGATATATAAAACTTCTGATCCCTTCGATGATCCGTCGTAGCTATTTAAGTGTAGCTCAACAATTAAATCGTATTTTTTGCCATTTATTCTTTTTAATTTATAAGATCTCTCCTCATCTTTAGTTATAAATAATCTTTCAGGGCAAATTAATAAATCTACACTGTGGCCTTCTTTTTTTAAAGCGTTAACAACAAAAGGAGCCAACTTTTTATTGTATTCGTATTCATTAACTACTCCATTGGCACTTGTATTTTGACCATTTTTTAAAATACTATGGCCGACTGATATACAAATTTTCATCATTTTTCATCCTCTTCTTTATTTTTAACGTCTTCTTTACTTTTGATTTCTTCAAACTCTCTAAGCTCTTCCAACTTTTTTTTTTTTCTATTCTTTTATTGCTTTCTTCCAAGCCTTCTATCCTCAAACAAAGTCCATAGATATTATCTGCAAAATGATTTATTTTTTTTGTGAAGGTATCGACACTTTGCTTATATAAAGTTCTATCTTCTTTTTTCTCATATAAAACATTATTTACTAAAACATATGCAATCAAACTGACTATACCTAGGTTAGCAAATTGTATTACTATACCTTCCATACCTGCCATATCTACTTGTCTCCTTACTTTGAATATTTATAGTTCTTATATCAATTACTACCACTTGTACAACTTTTATATTTATGAATAAATTTATACTGTGGCTATATATTATATGATCTTTATGCAGTTTTTGTTTATGTGCGTTTAGATAATAAGTTTGAAATTAATTGCTTAGGGTATAATATAACTAACTCATTAAAGTACGATCATAAATCAATATACATAAAAAATAGGAGGTAAGAAAATGAACAATTACGCAGAAATTATAAAATATGCAATGAACTTAGAGAAAAAAGCTGAGGAATTTTACGGATTCTACAAAGATAAAGCTAAAAGCCAATCTATAAAGGATGTTTTCGAAGGGCTATCTGCTATGGAAGATGAACACTACAATATACTAAAAAATCAATTAGAAAGAGCTGAAAGCAATCAACCATTTGATGAAGTCAACTTAAAATTAGAAGATGGCGAAAAGGTAATTTTCAATAGGGAGAAAGATTTAGACAATGTAAACTTATCATATGAATTATCAGATTTGCCAATACTTAGAATGGCTTATACTCTAGAAAATGACTTCGCAAATTTCTACGAAAAAGCTGCTGCAAAGGCAACTGATCCAAATGCTAAAAAACTCCTAGAAACTTTAGCATATTGGGAAAATGAACACAGAGTTGCGTTTGCTTCTGAAATAGAGTATGCTACTCAAAATTCTTGGTTTGAGCAGGAGTTCTTCCCATTCTAAAATCAAAATACTCAGATACATAATTTTTAATATAGTACTATATGGAATAAAAAACAGACTTCTAAATTATAGAGGTCTGTTTTTGTTTTATTATCTTCCATCTACTTCTGAATTAATAATATAACTATAGGACATACTAAATTTTATAATAATTATTAAAGGAGTTATATCAATATGCTTGTTGTATTTATTAGAAGTATAATATTATATATTGCGGTCTTAATTGCTCTGAGAGTTATGGGAAAAGGTGAGATTGCAGAAATGAACTGCTTTGATCTAGTTATAACTTTGCTAATTGCAGAGGTTGCGGCATTCCCAATGGAGAACAATGATATTCCTATTATAAATGGAATTGCAGCTATAACTGGACTTGTTTTAATGCAGACTTTAGTATCATTTATAGGGCTCAAAAGTAAAATATTTCACTCAATATTGTCTGGAAAACCATCTATATTAATTGATAAAGGTAAAATTCAATATAAAGAACTTAAAAAAGATAGAATAAACATAGAAGAGCTTTTAGAACAACTTAGAATACAAGGATTTTTTAATCTTAAAGAAGTTCAATACGCCATACTCGAGACTGATGGAAATCTGAGTGTTGTTCCTACAACAAATTACACTAGTTCTCCATCAAGAGCATTTTTACATCTCCCAATTTCACTTATTGTAGATGGTACTATCTCAAAAAAAGGCTTAGAAGCTGCACAAAAAGATGAAGAATGGTTAATGGGTATTTTAAAATCTAATCAATTCGAAAAAGCAGAAGAAGTTCTAATATGTATACTGGATGAATACGACAAAATATTTATTCAGCCAAAAAACGCATAGGTGGTGATCATCATTAAATCAACAGTTCTTGCCGTAGTTTGGACAGTGTTATTTTTAATATTTGGTTTTTATATTTCTAATAGTGTAAATGACGTAACAGATAAATATCAAGATGAATTAACTCAAATTGAACACTTTATAGATGAAGATAAATGGGATAAGGCAAAAGAGAATACCGATAAAGTCGCTGAAAATTGGAAAAAAGAAAAAAGTAATTGGTATAAGACATTAGATCATGCTTCATTTAATATGATTGACACATATTTAAATATTTTAAATAAAGCTATAATTGAAAAAGACAAAGTGAACTCATACGAGCAAATTGAAAATGTGAAAAGTCATATATCCAATATTAAAGGTAATGTCAACTATGGACCAGATTATATATTTTAATCAATCATAACTCTTTCAACTTTAGGTTGATTTAAATAAATAATAAAAATGATTTTTAATAAAATCCATTTTTTATTGTTCTAATATAAATTTGTTAGTCTATTTTACATATTCTAAATTGACATCATCTAATCTAATTCAGTTCTACTATTTTTATTAATTTTGAATTTAATTAAATTCAGATAATTATCTTTACTGTTTTTATTTGCTACCCTTCATTGCCTTTATTTTTAAAGGTAATGTAAATAGGTTTATAAATCCTTCAGCATCTTTATGATCATAAAGATCACTGTCTCCAAATGATGATATTCCTTGATCATAAAGAGAGTTCTCTGAGAATATACCAGCTGGTTTTATATTTCCTTTGTACAGTTTAAGTTTAACTGTTCCTGTTACATTGTCTTGAGTAGACTCCATAAATTCATCTATCGCTTCTCTCAATTTAGAATACCATAAACCATCATAAACAAGCTCTCCATATTTATAAGAAACTATTTGCTTATAGTGAAGTGTATCTTTATCAAGAGTTGCACTTTCAAGAACATTGTGCGCTTCATATAGTATAGTTCCACCTGGAGTTTCGTATATTCCTCTTGATTTCATTCCAACTAATCTATTTTCAAGAATATCTATAACGCCTATTCCGTGTTTTTTACCTAGCTCATTAACTTTTTTAATTAATTCTACTGGAGCTAATTCTTCTCCATTTATCTTTTTAGGTGTACCTTTGTCGAAGAATATCTCTACATATTCAGCAGTATCACAAGCATCTTCAGGTGAAACACATTCTTTATATACTAGATCTGGATTGTGCTCATTTGTAAGATCTTCTATATCTCCGCCTTCAGTTGATACATGCCAAAGGTTAGCGTCTACTGAGTATATTTTTTCTTTTGTAGCTGTTACTTCGATATTGTGCTTATTAGCATAGTCGATAGCGTCTTCTCTAGATTTTATATCCCACATTCTCCATGGAGCTATAACTTTTATGCTGGGATCTAAAGCAGCTATTGTTGCTTCAAATCTAACTTGGTCGTTACCTTTTCCTGTACATCCATGGCAGATGTACTTTGCACCTTCTTTATTCGCAACTTCAACAAGTCTTTTAGCTATTATCGGTCTAGCTAAAGAAGTCCCTAGTAAGTACTTACCTTCGTATTTCGCTTCCGCTTTTATAGCGCTAAATATAGTTTCAGTAACAAACTCTTCACATATATCATCTACATAAGCTTTTGATGCACCGCTCTTTAGAGCTTTGTTGTACACTTCTTCCATCTTATCTTCTTGACCAACATTACCACATACTGCAATTACTTCTATGTCGTCATATGTTTCCTTTAACCAAGGTATTATAATTGAAGTATCTAACCCTCCAGAATACGCTAAAACAACTTTTTCTTTCATATCGATTTCCTCCCAATCATTTATATTTATTTCGATTTAATTGTTATTTATTTTCGATTTATATTAAGCTCGTCTCTAGATACTTAAGCCTAATAATTAGTTTTATTATATATAATAGTTTTTTGTACTAAAAAAGCCTCTTAGTAAAATACTAAGAGGCGAATATCCGCGGTACCACTCTAATTGATAAGTTAACTTATCCACTTAATCTCTTAAGGCGAGAATTCCTACCGCCATACTAATTTTCTGGCGATCTCCTCCAAAGTTCTCTTCGCTCAAATTTATTTGCCAAGCTTCCACCGCCCTCGGCTCTCTATAAAACGTCTTTAAGTTACTCTCTTTTTCACAGGATTTAATTTATTTATTGCTTTGTATAAACAATATCATAATTTATTTTTTAGTATATGTCAATTGTTAATTTAAAATAAATTCTAATATTTCACATCGTAAAGAACTAAACCTTTTGCTGGTGCTGTATCAGAAGCTATACTTCTATTCTTTGCCAATATCAAGTTTTGCATTTGATTTGGTTCGATTTTTCCGTGACCAACATCTATAAGTGTACCTACGATTATTCTAACCATATTGTGTAAGAAACCATTACCTCTAACATAAATATCTATATTTCCATCTTTTGAAGCAATTTCAACAGCGTAGATAGATCTAATATTAGATTTTTTCTTTGATTTAGATGAAACAAAGCTAGAGAAATCGTGCTCACCAATTAGATATTTGCTGGCATCTTTCATCTTTTTAACATCTAATTTTTTAGGAACATGTGCTCTGTATTTTCTTGTAAACGGACTTGGATATTCATTATTGTCGATTTTGTAAACATAAGTCTTTGATTTAACATTGTATCTTGAATGAAATCTCTCATCAACTTCCTCGACTGAATTAATTACAATATCTTCTGGTAAATACATATATAGATATTTTTGTATTTTGTTTGTAGATTCATATGAATTAGTTTTGAAATTTGCTACTTGGCAATTCGCATGAACTCCCATATCTGTTCTTCCTGAAGCTGTTAGCTCAATATTTTCATCTGTCAATTTACTAAGTACAGTCTCAAGTTTTCCCTGAATTGTCATATCAGTATCTGCAAGCTTTTGGAACCCTTTATATCTTGAACCATCGTACGATATTACTAGTTTTATATTTCTCATTTTATACTTCCTTTATTTTTAGACTTTCATAACCTTATTCGCTAAGGTAAATGTTATTGTTGTACCTTCATTCTTCTTACTTACTATGTTCATAATTCCGCCGTGAAGTTTTACTATTTCATTACTTATAGCTAGTCCTAATCCACTTCCCGCTTTGTTATAGTCCTCTTGGAAGAATCTATCTAAAACTTTGTTTAGATTTTGTTCTTCTATGCCTGTGCCATTATCCTCAACTTTTACAGTCGTCATATCGGTATCTTGTGATACATACAGCTTTACATAGCCTTCAGATTCAGTAAATTTAAGTGAATTTTGTATCAAGTTTATAAGTACTTGTCTTAGTCTATTTTTGTCACCTTGGATTGTGGTCATCTCTTCGTTTTCAAATTCAAATAAAAGGTCAACATTTTTTTCTGAAGCTTTTACTTTAAGCTGATTTACGACTCCGACAACCAATCCTTCCACATCGACTTCATCAATATTTATTTTTATCCTATCAGAAGATAACCTCGAAAAATCTAACAGCTCTTCAACTAACTTTATAAGTCTTGCAGTCTCATCTTGTATTATTCCAAGGCCTAGATCTAACTCGTCTCTAGTTATACTCTCAAGCCCTAGTGTCTCACTCCATCCCTTTATAGATGTAAGTGGAGTTCTAAGTTCATGAGATATTGACGATATAAATTCTTCTTTTAATTTCTCACTCTTGTCGATTTCATATGCCATATGTTCAAACGTCTGAGCTAATTCTCCTATTTCATCATCTACAATAGCTGAATGTTTCAACTTAACTTTATAATTACCAGTCGCAAGCTCATTTGCAAAATCTTTTAATTCACTAAGCGGATTTATAAGAGTTTCTGCAAACTTTAGACTTATTGCAACTGCTATTAACAGTATTAATATACCAGCCAGAGCAAGCCATAATGCCTGTTTAGCTATTGCATTATCAAGTTCATCAAGTGAAGTCGTATATCTTACAACCCCTTCAATAGTATTATTTGACTTTAGTGGTGCAGATATACTCATAACATGTTCACCTGTTTCGGGAATTTTATAAGTATACGGCACAGATGCCTTTGAATCTTTTAATGCTCTTTCCACATCATCATAATATACTTTTTCGTTACATTTAAATCCATACTGGTCTAATATTATACGTCTATTTTTGTCAATAATAGATACTCCAAACTTAGAATTTTTGTCTAAGCTCTGTCTCTCAAAGATATTATTGATCTTTGTCTCAAAACTTGTAGTATCTACAGTATCTGTTTTGTAAGTCCAATCTGTGGTATATTTAATCTGTGATTTCAATAACTGTCTAACAGATTCATATTGGTTATTTTGTATGTAAAACATGAACATACCTTCAAAGAGGATGACCATTATAATGATTATTATAAAGTGGTTCTTTATTACTTTTTTTCTTAATCCTTCAAAGTGTAGCACTACTCATCTTCTTCCTTTCTAAAACAATAGCCATATCCCCAGATTGTTTGAATATACTTAGGCTTAGATGGATCATCTTCAATTTTATTTCTAATTCTTCTAATGTTCACATCCACTATTTTAAAGTCATACAGATAGTTTGCTCCCCATACTTCATCTAAAATTTGATCTCTACTTAAAGACTGTTTAGCATTAGACATTAAATACTTAACAATAGAAAATTCTGTAGGAGTAAGTTCGATTTCTTTATTGTTTTTAAACAGCTTTCTTTTATCTATATCCAGAACAAATGGTGGAAAGACTATCTCGCTGACATTAGAGGTATTTTCTTCTTTGTTTACCCTTCTTAGAAGCGCTGAAACTCTAACTAATAGCTCCTTTATACTAAAAGGCTTTATTATATAATCGTCTGCTCCTGATATAAATCCTTCAATTTTATCATCTTCTTGAGCCTTTGCTGTGAGCATTATTATGCCTACTTGATCAAAGTTTTCTCTGATAAATTTACAAACCTCTATACCACTCATGTCAGGAAGCATAACATCTAAAAGCGCAAGCGATATATCTCCTTCTGATGTCATTTTTTCTATAGCTTCTTGACCTGTTCCGGCTTCTATTATCTCGTAACCTTCTCTTTTTAAGTTGATACTAACAAAACTTCTTATACCAATCTCGTCCTCTAAAACTAATATTTTCCCTTTCACAATATAACCTCCATCTAAACAATATCTTATTCGTAAATAAGTGAAAAATAATCTTTAATTGCTTCTACTGTGAGATCCAATTTATTGATTTCTTCAACGTTATTTATATTCAAAATATAATCGTAATCCTCAGTCTCCTTTAGAGATATCGGATTGTGAGTTTTTGAATTCTTTTTCTCATCTTTGCTTTTACTTTCAACCATTATATTGAATAAATTTTTACGTTCAGAATCTACTACATCGTAATAGTAGAATTTAAAAACAGAACTCTTTGGATTCTTTCCATTTGCCAACTCTTCTTCAACTATAACTTTACCTGACAAATTATTTGGTATATACACTTTGTAGTTGAATTTATAGTTGTAGTATATTTGGGATGTATAGAATTTATAGCCTTTCTTTCCACTCCATTTGTACCAAGTCACATTGGCATCATCCTTAGATTTATATGTTACATCATTTGTAGGTATTTCTAATATTTTATCATTGTCTATATCTCTTATTGGTATATAATACGGTTTGATAATTTCATAATCAGAAAAAGCTTTCTCTATTTTTCCACTTTGAAAATAAAGAATATTTGTACTGTAGTACCCACCCTTTAGGATTGGTATATCAACAACTACACCTCTTCTTTTAGTTGAGACTTTCCCTATATTTAGATACATATCACTTATATTTTTGACGTTCTGAAGAATAGTCGTATCTCTGTGAATTAGCGTACTATCAAAGTTTAATACACTGACATATGCTTCATTTGTTTTTGAATCTAAGTTTACCATAACTATATCTAGTAAACCATTATTATCCATTTTGCCTATCTTGATTTTCATATCAGTAAGATTGGCTGAATTTTCTATCCAGCTAGGGTCAGCAGTAGATAGTTTCTTTATCTTATTGTTTATATAACCATAGATGTACATAGTAGTTTTTTCTTTTGATTTTACTAAAATTATTATCTCTTTTTGCCCATCACTATTTAAATCGTAGAAATTTGCATATTCAATAGAATCCCCTTCAATAAGTTCCTCATCATCAAATGAGTAGTTATCATTGGTATTTCTTAGGATCATAAAACCAACTTTATTTGATGAATCCTCGTTGAGTGTCTCTATTTTCTTAAATGCAACTACCTCTTCAGCACCGTTTCCATTTAGATCAACGCTATTAATCTTTCCAACCTCTTTTGAGTTTGAGGGAAGTGTAAACAATGTATTTGGAGGCAGTAATTTACTTATTCCATCTTCTAATGATTTTTTGTCTATATCGTATTTTGGCATTCCAACTAAATTTTCAGCTGATTCTGTTCTCATATCACACCCAGAACTGAATACCATAATCAAGGCCGCCAAAATAATTAGCTTATACGGTTTCATATATTCCTCCTATCAAACTTACTCGGACTCCTTTTTCCTAGGTGGTTTAGGTCCCATATACTGGTAATAATATGTCTTTAACATTCCATTGTAAAGTTTTCTCTTTTTGTCTGCTGCTCGTCCAAATTCATATTCAAACTCCTCGTATGAAGTAATTAAATAGTAAGACCAGTTTTTAAGTTTTCTAAATGCGTAACCAATTTCTTTATACAGTTGTTTTATGCTATCTTTGTCTTCAAGTCTTTCTCCATAAGGAGGGTTTGTTATTATAAATCCATATTCCTCATAGCTCTTAAACTTCGTAACATCGCCGACTTCAAAATCTATATAGTCTTCTACCCCAGCTATTTCTGCATTTTCTTTAGCTATTTCAATGGACTCTTCATCTATATCATAACCTTTAATTTTAAAGTCCTCACTTGTATCTATTTTATCAAATGCCTTTCTTCTTTCATCCCACCAAAATTGTTTATCATAAGTTCTCCACTTCTCTGATATAAACTCTCTATTAAGCCCTGGAGCCATATTAAGACCTATCATAGCAGCTTCGATTAATATAGTTCCAGATCCGCACATAGGATCTACTAGTGTTCTTCCTGGTCTCCACGGAGTAAGGTATACAAGACCCGCAGCTAGAGTTTCCCTTATTGGTGCCTTATTTGCCTTTTCTCTATATCCCCTCTTGTGCAGTGCATCACCAGTAGTATCTATTGTAATTACAACTTTATCTTTATGTATAAATACGAATATAGGATACTTTTCTTTATCTTCTTTTAATAGACCAGACTCTAGATAACTCTTTTTTAAACTATCTACTACTGCTTTTTTAACAATAGACTGTATATCTGGTGTACTGTGTAGTTTAGATTTGATTGAAGAGGCTTTTGAAATTGGAAACTCTGCTCCAATAGGTATAAAACTAGCCCAGTTTACCCTCTTTGTGTTTTCATACAGTTCATCAAAGCTTCTAGCTTCAAACTCTGCAACCTTTAGATGAATTCTCTCAGCACATCTTAGCCATATATTTGATTTAGCAATACCGGCTTCATCAGTTTTGTAAGTAATCCTTCCATCTTCTGTTTTTATAATTTCAAATCCTAAATCTTTTATTTCTCTAGCCAACATTTTTTCCATACCGAAAAAGCATGGTGCTACCAACGTGTAATTTTTCATTTTTCCTCCTAATTACTCTACATTTACATTCATGCTTCCCATTTTATAACCGGACATGTCTAATGTAACATAGTTAAATCCTAATTCTTTTAATCTATTATCTACTTTTTCCATAGTATTACCTACAAAAAATTTTTCAATCTCTTTTTTATCTACCTCAACCCTTGCAATTTCGTCGTGCATTCTAACTCTAAATTGTTTAAATCCAAGCTCTATAAGGTAGTTTTCACTCTCTTCAATGGCTCTTAATTTCTCTACTGTTATTTTAGTTCCATATGGAACCCTGCTTGCCAGACATGCAAAAGCTGGTTTATTGTAAGTTTCAAGCTTTAGATCATATGAAAAGTCTCTGATTTCTGATTTAGAAAATCCACACTCCTTTAATGGACTTATTATAGAAAGCTCCTCAAGAGCTTTAAGTCCTGGTCTGTAATCGCCTAAATCATCCAAATTAGTTCCATCGACTACGTTTTCTATATTTTTTTCTCTAGCTATTTGCCTAATTTGAGTAAATATATACTTTTTACAGTAGTAACATCTCTGTGACCCATTTTCTACTAATTCCTCTAACTCAAGATCATCTATTTTAAGTACTATGTGTTTTACACCGTATTTTTTAGTATACTCAATAGCTTCCTTTATCTCTCTATCAGAATGAACTGGAGCATGTACAGTAACTGCTATAACATTATCTCCTAGGGTATCTTTAGCTACTTTTAAGAGTAAATTGCTATCAACCCCACCAGAGTATGCTACTACAACATTACCAAGATTTTTTATGTAATCTTTTAGAGAATCAATTTTACTTTTTTCTAACAAAAGAAAACCTCCTAAAAATAATATTATCTTTTTATTACAACTTAAAAAAATTAATCAATTATTATAATAATAACTATCTTTTATTATAACATATACCTATTTATCTTAATAGTTTTGTTGAAATTATATAATTTTCTAAGCAAACTGAATTACTGTGAAAATGTATTCGCTCTTACATTTATCCAAGATGGTTCTGTGACATTTGAAATCTGCGAATATACAATAGTATCTGAGAAAGTAGTAGTTGCAATTGACGCCCCTAATAATTCCACCAACGAAAGCTCCTAATTAAACAATAAAATAGCTCGAATTTTTTATTATTAATACGATTGCTAATGCCTGACTAAATAAAATTCCAAATGTTGTAATCTCCACATTTACACATCTCATTTATACTTTATATAGTCAATTAATCTATACTTTTATTTTACATGAAAGATATAGGTGCGTCTATCTATAGATACATAAAAATAGAGGTGAATCGACAGTTATTTCTGACAATACACCTCTATTTAATCTTTATATTTCTTCTAAAAACAAAATATCAATATTAGGATTTATTTATGCAATTACTGGTTTAATTATTTGCCCAATCTGCTGGATATGTTACATATATAAACCTAGCGTAGTCTTTTACAGAAAACTGTATTTTACTTCCCTTAGGTATTAATATAAGCTCTCCTGCACTGGCAGATATTTTTCTTCCATCTATCATTATGTCCAACGTACCTTCTATTATATAATCTATCTCATCGTAATCAAGAGTCCAATCAAAAGTAGTTTCTTTCATCTCCATTACACCACATCCAAGTCTTGGACTTTCTTCTAGTGTAAATAAATCTTTTGTGTAAACTACATCATTAGAATTTCCTGTATCTAGTCTATTGCTTTCATCTACCTTAACAGTAGGAAGTTTTATTGATGTTATTCCACTTTTATCTTTATTTCTGATAAAGTCAACTCCATCCTTTGAAGAACTTAACTTTTCCTCTAGTATCTCTCTTACTAATTTTTCAAGTACACTCTTATCTATATTATTCATATCCATTATGCGTTCTCCTTTTTAATAGTCTTATTAGCGATAAACATGGCTAGAAGTACTGCTGATATACCTCCAACTAGTTTTGATACTATCATAGGAGTTATCATCTCTTGGCTAAATCCTGCTGTAAATCCTAGGTGATCTCCGAATACAAATGCTGCTGATACTGCAAAAGCAACGTTTATAATCTTACCTTTGTTATCCATATCCTTCATCATACCTAACATTGGTATACAGTTAGCTAAACTCGCAACTAATCCTGCTGCTGCTTTTTCGTTTATTCCTAATACTTTACCAAGTGCCATAAGTGGTTTGTTGAATACTTTAGTTATTACGAAAACTAGTGGGAATGCTCCAGCTAATACTAGTGCTATATCTCCAACTATCGCTATACCATCATGTATAGGATTCATTCCTTTTATTATTACTACTCCTGTTAAGGCTTCTATTATTCCTGCTGCTAGTCCTAATGTTGCAACTATTACTACGCCTTTACCGAAATATGTGAATCCTTTTATCATTGCATTTTCAAATTTCATTAATCCTATTGCAATAATAATTGCGAATAATATTATTGGCACTAGATTTTTTATAACCATCATCATTGGGAATCCAGCCACTAAACCACCTACAAATGCTCCTACTGGTATAGTTATTATTCCGGCTAATACTCCTGTAGCTAGGAACTTTTGATCTTCTTTTTCTATAATTCCTAGTGCAACTGGTATTATAAATACTATTGTAGCCCCCATTGTAGCTCCAATTATAAGTCCTCCAAATAATCCTGCATTTGGATCTTTTGCAAGTTCCATAGCAAGTGATGCTCCACCCATATCATTTGCTAGTATACTTCCTGCAAACATTGCTGGGTCAGCTCCTAAAAAATCAAATAAAGGTACTACTACAGGGCTTAGTACAGTTGCTAGAACTGGTGCTAGACATATTATCCCAACCATTGATACAGCTAGAGAACCCATAGCTACGATTCCCTCTTCAAACTGCTCACCTAAACCAAATTTGTTCCCGATACACTTGTCTATCGCTCCAAGTGCCATAAATATTGCCATTACGTAAATTATGATTTCGTTTATACTCATAATTTTCCTCCGTTTAAGTTAAGATTTTTTACTCATCATCTACCTCTAACTCGTCTATTATTCCTACTATAGTCGCATCTACAGGTACTAATTTTTTTTCTAGAGATTCTCTGGCTGCACTTCCTTTAGTGATTAAAACTAAATCACCATTACCTGCACCTGCATTGTCTGCTGCGACTAAAAATCCATCTTTATATTCACTTTTGCTTTTTAATAGTTTTACGACCAAAAGTTTCTGTCCACTTAACTTTTCGTCTTTTCTAGTCGCCCATACATTTCCTACAACTTTTCCTATCTCCATGATATACTCCTTAAACTCTAATCAAATTCAAGTGATGTACTCTTACAAAATCACTTGCAAGTGGAGTTATTATACTTTTTTTGTTTACTATTAATTCCTGTAGGTCATTTGATTTATATTTTCTCAGATCACTTTCAGAAATTAATTTTTTTGCACTTAAATCAAGAGATTTAATCGCTATGTTCTCTTTGGCACTATCAATGTATTTTACTGGACTTTCAACAATACATTTCTCAGTGTAGCTTTTATTCGATCTAACATCTTTATCTAGAGTTATACAAGATAAATCTTCTACTAATTTTATTCCGTATTTACATATTTCATCTTCATACTCTACATATTTATTGTATAGAGCTTTTGGTGCCGTAGATTTATATCTTTTGTACTCCAAGTTGTTATGAAGGACAAATACTTCTTGCCCTTCATAAGCATTTTTAAAATAAATCTTTCCTCATCTGAAGTACTGTTGCCTGATGCCAAGTTACATAGACCGCGCATGCAAAGTCTTGATACAACAACTATGTCACAGTCCCTTATCTCATCGCTAAATTCAGCAACTTCAAATTTATCTTTTAAAGTCTCTAATTCTTCTTTATTGTTTGGCCAAAGTACTACTGCTTTTGGTTTGACGCTTATATCTAAGTCGTTTATTTTTTTATATAATTCATCTACTATACTATTTACTAGATAATCGTAATTCAACATATTTCTCCTCCTAGAGGTTACTTTACTATTTTTGCCACAGTACCTTTTTTAAAGCCACAAGCATTTGCCTCGTCGTAATCAATATGCATATACGTTCTATAATTTGCATTTACTCTAACTACAACATCTTCAAATACAAGAGGTCTATCTCCGAAAACTTTTACATTTATTACTTCATTATCATGTACACCAAACTTTGTAGCATCCTCTGGCGTAATGTGTATATGTCTCTTTGCTACTATTAGACCTCTGTCTATACTTATTTCATTATCTCCTGCAGAAATTTTTAGTCCAGGACTTCCTTCTAAATCTCCGCTTTGTTTAACAGGAGCTTTAAGACCTAATGATGCTAAATCTGTAAGCGAAACTTCTACTTGTGTATTTGATCTACATGGACCCAAAACTATAACGTTTTTTATACTTCCTTTTGGCCCAGTGATTGTCACTCTTTCTTTACATGCGTACTGCCCAGGTTGAGATAAGTCTTTAGCCTTTGTAAGCTCATAGTTTGAACCAAACAAAGCCTCCATATCTACTCTGCTTAAATGTACATGTCTTCCAGATGCCTCTACTTCAATAAACGCTTCTTTTTTTACTTTAGCTAAAACTTCTTCAACAATTTCATTTAATATATTTTCCATAAAATCTCCTTACTTGTATTCACCAGTTCTTACTTTGTATATTAATATCCAACATAGAGAAGATAGTCTATTTAGACCTTTCATTAAATCTTCCCTCTCTATTTGGCCGTATTCACCTTTAAATGCTTCATATAATGAGAGTTCAACTTCTCTAACTGAAGTTCTAATGCTATTTATAGATACTACTACTTCACCCATTTTATAGCTTATATATTCATGGTCTATTCCAAAGTACTTCTTAGGATAATGAGACTGTTCTCTAAGCTCTTTTGTAGTAAGCCCAAGTAAAGTAAATTCTTCTAATGGCTCATCTAATACTTCACATCTTAAGATGGTTCTTATAAATGAAAGTACTTCATCCAAGTCTTTTGCTAAACTTTCCATACCATTTTTTATACATATAATCTGAGATTCTAATATCTTTGTTTCAAGTGAATCAAGTTTTCCCCTTAAAATAATCCTTTTATGGTCTTTAAATACGAGTAAATTACCATTAAGTTGAGTCATATGCTCTGGTTTTTCTGCCATATGCCCACCGAATACCGTAGTATACTTGTACTTTTTTACTGATTCTTCTTTAATTTTTCCATTTTCATCGTCATTATTATCTTTGCCTATATTATTGTTAAAATCTTCTTTATCATCCATATACTTTATCTCAATATTTTTTTCGGATAAATATGATTTTGCAGATGGAGTCACAATCTGACCTCTTTCAATATAGAAAGTTTTAAGTTCTTTATTTTTACTAATTTGCTTTCTTATTTCCGCTTCTGTTATAACTCCCATCTATCTCATCTCCTATCAGATGGATAAAATGTGCTACTAGAAATAAGTAGCACATTTTTGTTAGATTTTAAAATTTAATCCAATATTATTCAGTTACTTTTGGAAGTATTGCATCAACTTCAAAGTGTGGTCTTGGTATAACGTGTACAGATACTAGATCTCCTACTCTTTCAGCTGCAGCTGCTCCTGCATCTGTAGCGGCTTTAACTGCTCCTACATCTCCTCTTACCATAACAGTTACTAAACCACCGCCAACTTGCTCTTTACCTACTAATTGAACATTTGCTGCTTTAACCATTGCGTCTGCAGCTTCTATAGCTCCTACTAATCCTTTAGTTTCTATCATCCCTAATGCGTTTGCGTTTGCCATATCTATTTCCTCCAAAATTTTTTATATTATTTATTTTAATTTAAATTACTAACATATTTATTAACTTGCTTAATTAATTTAATAGCTTAACTTACTAAACTAATTTTTTTACTATTTTTTCTACAAGTAAATCTATTAGCTCATCTTTTCCAACTGAATCTAATAGTTGATTTTCTGAACTAGCTTTGTTACCTTTTAGTTCTTCTATTTCTTTAACTCCATAGGCAACTCTCTTGATGTTTATAAGATCAAGTGGTCCTATATTGTTTGATGTAGAACTACCACCTATTGCACCACATCCTAGTGTAAGTGCAGGAACTAGATTTGTTGATCCTCCAATTCCACCAAGTGCTGAAGGAGTATTTACCATTATTCTTGATACAGGCATTTGTAAAGCGAATTTTCTTACTAAATCATCATCATTTGCGTGCATTGAAAAAGTATGACCTGCTCCTTCATTTAATAATACTTCTCTACATCTATCTACTACTCTGTCTACATTTTCTTCAACATAGAATGCAAGTATTGGTGCAAGCTTTTCTCTAGAATATGCTACATTAGCGCCAACTCCAGTTTCTCTAGCTACTAATATCTTAGATCCTTTTGGTACATCCTTAAGTTCAGCAAGTTCACATATCTGAGCTACACTTTTACCAACTATCTTTGGATTCATAGTTCCATTAGCTCTTAATATAAATTTAGATAGTTTTTTACTTTCATCATCTGTAAGTAAATGTGCACCTTGATCTTTTAACTCTTTTACAACTTTTTCTTCCATAGCTTTTTCTACTACTATAGATTGTTCTGATGCACAAATTACACCATTGTCAAAAGTCTTAGAATCTATAATTCTCTTTACAGCTAATTTCACATCTGCACTCTTATCGATAAAAGCTGGTCCATTTCCAGGCCCTACTCCTATTGCAGGTGTTCCTGATGAATATGCAGCCTTAACCATTGCTTCTCCACCAGTAGCTAGTATCATAGCTGTATCTTTATGCTTCATTAGCTCACTTGTTGCCTGCATAGTAGGTGTAGTTATACAAAGTACTGCATCTTCTGGGCAACCTGCGCTTTTAGCTGCATCATTTATTACTTTAATTGTCTCAATAATACAGTTTTTAGCATTTGGATGCGGTGAAAACACAATAGTGTTTCCTGATTTTATTGATATTAATGTTTTATATATTACTGTAGAAGTAGGATTAGTAGAAGGTATTAATCCTGCTATAACTCCTAGTGGAGTAGCTATCTCTATAGTCTTTTCCGCTGGATTCTCTCCAATTATTCCTACAGTTTTTTCATTTTTTATATATTCATAAACTCCTTGAGAAGCAAAGGTATTTTTTACTATCTTATCTTCCCATTTACCAAAGCCTGTTTCCTCATTAGCCATCTTTGCTAATCTAGATGCGTTTTCACACGCAGCATCGGCAATAGCTTTTACTATTTTATTTATCTGATCTTGATCTAACTTAGCTAATTTTTCTTGAGCAATCTTAGCTTTTTTAACAAGAGTTCTGACCTCTTGTATTGAAATTAAGTCTCTATCTACAAGTTCCATAACTATTTATCCTCTCTATTCATCTTATCAATAAACTCTACAAGCTCCTCCTTCTTCATCCTTTTTAAAGTATTTGTACTTATCGAAGGATCAAGTGTTTTTATTTTTGCCTTAAGCTCTTTAACACTGATTTTAGATAAATCTGAAGTTTCTTTTTCAAGTTTACTTGTATCTTTTTCTTGAACCTCTTCTTTTAAATTGATTGTGTCTAACTCTTTTACTGCCTCTGATTTAGTTATTTCAATTTCCAATTCAGCTGTTTCTTGTTTTCCAGCTACTTCATCCGCTTCAACTGATTGTATCTCTGTCACTTCTTGAGACTCTATTATTTCAAACTCTGCAATTTCATTTGATTCTAATGTTTCTATTTCTTCTATAGTATCTTCTGATTTTTTAGAGTCTGAGCTAACCTCATCAATTTTATGTTTTGGTTCATCATTATTAGGTTTAAATAAATATTCTTCTACATCTGAGTTTAATCTCGGTATTACATGAGCTGATCTCAGTGTTCCTATTCTTTCTACAGCTATCTGAGCAGCATCTACTGCAGCTTTTACTGCTCCTACATCTCCAACTATACTTACAGTGACTATACCGCCGCCGACTCTATCAATTCTTGAAAGGTTAACATTTGCAGCTTTTAAGCAAACATCGCTCGCCTCTACAGCCGAAACAAAACCTATAACTTCAATTAATCCTAAAGATTTCATTTAATTAAAATCCTGTTGGATTCTCTGCTACTGATTTAACAGCTTCAGCAAATGCGTCACACGCTGCCTTGCAAGCTGATTGAGATCCTGTAAGTAATGCCCCTCCAAAGTTTGTCTCAGTAGGAGGTTCAAATAGTTCACAAAGTTTTACGTCTGCAGCTTTTAGAGCGGCGTCTAAAGCGTACATTGATTCTAATGGTGGTGCTACTAGGTAAGCTAATGCTTCACCTTCTTTAACTCCAGCTAATTCAGAAAGATAAGTTCCAGTTCTAGATACACAATGCGCGTAGTAAACTATAGAATCGTCGTCATTTGCACTTATAAATGACGCTCCGTACTCCATAAAATCAACTATTGCATTTAGACCACTTCTTACTTCTGCTGGACTAGGTCCTGCTATAATTCCAATAACTTCTCCTGCTATCTTAGTCGATGCGCTTCCTGCACCAGCATACATTGATTTAGCGTATACAACATCTACCTCTGATGCTTTAGTTGCTTCATCTAAAGCTGTATAAGTCACGTCATCACAGTCAGAAGTTATAAGTCCTAAACTTTTTTGATGTGGTTTTAATTTTAATTTTTCTGCCATTTCTACAGATATATTTGGTATTATCTTTGTTCCCAATATATTTGGGCGAATTACATCATTTTTCATATTCTATACTCCCCTAACTAATTATTTTAGGTCAATTCCAGATGCTTTTTTATCTAACATAGTTTTATAAGTTCTGATATATGTGCCCCTGCCTCAACAGCAGTTGTTCCACCTTTGTGTATGTTTGATATAACAGTTCTTTTTGCCTCAGCAATTCCTATTTTAGGTCTATATGTTATATAAGCAGACATAGATTCTGCAGTTACAAGGCCAGGTCTTTCTCCTACAAGCATACATACTACTTCGCAATCTAATTCTTCACCAAGTTGATCCATAGCACCAACTCTACAGTGTTTTACAAAAAGTATTTCTCCAGTTTCAATTCCATACATCTTAAGACCTTGCTTTATTGACTCAACGCAGTCTTTAAAGTTTGCCTCTATAGCAGCTGAACTAAGTCCATCTCCTACCATAAGTAATACTTTTTGTTTAGTTCCTAATTTTTCTTTAACTGCATTTATTGTTTCTTTAGAAAATCTTCTACCTAAATCTGGTCTAGTAAGATATTCATCTTTATCTCTACACAGTGTCTCTACTGCGAATAAATTGTTTTCTTTTACAAAATCCTCATCTACATATGAGAATACTGCATCTTGTGCTGCTGCATGGTCTGCTCTAAATCTTAAAACAGTATCAGTTTTGTATCTCGCACCAGCTCTACCTATTCCTAACCTTGCAGGAGTTTTTGCTTTCATATCTAAATAAGCTTCTGCATCTTTAGGATTTTTTACAAGTAATTGTTTTTTAATATCTATTTCAGTTATATCATCGATACATCCATCGTTATCAACTTCACTTACATACTCATTTTTTATAGTGTCTTGAATCTTATCTACATCAATATTCCCAGCCATTTGTTCAACAAGTTGTTCAACTAAACCTCTTAACTCTTTTTCATTCATCACAAAACCTCCTATCCTAATAATATAGATGCGTCTCCAGCTCTACTAGTTAACTTACCATTTTTTGAGAATTCCATCTTTTCAAGCCAAGCATCAAACTCTTTTATTGCTGTAAGTCCAAACATCTCTCTAAGCGATGCTGTTTCATGGTATCCTGTAGTTTGATAGTTTAACATTACATCATCTCCGTGTGGTATACCCATGAAGTATGTGCAACCTGCAGTAGTTAATAGAACTGCTAGATTTTCCATATCATTTTGATCTGCTTTCATGTGGTTTGTATAACAAACGTCAACTCCCATTGGAAGTCCACTAAGTTTACCCATGAAATGGTCTTCTAAACCTGCTCTCATTACTTGTTTTGCATCGTATAGATACTCTGGTCCTATAAATCCTACAACAGTATTTACTAGGAAAGGTTCGTATTTTCTAGCAAATCCATAACATCTTGCTTCCATCGTAACCTGATCTATTCCGTGATGCGCTTCTGAAGAAAGTTCTGAACCTTGTCCTGTTTCAAAGTACATTACATTTGGCCCAGTAGCTGTTCCTTCTCTTAAAGCTAATTGTCTAGCTTCTTCTATTGTTTGACCGTTAAAACCAAAAGCTTCATTTCCTTTTTCAGATCCAGCTATTGATTGGAATATAAGGTCTGCTGGAGCTCCTTTTTTTATAGCTTCCATCTGTGTAGTAACGTGTGCTAGTACACAGTTTTGAGTAGGGATTTCGTATTTTTGTTTTACCTCTTCAAATCTCTTTAATACTTTAGTTACACTTTCAACTGAGTCATCTACTGGATTAAGACCTAAAACTGCATCTCCTATCCCGTAAGTAAGTCCCTCTAAAAGCGATGCCATAATTCCATCTGGGTCATCAGTTGGGTGGTTTGGTTGAAGTCTAGCTGATAAAGTTCCCTCTTCACCTATGGTAGTGTTACAATGAGCCGTTACTTTAATCTTTTTAGCTGCATAGATTAAATCCATATTTGACATTAGTTTAGCTACTGCAGATATCATTTCAGAAGTTAATCCTCTAGAAATTCTTCTAATATCAGCTCCTGTAGTATCGCTGTCTAATAACCATTCTCTTAAATCTGAAACAGTCCAGTTTCTGATATCTGTATAAATTTTTTCATTTACAGCATCTTGTATAATTCTTGTTACTTCATCTTTTTCGTAGTCAACAGCTGGATTGTTTCTTATATCAGCAAGAGTAATATTAGATAAAACTACCTTTGCTGCTACTCTTTGCTCTGCGGATTCAGCCGCTAGTCCTGCCAACTTATCACCTGATTTTTCTTCATTTGCTTTCGCCATTACATCATATAAATTTTTGAACTGATATGTGTGTCCAAATAATCTAGTCTTTAAAATCATGTGTATACCTCCATTTATTAATTAAAAACTAATGTTTTTATTACCACTGGTAAAACTTTTCCATCCGCAATAGGTTTTCCTATATCGATGTAGTCTCCATTTTCAACCTTAATACTGTCTATACATACTATATCTGTTTTGTAATTTAACAACGCATATATGGATTGACCTAGTGCTTTAGCCATATCGTTTTCTACAATCACGATAAACGGCAGTTTTTTCTCTACTATTTCACTCATGCCATCGACAATGCCTTTAGCATATTCTGTAACTTTTTCAAAGCTCGGATTTTTTTGTCCATTAATTGCTATTGCAATTTTTTGAAGATCATTTTCTAGCTTGAACCAATTTAATTTTGTCTTAATTGATTCGCTTAGTTCTTTCGAGTTACCGCTTTCTTCATCCATTGAAAGTTTTAAAATCGGCAAGTTTTTAATTGGAAAAGCATCATTAGTGTAAGTAATAGTACTTCCACTTACCTCAGTTGTATGAGATCCTGCTCCAACAACAGTTGCACGTATTGTTTCTAGCGGCTTTATTACATTGATATTTCTCAGTTCTTCACAATTTTTTATTGCTTGTCCTAATAAAATACCTAGGTCTCCATATTTAAAATAATCATCTATAGAACCATCGTAATAAACGTAGTCGGCAACTCCTCCAGAGAATGATACATTTTTTATATCTTCATCTAGTGAAATAGACTTATTAGTAACTAGAAAATCGAATAATTCACTTTTTTCTTTTAGTCCGATGCTTTCCACTATAATGTCTTTCATTATATTTACGATTGGATTTATATTATCTTTTGTTATTTTTGTTCCTACTCGGATATTTAGATTTTTATCTTCGATAATAGTCTCAATTTTCGGTGAGATATAAGTGACTTCTTTACTTGCAACATCGACCTTTATTAGTCTTCCACCAATATCTAAACATCCTGTATCTACTACTTCACCTCTTTTAAAAAGCGATAGGTTACTTGTTCCACCGCCTACATCTATATTTACAACAGTAGTAGAATGTTCTTTTGAATATATATGTGCACCTGCACCTTTCCCTGAAATAATACTCTCAAGATCTGGCCCCGCAGTTGCGACAACAAAGTCTCCTGCAAATCCACTGAGTGCATGTAAAACATCATTGGCGTTTTCTTTTCTTGCTGTCTCACCAGTGATTATTACAGCTCCAGTCTGTATGTCATCCTTGTCTATATTTGCTTTCTTATATTCAGACTCTACAATCTCTTTAATTTCTTCTCCATTTATTTCTGTTGTTGAAATTAAAGGTGTAAAATATACCTTACTTCTATAAACTATCTCTTTGTCCACTATACTTATCCTAGGCACTGAGAAGTTTGAAGCTGTATTTTCTACTGTAAGCTTAGAAAATATAAGTTGAGTTGTACTGGTACCGATATCGATACCAACGCTAAGTAATTCTTCTTTCACATATTCACCTCCAAGAGTACAAAGTATGTTGTAAACAAGCAAAGGGGCTCAAAGTTATGATAAATAGAGGATAACAACCTCATTTATCAATAACCTTAAGCCCCTTTGCTTAATTAAAACTACTACTTTGTAGATTAGTTATCTGTTTTGGTATCTTAATAAGTACTTTTGTACCATTTTTATTTGATTGTCTTACAATTTCACCTTTTAATACTTGTTGGACATAGCTTTCTATTATGAAAGTACCTAAACTATCATTGTTTACTTTACTTTCATCTAGACCAATTCCATCATCGGCTATCGCTATGTTCTTAAATTTTTCTTCTTGATTAATCAGTATCTGTATATTCCCACAGTCTCGACCTTCAAAAGCATGATCAAAACAATTTTGAATGATTTCATTCATTACCAGTAACAGTGAAGTTGCTTTATCGCCACTTATTTCGAAATCATCTCCTGATATATATATATTTATATCTTTGTTGTCGCTATATCCACCCTGTATATTGCTAATAAGCAGATCAATAGCATCCTTTATAGATATCTTATTGTCAACTTCTTTTGACAGTAAATAGTGTGTAGATAGTATTGCAAATACTCTATTAACAGTATTGTCAAGACAGCTTTTCACTTCTTCATTTTTAGATAATCTACTTTGTTTTCTAAGTAGAGAAATTACTGTGTATAGATTATTTTTCACTCTATGGTGAGCCTCTTTAACAGCTACCGATTTTAAAACGAGTTCTGCTTCTTTCTTTTTTAATTCAGTTACATTTTGAATCACCTTTGCCAACTTAAATACACCATCTTTTATTGGTATACTTTTAATAGACAAGTACATATCGCCGATGTAAACTTCTTTTGTATCATAATCCTCGTCTTTAAATGCTTCAAATTCATCATTTTCAAGAGTCAACCAATCGTAATGATTATCTATTATGTCATCTGTAAACCCTAAATTTCTGTACAGCTCTTCAGCATTTTTATTTTTTAACTTTAAGTAGCCATTCTCATCGAATACAAGTATTGAAGAGTTCAAATTATCTATAAAAAAGTCGTTATTTTTGAACAAGTTTATAAAGTTGTAAGAACTTGTATCTTTAACAGAATTCATTATACTAAAATCTTCTTTTAAATCTTCACTTATATCTTTTTCTACTATTATGACTCCTATTGTCTTGTCCTCTAAATTTATAGGCTGAATAGTCTGCTTTACTAGTTTGTACTCTTGTGTTAAAGCTTTAATATCTCTTTTTAAATTACCAGTTCGAAATACTTCTATAACCCCTGGTTCATTCTCTTGTAATGCAGGTTTTCCTGCTATATTTTCACTGTATAAAGATTTATTTTCAGGCATACTGTGGGCTACTACAAACGCTTCAGACATCTTTTTACCGAGTACATCTACAAATACATCACTTTCGTAAAAATCTGCCATAAATTGTATGGATTTAGATACTTCTATTATCTTATCAATCTCTATCTCATTTAAAGATGTTTCTCTTTTGCAGATTTCTCTGATTGACTTATCTATATTAAGCATCATAACCTATTATAATCGTTTTTGAGATTTCCACCATAGTAGTTCTCTTATCCATACTAAGCTTTCTAATTCGTGAATACGCATCCTCTTCTGTTATGCTATATTCTTTGATAAGTATGCCCTTTGCCTTTTCTATTATCTTTCTTTCTGTTAATTTAGAATTTATATCGTCTAAATTTTTTTTCATTTTTTCAAACTCTTCAACTTTAGATAAACACATCTCTATCGTAGGTATAATTATCTTCTCATTGGGTGGCTTTACTATATATCCAAAAGCTCCTATGCTTTTAGCTTTCTCTATATACTCATCGCCATCAAAAGATGTTAACAAAAGTATTCCTCCAGCAAGATTTTCCTTATTGATTATCTTACCTGCTTTTATTCCATCTAATATTGGCATGTCTATATCGAGTATAACTAGGTCAGGACTATGTTTCTTGCACTCTTCAACTGCCTCAAAACCGTCGCAAGCTTCACCAATTATATTATATCCTCTGTCAAGTAGCATATCTTTAATATCCGCCCTTATAAGCGGGTCATCGTCGACTAATAATATTTTTCTTTTCATATTATCCACCTCAATTAAGAATGTACATAGATACATTAGATTCCATAGCATTAGCTTATTTAAAAAACTATTTTTTATTCTTTATTTTTAAATAAGAACGAAGTTCTTTAATTCCTATATCTTCTATTGTGTCTACTTTAAAGATTTTACTAGCTCCTGCCATAGTTAATTGCTCAAATGCTAAATCTATCTCTGCTTTTGTAGCTATGGCGATTTTTGTAATAATGCCTATTACTTCTTTATTAAACATTGTTGCAAATCCTGGTGCTATATAATTCTCTTCCTGAGTACAATCATACACTAAAGCTATTATTTTTGCATCTACCGAGGTAGTCATAAGTGCGTTATACAGTGTCCTATTCTCCATATATTCACCTGGTGTATCTATTGCATCATTGTATAGTTCTATTGATTGTGTCTTTTTGTATTCAAGTTCTAGTTCATCTAGCTTTTGGCATAGTGTAGTCTTCCCACTTCCTGTTTTTCCCATAAAGATTACATTTTTCATATTTATGTCCTTGTAACCTTAGTAGATGAGAAACTCAACATATTTCCAAGAACCATTAAAACTTCGTCTAGAGCCGATTCAACAGAACTTACGTCACCGCTTATAACTAATGATCCACTAAATCTATCTATAAAACCTAGAGCGACACCCGAAGCCTTAGTTGCTACATCTGCAGCTATTATAGAAGCCTCACTAGGAGTTATCGTTAAAATCCCTAAAGCATCTTTTTTATCTAGGACAAGGCCTAACTTCTTATATATGTCTTCACTCGGATTTGCTATTATATGAGCAAGTGTAACTTGTTTACCAGGAACATATTCTTGTATTACCCTTTGTACATTATCTTCACTCAAAATTTTCCCTGCTTTCTAAAATTAAATAGGGGCTCCACAAAGACAAAATATCATTGTCTTCAAGAAGCCCCATTGCTTTTCTACTCTAATATCACTCCATTGTGATATATTATTTAACTTACTATCATTATAAATATTATGTTTATAATTGTCAATATTTTTAGAATAAAATTAAAAGGTTTTCCCTTTGTATTATTTTCAATACTTAGCACTATTTGCTAGATAAGATTCTTTATAATACTTACTATCTCTTTGTGTGTAGGATTCTTAGGATTTGTCTTAGTGCAAGTATCATTTAATGCTGCTACCGCAATTTCATCTTCAAATGCTGATAGATCCTTCTCTTTTATACCACATTCTCTCAAAGTTGTAACCATATTCATATCATTTTGTAAGTATTTAATCTCATTTATTAGACGTTTTACACCTACTCTTATATTAGTAGAATTAAAATCTAAAAGCTTTGCTATTTCGTAATATTTCTGTGCAGCAATAGAATACTCTCCGCCAGCATTATTTTTAATATCCGAATTGTACTCTACAACATGTGGAAGCAATAACGCATTTGTTCTTCCGTGTGGTATTTTAAACTTGCCGCCTAGAGCATGTGCTATGGAATGGTTTATTCCAAGTGAAGCGTGGTTAAATGCAAGTCCTGCCAAACAAGAAGCTGTGTGCATTTTTTCTCTTGCTTCTATATCTTCACCGTCATTATAAGCTCTTCTCAAATATTTAAATACAAGTTTTATAGCTTTTTCAGCAAAAGCATCTGAGAAATCATCTGCATTTATTGAGACATAAGCCTCTATCGCATGTGTCAGTACATCCATTCCAGTATCTGCAGTTATAAAATTAGGCACTGTCTTTACAAGTTCTGGATCTAAAATTGCTATATCTGGAAGTAAATCATCAGAAACTAGAGGATATTTCACCCCTTTTTGCTTATCTGTTATAACTGCAAATGATGTTACCTCTGACCCTGTACCACTTGTAGTTGGTATAGCTATAAATTCTACATATGTTTTATTTAATATTTTTTTAGAAAAATCCATTATAGCTTTAGCTGCATCTATAGCAGATCCACCACCCACTGCAACTATCACATTCGGGTCAACTTTATTAAAAGCTTCAACTCCCTTAACTATAGTCTCTATAGGTGGATCTGGAACTATTTCGCTAAATATTTCATATGTAGCTTCTTTTAAGTTTTCAACTATCTTATTTATATTCCCCGATTCCACCATAAATGGATCTGTTATTATCAATACGCTTTTATCTTGAATCTCTTGCAGTGCTTCTAATGAGCCAAGGCCAAATTTTATCTCTGTTTTTAATTCAAAATTTTTCATTAGCGACCTCCCTTAAAAATGCAAAAAAGCCCCATAGTTATACTATGGAGCTTCGCTGCTCTCGTAAACACATCATTGTGTTTGATACTATAAATATACTAGTTCAGATAATTATTGTCAATATAATAATTTTTTCGTACTATATTTATTTATTATAAACTACTATTTGATTTTATATTTAATTGAAGTTATGCTGCATTTTCTATACAATTTAAGTGAGTCTGTTAAAATTTTAATTTTACTCAACTTTACTACTATAATATTCTAGGAGGAATTGTTTATGAAGGAAACACACAAAATTCTTTTTGAACCGATAAAGATTGGATCGTTAGAAATTAAAAACCGCTTTGTTATGGCTCCAATGGGACCTGCTGGACTTTGCAATGAAGATGGAACTTATAACGAAAAAGGTGTGGAGTACTATGTAGAAAGAGCTAAAGGTGGAACAGGGCTTATAATGACTGGTGTTACATATGTTGAAAACGACATCGAAAAATGTGTTATGCCGTCTATGCCTTGTGCTACTCTAAATCCATTAAATTTTGTTAAGACAAGCAAGATTATGACAGAGAGAATTCATGCCTACGGTGCCAAGGTTTTCCTACAACTTACAGCTGGATTTGGACGAGTTTCTATACCTAGCTTAGTTGGAGATATAGCTGTTGCACCATCCCCAATACCTCACAGATGGCTAGATAATGTGACTTGTAGAGAACTGACAATTGATGAAATTCATATTTACATAAATAAATTTGCAGAAGCAGCTAAGGTTGCTCAAAACGCTGGTTATGATGGTGTAGAAATACATGCTGTTCACGAAGGATATTTACTAGACCAATTCGCAATATCCTTTTTTAACAACAGAACAGATCAGTACGGCGGTTCTTTAGAAAATAGACTTCGCTTTGCATGTGAAATAGTTAAAGCAATTAAATCAGAATGCGGCGAAGACTTCCCGGTATCACTTCGCTACAGTATAAAAAGTTTTATTAAAGACTGGAGAAAAGGCGGGCTTCCAGGTGAAAAGTTCGTTGAAAAAGGGCGCGATATAGAAGAAGGTATAGAAGCTGCTAAAATCTTAGTCAACGCTGGATACGATGCTTTAAACGGTGATGTTGGAAGCTACGACTCATGGTATTGGTCACATCCACCTATGTACCATAAAAAAGGAATGTACTTAGAGTTTAATGAAAAACTTAAAAAAGTAGTAGATGTGCCTATAATTACTGCCGGTAGAATGGAAAATCCAGATCTATCAAGCGCCTCTATATTATCAGGTAAAACTGATATGATCGGTCTTGGTAGACCTCTTCTTGCCGATCCTCAGGTACCGAACAAAATAAGTGCTGGAAAATTCGATCACGTCCGTCCATGCCTATCTTGCCAAGAAGGTTGTATGGGAAGAGTTGCCGCTTACTCTGGACTCTCATGTGCTGTCAACCCTGCATGTGGTAGAGAAAATGAATACTCTATCGCAAAAGCCTTCGATAAAAAGAATGTTCTTGTCGTAGGCGGAGGAATCGCTGGTATGGAAGCTGCAAGGGTTTCTGCTATTAGAGGTCACAAAGTTACACTACTCGAAAAATCTAATATACTAGGAGGAAATATTATTCCTGGCGGTGTTCCTGATTTTAAAGAAGACGATAGAAACCTAGTAAGTTGGTATAAACTTCAACTCGACGAATTAGGAGTTGATGTTAAATTAAACACAGAAGTAAATAAAGACAATATAAAATCTTATAATGCAGATACTGTAGTTTTAGCTACAGGCTCAGACCCAAAACTTATCGATATCGATCAAGCCGAAAATATATATACAGCCGAAGAAGCTCTTCTTTCTAAAAAAAATGTAGGAGATTCTGTTGTAATCGTAGGTGGAGGACTTGTTGGATGCGAAACAGCCCTTTGGCTACATGAGCAAGGTAAGAAAGTAACTATAGTTGAAAAAATGAGCGATATACTTAAACTCAACGCCCCTCTATGTCATGCCAATTTAGACATGCTATTGGAACTTATTGAATACAAGAAAATCGAAGTAAGATCCAACTCCTATATAAGCAAAAAAACTGATATAGGGTTTATTCTAAATTCTAATGGTATTGAAGAAGAAATAGATGCCGATAGTATAGTGCTTGCAATTGGATATTCTCCTCAAAATAAATTATACAACGAAATAAAATACGATGTAGACGATATTCATTTAATTGGCGATGCTAATATGGTAAGTAATATAATGTATGCTGTGTGGGATGCTTATGAAGTTGCTAAAAATATATAAAGTGGATAATTTAATATAGTGTCAATAAATAAAAAGCTATTTGAGATAAAATAATATATCCGACTACCACAGCTTGAACTAAAGGCTGTAATGTAGTCGGATATATTATTTTATCTCAAATCGTTTTTTATTTATTGTCACTTGAAACTTCTTTAGTTTTATACATCATTTTTGATAATATATATGATATTGTTAGAACTACAATAGTGATGAGTGCAGTCAATAATATTAGGTTAATATTGTTAAGAGATATTAGTGTTTGTGTAATCACATTGTCGATATTTTCCTGTAAAGCTATAGCTCCAAATAAAAATATCATTACTACAAACATCGATATATATCTACCCTTTATTGACCCAAATTTAATTATAAATGGTATCAAAGCACTAATTGAAAGAATTGCTGTTATAACCCCTAATACGCCTTGTTGAAGATATGTTGTTTGAAATCCAAAGTCCATAATATCAATTTGTATGCCAAAGACAAAAGAGTATTTTTTACCATTAATATAAATATGTATCCTAATGTAAAAAATGTTATACCAATTAGTAAATTTATAAATGCTAATACATATCTTGACAAAATGTATTCTTTTTTTGTGACTGGTAAATAAGAAATTAATGTGTCTATACTGTCTTTATCTTCATAAGCCATAACCTGGTAAGTAAAATTATATACTGTTATAGGAATTATCATGTTAAGTATAAATAGATTTAATGCACTGATAGGAATAAATATTAAAATTGATACTAACATTTTTCTCATAGACCATAGATTAGTATAGCTTAGCTTTGTAATATTCATAACATTATTCATGTCTTCTCGCCTCCACATAGAATCTTAATATATCTTCTAAATTTACAGTATCGTAAACTACTTCATTTCCAAAAAAGTCGTATGATCTATTTTTGTCGTCTACAATACCCTCAAATCCAAATTCATTTTCATCAATGTATATAAATAAATCTTCAGTTTCTGAAACTAATAGTTCTTTTTTGCCTTTAATTTTACAGTGTTTTTCTAGTATTTCATCTTTTACTCCTGATAAAATTATTTTGCCATCATATATAAATACTACGTAATCTCCCACTTTGTCTAAATCAGAAGTGATATGTGTAGACAAAAATACAGTTGAATCGTCAACATCAATTCTCTCTTGAAGTATCTCTAAAAATCTGTTCCTAAATAGTGGGTCTAGATTTGCTGTTGGTTCATCAAGAATTATAAGCTTTGGATGATGTGAAAGAACTAAAGCTAGTTCAAACTTCTTTTGTTGTCCCTTTGATAAAGATTGATATTTATTGCTTTCATCTATACCGAATTCTTCTATATAAGAATTATATAAGCCCTCATCCCAATTTTTATAAAATCTCGATATGTTTCTTTTAAGGTCGGATAGTTTTGATTCCTCTAGAAAACCTGGTTTATCCGATATATATCCAATTTGCGATTTAATTGATATATCGTCCTCTAAAAACTCTTTTCCGAAAATCTTAACTGATCCGCTGTCCTTTTTAATCATATTCATTATTAATTTTATTGTAGTTGTTTTCCCAGATCCATTAGGACCTATAAAACCAGTTATAAATCCACTCATTATATTTAAATCATTGATTTCTAATTCAAACTTTCCTAATTTTCTGCTCAAATTATTTATTTTTATTGCATCCATGTTATACCTCCTCAAATAAATTCTTTGAAATTTCTATCCATTCTTCAAAGCTCACATCTACTGCTTTTGCCTGCCTAATAATTTCTTCAAGTTTGCATTCTATCTCGTATTTAGCTATTTCTTTTAGTCTTTCTGAATTTTGGTTAGCAACAAAAGTTCCCTTGCCGGCAACGATTTGGATAAACCCCTCTTTCTCAAGTTCTTCATAAGCCCTTTTTGTAGTTATTATGCTTACTTTCAATTCTTTTGCTAGCGATCTTATAGATGGTAATACGTCACCAGGCTTTATATTCAGAGAGATTATTTCAGACTTTATCTGACTTTGAATCTGCTCATACAACGGAACTGATGATGAATTACTTATATTAATATTCAAATTTTCACCTCTCCTAATTCAACTGTGTATACTGTATATATACTTTATATACACATAATAACAGCGCAAATATAAAAAGTCAATAAAAAAAGTGATTATATCCAATCTAATTTTGAATATAATCACTTTTCTATCTTCTTTTTTTACCTATTTATTGTTTATTCACTTCATGCTCCAATGCATTCAATCAATTAGTCTTGAGACAACAACGCTTCTTTCCATGCCTCTTCTTTAAAACCAAGAAGTACTTTCTTACCATCAAATAGCATTGGTCTTTTAATTAGCATTCCATCACTTACAAGAATATCTAAAAGCTTATCTGCTTGCTCTGTCTTTACTACATCTTTTAGACCTAATTCTCTATACTTCATTCCACTTGTATTAAAGAATTTTTTTATTTCTAAAGCACTAGTTATATAAATATTTTCCATCTCTTCTCTTGAAAGTGGAACTTTAACCATATCTATATCTTCGTAAGCTATATTGTTTTCATCAAGCCAATTTTTAGCTTTTCTAACTGTTGAACATTTTGAATATCCGTATAATTTAATCATTTAAATTTCCTCCTTAAGCTTTATGTCCCCAACTACTCCATCTTTAATACTGATAATTTTATCAGCTACACTGTCTGCAAAAGCGACATCATGAGTTATTATAAGAACAGTCATACCTTTGTCTTTTAGTTTTTTTATAATAGCTACAACTCTCTGAATCGTATCTGAATCTAAAGCTGATGTAGGTTCATCAAAGCACAGTACTTTAGGCATAAGTGCACACGATCTGGCTATTGCAACTCTCTGCTGTTGCCCTCCAGATAGCTCAAAAGGATATGCGTCTAATTTATCCTCTAAATCCACTAATTTCAGTAATTCTTTTGCAGTTTTCTCTGCTTCATATCTATCCGCTTTAAAAATATTAACAGGCGATTCTATTATATTCTCTAGTACAGTCATGTGTGGAAATAGGTTGAAATTTTGAAATACCATTCCTATTTGTCCCCTTATCTCCGCCATATCTTTACTGGACTTTATCGTTTTATTATCAATAATTATCTCGCCACTATCAAATTTTTCAAGATCGTTGATACATCTTAAAATAGTAGTTTTACCTGCACCTGATTTACCTAATAATACTCCTACTTCACCTTTTTCAAGTTCGAAGGTTATATCTTTAAGAACCCTATTTTGTTTAAAAGACTTATTTAAATTCACTACCTTTAACATATTTTACCCCCTATTTATAGTACATAAACTTTTTTTCTAAAAGTTCAAATCCTTTTGTAAGTATTGCCACAAATATTAGGTATATAGCACCTGCTTGAAAAAGCGGAATCAAACTTACATCCCTGTTCATGGCAATTTGAGCTATTCTTAAAATATCATTTAGCCCAAGTATATACACTAGAGATGTATCCTTAACTAAAGTAATAACTTCATTTGAAACAGGAGGAAGTATTCTCTTTAAAACTTGGGGAAATATTATTCTTTTGTACATGGTAACTTTATCAAATCCAAGTACTTTTGAGGCTTCGTACTGCCCTCTATCTATAGACTGGACTCCACCTCTAAATATTTCAGCGAAATAGGCTGCATAATTTAATATAAAGGCTATAATACCTGCTGTAAACCTATCAAAAGTTATACCTATAAGCGGCAAGCCGTAGAATATTACTATCATTTGTAAAAGCAGTGGTGTGCCCCTCATTATAAGTATATAACACTGTGTAATCCCACTTACCAGCTTATTTTTAGACAATCTTAAAAATGTAACTAAAATGCCAAGCGGTATCGATACAATAAGTGTTATTAAAAATATCGCTAAAACTATTCCCAAACCTTGTAACATAATATGGCCCCCTCATAAATTATCTGTCTAAATTTACCAATCTTATTTAAACCATTTTTTGTATATCTTTTCGAAAGTCCCATCGTCTTTCATTACTTTGATTTTCTCATTTATCTTATCACTAAGCTCTTTATTGTCCTTTGCTGTTGCAACTACATAGTCTTCAAGTCCAAAGTCTTCTTCTAGCACTTTGTACTTTTCTTCACCCTTTTGGCTCATATAATATCTAACTAAAACTTCATCGCCGACAACTGCACTTGTTCTGCCTATCTCTAAGTCTCTAAGAGCTTTGTCGTATGTGTCGTAAAGCACTGGAGTGCCACCTTTTAAAGTTTCCATAAATGCTTTATCTTTTTCGATTGCGTCATATGCTGTAGACCCTTGTTGAGTGCCAACTTCTTTATCTTTTAAATCAGCTTTAGTCTTTACATCAGAATCGCTCATCGTAACTATTATTTGTTTATTTTGAAGGTATGCGTCTGTATAAGAAATCTTCTTCTTTCTCTCATCAGTTATAGAGTAACCATTCCACAGCACATCTACATTTCCTGAATTAACTTCAGTTTCCTTCATCGACCAATCTATAGGCTGGAACTTAACATCCTTTTCCATTCTTTCAAAAGTTTCTTTTGCAAGATCTATATCAAAACCAACTGTTTCACCTTTTTCATCTAAAAATCCCATCGGTACAAATGTATTATCAAATCCAACCACTATTTCTTTTTTATCATTTTTATCTGCAGCTTTATCGCTTTTACCAGAACAACCTACCATACTTCCTACTAGCACTACTATTGCAGTTAAAATACATAATTTTTTAAATATATTTTTCATAATTATTCCTCCATTATCAATTTTTTAATAAATTTTTTAACTTCTAATTTTTGTATCAATCTTATTTTATTTTTTAACATAAATTTTTAGCGCGCATAAAAAATTGTATTAAAAACTCCCGTCTCTAGCTATAGCTAGAGGACGGGAGTTGACTCTCGTGGTTCCACCTCTTTTTATTAATGCCTCACGACACTAACCTCATCAAGTACAATAGTGTTATCTATACTCTAGCACTGTAACGGGTGCAAGGATACCGAAATCTTCTACTGGGACAAAAGTCCTTTCAAAGTCCTGCTCAAAGATGTGTTCAAAGTATAATCTAATGCTCCTCTCACCAACCGGAAACTCTCTGATTAAGATACCTACTCCTACTATTTCTTATCATAGCATTTAAAAGTGTTTATAAAATTTTCTAAACTGTTCTTGTTATTGATTTTAAATCATAAACCAAAATCTGTCAATAGATATTTTTAATTTTTTTATTCTTATTTTTTAATTTTCTAAAAATTAAATTATTATTGGCCCCAAGGAACTACTTCTACTTCTCCATAAGATCTATCTTTTAGCCTATTGGAATACTCGCCTTTATATCCGATAATATATAAAAGCACAAGTTCTATATATCTTGTTCCAATAGTAATTATATTCCACATATCTTCAAGCTCAAGTCTAGCTCTTTTAGTCTTCCTACTCGGATGCACTATAGTATTTCTGTAGTAAATTAAAAGATCTACACCATCATCGAATTTCTCGTTAATCCAATCATCAAAAAATAAAAGCTCTTCTTTTCCATACGGAATCTTGCAAGAATCCAGAAGTAATCTTAGATTTTTTGATGTAACATTTTTATCAAAATCTTCATCAGTAATAGTTTTTTCCTGCTCAACTAAAACTATATATGAAAGAGTCTCAAGGGCAACTTGCACCGAGATTATATTATTCTCTAAAGTTATGCTACTTAACGATTCAATGTACCAGTTAACTACATTTCTTATAGCTTTACCATAGTAAAAGTCCTCTAATTTTTTACATATTAAACCTAAATATTTTTCGATATTGTGGTGATTTGATATAGTGTCTGTCCAATTTGGCACAAATTTAAACGGAGAAACTCTACTTTCTCCCCACAGTTTATACACTACAGAATCATCTTTATAACCAAGTGCAGTGCAAAATCCAACATATCTGCCACAAGCGAAACTAAGTGCTATTGATATATCATCTAAAATATCGATTATATTGCTTGTTTTAAAGCTCTTATTGTCTTTCCTGTAGATTCTGCCGACATGAGTTATTATAGCTCCAGATTTAGACTTTAACTCTTCATAAAGCTCTTTTCTATAATCTTCTCTCTTGTCTAATACCACAACAAAATCATTATATTCAAACTCCATCCTACCTGCATATAGTATTTCGCCATTTTTTATAAGTTTTCCTGAGTATTTATTTGAATTTAATATGCCAAAGTCTACATAATCTACAAATGAATTTTTCGATCTCATATAACTCCCATTTAAGTATCCGTCAATTGAGGACTTACTTAGAGAATTTATACTTACAGAAGTTATTTTGTATCCATGTACTTCTAAAACAGCATTGTCATAATTCAACTCCATATTTCCTATATCTACATCATCTATATCCTCAACAAAAAGTATATCTGCATGGAAATTAATAGACACAGGTGGAATCGTCTTCAAATACACTTTTCCACTACATTTATATTTTTTATCTAGGTAAACACAAAAACGTCCCTTGTAAATAACGATGTCTTCACTTACATCGTATTTGAATAGTTCTGATGAAATAAAGTTTTCATATAACTTCATCGCCTACCACCTTTTCTTTAAAACTTTTTATTAAAATATTTAAAGATCTTTCTTTAATGTCTCCTTTAAGTTTATGTAAGAAAAATCTATTATCTCCTTACAGCTAACTTTGTCCCTCTTTAGATCCTTACATATATGTGATCCATATTTTTCAGATACTGAGTTCATAGCATCTTTTACGTAAAGTTTTGCATTACTAGTCTCTGTATCGTTTTCTCTTCCCTTTTCATAACTTATTATAATGTTTACTGCATTTATTGCACCGCACAAACTTCCAACGGCATTTCCACCGCCTAAGCCACTTCCAAGTGCTACAGGTATATTAGCACCAAATTCTTCGTTGTACGCCTTTATTACAGACTCAGCACAGTTTAAACCTCTTTTATTGTATTCCGATGCTTTAGTTTCTTCACACATATTGATTCCTCCTCGTGCGTTTAATTCATACTAAACTTATTATATCAAATCCATAGGCAATATACACAGATATAGTATAAATAATTTCACATATGAAAATACACATAAAAATATCTAAACCATAGCTTACATCCTTTGGTTTAGATATTTTTATTAAATCTCATTTATACTTTAGATTATCTAACTGTACAACATTTTTTATATATTCTCTTTTTCCAGATTTCTAAATGCTGTTGAAAGCATTAATTTTATTCTATTAAGTTGATTTACCTCACTTGCTGATGGATCGTAATCAATAGGTATAATATTCGAATTTTTGTACAATCTCTTAAGCTCTTTTATTGATCCCTTGCCAATAATATGGTTTGGCAGACAACCAAAAGGCTGCATACAAATAATATTATCTACCCCTTCATTTAAAAGTTCTACCATCTCACCTGTTAGTAGCCAACCTTCTCCAGTTTGGTTACCTAATGAAACTACAGGTTTAGTGCTTTCAGCTACATTTTGAATTCTCTCTGGTGCTGAAAATCTCTTGCTGTTATTCAGAGCTTTTTTATACGATTTTTGATAAGCTTCAACAATCGCAATAAACGCCTTACCAGCCATCTTAGATTTTCCTGTTCCTTCTAAGTAATCGTGTTTAAACACTGTGTTGTAAGCACAACTCAAGAAGAAATTAGTAAGGTCCGGTACAACTGCCTCTGCTCCTTCAACTTCAAGTATATCAACTAAATTGTTGTTTGCCACTGGATGGAATTTAACTAGTATCTCTCCAACTAATCCAACTTTAGGTTTTTGAACGTCTAATATTTCTAAGTTGTCAAAATCATTAACTATAGAATTTACATTTTTCTTAAATTCAGATAACTTTCCTTTTACTAGAGATTCTTTACATACATCATTCCATTTTTTAAACAGTGCATTTGTACTACCTTCAACTTTTTCATAAGGTCTTACCCTATAGAGAACTCTCATCAGTAAATCTCCGTAAATAGCAGCCATAAACAGTCTATTTATAAGTTTTAAAGACACATTCTCCATCAAACCATTTTCTTCTATTCCATTTACGCTAAGTGCTACAACAGGTACATCTTTAAATCCTGCATCGTACATTGCCTTTCTTAAAAATCCAATATAGTTTGTGGCTCTACATCCACCACCAGTTTGAGTTATGGTAACAGATGTATTGTTTAAATCGTATTTTCCAGATTTAAGAGCTTTAATAAGCTGCCCAACTACTATAATGGCTGGATAACAAGCATCGTTGTTTACATATCTAAGCCCTTCTTCAATAACACTATTGTCTGTATCGTTTAATACCACTATATTAAATCCACTTAAATTAACCGCTTTTTCAATTAAGTCGAAGTGAATAGGTGACATTTGTGGCGCTAGTATTGTATGACCTTTAGCAAGTTTAGTGTTTTTATCGTATTTCTTCTTATTTTCTGTATCTTTTACATGTACATTGTTTACTTCTCTCTCTGACATAGCTGCCTGCAGAGATCTAAGTCTTATTTTAGCAGCACCTAAATTGTTACCTTCATCTATCTTAATAACTGTATATATCTTAGACTTTTCATGAAGAATTTCCTCAACTTGATCTGTTGTTACAGCATCTAGCCCACACCCAAATGAGTTTAATTGCACAAGTTCTAAATAATCTTTTTCTCTCGTAAATGCTGCGGCTCTGTAAAGTCTAGAGTGGTATACCCACTGGTCTACAACTCTAAGCGGTCTCTCCAGTTCTGCAAGATGTCCTATAGAATCTTCTGTTAAAACAGCCAAACCAAGTGAGTTTATTAGTTCTGGCATACCGTGGTTTATCTCAGGATCTATGTGGTAAGGTCTACCAGATAATACAATCCCTTTGAGTTTCTTTTCTTCCATATCTTTTATAGCTTTTTCACCGACTGTTTGCATTTCAAGTTTAAATGAATCCTGTTCCTTAGTTGCAGCATCAACTGCACTGTATATGTCCCTTTTAGATAAATTATTAAAAAATCTTCCGAGTTCATTGTATAATCTTTTTTTCAATTTTTCTTTATCATTTAAACTGATAAAAGGATTCATATAATTTATATTTTCTGTTCTCAATTCCTCTACGTTGTTTTTTATAACTTCAGAATAAGAAATTACAACTGGACAGTTGTAGTAGTTGTCTGAGTTTTGATCTTCTTTATTCTCATTTGTAACACTAGGATAGAATATATTTTTTATACCTTTGTTTATAAGGTTCTCTATATGCCCATGAACTAGTTTTGCTGGATAACAAACTGTTTCAGATGCTATACTAGTTATTCCTTTCTCGTACAATCCTTTTGAAGATCTATCAGATATAATTACTCTAAAGCCAAGATTCGTAAAAAATGTAAACCAGAATGGATAGTTCTCATACATATTTAAAGCTCTAGGTATACCTATCTCACCTAATGGAGCTTCTTCTTTCTTTAGAGGTTTGTATTTGAATACTCTGTCGTATTTGTACTGGTAAAGATTTATTGGTTTTTCATCTTTGTTAGGCTTTTTACCTCCATGTAAAATCTCACCCTTTTCACATCTGTTTCCCGATACAAATATCTCTTCATCTGAAAACTTATTTATAGTAAGTAAACAGTTATTTGAGCAACCTTTACATCTAGTTACATCTACATCTAGATTTACACTTGTAAGTTGATCTTGCTCAATCAACTTAGTTTTATAGCCAACTGTGTACTTCTCTCTTGATATAAGGGCAGCGCCAAAGGCTCCCATTATTCCAGAAATATTTGGTCTGACAACTTCTTGATTTATAAGTTTTTCAAAACTTCTAAGTACCAAGTCATTGTAGAAAGTACCTCCTTGAACGACTATATTTTTTCCGATTTCATCAGTGTTTCTAATTTTAATAACTTTA
Organism: Clostridioides mangenotii TR; assembly: GCF_000498755.1. Classification (GTDB taxonomy): domain Bacteria; phylum Bacillota; class Clostridia; order Peptostreptococcales; family Peptostreptococcaceae; genus Metaclostridioides; species Metaclostridioides mangenotii_A. The sequence continues at coordinate 42,663 of NZ_AXUS01000013.1, read as the reverse complement.
AATAACGCATTTTTTATAACTGAATAAGATAGGCCTGCAGAGATATCTCCTACTGATGCGCCTTCTTTTTGCGATTGTTTAACTTTTGAATTCATAAAAACTGTACATCTTGAACCAAGATCTACCGGGTTTTTAGAGTAAATCCCCGCCTTTGCAAAGTCTTCAATTCCCATTGATAACGAATCTGCAAAAGTCTCTAAAAACGAACCACATCCTGATGAACACGCCTCATTAAGAATAATACTATCTATAACACCATTCTTTATTTTTAGGCACTTCATATCCTGTCCACCTATATCTAATATAAAATCTACATCTTCATTAAAAAATTTCGCCGCCTTATAGTGAGCAATTGTTTCTATTTCGCCATTATCTATTTTAAGGGCTTTTTTTATAAGAGCTTCTCCGTATCCAGTAACAGTAGTATACGCAATCCTACTATCCGTTGGAAGTAAATTATATATGTCATTAATAGCCTTTATTGTAGTTTTTAAAGGCGCACCATGGTTACTTCCATAATGAGAATATAGCAAGTTGCCCTCTTCGTCTACAAGGGCTAATTTAGTTGTTGTAGAGCCAGCATCTATACCGAGATAACATTTGCCTTTTAATTCTTTTAAATCTTTAGTTTTTACCTTATTATTACTGTGTCTATCCGTAAATTCTTCGTACTCTTTCTCATTGTTAAATAGTATATCTATGTAATCAGTATCTACTGAATCGATACAATCAACAGAGTTTAATTTATCAATTAATGAAGATAAATTTACACTATCTTCATCGGTAGACAGGATACTTGCTCCTAGAGCAACGTAAAGCTGTGCATTTTCTGGAAATATTATATCTTCATCACTTAAATTTAATACTCTCTTAAAAGCCTCCCTAAGTTCAGATAGGAAATAGAGTGGGCCCCCTAAAAATGCCACTTTACCTTCAATCTTTCTCCCACATGATAATACACTGACAGTTTGTACCACTACAGCGTTGAAAATACTCATAGCTATATCTGTTTGTTTAGCTCCATCGTTTATAAGAGGCTGTATATCCGTCTTGGCAAAAACACCACATCTTGAAGCGATAGGATAAATTACCTCATAATCTTTAGCTAATTCATTTAATCCCTTTGCATCAGTTTTTAATAATGATGCCATCTGATCTATAAATGCACCTGTTCCACCTGCACATATACCATTCATTCTCTGATCCACACCGTCACTTAAAAATGTAACCTTCGCATCTTCTCCACCTAGTTCAATAACTACATCTGTCTCTGGATTAAAATGTTCTATAGCTTTTGTACTAGATATAACCTCTTGAGCAAACTTAACCTCTAGTACTTTAGAGATACCTATGCCTCCAGAACCAGTTATTACAATAGTTATTTTTTTATTTCCAAACTTTTCATACACCGAATTAAGTACTTCTTTTACAGATTTTATTACATCAGAATAATGTCTTTTGTATTCTTTATAAACTATGTTGTTATTGTTTAGCACCACAACTTTTACTGTTGTAGAACCTACATCAACACCTATATGAAATAATTCTTCCATAATATAACCTCCATCACATAAACCATCTTATTGTAAGTTCTAAATTTAATATTTAGTAAGTTGCTCTATAAGTATTATGATTAGTTTATAAAATTTATGATTAGTCGCTAATCAATTATTCTACTAGGTAGTCCGTAAGTAAAATAATCAAATTATTATATAAGTAACTTAACTGTTAGTTTACTAAATATTGTAACATATTTCTACATATATATATGTTTTTACACTAATTTTACATTTTTTAAACATTTTAAAGGATCATTTAACAGCAAAAAGCACTAAAATATTGTATGAAAAATCTCATTCAACATTTTAGTGCTTTTTATTATATACTAAGAATCTATCTAAGCATAATATTTTATTTAAATTAGAATATCATCTGAACAAACATAAATATAAAGTGTGCAGACATACCTGCAAATAATCCACCTATTGTATGTGAAAGTATTGCTTTTCCAGCAAGATCTCTGGCATTAAGTGCATCCATCATACCTATGTGTGTACTTAAGTAACCACTCCAACACATACCCATTGCTGTAAATACAGCTATATCATTTGGAGTTACAACGCCATCTGCTATAAATTTAGGTACTAATGATATTGCAGCTCCAACAGCTCCAAGTGATGTAACAGGGAATGCTATAGCTTCTGCAGAAGTAAATCCAAATAGAGGCTCAAGTATAAACCCAAGTTTATCACCTATAACAGGAAGTAATTTAATTCCTTCATAAGCAACACCATTATATACAGCTTGACCAGTTGTAGGATCAGTTGATGGTCCAAATGTAAGGATCATAACTAGTGTACATACAACTAGAACACCCGGAATTATCGCAAGTCCCATCTCAACTCCAAGCTTACCACCTTCAAGAATTGAATCAAGACATCTTTGGAATACGTTTCCATCCCTAATCTCTCTCATTTCTTCACCTTTAGTAACACCGTCTGTACTTTTTTTATCTTCTTCTGGATTGTAGTTGTAATACTTTTTAGTTTGACGTAACATAAGTCTAACACTTATTATACTTCCTATAATAGCTCCTAAGTTACCAATTAGAGCTGGCACTATAAACTCTTTTCCTTGAGACATCATAAATGTAGTAACTATAAGCCCCATACCAAATGCTGTTCCTAAATTACAAAGAGCAGGAATTTGATATTTTTTAAAAAACTGTGTGAATGATTTATCTTTCGCAAACGATATTATGGCTGGGTTATCAGATAAGTATGTAGTTATAGCCCCAGCTATACTCGCTCCAGGTAAACCATATAGAGGTTTCATTAATCCTCTAAATAATTTGTTGATAAGTGAAATTACCCCAAATTCAGAAAGTAAAGCACTCAGTGCACCTGCCAAAACAGCTAATGCCATAATTAAGAAAACAGTTTCTAGAAGTAATGCATGTGCAGTAGCCATTATGACTTTAAACATAGTCCCCACACCCATTATGCTTCCTATGTACCCAAAACCAACTAGCAATACGGCAAGAAATACAAAGGTTTCTGTACTGACAGGTTTTACCTTCCTCCTGTCATCTAATTTCTCCGTTACCTTTTCTTCCATTTTTTTCATTCCTTCCATTTTTGATTATAAAATTTTAGTTTGAAGTTTTTCTTAATTAGATTATAAAGGTAATGTTAAAACTTTGCAATAGTAAATTACCTATACAACACCTTGCAAACACTGATTACCGATATTTTTCGACAAAGTTTTATCAGACTTATGCAAGTTGATTTTGCAAAACTTTCTTTTAAGAATTAATTGTAAATTTATTAACATTATTGTCAATGCCAACTGACGACTTGATGTCAGGTATCAAGTTGTATATTGATTAGATTGTAAAACAAAAAGATTATGCAGAAACTTAAAATAAATTTTCTCCATAATCTTATATTAAAAAATATAAAAAAATTTTTATTTTTTTATTTTTACTATCTATTTTAATCTCTCTGCTACATATTTTACTAAATCAACAGTTCTTGCTGAATAACCCCACTCATTATCGTACCAAGAAACTACTTTGACCATATTATCTTCCATAACCATAGTTGATAATCCATCTACTATAGAAGATCTGCTGTCTTGTTTGTAGTCAATAGATACTAATGGTTTATCAGAGTATCCAAGAATTCCTTTTAATTCACCTTCTGCAGCTTCTCTAAATGCATTATTAACTTCATCTATAGTTACATTCTTCCCAAGCTCACAAACCAAATCTACAAGTGAAACTGTAGGAGTTGGAACTCTAAGAGAGAAACCATTTAACTTACCTTCTAACTCCGGAAGAACCTTAGAAACAGCTTTAGCCGCACCTGTAGTAGTCGGTATTATAGATTCTGCAGCCGATCTAGCTCTTCTTAAATCTTTATGACTCTTATCAAGAATTCTTTGATCGTTAGTATAAGAGTGAACAGTTGTCATAAGACCTCTCTTAATACCAAATTTCTCATTAAGAACTTTAGCAAATGGAGCTAGGCAGTTTGTAGTACAAGAAGCATTAGAGATTACATTATGCTTATCATTATCGTACTCTTTTTCATTAACTCCCATAACAATAGTAACATCTTCGTTTTTACCAGGAGCAGTAATTATAACCTTCTTAGCTCCTGCTTTTATATGTTTTTCCGCCTTAGCTTTATCAGTAAATATACCAGTAGACTCTATTACTATATCAACCCCTAGATCTTTCCAAGGAATTTCTTCAGGATCATTATGTCTAAGTATTTTAATTTCTTTAGAATTAACAACTAAAGTATCTTCATCTTTAACATCAACATCTCCTCTAAATGTTCCATAACTAGAATCATAAGTGAATAGGTGTGCCAAAGTCTCACAATTTGCTCTAGCATTAATAGCAACTATCTCCAAATCACTACCGAACTCCTCTTGAGCCAATCTTAAAACCTGTCTTCCGATTCTACCAAACCCATTCATACCCACTTTTATCTTCATCAATATATTTCTCCCTTCGTGTACTTTTTACATAATTATTGTACACTATATAGCCCATTTATTCAATATTTTTATATATTAAATATAATTTCATCAACAACCTTAATATTAATAACCATTTATGCCATACTATTCGATCATTTTTTATATATAGCACACACTATATCTATAGTTTTTATATTTTCTCACAAAAACACATCTAATCACACTATAGATTTTATAATTGTATCTACTCCTGCAAGTATACTTATACTTGTTAAGATTTATATACAATGTGAACAGAGGTTGTCCAGTGCATTTTCAGACGTATTTTGTCTGACATATACTGAACAACCTCTGTTCATGTTGCATATCAACTTGTTATTTTAATTCCATTTCCATATTATCTTTATCTACAAATCCAACTTCAACTTCGCACTCAAAGATCTCCTGAATCAATTTAGCAAGCTCATCTCTAGCCTTAATAACCTTATCTACATTGCTATCATTAAATCCATCTATAGGGAAGAATATATTCTTACTGTTTTCAGTTATCTTACCTTCTTCGCCCTGTCTCCATATCCATCTTCTAGTCTTAACCTTATCTCCAACAGAGTAAATAAGCTCTCCACCTTCTACAAGTTCAGGCTCATTCTCTCCAAACGGGATAAATTTATCGCCTTCATTAGAAAATCTTACACTCACATCATCCCTGCTAAGATCCATATCGTGCGCTCCTAGTGGAAGTAAGTATTTTAATGAAATCGAATTTCCTAAATCCACAACCGGGTTTATGTAAGGAAGTTTTTTGTTTTTTGAAACTCTTGTAGTCATCGCTTCAATAGAGCTCATAAATTTATTGGGATTCATACCAAGCTCTCTAAAAGCATCTCTATAAGGAAGAATTTCATCTGATTCTTTTACCTTCTTCCCCTCAAAGTAATTTTCCGTATTCTCAATACTAATATCCAGTAAATTGCTTATTCTATCTACAGTTTTTGTATTATCGATTCCCTTTGCTACAACAACTCCAAAACAAACATTTTCTAACTTATCAAATACCTCTTTATCAACTTTGAACTTCATACAACTACCTCCAAAATATTCAAAATATTACTTATTATACTCCATTTTATTTCTAATGAAACCTCTAGTCAACTAATTAATTCAAAAAATCATACTAATCTATAAATTCATAATAAAACCTCATATTTTTTTATAAATACAGTTAAAGTAGATAGTTATCTATATAAAATAAACAGGAAGCTTACTGCCTCCTGCTCACTCTTTATCATACCAAATTAATTTCGTAGTATTCATTTATTAAACTATTCTAATGTAACTAAGGTAATCTTATCAATTTAAACACTTCTGCAAATGCCTTTCTATTTGCTCCTCCACCAACTTGTGTCGCCGAAGTGAATGTCTTTTGTTTAAGGGCACTCTTTTGCTCTTCTACGAGCTTATTCCCTACTAACACTATTGGAGATTTACTTTTGCTTGCCAAAGCTCCAACTGACAATCCATCAATTAGATCACCACTGCTCTTTGTACCATCTTTAACTACATATAAATTATTGTACTTATAACCACTGCTACTGTCCTTATAAAAATGTTCTATTATCTCTGCATTTGTGGCATTTCTATTTTCACCCGACAATCTAGTAGGATTTTTAAGTTTTCCTTCTAAATTCGTAGATAATGAGGAAGTACCCCCAACTACATAAGATTTTTCTATATTAGTAATCTTTTCAAACTCATCTAGGCCTTTTACTTGATTACTCGGATCTGCAAGTATTATAGGTATATTATTTTCTCCAGCAGGAGCTCCTATACTTATAGCATCTGCCAATCCACCTACTCCATTTACTACTGCTATATTTGATACTCTCTTTTTATCATTTAACTTGTAAGCCAAATCCATACTAGTTTTGTATCTATCTTCACCAGAGATTCTCTCGACTCTAAAACCAGATGAATTAAGTTTATCTTCAATAGATTTGCTTACAGAATTTTCTCCACCGACTATGTATATATTTTTTGCTCCAAGTCTCTTTATTTCCTCTGCTGTCTTTTGAGTTAAATTATTTTTTTCAGTTAATAGAACTGGCGAATTAAGCGATGCTGCATAAGGAGTTGCTGATAACGCATCCGGTATAGCTTCACCATTTACTAGAACTACATTTTCAGAATTAGTCCATCCCTTTTTACTAACCTTAACAGATGTATCATATCTATCCGCTCCAACTAAACTTTCCTTATTTACATCTCGATAAGATGTGTTTTTAGTTACTGCCTTAATTGTAAAGTTTGTTGGGTAAAATTCTTCATCTGAGTTTACATCTTTAAACTTATCGCCTTCTAAAATATAACTTTCGCCCAAATTAGCCTTAGGTATATTTCCACTATATCCTTTTACTTCCGTTTCACTGAATAACGATACATTACCTGTACCTTCTCCATCTATCTCAACTACTATTGCACCTTTCCCTTTAGGGATTTTGTAAGTATCTACTTTTGCGTTAGTATAACCTGAAAATTCAATATTTCCTCCACCTATTCTTACCATTCTATCTTTTTGCGGAACATTTCCCACAACGGGTGCGTAATAGATATTGTACTTAGAACCTATACTATCACTCATAAATGTTACAGAATCTAACACTTCACTTTCACTGCTAAAATCAAATACATTTGCTGCAGTAATTTTCTTGCTTACAAGTGGAGCTATCCCTGCATATTCATGTTGATATATTTTTTTGCTTTCATCAGGCATCTCTACTTTTCTAATAGCAAAGTTATCGTCATCAGACATTAAAGTTCTGTCTTCATAAGAAATCCAAAGATACCCTCCCTCTGAATTATAAGGTCCCCAGCTGTTTTTAGCCAACCAAGCACCGTTATTTTGCGGCTTGTATTTAGGGTTGAAATTATCTTTCGAATAATTGTCATCCCATCCTATAATTGATATAGTATGATTTGTATATTGATATACATTGCAGTTATAAGCAGACTTGTCTTGACTTAAATATCTATTATAATGACCATAACCCGAAATAATAGATCCGTACTTAAGTATTGAATTTTTCATTGACTCTCTATTGTCATTTATATGTACTACTTCTGTTACATTTACTTGAGTATCTTCTGTATCCATATTGCTCGGTTTAGTAGCACCAAGTGCCATAGGAACTTTGCCGTTATACGGAATATCTTCCTCTAATTTTGGACCCATCCAAGATGTTAGATATCCAATAGCTGTATAATTTGTTGCTCCTGTCATATCTGTCATGTTCCAACCGTAATCACCATTAGTAGACCACCACTTTAAATGTTCTTCCGAGAAGTCGTATTCTCCCATATTTTTATACTTTAAAAAGCTCTCCAGTGAAGACATCGCTGTAAAAGTCCAACATGTTCCTAGTTCACCTTGATCTTTAACTGGTGTAACAAGACCAAGTTTTCTAGGATCGTAATTAATCGGCAAATTAGCACTAGACTTACGCTTTAAATAATTTGGAATAGATATTCCAAGACCATTATCTTTTACTTCTGTCGCTTCATTTCTGTATGGCGTTGGAATACGGCCATTGTATTTGTCTACTTGTCCATTTTCAACTTCCTCAAGATACTGTTTATATTGTTCAGTGTATTCAGGTTTTTTAATTGATGTTATTGAATCCTTTGTATATGCTAAGGTTGGCGCTGTTGATACAATAAAAAACGATATCGACATGCCAACTGCTAATAATCTTTTTATTAAATTTCTTCGTTTTCTCATACTTTTCACCTCAATATTTCTCTAATCGCTAATATAATTATAGCAGATATTGTAAGATTTTAATAAAAATACCAACTATTTATTATATAATATCAAAATTGTAATTTTTTATTATATTTTCCTTTAAAATTATATAGAATTTGTAATTAAACTTTTTCTTTTTCTTAGTACTTTTTGATAAATTATTGCATTTTCATGTTAGCTATGTATAATCTAAAACAGATTTCACATTTTTCACAGTTAAATATATGCTCGTTGTCTACAAATTTCAAGCATCCTCGATAACACTCATTCACACATAAATTACAGTTTATGCAATCTTCCTTAACCAACTTTGTACTTAAATCTCCCTCCTAAAAACTTATATAATTTAATTTAGTATATTCCTTTAAATAACCTATAAGTTGTAAAAGTAAATGCCTTCATTTATATAAACAACTATTCTAACATATATGTAATAAAACAGCAAAAAGTAGCGGAATATTTCTCCGCTACTTTTTGTTATTTTTTACATATACCTAATTCTATATTTATATATTTACTATATGTATCACTAACTTTTATGTATCCTTACTTATATCCGATTACAGCAGCACCTAGTGCGCCTATTATCTGCGTATCCTCTGCAACAAATATCTTCTTGCCGAGTAATTCTTCAATCATACCTACTAAAACATTGCTTTTAGCTAGGCCTCCTGTAAAAGCAATTTCATCTACTATTTCAGTTCTAGACAACATTGAAACAGATTTATTTGCTATTGATTTAAGTATTCCAGCGGCTATATTTTCTTTACCGACATCTTGAGCGAGCAAACTTACTATTTCTGATTCTGCAAATACAGTACACATACTTGATATATTAACTGGCTCATTTCCACTTGCCAGTTTATCTATATTTGCTATATCACTTCCTAATAAATTAGAAGTTATTTCTAAAAATCTACCAGTTCCAGCAGCACATTTATCGTTCATTATAAAATTGAATACATTTCCTGCATTATCTAAATTTATAACCTTGCTATCTTGACCGCCTACATCGAGAATTGTTCTAATGTTTTCATTTAGAAAAAATATTCCCCTTGTATGACAAGTTATTTCCGTAACCTTTTTATCAGCGAAATCCATTACGCCTCTTCCGTATCCTGTACCGACTGTCTTTAAGATTTGATCTTTTGGAATTCCCTCTGATAATAAATTATAAACTTGTTCAGATGTAGTTTTAGGGCTCCATCCTGTTGGAAGTATTACTTTTTTAACTATTTTTTCACCATCGAATAAAACACCCTTTGTTGCGACAGATCCTGAGTCAACACCTATACTATACATACATCCTCCTAATAGCATTTTCTTATAACATCTCTACAAATGCTTCAAATCTTGTTTTTAATTGTTCAGTATCAGATTTTGAGTAGTCTGTTTCTATACCCATAAAAGCTTTATGTTTTTCTTTAGTAACAAACTCTTTTACTCTATAAGACTCTATGTTAAAAGTATGACATGCTTGAAGTACAACATCTATTACTCCATCAATTTTGTACTCGTCTATAAGTCTATCAAGTAGTTTAAATCTGTTATCGTTGTCCATCATACATGAACATCCTATTTTAATATATTTTTGAGTTAAGGCATCGTAAACATCGTCCATATCTTCATCTACCAGTCTGTCAGTAGATCTTATAGCTTGACAAAGCTCTAAAGCTACAACTGATGCACCTGCATCTTCAAGAGTCTGTATTATCTTATGGCTTATTCCTCCTATAGGAGATCCAGTTATTAATATCCTTGGACTATCCTTTTTAACAGGACCTTCGCCTTTTTCATATCTTTCCTTAGTATCATCGATTACTTTCCTAACAGATTTTTTTAGTTCATCTCTATCAAATTTAAATCCAGATTGATAAAGAACATTGTGTAGCTCCATCCCTGTTAGCATAGAAGGCTCAGATTTTCCTAATTCATAGAACTCTTTTAAAAGTCGTCTCTCTTCGTTTTTATCTTTTATAGCAGCTCTAATATCATCTTCAGTTATTGTAACTCCTAATGATTTCTCTGTTTCTTCTTTCAATTTTATTATTTCATCTTTCCAAAGTTTGTAGCTAAGTTCACCTTTTACTGTATTTGGAAGGTGCATTACGTGCATATTTTTTTCTTTGGCAAGTTCTTCGTACATTTTTTTCTTACCATCGCAAGTAGTTTCTCCTATTAGCAGGTCTGCGAAATAGAAATATGGGCAAGTATCAGTTATTGCATGTCCATAACTTGATTTAATAAGTGGACATAGATTTCTTGGAAGTACTTTTTCTGCCGCTGGTATAGATTCTTCACTTACACCACATACACCTACTGTAACAGCTCCAGCTGCCATAGGTATCTCAACAGGAGTAAAAGTACAGAAAGTACCCACTAATTTTTTCCCACTATCTTTTAACTCTTTAGCACTTAAAAAACCTTTTTGTCTAGCATCATTAAAACTATCAAATTGCTCTGGTAAATTTGACATCGAAAATTCCCCCTATTTATTTTGACTAATTTTTATATTATTTTCTAAAATATTACAAATAGATAATATTTTTTCCTCTATTCTAGATTTTACCACGTTTTTTGCAAGTGCTATGATTGTTTTTATCTATATATGGCACCTCATTTATAGTCAATATATATAGTGCTCGACACTGAATTTATATAAAACTCAAAAGCCATCTTTTGGTATCTTCTTCAGTAAAACTTGCCTCTACTGCATATTTATACATACAGTAGTAATCTTCCACAGTCATATTATAGTAACTTAACACAAAATCTATTTCTGATGACAAAGTCACATCTGAAACAGTTCTATTATCAGTATTAATCGTAACCCTCAAATCATCCTTATAAAAATCGTAAAAAGGATGTTCTTCAAATGATTTCACAGCCTTAGTCTGAATATTACTTGTAGGGCACATTTCTAAAGTTATATTATTGCTTTTTACAAGTTCATAAATCTCTTTACTATCATTAGTTCTCACGCCATGCCCTATTCTCTCCGCACCCAATTCCGTCACAGCATCAAATACATTACCACCAGAAGCTGCCTCTCCAGCATGGACAGTAATTCTATAACCATATTCTTTGGCTATCGCAAAAGCTTTTTTATACTTCAAACAAAATCCTTCTTCTTCTGGACCGCACAGATCAACAGCAACAACACCAGATCCTAAAAAACGCTTACCTTCTTCTATAACTAGTACAGCATCTTCCTCGCTCATATTCCTCATGCAGCCAAGAATTAAATTTCCTTTTATATCATATAATTCCTCAGCCTTATGAATACCCAGTAGCACACTCTCAATTACATCCCGTACACTCAATCCCTCTTTTATATGTAATAGAGGAGCGAATCTAACCTCAATGTATTTAATATTTTCTTTAAAAGCATCCTCCATAAGTTCAAAAGACACTCTCTCCAAACTTTCCCGTGTCTGCATTATACCAACAGGCAAATCAAAGCTTTTCAAATAATCAAGAAGCGACTCACTATCCTTTGGAGCGACAATTGCATTTTTAACCTTTTCAATATTCGTCAAGCTCAATTTACTAAAAAGATTTTCACCAGAAACAATCTCTAAAACAGTTTCCGCTCTTAAACTTCCATCCAAATGGCAATGTAGATCTATCTTTGGCATATTTTCAATCATATTAACCTCCATGAAGTAAGTATTTAAAATCTAATTACTATTTAAGAACAAGTATTTATATTTACAACTTGTACATTATTATATGTATATAAAGATATTATATCATTCTAATTACACCAAAAATAAATTATAAATTAAATATGAGTTATATCGAACATACAAGAATAAAATATATCTTAACTCCAATGCATGGCAGTAAACAAGCATATGACTTTTTTCCCATACTTCCAACTGAAAATTTAAAATAATTATAATAAAGAAAACGGAAGTTGGCATAAAATAAGATACCCGACTACAATTACAGCCTTTAGATCAAGCTGTGGTAGTCGGATATCTTATTTTATAGCAATTTTATTTTCATTTATTACACATACCTTAAATTCTCATTTACGAAAATAAACTAAGCAATATCCCCGCTGCTACAGCAGAACCTATAACTCCCGCTACATTAGGTCCCATAGCATGCATAAGAATAAAATTACTAGGATCTTCTTTTTGAGCTTCCTTATGTGCAACTCTTGCCGCCATAGGAACTGCAGAAACTCCAGCTGCCCCTATTAGTGGATTAATTTTTTCTTTAGTAAATTTGTTCATAATCTTTGCACAGATAACACCTGCTGCCGTTCCTATACCAAAAGCTATAACTCCTAGCACAAATATTTTTAAAGTCTGAGCACTTAGAAATATCTCAGCTTTTGCAGAAGCTCCAACTGATAACCCTAAAAATATAGTAACTATATTCATAAGTGCATTCGTAGCTGTATCTGAAAGTCTATCAGTGACTGTACACTCTTTAAGCAGGTTCCCAAACATAAGCATACCTATTAATGTAGCCGCTGCTGGCAACAGCAATGACACTACTATGGTAACAGTTATAGGAAAAAGTATTTTTACTTTTTTAGATACAGGTTTGCTTTGAGTCATTACTATACTTCTTTCTTCTTTACTAGTAAGTGCCCTCATTATTGGCGGTTGAATTATAGGTACAAGAGCCATGTATGAGTACGCAGCAACTGCAATTGGAGCAAGTAAATGTGGTGCTAATTTTGTAGTTAAATAAATTGCTGTTGGGCCATCAGCCCCTCCTATTATACCTGTTGAAGCTGCCTCCGGACCAGTAAATCCAAGAAGTAATGCCCCTATAAAAGTAAAGAATATTCCAAACTGAGCAGCAGCTCCAAGAAGTATGTTTTTGGGGTTAGATATCAATGGACCAAAATCAGTCATGGCGCCAACCCCTAAAAATATTAACGGTGGGAAAATTCCTAATTCATCACCTAAAAATAGATAATGTAATAATCCTCCTGCTGTTTTTGTTGTAACATTAGCCTCTAGTGTATTATTTACGGTCGATCCTATAGGCTCGATTATTGAAACTGCCCCGTTCATTACTCCTGAAAGGGGAAGGTTTGAAAGCAACATACCAAAAGCTATAGGTACTAGTAACAATGGTTCAAAACCTTTACTTATTGCTAGATATAACAGAAGACATGCAACTAATATCATCGCTAACTGTCTCCAGTCCATATTAACAATACCCATTGATTGAATAAAATTCGTTATAACCTCTACCATGGGTAAGTCCTCCTTTTTTAAATTTCTATCCTATAGTTATTAAAGTGTCTCCAACACTCACTGAAGCTCCTTTTGATACGTTTACCGTTGTGATATTTCCATCTGTATTTGCCATTATTTCATTTTCCATCTTCATAGCTTCAAGTACCAATAATACCTGACCTTTTTTTACACTATCTCCAACTTTTACTTTAACATCATTTATGGTACCAGGCATTGGTGCGCTTATAGTTCCTGATCCACCAACTGGTGCCGTGTTTGGCTTTGAAGCTGTATTATTTGTCGGTTTTGATGTTGGTTTTGACATATTTGTTTGAGATACTTGAGCTCTAGATACTTGCACCCCTTCTGATCCAATTTCTTCTACTTCAACTTCATAGATATTTCCATTAACTGTTATATTGTATTTTTTTATCATTATTTATCTCCCCCTATTCTCTATCGATTAATACTGTTTTTCATGTTTTCCCAACTAGATTTGTAGTTATTACTTCTAATTACTTTTTTAACTACTATATTGTCGGCATTTTTACCTGTTTGAGCTGATATAGCGGCAGTTATTACTGCAACTAACTCACCTATATCATCAAGCTCATTATTTTCAGAGTTTTCACCTGAGATTCTTTCTACTTCTTTATTTAAATTTTTAGTTTTTTTGGTCTCCCTTTGCAGTAAGCTTATTATTCCAGAAATTAAAACCAATACAATAAATACTACAATCATGGAAATTATCGCTACACTAATACCAGCAAGCAGCTTTTCTCCAACACTTACAGAAGCTGAGGGATCTTTTAACGCTTCAAGTAATTGACGTAAATCCATAGTTTACCACCTCCTATAAAGGTATATTTCCGTGTTTTTTAGGCGGTCTATCTTCACGTTTCGAAGATAATACATCTAGTGCATCCGCTAGTCTAAGTCTCGTAAATGCAGGTCTTATTACATCATCAATATATCCTCTTTCTGCTGCTTTATATGGAGTTGCAAATTCATCTGTATACTTTTTAACTTTCTCTTCTATCATTGCATTTTTATCTTCTGCATTTTTTATATCGTTTTTAAATACTATATTGGCTGCCCCACTCGGTCCCATGACTGCAACCTCTGCTGTAGGCCAAGCTAAAACCATATCTGCGCCTAAATCTTTTGAACACATGGCTAAATAAGATCCTCCATAAGCTTTTCTGATTATTATCGTGATTTTAGGAACTGTTGCTTCACTATAAGCATAGAGCATCTTTGCCCCATGTCGTATTATTCCACCGTATTCCTGTGTAGTTCCCGGTAAAAATCCTGGGACATCTACTAAGTTAATTATTGGAATATTAAATGAATCACACATCCTTATAAATCTAGAACTCTTATCTGAGGCGTTTATATCAAGAGATCCAGCCATAAAATTAGGTTGATTAGCTATTATTCCAATACTTTCTCCATTGACTCTAGCAAGACCCGTTACAATATTTTGAGCAAATAAAGACTGTACTTCATAGAAATCCCCATCATCTACTATTTCGTAAATTATGTTTTTCATATCGTAAGGTTTGTTTGAATCATCCGGAACAATACTATCGAGTATTTCATTTATTCTATTTGGGTCGTCTTGACATTCAACTATTGGAGCTTTTTCTGAGTTATTTGATGGTAAAAAACTAAGTAATCTTCTAATCTGCTCAATGCAATCTTCATCGTCTGAAGCCAAGAAGTGTGCAACGCCTGATGTTGTGTTATGAGTATATGCTCCTCCCAATTCTTCCGCTGTTACTTCTTCACCCGTTACTGTTTTTATAACTTGTGGTCCTGTTATAAACATCTGACTAGTCTGATCAACTACATATACAAAATCTGTAAGTGCAGGTGAATAAACTGCTCCACCAGCACAAGGTCCCATGATTGCAGATATTTGTGGAACAACTCCAGATGCTAGGGTATTTTTATAAAAAATCTCTCCGTATCCGGCAAGTGCATCTACACCTTCTTGAATTCTCGCTCCACCTGAATCATTTAAACCTACAACCGGAGCTCCTAATTTTAGTGAAAGGTCCATTACTTTAGCAATTTTTTTGGCGTGCATTTCACCTAAAGATCCTCCGAGAACTGTAAAATCCTGTGCAAAAGCGCAAACAAGTCTTCCATCAATCTTTCCGTATCCACATACAACACCTTCTCCAGGTATATCTTGTTTTTCCATCCCAAAGTTAGAACATCTATGTTTTACGAATGCCTCTAACTCGACAAAAGTATTTTCATCAAATAGTTTATTTATTCTTTCTCTTGCAGTAAGTTTACCTGATGAATGCTGTTTATCTATTCTTTTTTGTCCTCCACCTAGCTCAATATTACTTCTATTTTTTTGAAGCAAATCTAACTTTTCTTTAGACAACATAAAACCACCTCCAGGATATTAATTTTTTATTCTCTTTCACTTAGCTCTAAAAGTACTCCATCAGTTCCTTTTGGATGACAAAATGCTATCTTTGCATTTCCAGCTCCATATCTAGGTGTTTCATCTATCATTCTATAACCATTTGCTTTTACTTCTGCTATTGCTTCTTCTATATTTTCGACTCTAAGTGCAACATGCTGAATTCCACCTCGATTTGAATTTTTAGCTATAAACTTTGCTATAGGCCCATCTTCAGTGGTAGATTCTAAAAATTCAAGTTCAGTATCTCCAACAGGTAAAAATGCAACTTTAACTTGTTGATCTTCTACTACTTCTTCTCCTACACACTTCAACCCAAGTACTTCTTCGTAAAACTTCAGTGTCTCTTCCAAACTATTTACTGCAATACCTACATGATCTAAATTTAGTATTTTCATTTATTATCCCTCCAACTATAATCTTTGTTTGTTTGTTATCTTTTCAAATACTATATTGCTTATTGAGTAAGGATCTATCTCCTTGGTCACAGTCTTAGAAAGTAGCTTCTCTATTTCTTCACTGTGCTGTAAATCCTTTACAAGAGCGTCCACTTTTCTCTGCACTAACTCTTTAACCTCAAGTTTATTGCGTGCAAGTCTTTTGAGACTTAGTCTGCCATTTTCTTCAAGAAATTTTCTGTGTTTTTGTATGTTTTCATAGGCCTCTTCTACCCCCTCACCGGTATCAGATACTACTAAACTAACTGGAGGTCTAAATTCCCAGTCTTTATTAAAATCGAGCATCATTTCTATCTCTATAGAAGTCTTTTTTGCCCCATCTTTATCTGCCTTATTTACAATAAATACATCAGCTATCTCCATAACTCCAGCCTTAATAGCCTGTATATCGTCTCCAAGACCTGGGACCATTACAATAAGTGTTGTATCTGCTGTCCTTACTATATCGATCTCAGATTGACCCACTCCTACTGTTTCAATAAAAATATAATCACATCCATAAGCATCGAGCACCTTAATTGACGCCTGAGTTGCATTAGATAAACCTCCTAGACTTCCTCTGGTTCCCATGGATCTTATAAATACACCTGGATCAGTACTCAAATCGTTCATTCTGATACGGTCCCCTAAAATTGCTCCTTTGGTAAATGGACTAGTAGGATCAATCGCTATTATTCCAACCTTTTTACCTTGTTTCCTAAGAAGCTTTACAATTTTATCTGTAAATGTCGATTTACCTGCTCCAGGTGGACCAGTAATCCCTACAATATAAGCTTTGCCCGTGTGGTTGTATATCTCTTTTAACGCTTCTTCATATCCAGAAGTTTCGTTTTCTACAATAGTAATTAGCCTTGCGCAGTCTCTCTTGTTGCCTTTTATAACTCCATCAACTGTATTTTTTAATTCACTATTCATTTTTATTTCCATAACATCATCACCTTTACGCCAAACTCTTGCATGTATGTTCTCTTATAAATTTAATTGTTGTTGTTGTTGGAGTACCCGGTGTAAATATTTCGGCAATTCCCTTTTCTTTAAGTGCTGGTATATCTTCTTCAGGTATGACTCCTCCTCCTATTATAAGCACATCATCTATATTTTCTTCTTTTAGTAAATCTACCACTTTAGGAAGTAAATGATTATGTGCTCCTGATAGTATACTCATAGCGATTACATCTACATCTTCTTGAATCGCTGAAGCAACTATTTGTTCAGGAGTTTGAAATAACCCTGTATAAATTACTTCCATACCTGCATCTCTTAATGCCCTTGCTACTACTTTAGCACCTCTATCATGTCCATCTAGCCCTGGTTTTGCAACCAATACTCTTATAGGTCTCATATTTACTCCCCCTCTATATCATTACTATTTGTTTGTATTCACCAAATTCTTCCCTCATAACACCACATACTTCTCCTAGTGTTGCGTATTCCATAACAGCATCTAAAATTGCTGGCATTATATTTTCATCAGATCTACATATATCTCTTAAAGTTTCAAGAGTTTCTTCTACCTTTTCATTGTTTCTCTTTTCTTTAAGAGCCTTTATCTTTTCTTTTTGTCTCTCTCCAACCATAGGATCTACTCTTAATAAACCTTTAGGTGCATCCTCTTCTATTTGGTATTTATTAACTCCTACGATTATTTTTTCATTATTTTCAATATCCTTTTGATATTTGTAGGCGCTGTCCATGATTTCTTGCTGTATGTAGCCTTGCTCTATAGCCTGTGGCGCTCCACCTATTTCATCAATTTTTTCGATTAAAGTCATAGCATCTTTTTCTATCTTATTAGTAAGGCTTTCAACATAATAAGAACCTGCAAGTGGGTCAATAGTATCTGCTGCTCCACTTTCATTTGCAACTATCTGCTGAGTTCTAAGTGCAATTCTTACTGAATCCTCTGTCGGCAAAGCAAGAGCTTCATCTTTAGAGTTTGTGTGTAGAGACTGAGTTCCTCCAAGTACTGCAGCCAGAGTTTGAATTGCTACTCTTACTATATTATTTTCTGGTTGTTGAGCTGTTAATGTACAACCAGCTGTCTGAGTATGAAATTTCAGAGCCCATGACTTAGGATTTTTCGCTCCAAATCTTTCTTTCATAATTTTCGCCCAGATTCTCCTAGCTGCTCTAAATTTAGAAACTTCTTCAAATAAATTGTTGTGAGCATTAAAAAAGAATGATAATCTAGGTGCAAAATCGTCTACGTGAAGACCAGCTTCAATAGCTGCATTTACATAAGCAATACCATCGGCTAATGTAAACGCCACTTCTTGAATTGCATCTGCCCCAGCTTCTCTGATATGGTATCCAGATATACTTATCGTGTTCCACTTTGGTACATGTTTCGAACAGTACTCAAATATATCTGTAATAAGTCTCATAGATGGTTTAACCGGAAATATATAAGTACCTCTAGCTACATATTCCTTTAAGATATCATTTTGAATTGTCCCTCTCAATTTTTCAGGAAATACACCTTGTTTTTTGGCTACTGCGATATACATCGCAAGCAGTACAGATGCAGGTGCATTTATCGTCATTGATGTGGATACTTTGTCTAATGGGATACCTTCAAATAGTATTTCCATATCGGCTAGAGAGTCTATACAAACCCCTACCTTTCCGACTTCGCCTTCTGCTATAGGATTGTCTGAGTCATATCCCATCTGAGTAGGTAAGTCAAATGCAACAGATAATCCCATTGATCCCTCTTCAATTAAATATTTATATCTTTTGTTAGATTCTTCTGCTGTAGCGAAACCAGCGTACATTCTCATTGTCCAAAACTTACCCCTGTACATGGTCGGTTGTACCCCTCTTGTAAACGGGTATTGTCCGGGAAATCCTAGATCGCTTTCGTAATCATTACACGTATCTAAAGGTGTATACAGCCTTTTGACTTCTACTCCTGTATCGAATTCAAATTCCTTTTTTCTTTCTGGGAATTTTTCTAAGCTTGTTTTTACTTTGTTTTCTTCCCACTGTGTAAAACAATTTTGGATTGTATCTTTACTTTTATTCATGTGGAATCCTCCTATTATATGCCCGCCATACAATTTCTAAAATCATATGGCAGGCTATTGTATATCACTTCTTTGTTATTTTTTTAACCTTTGGAACTAATGTGCTTCTGCTCCCTCTATCTCTCTTTCATCCTTGGATTTCATTTCATTCTGTGAATTCATTTCCGTAGATTCATTTATTAATTTATTTTCCTTCATACTTCCAGTTTGCATAAACCTTTCATGCCATGAAAGAGCCTTGGATAATACATGAGGTGTATGTTTATATTTTCCCTCGCAAGCTTTGTAGAAGTAATCACAGAGTTCCTCTTTATAATCAGGATGTGCACAGTTTTCAATTATCTTAACTGCCCTTTCCTTAGGCGACAATCCTCTTAAATCTGCAACACCACGCTCTGTAACTACGACCATTACATCGTGTTCACTGTGGTCTTGATGGGATACCATGGGCACTATACTTGAAATATCCCCCTTTTTAGCTATAGACTCTGTAGTGAATATTGATAAATATCCATTTCTAGCAAAATCTCCTGAACCACCTATCCCATTCATCATTCTACTTCCCATAATATTTGTAGAGTTTACATTTCCGTAAATATCTACTTCTATTGCAGTATTTATAGCTATAACTCCGATTCTTCTAGCTATTTCAGGATTATTGCTTATTTCTTGCGGTCTCAGAATAAGCTTATCTTTGTAAGTGCAAAACTTTCTATAAAAATCATCTAATCTTTCTGGAGATATTGTTAGAGATGTTCCTGATGCAAACTTTACCTTGCCCTTCTCTATTAGATCTATTGCGCTATCCTGTATAACCTCTGAATAAATAACCAAATCTTCAAAATCAGAATCTACTAATCCTCCTAAAACTGCATTTGCGACACTTCCTACGCCAGACTGAAGAGGCAATAGATTTTTTGGTAATCTATTTTCCTTAACTTCATTTTCTAGAAATTTAATTAAGTTATCAGCCATTTTTTTAGAGGTCTCATCTATACTATCAATTGGTCTGGTTTTATCTTTTATATCGGTAAATACAATACCCACTATCTTTTCCTTATTACATGGTATATACGTTGTGCCGATTCTATCATCAACTTTAGTCAGTGGAATAGCTTCTCTATTTGGAGGAAGTACTACGTTATAAACATCGTGTATTCCTTCGAGATCAACTGGCTGTGAGGTGTTAATCTCTACGATAACTTTATCTGCACACTCTACAAACACATTGCTGTTACCTATTGAAGTAGATGGAATTATATTTCCTTCTTCGGTTATTGCAACTGCCTCAATAAGAGCTATATCTACATTCCCTAAGAATCCAGCTTTGACCCACTGAGGTGCATTGCTTAAATGTAAATCTGAATACGCTACCTTATCATCGTTTATTAAATTTCTACAAGTCGAGTTTGTCTGATAAGGGTACCTTCTCTTCATAACCCCAGACTCAGAAAGAGCTGCGTCCAGTTCTGGTCCTACTGAGGCTCCAGTTATTATAGTGAGCCCTATTTTATCTCCATTTTGTGCGCGTTTTTCGATTGCTAACGGTACTGCTTTTGGATATCCTGCAGGGGTAAATCCGCTAGTACCAACAACCATGTTGTCTTCAAAAAACTCTGCTGCTTTTTCTGCAGTCATCACTTTATTCTCTAAATATTTACATCTTAATCTACTATCCATAAATTTTCACCCACCAAATACAAATTTTAACTTTTTAGTTTAAATAATGTCTGTGTGATTAGTACAAATACTACATTGGCAACTTATGAAGTATTATTGTAAATATAACCATACCTAAAAGCGCAAATGGGTAAGTAGCCCCATACCCTGCTGCTGGTTCATCACTACCTAGAGCTTCAACAGCAGCTCCAAGTCCCGGAGTAGATGTCATTCCACCACATATAGCTCCTGACAACATAGGCCAATTTATTTTCAAAACATACTTTCCAACTCCAAATCCAATAAGCATACCTATAACTCCTATAATTACTGATGCAACACCAAGGTAAGCCCCAGTTCCAACTAAAGCATCTACTGCTTGATAACCGTATTTAAGCCCGACAATCGCTAAGAAAAATGCAAGTGCAATATCCCTAAGTATTCCTAGTGTATTAGAATCCATTCTAAAGCTAATACTTCCGATTTTGCCTATATATCCTAAAATCAATGCCCCTATTAGTACACCGCCTGTTGATCCCAAACTAAAATACCCTATAAACGGCAAGTAAATATTTATATTTCCAATGATATATCCAAACATACAAGCTAATATAAATCCAGCTATATCAAACTTCGTCTCTTTTATCACTTTAACGTGACTACTTTGTTTTCTTGCGTCACTTAGCTCTTCACGGTACTGTAATTTCTCTTTTTCTACATCAATCTTAAATATATTTGGGAAGAAATTTACCGCTAGTATTACTATAAGAACTCCAAATGGATACCCTATTGCATGACCAGCACCTATACTTCCTTCAGCATTAGTTATGAATTGATTCTTTACATCATCAGTTATTTTAAAACTTTGTACGTCTTTTGGGATATCTTTAACTCCTGCCATTTCTAAAAATTTAATTTTTTCTGAATCACCCATAGTATCATAACTTTCAGATTTTTCTGTTGCATGCCCTCTAGCAGTTTCGATTGCCGCTGCAAGCCCAGGTGAACTTGTCAAAGCTCCTGTGTATACACCAGAAATCTCGTATGGGTTGGAATCTTTACTAAATAGAGTTAATGTGTAAGTAGCCGCTGCACTCATAAAGGTTATAAGTAAACCGAGCGCAACAAACTTTAAACCGTATTTTCTTAAAACTATCCCAATGTCTTTTGCAGCTAATAAACCAACTGCACAAACGAATACAATCAAAAATATATCGAAAAAATTACTGGAAATTACTCCTGAAGATATCAAATTTTGAGCTGCATCATATCCAGATTTACCTGCTTCAATTGAAGACGCATATTTAAATGCTCCCCAACCGATAACAAGCCCTGTAAATAATGCACCAGATATACCAAAGCTAAACTTACCAAACTTAATCTTTCCAAACATCAAACCAGTAACAATTGCAATGAACATCAATATAAACTGGCTTAAAAATACTTCTGTAAAGCTAAAACTCATGTTATTTGCCCCCTCGTATAGTTGCAAATGTATGACAGAGAACTATTTAGCACTCTAGCTAACACAAACAACCTCTCAGTTTAAAAATCAAATAAATATCTTTAAAACTTATAATTTTTAACTCGAGTAAATCTTTCAGCTTTAAATAAGACTAGTCTGTAATTTTTGAATCTAAGCACTAAATAATTAACTTAAGACTTAGAAATTAAAAATGAAAATATTTTGCTTTTAATAAATTGATAGGTATTAGAATATTGAATGTGCGCACATTTTTATAATATTAAATGTCTTAAGTCATGAATCCATAGTATTCAATTACTATGCTTCTAATTGTGATTTGTAGGTGAAGAAAGAATCCCATGAAAGTCTTGAGAATTCTTAGAAGACCTATCTATGATATGTTTAAATAGTTTAGTCTAAACTTGTATTACAATTTTAGCTTTGTTGTTTGTTATGATTTAGTTAAGTTTGTTAAATCTAAATTAATTTTGTTAATTATATATTAAGCTAGAAATATATTTTTATGCAATATTTTTCTTTATACATTGTATGACATACATGATTTTATAAAATTCTATATAAAACTTACTTATCATTTCCATTGTTCCGAAATTTCAGAATATTTTTAAGTGAATTTTGTATTATTATTTAACTTTTTAATTTTATATTGTATAAAAATATTGTTCTAGATAGGAATGTTAGATAGGCTTTTAGATAAGAAAATGTTTTAATTTAAAATAAATGCTCTAAAAGTTTTTAACTTCTAGAGCATACATATCAATCAAAATATAGTATTCAAATTAATCTTTATCAATTAATTCCATAAATACATTTTCAAGAGAACTATTGCCTTTGACTTTTTCAGTAGTACCATACGCAATTATCCTTCCACCTTTAATTATGGCTATTCTATCGCAAATTTTTTCAGCTACTTCTAATACATGTGTTGAAAAAATATGCTTCCCCCTAATTCACAAAATTCTTTCATAATATCTTTTAATGTAAATGCAGCCTTTGGATCAAGTCCAACAAATGGTTCATCTAAAATTAGGAGTTTCGGTTTGTGTATTAAAGCTGAAATGATAGCGAGCTTTTGTTTCATACCATGTGAATAAGAAGCGATTGTGCTTCCAATATCTTTTTCTAAATCGAATCTCTCTGCATAGTATTTAATAAGCTCCTGTCGTTCGTCTTGAGGGACTTTAAATATATCTCCTATGAAATTTAAATACTGTATTCCTGTAAGGTATTCATACAGATCAGGATTATCTGGAATATATGCAAATTTCTTCTTACAAGAAACTGGATCACTTTTTATAGATTTTTTATCTATAAGTATTTCACCTTCATCAAAATCATGAATACCAACTATAGATTTTATTAGTGTGGTCTTTCCAGCTCCATTATGACCAATAAATCCAAATATTTCTCCAGAATTTATATCAAAAGTTATGTCATTTAAAACTTTTTTATTGTTTTCAAATGATTTAGATACGCCATTTATTATTAACACACTATCACTCCTCCAATATCGTCATTGTTATACTTAATATATAACATATAACATCTTAATTCAAGTAAATTATGTATTCATTCTATAATATTTTAAAACTTTAATATACAAAAATTATTATTTCTAACATACATCCATGGATAAAACATCTATTTTCATAAAACGAGAAAACTGTTATCTCGTATTCCAGATAACAGTTTTCTTATTTCCTATTCTTTAATTTAACTCTTTATCAACTTTTTGCTACTGAAGAATTAATTTACCTTTAAAACTACTTCATTTCTCCCATAGTATCGTTGACTATACGTTTTTTGTCTAAATTTGTAAGTTTAGCGTCTTGTTTTGCATTCATCATTTTCTTTGCATCTTCAACATTAGTCATTAATAATTCTGCGGGATCCCTTGATTCTAGTACTAGTTTTTCTTCTAGATCTCTTTTATCAGAACTTTTCATTTTATTTTTATTTTTATTCATTTTTGCCATTTTTGACATCTCCTAATCTATAGTAAACTATATTTTTTACTTTCTCTTGTTAGACATCATATTATCTTTTTTCATTTCCATAGTTCTCATTGCATCTTCTGCTGTGTCCATTAAGTCTTCTGCTGTATCCTTAACTGCATTTGTTGTCTTTTTCATACCTTTTTTTAGATCTTTTTGCATGTTTTTCATACTCTTTTTCATTTTGTCCATTTATAACACCTCCTATAAAGAAATTTATTTCTTAATAATATGGTGTCCAAGATTATTATCTTTATTTACAAAAATTTATTAATTTCAAAAAAGAATTAGCTGTATCACGACGACTTATAATTTATAAATCATTGTGATACAGCTAATTCTTTTGCATAGTGATAGTTATTTATTGAGGATGTGAGGGATAACTATCACTATACTTAGGGTATTATTATTATGGTTTTAAGTTAGCAATATTTCTCTTACTTGAGTATATAATACATCTAGTATGTGAATTTATTGTGATTTTAATATGAAAATGTATTGAAACATATTAAATTTTAAATTCAATCCTAAAAACAACCGAATTTTCTTTGTTTTTCATACAGTAGTCAAAACCGTGACCCTTAAGAATTTGACTTACAATATAAAGTCCTAATCCACTTCCACCAGTCTTTCTAGATCTAGATTTTTCAATTCTATAAAACGGTGTAAATATTTCTTCTAGGTATTTTTTCTCTATAGTGACACCTGTGTTTTCTACTTCTAATATTGCTCTTGCGTTATTTTTCTTATACAATTTAACAAATATCTTTTCACTGTCCGGAGTATATTTTATAGCATTGTTTATTATATTGTTTATTGCTCTTGAAATTCTTTCAGTATTGACAAGAACTGTTACTTCATCTTGTATAGCTAAAACTGTCTCTATATTTTTCTCTTCAATAAGGAACAATTGTCTTTTTACTAAATCTTGAAGTAGTTTGCTCATATTTATCATCTGCCTATTTTCATTTCCAAGGCTCAGATCTTGGTCTAGAATTTCCATCTTTGAAATTTCTATCATTTCATCTACTAGATCTTTAAGCTCTTGTGTACAGTCGTAGGATTTTTTAAGATACGTATCCCTATCGCTATATTTTCCAACATTATAAATCATACCTTCTATCTGACCACTTATTATGGTTATTGGAGTTTTTAATTCATGTGATATTGTAGCTACAAAATCTTTACGTTTATTTTCCTGCTTTCTTTCAATCTCAATAATATCTATCAGAGGCTTTGTAATTACATTTGAGTAAATAAAGGCTCCTATAACAGCGATTATTATAGCTACTGCAATTATATACGGCATAAGCTTTCTAATTACTTCACTTGCTTCATCTATAGGCTGTAGAGGCATTATTATTTCTAGTGTATAAGCGTCTACTGAATCTGAAGTACTAATCGGCATTGTTACCCTGTATTCATCATTTATATTACTAGACATATATCTACTGTATTTAAGTAGTACCACTTCATTTTTTCCGTAGACAACTCTACCATTATGGTCTTTTAATAATATCGCCAAGTTCTGATCTTTTGCCATATAGTATAATTTTTCTTCTAAAACACCTATGTCGTCACTAGATGATGTCTTAGTCAAATACTGTAACTGACCTTCTAATGAGTCTATTTTATATTCATGATAATAAGATGGTAACATAAAATAAAGTATTAAATATATTGCAAGTGCTAGTCCCAATAGCAAACTTGTAGTTATAGAAAATAACTTGTATTTAATGCTCATCTTTTCCCATTTATCAAATATCCTTCTCAAGTGTGTATCCTATTCCTTTTACTGTTTTGATGTACGGTAATAATATTTTTTTTCTTATATTTTTAATGTGAGCATCAACTATTCTCGTATCACCATAATAGTCGTAACCCCATATGCTGTCGAGCAGACCTTCTCTAGTTATAACTTGAGGGTATTTTTCTATTAAATCTTTTAAAATATTAAACTCCTTTAAAGTAAGTTCCACAGCATTTCCATCTACTTCCGCCTCATAGGTATTTAAATCTAACTTTAATTTTTCAAATACTAAAAATTTCTCGTTCATTATTTTATTGCTTCTTCTTAAAACGGCTTCAACTCTCTTAACCAAGAGGTTAAATGAAAACGGTTTGGTAATGTAATCGTCACACTCTAATTCAAACCCTTTTAATTGATCTGTCTCCTGAGTTAAAGCTGTTAAGAATATTATAGGGACACTTGATGTCTGCCTTATCATTTTACAAACACTATATCCATCTAAATTTGGCATCATTATATCTAAAATTATTAAATTGTAATTTCCCTTTTTAAATTTTTGAATTCCTTCAAGACCATCATTCGCAAAGTCTACTTCATACCCTTCAGCTGTCAGAAACTCTACTATCAGCTCTTGGATACTGGAATCATCTTCTATTACAAGTATGGATGAATTCATAGTATCATTCCTTTCTATAAAAAATATAAATCAGTTCCATTGTACACTATTTTTATGAACTTTATATGAAAATAAAACAATCTTTTAATAAAGAAATCTGCAAAATACAAGGGCTGTCACAAAAGTACTTATTCTATACTTTTGCGACAGCCCCACTTTTATTTGTAATTTTTTAAATTTTATTCACTATTTTTAGTATATTTCTCTATTTTTAAGTCTAAGTGCATTTGTAACAACTGATACTGAACTCAAACTCATAGCTGCTGCTGCAATCATTGGATTAAGAAGAGGTCCTCCAAACATATAAAGAAGTCCCGCTGCTACTGGTATACCAATAGTATTGTAACCAAATGCCCAGAATAAGTTTTGTTTAATATTTTTTATAGTCTCATCACTTAGTCTGATAGCTGCTGGTACATCCATTAAGTCGCTCTTCATAAGAACTATATCTGCTGATTCAATAGCTACATCAGTACCACTTCCTATTGCAATACCTATATCAGCTTTTGCAAGAGCTGGTGCATCATTTATTCCATCTCCAACCATTGCAACAAATTTTCCTTGTAATTGTAGATTTTCAACCTCTTTAGATTTATCTTCTGGCAATACCTCTGCTAAAACCACATCTATACCTACTTGTTTTGCTATAGCATTTGCTGTTTTAACATTATCTCCTGTAAGCATTGCTACTTGTATTCCCATACTGTGCAGTTTTTCGATAGCTTTTTTACTACTCTCTTTTACAACATCAGCAACTGCTATAATTCCTGCAAGCTTCCCATCTACAGCGATATACATAGGTGTCTTACCTTGGGATGCAAGTTCATCAGATCTTTCTGATAGACCTTCAAAGTCTACATTTTCATTCAACATAAGCTTTTTATTTCCAAGAACAACTACTTTATTATCTATTTTTACTTGTATACCAAATCCAGGTAAAGCTTTGAAATCATCTACTTTAAGAACGTCTAATCCCTTATCTTCACCGTATTTAACTATGGCTTCTCCAAGGGGATGTTCAGAACCTTTTTCTGCACTTGATGCTAATTGTATTAAATAATCTTCATCTACATTGTTTACTACAACATCGGTAACTTTTGGTTTTCCCTCTGTTATAGTTCCTGTCTTATCAAACACTACAGTTTGTATTTTGTGAGTAGACTCTAGAGCTTCCCCACCTTTTATAAGAATTCCATTTTCTGCACCTTTTCCTGTACCGACCATTATTGCAGTAGGTGTTGCAAGGCCAAGTGCACATGGGCAAGCTATTACTAAAATCGATATAAAAATTGTTAAGGCGAATACTATATCTTTTCCTCCAACAAAATACCAAAGAATTGAAGATACTAAAGCTATAGCTATTACTGTAGGTACAAAATATCCAGATACTACATCTGCTAATTTAGCTATTGGCGCTTTTTCTCCTTGAGCATCCTCAACTAATTGAATTATTTGAGCAAGAGCCGTATCGCTTCCAACCTTTTTAGCTTCAAATTGGATAGTACCATTTTTATTTATACTTGCACCAGTTACTGCATCTCCAACTTTTTTCTCTACAGGTAAACTCTCTCCTGTAAGCATTGACTCATCTACAGATGTATATCCATCTAAAACTATACCATCAACGGGTATCTTACTGCCTGGTTTTACAAGTATTATATCTCCAACTTCAACTTCTTCAATCAAAGTCTCAACTTCTTTACCATCTATTAATACTATTGCAGTCTTTGGCTGAAGTCCCATAAGTTTTTTAATTGCTTCTGATGTTCTGCCTTTAGATCTAGATTCTAAGTACTTACCAAGAAGTATAAGTGCGATAATTATACCTGCACTTTCGAAATAAAGTTGATGATGGTGCATTTCTAATACACGATTATTAGCTATTTGATAAGTAGTAAAAAGACTGTATAAAAATGCTGCTGATGTCCCTATTGCAACTAGCGTATCCATATTTGGGCTTAAATTTATAAGCGATTTAAATCCATTTATATAAAATTTATATCCTGCAATCATTATAGGGATTACTAGTACTAATTGAACTAACGCGTAATTTAATGTATTTGTCATTGGATTTATTATCTCTGGAACTGGCCAAGGCCCTATAGGCTTCATAACCATAGGTCCCATAGCTATATAAAACAGAGGAATAGCAAATACAATTGCTACTATAAACTTATTGAATAATGATTTCATTTCTTTTTCTTTTCTTATCTTATCCTCGTCTTGAGCTATATTATTTTTAACTTCATCAATTGGATCGTATCCAGCTTTAGTTATAGCAGCTTTAATTTGAGAAAGTCTAACTTTTGATGGATCGTAGTTTATACTTGCTTTTTCAGTAGCTATGTTTACATTTACGCTGTCTACACCATCTAGCTTTTTGACTACTCTTTCAACAGCCTTAGAACAAGCTGCACAAGTCATTCCTCCTATTTTCATATCGATTTTCTTGTTAGTTTCTTCTTCTATAACTCCATAACCAGCTTTTTCTATAGCTTTTTTTATATCATCAAACCCAACTTTTTCTTTATTGTATTCGATCTTTAATTTCTCTGTAGCTATATTTACACTTTGATCGGATACTCCCTCGAGCTTGCGTACAGTTCTTTCTACAGCCTTTGCACATGCTGCACATGTCATCCCTGTTATTTTATATGTTTCTGTTATATTATTTGAACTCATAACATCCACTCCTTTCTAAATGATAACCTTTATCTAATTATACCCCCTATGGGTATCTTTAATCAAGCTATTTATGAAATTTCTATCAACAACTTTTATAAATAGCTTGTTTAGATGTTCTAATGACTTTATTTATCTGATTTTTAAATTTTAATTACATATTATAAAAACGTATATTTAAAATTGACAAATCAAACTATAGAATACTATAATGTGTATTCTAAATTCTGTGTTCATAACTATAGTCTCTCTTTGTTAGATTCATATATAGTTTTACTTGAAAATTTATATTAAACTAGTAATTATTAGATTACATATTTTATAATTCCATTAGGAAATATATTTTTAATTTCTAAAAGGAAAAACGCTTTCATTTCAGCCAATTCATCTTTTGTATAAACATATTTTCCATATCCGAATTGACCATATTTAAACTTTCTATCTCCATCTTCCATAGGTATTGTGGTATCTGGGAATATTTGAAGTATTCTATTTTTAGCTTTGGTTGTATATCTGTGTGATATAACCTCAAATATAATTTCTTGATCAAAATCTTTAGGTAGTTTTTCTTTTATACTTTTAATCAAATTAATATAGTCACTTTGCCAATTTTCATAAAGAAACACAGGTGCTATTATAAAACCTACTTTATATCCAGCTTTAGCAACCTTCACAGCTGCTTCAATTCTTTTATTAGCAGATGCAGTATGATGTTCATAAGTATCTATTATCCTAGGTGTGTTTATACTAAATCTAATTTCAGTATGATTATTATGTTTTGCATCTAATAGAGTATTTATATCGTTATATTTAGTAACAAATCTAAATCTTCCTTTTTCTTCTTTCCCAAAAAATTCTATAGTTTGCTTTAGTGAATTAGTATAAGGCTCAAGCGGTACGGGATCTGATGTTGCAGCACCTTCAAATATAGTTATAGCCGGTGATCTTTCATCTATATATTGTTTTGCTTTCTTTAAAACATCATCGATATTTACAAAGACTTTTACAAAAGGCTTGTCCCCTAATTGTGTATTTAAGTAACAATACTCACATCTTCCCATACATCCGCTAACTAGCGGCAATTGATAGTTTGCTGAGGGTTTACATGTTTGAAATTTTAAACTTTTACGTTCACCAACTACTAAAGTTTCTTTCCCAAATCTGTATTGTTCATATAAATTTTCTCCTGGAATGTGACTTTTAATTTTATTTGAGCTTGCATTTATAATTTCAATATCTGGATTATCTTTTATTTTGTTATATATATTTTTTCCAACATATGTATCTATTGCTCCTTTTTCAAATATAACTCTTTCAGGATTAAACATTATTTTACCTCTCATTACATGATATTTTTAATTAAGTTATATTTATTGTTTGTTTATATACATTTTTGATGCATTTTTAAATTTAAAATAAAAAATCATTAATAAAAATAGCTTTAATACCTATTTAGTATGGACATGGTAGGTTATTTTGCATAATAAAAGAGCTAGTAATGTAAGAAAAATGCTTATACGATTCAATAACTTCAACAAACTTATATATATTTTTCACTTTTTCGATAAAAATTTCATATTATATATCAGTGGACAAGAATATAATCCACTGTATTATATGAATTATGTTTTTAAGTGAATGAGTGAATTACCCTTTTGTCACAACTATTTAAGTTAATTTTACCATTTATATTTGATAAATTCCTTATCGAATACATCCCTACAAATCAACTATGAGTAGTAATGGTCAAAGATATGTATTTTTATACAAGGGTGTTTTACTCTATTATACTTTTATATTAAAGGAGGGTGTTTATATGGATAGATTTTTCATTTCTTGTATAAGATGTTCACGTTGTAGAAGAAGGTTTTCAAGAAGGCGCATATGTAACAGATGTGGTTGTTGTTCAAGATGTTGTAGATGTCGCAGAGATT
Source organism: Clostridioides mangenotii TR (assembly GCF_000498755.1). Taxonomy (GTDB): domain Bacteria; phylum Bacillota; class Clostridia; order Peptostreptococcales; family Peptostreptococcaceae; genus Metaclostridioides; species Metaclostridioides mangenotii_A. The sequence continues at coordinate 11,058 of NZ_AXUS01000013.1, read as the reverse complement.
AATAAAACTATGATAATGATTAATTAATGCATATAGTATAAGGGTAGAAGCGAAGCTACCCTTATACCTATTTACTTTAATTTCTTATCTTCTAACCACTCAACAACCAATCCATACGTATCTTTAAAGTCATTACCAACAAACTTAGTCACATTGTCTGGGAACTTCTCTAATCCTTTGCTAGCACCATCACCTATAACGTAGATATTTCTATACATATAACTTTTGTAGTCTGCTATATCTACTATTGTAGAGTTTGGTAAAAATTCCTTCATTATTATTGCTAAAGCCTTGTCTTTATCTCCACTATATATTATTGCATTTTCATATGTTCGTGGCTTAGCTTCGTTATTACTTTTTTCACTCTCTATCGATTTATTTAAAATACCTTCTGCTATTAGTTTAGCAACTTCCCCATAACCCAATTTTGTAGCTATCGCATAGTCTTCTTTATTATCACAGAAGAATGTTTCAATAATGATTGCAGGGCAATCTGTACTATTTAACATATATAGATCCGGACTATCTTTTACACCTCTACTAGTAAATACTGTACCTAACTTATTTACTACTCTTTGTGCATACATCTTGCCTATATTTGAACAGTATAGTACCTCTGTACCTTTAGCACTACTATTATAGCTATTAAGGTGTAACTCTATTACTAGGTCGTACTTCTTGCCATTTATACGAGGTAATTTATATGTTCTCTCTTGATTTTTACTAATAAATTGTCTTTCAGGACAGATTATTACATCTAATGCATGTCCTTCTTTTATTAATATATCTGCTAAGATAGGCGCTATTGTTTTACAGTATTGGTATTCGTTGATTAGTCCATCAGCACTTGTACACAAACCTTTTTTTAATATACTATGCCCTACTGTAATTGCTATTTTCATTAATTTCTTCCTCCTTAATACCAATAAAAGTATCAAACTTCTTTCGATACGGTTATTTTCTTCGTCTAAATTTTCAACTCCCAAACTAAGAGCATGTATACATTCGGCGAATTGTTTTGTTGTTTTCGTAAATGTCTAACACTCTGTTTATATATTGCCCTAACTTTCTTTTTTTCATCTTACGTATTTTTAAATAAAACATACACTACAATAATACTGCCCCAATGTTTACATTGTGCAACGAAATCTTCCAAAAATACCTCCGGTATTAAATATTAATAAGAGCCTTAGTATAAGACTCTTCTATAATTTCATTATATTTTTTTTAATTCTTTTTCTTCTTCTCCAAAAATAGTACACCTTGATGGATGTATAGTCTCTCCTTTATCATTTACCAATAAATAAGCGAATGGTAAGTTAGGTAATGCAGTTAAAAACAAGCTCGGTTATGAGCACTATTTTCACATGCCCCGTCACACTCACACTAGTATGTTAATACTAAATGGAGTTCACCTAAAGATGTTCAGAAAAGATCAGGACATACAAATATAAGCATAACATTAAATACTTATACGCATACTACGGAAGAGTCACAAAGAGAGTTATTCGCTAAATTATAATTTGCCGTGCAAAGCAGTACTTACAGCCATGTATACATCCTCTGTATATATTTAAATCCCAACCATATGGAATCTGTCTTTTTAATTGTTTACTGCACTCTTGCATTCTATTTCTTTATAAGTAACTGATTGTTTCATATTATTCCCTACTTTTTTAGGTATTATAATATAGTTTTATCAATTTTAACAAAATGTAATATTAAATAGCAGTAATTCCAATATATACAATATTTTTCGACATTTAAAAACATTTTTATACTATATACAATATGTTTTCTTGTACACGGGAACTTACTGTGCTATAATTAATAAGTTATTTAATTTGAAGGGAGCAACATAAATGTTATTAAAGCATAAAATCATAAATATCGCGGTAATTGCCCACGTTGACGCAGGTAAATCTACCTTAGTTGATGCGTTTTTATCTCAAGGTGGAGTTTTTAGAGATAACGAAACTGTTAGAGAGCGTGTAATGGATAGTAATGATATTGAACAAGAAAGAGGAATTACTATTTATTCAAAGAACTGCGCAATAAATTACAACGATTATAAAATAAACATAGTAGATACTCCTGGTCACAGTGACTTCTCTTCTGAAGTTGAACGTGTTATGAAAACTGTTGATACAGTTATACTTCTAGTAGATGCTAGCGAAGGGCCTATGCCTCAAACTAGATTCGTACTTCAAAAATCATTAGAATGCGGATTAAAGCCAATTCTATTTATAAATAAAATAGATAAAAAAGATCAGAGAGCAGAAGAAGTTGTAGATGAAGTTTTCGACTTATTTGTTGAATTAAACGCAACTGACGAACAATGCGAATTCCCTATAATATACGGAATAGCTAAACAAGGTATCGCAAAAAAAGAAATGGATGAAGATAGTACTGACCTTTCTCCTCTATTTAAAACAATTACTAAACATGTTGATGCTTACCCAGACTACAATGAAGAACCTCTACAATTCCAAGTATCGGCACTAGCTTATGATGACTACATCGGAAGACTTGGTATAGGTAGAATTACAAAAGGAACTCTTAAAAATGGTTCAACTGTTTCTATATGTAAAGACAATGATGTCGTATCAAAAGGAAAAATCTCTAAATTATCAGTTTATGAAGGATTAAATCAAGTAGAAGTAGATGAAGCTTGCAGTGGTGAAATTGCTGTTATAGCTGGTATACCTGATATATCAATCGGAGAAACTATTTGCGATCTAAACATTCCACTTCCAATGGAAATGATTAAAATTGAAGAGCCTACTCTTTCTATGAACTTCTTAGTAAACGACTCTCCTTTTGTTGGTAAAAGCGGTAAACTAGTCACTACTAGACAATTAAGAGATAGACTTGAGAAAGAATTAGAAGTAAACGTAGGACTTAGAGTAGATCCTCTAGATACTACCGACGGATTTAAGGTTTCTGGACGTGGAGAGCTTCACTTATCAATACTTCTAGAAAATATGAGACGTGAAGGATATGAAGTTGGAGTATCTAAACCAGAGGTTTTAATGCACAAAGATGAAAACGGAAAACTATTAGAACCAATTGAAAGAGTTATAGTTAACTGCCCAGACTCATACTCTGGAACTGTAATAAATGAGATAAGTCTTAGAAAAGGAATGATGGTGTCTATGGCATCTGAAGGAGACTATGTAAAAGTAGAATTCTTAGCTCCTACTCGTGGACTTTTAGGGTATAGAAGTCAATTTATAAACTCTACTCATGGTGAAGGTACTTTAGTTAGATCATTTGAACAATATGAAGAGTTTAAAGGTGAAATACCATCAAGAAACAATGGTGTTCTAATAGCACAAGGACCTGGCGTAACAATGGGATATTCTCTAAGTGCTTTAAGCGACAGAGGTACAATGTTTATTGATCCAGGTGTTGAAGTATACGAAGGTATGATAATAGCTATGAACTCAAGAAAAGACGACATGGTAGTAAACCCATGTAAAAATAAGAAGATGAGTAACGTCCGTGCTTCTGGTTCGGATGATGCGATAAAATTATCTCCTCCTAAGATATTTACTTTAGAGGAAGCACTTGAATTTATAGAATCTGATGAACTTGTCGAAATAACTCCAGACTCTATAAGACTTAGAAAAAAACTTTTAAATGAACACGATAGACTTAGATACAATAGATCAAGACAGTCTAAATAGTTAGTCTAACAAATAAATACAGTTATCGTATAAAAAGCCAACTAATCTATTTTTTAGTTGGTTTTTTTATTATTTAGGACTCTAACAGTATAAAAACGATATAAGTTATATATAATTAAGATATACTATAATAAGAGAAAGAAAGGAGGATGTTATGCTAATAATAATTATTGTTTTAATTGCTGTTATCGTTCTTTGGCTTATTGCGTCTTACAATGGATTTATAAAACTTAAAAATCGATTAGATGAAGCCTTTTCGACTATGGATGTGTATTTAAAGAAACGTTATGATTTAATTCCTAATTTGGTAGAAACGGTAAAAGGATATGCCAAACACGAATCTGAAACATTAGAAAAAGTAATACAAGCGAGAAATTTTGCAATGAATGCTACATCAATCGATGATAAGATTTCAAATGAAAAATCATTGCAGTCTACACTATCTCATCTATTTGCATTAAGCGAATCATATCCTGATTTGAAAGCAAATACAAATTTTATAACTATGCAGAATGATTTAAAAACTATGGAAGGCGAGATCGCAAATGCTCGTAAATACTACAATGCAATTGTAAGAGAATTTAATACAAAATGTGAATCATTCCCTTCAAATACAATAGCTTCAATATTTAAATTTAAGAAGCAACCGTTATTTGAAATTGAAGAGTCACATCGCGACAATATTAAGATATCATTTTAAAAGATATAGGATTACCTATATCTTTTTTAAGGAGGGTATATGAAAAGGTTTAAAAATCATATATTAATAAGTTTATTATGTCTATTTTTAATATTTATCACTACAACTAGTAATGTATTTGCATATGAGAGCTTTCAAATGGATTCGTATGATGTTGTAATGGATGTAGAAGGGGATGGGGTCATTCATGTAAAAGAGAGTATCAATATGAATTTCTTCGTGCCTAGCCATGGCTTATATAGCGAAATACCTATCCAATATAAAATGGATTTTGGTGATGGTGAAAAGAACTATGTGTTCCCTGTCAAGAATATTAATGTAGAAGGCCATGAATATAGTGTTGATTATGGTCAGGATAGCGTTGTAATAAAAGCTGGAAATCCAGACCACGAATTTACTGGTAAGGAATCTTATGTATTAACTTATGACATCTACACAAGGGATTTAGATTTAGACGGATTACAAATGTTGTATATGAATATAATCCCAACAAATATAGATGCTCATATATACAATGTTTCATTTACAATTCAGATGCCAAAGAAATTTGATACTAGTAAGATCAATTTTACCAGTGGCAAATATGGGAATGAAAATACAGGTAATAATAATGTAACTTACCGCGTAGAAGGCAATACAATCTACGGTGCTTATAATAAATCCTTAAGTCCTAATGAAGGAATTACAACAAAAGTGAATCTAGAAGATGGATACTTTAATTATCCAGAATCTAGTGACAGCACTACCGTTGCTATGATAATATTAGGTGCTTTAGGAGCTCTTCTTCTATTCTTCTATATTACAAAGGAGAAAAACAATAAAGTAATACCGATTGTATCATTTGAGCCTCCGAAAGGTTTAAACAGTGCCGAAATCGGTTATGTAATAGACGGTACTGTAAATAATGAGGATACTACATCTCTTGTAATAGAATGGGCTACAAAAGGATATCTAAATATTCACGAAAAAGGAAAAAATTCATTTGAATTAGAAAAAATAAAGGATGCAGATAACCAATTAGAACAATACGAGCAGATGTTATTTAATAAAATTTTTTATAAAGATAGTGTAAGCTTTGAAGATCTAAAGAAAAAAAATATTGGAGAAGAATTTCAGGCAACTGCTGCTAAGATTGAAGGTAAATTCAATCTACAAGCAAATCGCATATTTGCCGGAACTTCAGGATTATTAAAGTTTCTAGCATTTATACTGTCTCTGAGTGTAATAGCTATTACTTCTTTTTTAAATAACTATCATACCTATCTAATAGTATCATCCGCTTTATTTATGGCTGCTTTAATTTCAATATTTTTTATCATTATATTTGTTCCTTGGCTATTTGTCGGGAAATACAGATATAAAATGAAAACAGGCAAAAAAGCATTATTATATATTTCACTTGGATTAATGAATCTCTTTATTTTGATATATTATTTCTTAGGATTTGTTGAATTATCCTATACCAGTACTGCGATTTCTTTGTTTGTAATTTTTTTATGTATTGTCATATTTGTTTCACCAACAAAACGCAGTTCGAAGGGTCACGCATGGTTAGAGGAAATTCTAGGATTTAAAGATTTTATCAAATATTCTGAGAAGGATCGTCTAGAGTTACTAGTTAAGGAAGATCCAACCTACTTCTATCATGTACTACCATACGCATACGTGTTGGGAGTATCTAATGTATGGGCAAAGAAATTTGAACAATTATCAATCCCTAAACCAACATGGTATCATGGATCTAATTACGACACTTTCTCTAGTGTTTTATGGATAAGTTCTTTCAATCGTTCTATGAGTTCTCTACGCACTACAACAGTACCAATCGTTAAACAGGGTAGTTCGCACGGTGGATTTGGCAATGGCGGATCTTCTGGAGGAGGCTTCTCTGGTGGAGGATTTGGTGGTGGCGGTAGAGGTAGCTGGTAGTGAAAAAAGTGTTAAATAACTATAAACGATTATACAACAAAATAAAAATGAGGCATACTGGACGTCAATTCATTTCCAGACAATGCCTCATTTTTATTTTATTCTATAGATATTCTAACGAGTATGTCATTTATTATGTTTTGAATTTATTTTCCTGTATTTACGTAGTTTGCTGCTTGTACAGCTGCTATTGCCCCGTCTGCTGCTGCTGTTATTATTTGACGTAAAAACTTTGTTCTGTTGTCTCCTGCTACATATACACCATCTACTTTAGTAGTACAAGTCTCATCGGCTACTATATAACCAGCTTTGTCTAATTCTAAAATGTTGCTAAACATTTGGTTCTTTGGCTCAAGCCCTATTGCAACAAATATCCCGCTTACAGTAATAGTACTTATTGATTCGTCTATAAGGTTTTTGATTTTTACTTCTTTAACATTTGTATCTCCTGTTATTTCCTCTACTCCACTTTCGTAGATTATCTCTATATTTTCTCTTTTTAGCACTGCATCTATAAGTATCTTATCACCTCTAAATGAGTCTCTTCTATGTATTAAGAAGACTTTTGAACAGTTATTAGATAGGAAAAGTGCATCTTCAAGTGCGGTATTTCCTCCGCCTACAATTGCTACATCTTGATTTTTAAAGAAAGCTCCATCACAAGTTGCACAGTATGTTACACCTCTTCCAGTGAATTCTTTTTCACCTTTACATCCTAATTTACGTCTTTCAACTCCATTTGCTATTATCACAGTTTTTGCTTCATGCTCTCCTGAAGCAGTCTTAACTACTTTATAGTTTCCTTTGTCTTCTATTTTTTCTACTTCTTCAAAGTTGATTTCAACTCCTTGAGCTATAGATTGATTATATATATTGTTAGCAAATTCAAATCCAGAGATTTTTTGAATTGATGGATAGTTTTCGACTTCAGCAGTACCAGTAACTTGTCCTCCATAAACACTCTTTTCAAAAACAGCTACAGTTAATCCTGCTCTAACCGCATAAAGCGCTGAAGTTAATCCTGCTGGGCCGGCACCTATTACAATTAAATCTTTCATATACTTCCCTCTTTCCTTCATATTTTATTTTTAAATTTTTACTTTTTATAATTTAAGTATATAGAAACTCACATGCTAAGTAAAATATTATTTTATACATAATAAAACTGTAAATACAAAACTTCTATATTTACAGCTTATATACTAATACTTAATTTCAATTTATTATCAATGTCGATATATTTTATTAGTTTTCGTTTGATAAGTTATCCAAAGCGTTTGAATCTGATATATATGATAATACTGATAGTCCATACATGAATAATATCAATCCAGCTGATATTAGTAGTATTGCCATTACATCGCCTCCTTTTATAGTATTGTAAGCTTGTCATATGAATTGAATATGAACTCTACTTGAAAAGATTCTCATTTATTAAATTTTATATATTGTATAATTTCTAAATATGATCTGTTTTATGCCCCATTTATATTATAGTTAATTTTTTAATAAAAAATAGGTTAATATATTGTAACTAATTTATTGTACTATTTATTATACCCAAAACAATTATAATTTAACAAATTAATAAGCTTTAATTATCAGTAATTTAACAATTAAATTTTCTTTATGAATTTTTTTAAATTTAATTTTTATTTGAACTAAACTTCAAAAATTTGAAGTGATATATAGACTAGTGGTTTCTATTTAATGAATAATATACTTTAATATAATTGTATTTATTTTGTGTTTGTTTAACATATTTAAGTGGTTTTACTTTTTTTTACTATCTTAATAGTTGACTTTTTATATAAAACAGTATCTAAACAATATTATTTAAATATTTTTAAAAATAAAATTATTTATTTTTTTCAAAATTTAGCTTGACATCGTTGGTTTTTTTCATAGAATAATTAATAATATTATAAATAATAAAAGGCAATGATTAGGAAGAGTAAATCTAAATCAGTTAACAGAGATGGAAACCCACCGACTGAAAAGTTTCCTTAACTCGAGGGATTGAAAACTACCTATGAGCTTCTATCTGAAGTTATCAATAGATCTTAGTAAGAATAGACGTCTAACTTACGTTATAGTACAAGTGGATTTTATATAAATCAATTTGGGTGGAACCGCGGGAATATGATTCTCGTCCCTTTTTAGGGACGGGAATCTTTTTTTATTGAAAATTTTCAAGTAATAAGAACTTTTAGCTAATAAAAAACAGATATTTAAATATTTAAAATTAATAAAAAATATAAATTTATATTGATTTAAGTAAAAATGGAAAATATGGAGGAGAAAATATGGACTTTATAAGTACTCGAGGAAATACAGATATTTTAACATCTTCACAAGCAATAATAAAAGGAATTTCAAATGATGGCGGGCTTTATGTTCCAACCCATTTTCCAAATATAACCGATAAACTTAAAAATTATGTAGGCAAAACCTACTCTCAAATTGCATTTGAAATCTTAAAAGTATTTTTAACAGATTTTAAAGATGATGAAATTAAAGAATCTATAAACAATGCTTATAGTAATAAATTTAAATATGAAAATGCCGTGAATCTAAACAAAGTTAATGGTTCTTACTTTTTAGAACTTTACCATGGACCTACACTTGCTTTTAAAGATATGGCGTTGACTTTAATGCCACATCTTCTAAAGACTGCTATACAAAAAAGTGGATTAAATAAAGAGGTTGTAATTCTAACTGCAACTTCGGGAGATACTGGAAAAGCTGCACTTGAAGGTTTTATGGATGTAGAAAATACAAAAATCGTTGTATTTTTTCCAGAAGATGGTGTCAGCGCAGTACAAAAACTTCAAATGAAAACTCAAAAAGGTAAAAATACACGTGTAGTCGGTATAAAAGGCAACTTTGATGATGCACAGTCTGGAGTTAAAAATATATTTTCAGATAAAGAATTTGAGGAAGAGCTTTTAAATAGTGGATATTTACTCTCTTCTGCTAATTCAATAAATATAGGTAGATTATTACCTCAAGTAGTTTACTATTTTTATTCATATATGAACTTGGTCTCTACTGACCAAATAAGCCTTAATGATAAAATCAATTTTGTAGTACCAACAGGAAATTTCGGTAATATACTTGCAGGATACTACGCTAAGCGAATGGGGTTACCAATAAATAAACTTATTTGCGCCTCTAATGAAAACAATGTATTGTACGACTTTTTTGCAACAGGAAATTACAACAAAAATAGGAGTTTAAAACTGACCTCTTCCCCTTCAATGGATATTTTAATATCTAGCAATCTTGAAAGACTATTATTTGAACTTTGCGATAGAGATCAATCTACCGTAATAAATTTAATGGATAAGCTAAACTCAAAAGGAGTTTACGATATCGATGAAAATATGAAAAATAATTTAGATTCATTCTCAGCAGAATACTCAGATGAAGAATCCGTTAGAATAACTATAAAAAAGGTATTTGATAATTTCGATTACCTTATAGATACTCACACTGCCGTTGCTTACAACTGCTATGAAAAATATATACAAAAAACTTCAGACGATACAAAGACTGTAATTGTAAGTACAGCAAACCCATATAAGTTCTCTGAAGACGTTTTAAATTCTCTAGGATACAAAGAATCTAACTTAGACGATTTTGAAATAGTAGACAAGTTAAGAGATGTATCTAATTTAGAGATTCCAGACTCAATATTAAAGCTAAAAGATGCAGAAATACTTCACAATAGTATTTCTGATAAAGATAAATTAAAATCGGAAATCAAAAAATTCTTAAAGGCATAGGTGAAAATTATGATAGAAATAATCGTTCCAGCAACAACTGCAAATGTAGGCCCAGGATTTGACTGCCTAGGTATCGCACTTAATTTATACAATAAATTTTATTTTGAAGAAATAGATAAAGGTCTTATTATAGAAGGCTGTGATTATAAATATAAAAATGAAAACAATCTAGTCTATTCATCGATGAAATACTTCTTTGATAACGTAAAACCTGCTAAAGTTCCAAACGGTGTAAAAATTATAATAGAAGATAACATCCCTATTTGCAGAGGTCTTGGTAGCAGTGCTACTTGTATAGTTGCAGGAGTAATGGCAGCAGACGCACTATCTGGCTCAAATTTGAGCAAAGATGAACTTTTAAAAATAGCATGTGAAATTGAAGGTCACCCAGACAATGTAGCTCCTGCTATATTTGGAAATATGATGGTATGTATATCAGATGGTGATGAACTTCATTACGATGTAGTAATAGTTCCACAAGAGTTAAAATTTTGTGCATTTATACCAGAGTTTAAACTCTCTACTGAACAAGCAAGAAATGTACTTCCAACAGAGGTTTCTCATGTGGATGCAGTATTCAATGTGGGCAGGGTTTCGATGCTTATATCAGCTTTGTTAAACAAAAATTTTGAACTGTTAAAAATTGCCTGCCAAGATAAGCTTCATCAAAAATACAGAGGTACTCTAATAAAGGGATACGATAGCATTATAGATTATGCAAATGATATAGGCGCTTTAGGGGTATTTATAAGCGGGTCAGGGTCAACAATTATGTCTCTTATCCTCGAAGATAAAAACTTCAAAAACAATATGAATTCTTATTTATCTAAGTCCGATTCCAAATGGGATGTAAAGGATTTAAGCTGTGATTTAAACGGTGCTGTAGTCAACTATATTTAATATAGAATTTAAAAGATTATTAAATTTATAAGATGTATTTAAATATTTTAAA
>NZ_AXUS01000012.1 GCF_000498755.1 Clostridioides mangenotii TR | reverse complement strand
AATATATATAACAGATTGTCTATATGTGCTTAGTTCTAATATCGTTCTTTATGATAAATTTATAAATTTTTTATATACATAATACAACAACTGCAAAAAAATATATCTATATCTGGTATAATAAAGTTTTGAGGAATAGTAATATTATTCCTCAAATGTTGTTTAAAAGATCGGTAATTAGTAATAGTTTAGAAAATATAGATTTTTGAAATAAAAAGACTTTTGGGAGGTAAAAATAAAGTTTAATTTAATAAATATAGAAGATTGGAATAGGAAAGAACATTACAATCATTATTTAAATAATGTAAGGTGCACATTTAGTGTTACATCAAACATAGATATAACAAAATCTTTAAAATACATAAAGTCTAACAATTTGAAGTTTTATCCATCAATTATATATGCAATTGCAAAGGTCGTTAACAATTACAGTGAATTCAGAACTTATTATGTCAACGGTAGATTGGGGTTTTGGGATGAAATAAACCCAAGCTTTACTATATTTAACAAGGAGACTGAGACTTTTTCTGATATATGGGTTAAGTACGATGATAGCTTTAATAAATTCTACGAGAATTATAACAAAGAAGTAGATTTATACAAAGATTCTAAGAAATTAACTCCACAGTTGAATACACCTCAAAATGTCTTTCCTATTTCAAGTTTACCTTGGGTGAGTTTTACAGGATTTAATCTTAATATTTTTGCAGATAGTAGGTTTTTGTTACCTATATTTACAATAGGGAAGTACTTCGAGCAAAATGAAAAGATTATGCTACCACTGTCAATACAGGTTCATCATGCTGTTTGCTATGGATTTCATGTAAGTAGATTTATAGGTAGCTTACAAGATACTATGATAAATTACAATTTATGGCTAACTAAGAAAGAATATTAATAGAAGAGGTGATTTATTAGAACATTGTGGACTTAAATTTTTAATAACTTGCTTTTATGGTATAATGAAGTGTTAAATAATAATACATATTTATTTAAATTGATTTAAATTAGGAGGAAATGATGGGAAATATATTTTATATAGTAAGGCATGGACAGACAAACTGGAATATACAAGGAAAAACTCAAGGTCATGGTAACTCTGACTTAACAGAAAGTGGAGAAAGCCAAGCAAAACAACTAGCTGACAGTTTAGTTGATCACAATATAGATTATGTTTTTACAAGTGATTTAGGACGAGCAGTTCAGACAGCAGAAATAGTGGGAAATAGACTTGGATTGAAAGTAGAGAAAACGGATGGTCTTAGAGAGATGGGATTTGGAGTTTGGGAAGGTCTACTTATAAAGGAAATTCAAAAAGACTATGCAGAGATTTATAATACTTGGAGAAATGAGCCACATTTAGTGAATATACCTGGTGGTGAGACTCTACATTTAATCAAGGAAAGAGTAGATGAATTTATTGAAGGAATAAATGAAAAATACGATAATAAGCGCATTGTACTTGTAACGCATTCAATAACGCTTCGTGTGATGCTTTTATCTTTCCTCAACTCAGGAATGGAAAATGTATACAGAATTAAGCAGGACAATACAGCTCTTAATATAGTAGAATTTAAAGATTATGGACCAGTTGTTGAAAAGATGAATGATACAAGTCATTTAACAAATCATACAAATATAAGCAACTCAGCTTTAGAATAGAGAATTAGTTTTATAATAATAGATTTTGAGGAGAATTTTATGTCTAAAATATTAGTTGTAGGTGGTGGGCCGTCTGGAATCATGTCTGCCATAACTGCTGCAAAAAATGGTCATGAAGTTGTTTTACTTGAGAGAAATGGAGAACTCGGTAGAAAACTTAAGGCCACAGGCGGAGGAAGATGTAATTTTACAAACTACAGAGAAATAGAAGATTTTTTTGATAAAATAGTTACCAATAAGAAGTTCTTGTACAGTAGTTTTTATACTTTCACAAACAGGGATTTAATTTCATTTTTTGAAGAAAATAGTCTTGAGTACAAGGTTGAAGAAGATAATGATTTTAAAGTTTATACAAAAAATGATAAATCAGTGGAATTAATAGATACTTTAAATAAGATACTTATAAATAACAAAGTTAAAATCATGTACAACAAAAAAGTAGAGGATTTTATAGTAGAAAATTCTAAAGTCGCAGGAGTTATACTTGATTCAGGAGAAAAAATCTACTCAGACAAAGTGATTGTCTCTACAGGTGGTATGAGCTATACCCATACAGGATCGGATGGATCTATGTTCAGTGTATTGGAGAAGTACGGTCATGATATCAAGAAAATATATCCAGCTTTAGTGCCACTTAAAATAAAAGATCAGTGGATTAAAAATCTTCAGGGAGTATCTATGAAAAATGTAGATGTAATGTGGAAGGTAAAAAAGAAAAAATTCCACAAAGTGGGAGATATGCTATTTACCCATTTTGGAATCACAGGACCATGTATATTAAAAGTTTCTTCATATATCAATAAAATGTTAGAAGAAAATGAAGTAGAGTTAACTATTGATTTCCTACCAGAGACTTCAGGCGCAGAGATAATAGATATAATTAAAAAACAACCTAGTAGGAATATAGTAAACAATTTAAAAGAAATTTTACCACAAAACTTCTCTAAAGAAATAATTATAAAATTAAATCTATCAGATAAAAAAGCAGCTGAGATGACAAAATCTGAAGAGCAGATGATTATTGAAGAAATAAAGAATATGAAATTAGTATGTGACGGTACAACTGGTCTGAATACCGCAATGGTAACTTCTGGTGGAGTTTCTGTAAAAGAGATAGATTCTTCTACTATGGAGTCTAAAAAAATAGACAATTTGTATATTACAGGAGAAGTAATCGATATCGATGCAGAAACTGGTGGTTACAATTTACAAATAGCTTTTTCCACTGGATATTTAGCAGGTTTAAGCGTTTAATAAATATAAATTGAGGTGTATTAGTATGAATAATTTAGTAATTGCTGTAGATGGACCTGCTGGAGCAGGTAAAAGCACTATAGCTAAAATTATTGCCGATAAACTCGGTATAAACTATATAGATACAGGGGCAATGTATAGAGCTATAACTTTCAAGTGTTTGAAAAATAATGTAGATGTAGAAAATACAGATGAAGTAGTAAAATTAGCAAAAAGTACAGATATCGATTTTAGAGATAATAATATATACTTAGATGATAAAATAGTAAATGATGAAATCAGAACTGTAGATGTAAGCAACAATGTATCTAAAGTATCAAAAATTAAAGAAGTAAGAAATTTGCTAGTAGATGTTCAACGAGATATCGGATCAAAAAGTTCAGTAATACTGGATGGTAGAGATATTGGATCAGTAGTATTTCCAAAAGCCGATTACAAATTTTATATTGTAGCTACTCCTGAAGAAAGAGGCTCTAGAAGATTTAAAGAGATGAAAGAAAAAGGTTATGACGTAAACCTTGACGAAATAATTAAAGATATAGTTGATAGAGACAAAATGGATATGAGTAGAAAATTTGCACCTCTGGTTAAAGCAGATGATGCGTTAGAAATAGACACCACAGGTAAAACGATTGACAATGTTGTGGCAGAAGTTGTATCGAAAATAAAAGCCTAAAATAATAGTTTTGGTTAGGAGAGATAAAATTGAATTTTTATAAATTTGCTATATATCTGTTTAGAGGGTTTTGTAAGGTATTTTTTAGGTATGAAATAATAGGTGCTGAAAATATACCGAAAGAGGGAAATTTGGTCGTAGCATCAAATCATAAATCTAATTTTGACCCAGTGTTTTTAGCAGCATCAATTTTAAATAGAGAAATTGCAGCAGTTGCAAAAAAAGAATTATTCGATATAAAAATATTAGGATTTATACTTAAAAAATTAAATGTAATTCCAATAAATAGAGAAAAGCCAGATGTATCTACTGTAAAAAATATTTTAAAAGCTGTTAAAAACGGGTATGTACTTGGTATATTCCCAGAAGGAAAAAGGATTAAAGGAGATGAATTTGGAGATGCTAAAGCAGGTCTTGCTTTATTTGCGATAAAAAGCAAAGCCAATGTAGTTCCAATAAGTATAATCTCAAATTATAAAATATTTAGAAAAGCTGTAGTTTATATGGGTGAACCTATATCTTTAGAACAGTATTATGGTAAAAAATTGAGTAATGAAGAGTATGAAAAAATTTCACAAGATATTTTGGATGTAATCAAAGATAATTACTTTAAATATTCTAAATAGGGAGCATAGATATGAATATAAAAATATCAAAAAACGCTGGATTTTGTTTTGGCGTTAAAAGAGCTATGAAGATGGCCTGGGATGAGGTTGAGAGTGGAGATGACGACATATATGCACTAGGACCCCTTATCCATAACAAACAAGCTGTCACTAAGTATGAAGAAAAAGGCCTTAAAACTGTAGATGAAGTTAATGATGTGCCTTCAAACATGAATATGATAATAAGATCGCATGGGGTTGCTGAAAAGATTTACAATGAAGCTGTAGAAAAAGATATAAATATTATAGATACAACGTGCCCATTTGTTAAGAAGATACATAATATAGCTAATGAGCACTACAATAAAGGGTACAAAATAATTGTTATAGGTGATGCTAAACATCCAGAGGTAATAGGAATAAACGGATGGTGTGATGACTCAGCAATAGTTATCAAAACGCTAGAAGAATTAAATGACATAGATTTTGATAATTCACTTAAATACTGTGTTGTAGCTCAAACTACAATAAATTCAGCTTTGTACAATGAAATTACAAATTCTTTAAGAGAGAATTTAAAAGAAGTTGTGTTCAACGATACAATTTGTTCCGCTACCAAATCTAGACAACAAGCTGCTAGAGATTTATCTAAGGAAGTAGATTGTATGATAGTTATTGGAGGGAAACATAGTTCTAACACACAAAAATTAGTAAAAGTTTGTGAAGAATACGTTCCTACTTTTGCAATAGAAACTAAGAATGAAATAAATAAAGATGAGGTTTTAAAATACAGTGAGGTTGGAATTACGGCTGGGGCATCGACTCCAGACTGGATAATAGAAGACGTACTGGATTACTTGAAATCTCTATAATTTAATAAAATGTATACTAATTGATCTATGTGGTTAGAATTTTATTAGTTAATTTTAAAAATAGGAGATGATATTATGGAGCTTATAATATCTGCATCTGAAGAATCTTTTCTACATGTAGGATCAATGATTGGGTTTTTCATATTGCTTTTTGAATATATCAACCACAAAACAAGTGGTAAATTCACTAGCGCCATTTCAAACAACAAGAAGTATCAGCCAGTTTTTGGTGCCTTAATAGGTGCAATACCTGGTTGTGGAGGTACTTTAGCAATAGTACCGCTTTATATAAGTGGAAATTTAAGCTTTGGAACCATAATCGCGAGTTTAATAGCGAGCTTAGGAGATGCCGCATTTGTTTTAATTTCGGCTAACTTTAAATTATTTATATTTATTACAATACTCACAACTATAACTGGTATTATAACTGGTTACATAGTTGATGGTTTTAAACTCGGTGAAAAACTTGGTCTTGGAATTTACAATAAAAAAAGGACTGAAGAAAAAGACATTAAGTTAAATAATGGACATAGTCACTCACACAGTCATGGGCACAGCCATGTACATATAGATGACAAGAATCATGAAGGATCAACTATGGATAAGTTGTCAAATGAGCACGGAACAGTAAATAATTTTGCTTTTGTTATAACCCATGGCATAGGATATAAAGTATACATCTCTATGCTTATAATAGGATTTGTGTTTATGGTGGTTTCTCATTCTGGTTTAAACTTGCCATTTAAAGAAGCTATACATACATTAGAGGAGCTTATATCTGTTTTAGGTATACTTTTATCAATAGTGTATATGTGGTGCTTTAAAAAGGTATTTAAGAACGAAAATACGCATGAAGCTGAAAATAAAAAGTTATCTCTTAGAGAGATGTTAATTCACTCAGTAGGTGAAATTTCATTTGTAATAACTTGGATTTTTGTAGCGTATTTTGTTTATGATATAATTATACTTTTATTTGGAGGAGATCAATTCTTAGTAAATCTAGTATTGTCTACAGGAGTAGTAAGTGTATTTATAGGTGCGGCCCTAGGATTAATTCCAGGATGTGGTATACAGATAGTATTGATGTCATTTTATCTAAAGGGAAATATTCCACTAGGAGCTTTAGTTGCAAATGCTATCTCACAAGATGGCGATGCGCTATTCCCAATATTGGCTATGGATAAAAAAGCTGCAATGTGGTCAATGATAATAACTACCATTCCCGCTGTATTTGTTGGGGTTATAGTATATATCGTATTTGGATAGTTTGTATAAAAAATAAAAAATTATATATTAAATAATGAGCGATTGATAGTTTCTAATGACATAAAGATTTCACCTACGAAATTCAATGTAACTAGAAACAGCAATCGCTCATTTTTTTGATGTATGCATACTTAAAGATGCATATCTTTTAGCATTATATATTTAAAGTATAGTAGATTATTTCTCTATGAATCTGAATTGCCGCGATTTAATATATAAAGTTTTTTACTTAAATAACGCAAGAAAACATTAAAAAATAAAATTTCTTTGTATTTTTAGTAAAAATATTAAAAATATTTACTAACTAATGATTATTTTTGGATTTTCTTTAAGTATTGTTATTGTAAATTTGATCTATATGTATTTATCATAGTCAAAATAATGTAAATTAGGCATTAAAATGATGAGTAAAGTTTACACTATCTTATCTAAATAGTATAATGAACGAGTTGGAAAATGGAGTGATCTTCAAAAAATTATCTAGATAACAATTTAATATTTAGAAGGAGTTTTTATGCAAAATAATAGAGCTATAAATACAAAAGAATTAGTGTTGTGTTCACTTTTCACAGCTATGATAGCAATTGGAGCTTTTATCAAGATACCTATACCTTTTATGGATTATTTCACATTACAGTTCCTTTTCGTAATATTGGCTGGGATGATTTTAGGTCCTAGAT
Organism: Clostridioides mangenotii TR; assembly: GCF_000498755.1. Classification (GTDB taxonomy): domain Bacteria; phylum Bacillota; class Clostridia; order Peptostreptococcales; family Peptostreptococcaceae; genus Metaclostridioides; species Metaclostridioides mangenotii_A. The sequence continues at coordinate 88,044 of NZ_AXUS01000012.1, read as the reverse complement.
TGGGAACTATTTCAGTTTCGATATATATCGTTATAGGGTTAATGGGTTTTCCTGTTTTTGCAGCAGGTGGAGGTATTCAATACATACTAAAGCCAAGTTTTGGTTACTTAATAGGATTTAGCATCTGTGCATTTGTCATTGGATATATCTGTGAAAAAATAAAAACGCCAAGCTTCAAGCAATACCTTATTATTTCATTTATAGGAATGTTTTTTACATATTTAATCGGTTTTATTTACAAATATTTAATTCTTAATTTATATATGAATGAAATTACTCCTATAGGTGTGATAGTGTTGTCTGCATTTCCACTTGATATTCCAGGAGATGTAATTTTATGTATCGTCGGGTCAAGTATTGCAAATCAATTACGCCATGTACTAAAAAAGGAGTATACACTATGATAACTAATTTAAAGAAACAAATATTATCTGGTTATGAGATCACAAAGCAAGAGGCTTTAAAAATTATAGATGTTGATTTAGATGAACTCTGTAATGCTGCAAATGAAATTAGACTTCATTTTTGCGATAATTCATTTGATATATGTACTATAGTTAACGGAAAAAGTGGAAAATGCTCTGAAGACTGTAAATACTGTGCACAGTCTTCTCATTACTCAGCAAATATAGAAGAGTATCCTCTTTTAAATACTAAAGAACTCAAGCGTGAAGCCCTTTATAATCATGAAAATGGGATACTTAGGTATTCAGTAGTAACATCAGGCAGAAATTTATCGGAATTAGAATTAAGTGAAATATGTATTAGTTATGAAGAAATCAAAGAAAGTTGTGAAATCTCTCTTTGTGCTTCACATGGGCTTTTAACATATGACCAATTTGTAAAACTTAAGAGTTGTGGTGTAAATAGGTATCACAACAATCTTGAATCTTCGCGTAAATATTTCAACAAAATTTGTACAACGCATACCTTCGATGACAAGGTAGAAGCTATTTTAAATGCGCAAGAGGCTGGATTAGAAGTGTGTAGCGGTGGAATTATAGGTCTCGGAGAAACTATGGAAGATAGAATAGATATGGCATTTGAACTTAAAGATCTTCATATCAATTCGGTTCCTATTAATGTACTTAATCCAATAAAGGGAACTCCCTATGGAGATTTAGGGGTGCTTGATTATGATGAAATCCTAAGGGTTGTAGCTATCTTTAGATTTATACTGCCTAATGCTGCACTTCGTCTTGCAGGTGGTAGGGGGCTACTTACAGATAAAGGAGAGAAGGCATTTATGTCGGGTGCAAATGCTGCAATATCAGGTGATATGCTGACTACATCTGGTATAAGTATAAAAGAGGATATGGAAATAGTAAAAAATCTTGGATTTGAGGTGAATAGAATATGAGTAAAGGAATATTTGTAACTGCAACTGGTACAGATATTGGAAAGACTTATATTTCTTGTTTATTAGTAAAAGCGTTAATTAAAAATAAAAAAAATGCCGGATACTACAAGCCAGTTCTAAGTGGTGCTATAGTAGAAAATGGAACTTTGATACCAGGAGATGTAGATTTCGTATGTAGGGAGTCGGGACTTAAAAATAAGTATGAAGATTTAGTAACTTATGTATTTAAAACACCAGTTTCACCACATATGGCCTCGAAACTAGAGAATATAAAAATTAAAAAAGAAGATATAATAGATCATTATAAAAAATTGGAAAATCAGTTTGATTATACAGTAGTAGAAGGTTGCGGAGGGATTTTTTGTCCACTTAGAATCGATACAGAACAGATTCTCCTGACTGATATAATAAAAATGATGGGATTAGATATTGTAATAGTTGCTTCATCTGATCTTGGTACTATAAATTCTACTGCACTAACAGTGGAATATGCAAGAAGTTGTAACATAGGCATAGCAGGAATTATATTAAATAATTACGAAAAGGAAAATTATTTGCACGAAGATAATAAAGAAAAAATAGAGCTTTTAACAGGAGTAAAAGTAATTGCCTGTGTTAAAAAAGATGATACAGATATTGAAATGACAATAGAAAATTGTCTAGAATTATTTAGTCGATGAAATCTAGTTAATGAAGTGTATAAGCTAAATCTATAGGCTCGATTAATAAAGCATAATTTTATATTTTAAAAATACATCGATATTTGATCGGTGTATTTTTTGACTTAGTATGCTTAATATAATAATTTGATTATATTTGTTAAATAATAGTTATAAAATAAACAAACATATTTCGACTAATATATTGACATTATTACTATAAATATGTAAATATATATCTATAAACAAACATATTCAAACACACAAACACACATAGTAACAAAAGTATAAATAAGGACGGTGCAAAGCATGTTTCAAATAAATAGACACAAAAAAATCTATAACTACTTACTAGACAAGAATAATGCAACTGTCAATGAGCTAGCAGAAATATGTGATGTAGCGCCTATGACGATAAGAAGAGATCTCGACAAAATGGAAAGCGATGGACTGCTTACACGAGTTTTCGGAGGTGCAGTCATTGGCTCTAATATAGTTAAAGAAATTGCGTATGAAGAAAAAGAAAAAATTTCGATCAATGAGAAGATTTCGATTGCATCTGAAGCTTCAAAGTTAGTTTCTGATAATTCAATAATACTACTTGATTCTGGAACTACATGTATGGAAATAGCTAGAAATCTTGTAGATAGATCAAATTTAAAGGTAATAACTACAGATATACTTATAGCTGCTTACCTTATGAAATTTGAAAATATCGAGGTCTACTGTACTGGTGGTAGAGTTCAAACAGACATAGGTTGTTGTATAGACAACACTACTGTAGATTTTATCAGCAAGATTAATGCTGACATTTGCTTCTTAGGAGCTAGTGCTATAAATAACTCTCTAGATGTATCTACTTTTACAATGGATAAAGTACTTGTAAAACAGACAATGCTTAAATCTTCAGAGTATAGAATACTAGTAGTGGATGATACTAAGTTTGAAAAGAGTAGTTTTGCAAAAATTTGTGAGCTGACTGATTTCAATTTAGTAATAACAAATGGCGATATAAAAGAAAGTTTAAAAGAAACACTTATAGAAAATGGAGTAAGTTTACAGCTTGTGTAAATAGGAGGTATAAAATTATGAAGCTATATATAATAGCAGATGATCTTACAGGTGCAAATGCAACAAGTGTGTTGTTGGCAAAAGAGGGATTTAAATGTTCGAGTTTTATTGATTCCAATCTATTAAATGATAGCAATATGGAAAACTACGATGTGGTAGCAGTAAGTACAGATAGTAGAGGAATAAAAGCTAATGAAGCTTATGACAAAGTAGCAAAAGAAGTAAATCGCGTTAAACATGTAAACCCAACTTATGCAAAGAGAATAGATAGTACACTTAGAGGAAATATTGGTTCTGAAATAGACGCAGTACTAGACAACGTAAAAGATAGCGTGGCTATAGTAGTGGCTTCGTATCCAGATTCATCCAGAATATCAATTGGTGGGTTTTTACTTGTAAATTCGATTCCACTTGAGAAGACTCTAGTAGCAAAAGATCCAAAATGCCCAGTTACAAACTCTAAGATAAGCGAAATTATTAAACTTCAAACTAAACACAGTGTTGGAAATATTGGAGTAAATGAAGTTCTAAGAGGACATATTAATTTATGCGATAAAATAAAAGATCTAGCTAATTCTAATAACAGAATAATAGTTATAGATGCCGTTACCAATGACGATATTGATATAATAGCTAAAGCATCTAAAATGAGTGATTTAAATGTAATTACAGTTGATCCAGGTCCGTTTACAAGAAGTTATTTAAATGAAAAATATGGATCTTCAACAGTTGAACAAGGAAAGAAAGTATTCCTATCTATAGGAAGTGTCTCTAAAACTACAATAGGTCAAATTGAACATTTATTAGTAAGCAGAAACCCTGATTTTGTAAAGGTAGATCCATTAAAACTAATAGATGACAATCAATTAGATAAAGAAATAGATAGAGTAATATCTATAATTCGAGAAAAGCTAGAAGCAAATAAATCTAATATCTTAGGAGTATCTACTACAACTAGGGAAGAAGAGGTTCTAGATCTAAAAGCTTTATCCAAAGAATTAAAGATAGATGAAGAAGCTATATCTGTAAAAATTAACAAAGGTCTTGCAAAAATTACTGAAATAGCTTTAGAAATATCTCATTCAGCAATAGGTGCACTTTATACAAGTGGTGGAGATGTGACTATGGAAGTAATGAAGATATTAGAAGTAGAAGGTATAGACATTAAAGATGAAGTAATACCACTAGCAGTTTACGGTAGATTTATCGGTGGAAAATACAATAATATGCCAGCTATTACAAAAGGTGGACTTATCGGAGATGAAAAAACACTTCTAGTTTGTGTAGATTATCTATTAACTAAGATTTCAACACAATACTACGTTAAATAAATTAGATATAAAAAGATTAGACTAAATGAGGAGGTAATTTTATGCAAAAACCATTCATAGGTGTACCAATAGGTGACCCAGCGGGAGTCGGGCCTGAAATAGTAGTAAAATCAATAGCGAGAGAAGATACAAATAGTTATGCAAATACAGTAGTTTTCGGAGATAAAAAAGTATTAGAAAATGCTATAAAAATATGTGATTTAGATCTTGAAATAAAAGTAATAGAAGATGTTAAAGATGGCGATTACAATAATAAAACACTTAACTTAATAGATTTAGACAATATAGATATGGACAAGTTTGAATTTGGTAAAGTAAGCGGTATGTGTGGAAAAGCATCATATGAATATGTAGAAAAGTCAGTTGAATTCGCTTTAGATAAAAAGATAGATGCAGTTGCCACAACATCTATTAACAAAGAGGCATTTAAAGCTGGTAATGTACCGTATATAGGTCATACAGAAGTTTTAGAGGCTTTAACAAATACTCATAATCCTCTTACTATGTTCCAAGTTCGCGACTTAAGAGTATTCTTTTTAAGCAGACACGTTTCTTTAAGAAATGCTTGCGATTTAGTTACAGAGGAAAATATGTACGACTTTATAGTTAGATCAAAGCAGTCACTTGATGAGTTGGGAATTAAAAACGGTAAATTAGCTGTAGCTGGATTAAATCCTCACTGTGGTGAACATGGGTTATTTGGCGATGAAGAAAGATATATAGAAAAAGCAATAGAAAGAGCCAAAGCTGATGGAATAGATGTAATAGGTCCTATAGGAGCAGATTCAGTATTCTTCTTTGGTCTTCAAGGAAAATACGATGCTGTTTTATCTCTATACCATGATCAAGGTCATATAGCAACTAAAACAGTGGATTTCCACAAGACTATATCTATAACAAACAATATGCCATTTTTAAGAACTTCAGTTGATCATGGAACAGCATTTGATATAGCTGGTAAAAATATAGCCGATGAAATAAGTTTAGTTGAAGCAATAAGACTTGCAGCAGATTATGCACCTAAATTTGGCAAATAGATTTATAAGCTATACAAATTATATTTGATAACTAATATGTTAGTTTATATAAATCAATTGAAATAATTATATTAATTTTAAGGGAGAATAATGATATGGAAACAACAACATTGGTATCGTCAGGCCCACAACTTTTATTAGGGCTTGGACTAGGTATTACTCTGTTAATTTTCATGATGCTAAAGACAAAGTTGCATCCGTTTTTAGCTATGATTATCGCTGCATCTGTCACTGGACTAGTTGGCGGAATGGGAGCAGCAGACGTAGTAGGTAGCATTACAAAAGGTTTTGGTAACACACTTGGAAGTATAGGTATTATAATCGGTTTTGGTGTCATGATGGGAGAGATCTTCGAAGTATCTGGAGCTGCAAAAAAAATGGCTCAGGTATTTGTTAAGAAGCTTGGTAAAGGAAGAGAAGAGTTAGCATTAGCTATCACTGGTTTCCTTGTATCTATCCCGATATTCTGTGACTCAGGATTCGTTATACTTTCACCACTTGCTAAATCAATTTCTAGAAATACTGGAAAATCAGTTATTTCACTTGGTTTATCACTAGCAATAGGTCTTGTAATAACTCACTCATTAGTGCCTCCTACTCCTGGACCAGTTGGAGTTGCAGGTATATATGGTGCTAATGTAGGAACTGTACTACTTCTTGGTATAATATGTGCTATACCTATGACAATTGCAGGTCTTATGTACGCGAAATATATAGGTAAAAAAATGTATAGAGTGCCATCTGAAGACGGAGAAACTTATTTAACAGAATATGTTGCTCCTTCAAATGCAGATGTATTAGGTGATTCTTCTGAAGTCTTACCTTCATCTCTAATGTCATTTATGCCTATAATTGTACCAATATTATTAATACTTATAAATACAGTTGCTGCATTATTTAAATATTCTGGCCCTATGGCTGGAGCTATAGATTTCTTAGGATCTCCTATAATAGCAGTTGGTATTGGTCTTATAGTAGCAATTTATGGATTAGGTGCTAAATACGAAAGAAATGAAATAATAGGAGCAATGGAAAAAGGAATAAAATCAGCTGGTGTTATAATGCTTGTGACAGGAGCTGGTGGAGCTTTAGGTATGATAATAAGAGATAGTGGATCTGGTGATTATATAGCTGGATTGATAGCTCAAACTGCACTTCCAGCAGTAGTAATACCATTTGCTATATCTTCTATAATAAGACTTATACAAGGAAGTGGTACTGTTGCGATGACTACTGCTGCTTCAGTTACTGCACCAATGATGGCAACACTTGGCCTTAGTCCTGAACTTGCAGTTTTATCTGCTTGTATAGGTTCTCTAGTATTCTCACACTTCAATGATTCATACTTTTGGGTTGTTAATAGAACTCTTGGAGTTACTGAAGCTAAAGACCAAATTAGAGGTTATTCTATAGCTAGTACTATAGTATGGGGTGTAGGTTTTGTTGAATTATTAATAATAAGTATATTTTTATAGTGTAATGTTTGATTAAATAAATAATATGATATAAAAAAGCTGTACTGCTAGATGCTATGTAAAAGTATCTACTGTACAGTTTTTTTATTATAAATTCGAAATTAAATCAACCCAAGATCCCATTGCATTTAATAATTACCTTGAAATACTATTTAATCTGAAAAGTATATTATGACTTTACTGTAAAAAATGATAAAATAAAAAATAAGATACAAATATAATTGATATGAAATCTATATGGGAGGATTAAATTATGTATGGACCTGATCCAAATTCAATATATCCAAATAAAGATATAAAATCTATTTGTTACATAAAAAATGTAGTGACTCGCCCTAATATCATTATTGGAGAATACACATACTACGATGATATAAATGGAGCTGAGAAGTTTGAAAAACATGTTACACATCACTATGAATTTTTAGGGGATAAACTTATAGTAGGAAGATTTTGCGCTATCGCTAAAGGTATAGAATTCGTGATGAATGGTGCAAATCATAGGATGAATTCTATAACTACATATCCGTTTAATATAATGGGCTCTGGGTGGGAAAAATCAACCCCTACAAGCAAAGATTTACCGTTTAAGGGAGATACAGTAGTTGGTAATGATGTCTGGATAGGGCAGAATGTAACTGTGATGCCTGGAGTACAAATTGGAGATGGAGCTATAATTGCTGCTAATTCCGTTGTAACCAAAAACATACCAGCTTACTGTATTGCAGGGGGCAATCCTTGTAAAATTATAAAAAAAAGATTTAACGATGATCTTATTGAATATTTACTATATATTCAGTGGTGGAATTGGTCACCTGAGAAAATATTTGAGAATTTAGATATACTTTGTAGTGGAGATTTGAACCTAATTAAAAATATATAATACTATGATTTAAATTAATTAATAAATTTATAAAATGTTATATTATGTGGTATCATCTATAAACAGTAGGTATATTGACGAATAGTATATAGTATAGTACTGTTTTATACAGTTATGTAAAATCTTGTAATCTAAAGACTTAAATAAATATATAAAGTATAATTTTTAAAGTAGTTTTTTGTATATCTTAATTTATAATAAATAATAGGAAGGTGATTAAATGTCTTCTGTAGACTTAGCGATACTAGGTGATCTATATAAAGAACCTAAAAGCGCTTATGAGATTCAAAAAAGTATAGAAAAAACTGGAATATCTAAGTGGGTTAAAATAAGTACACCTTCAATATATAAAAAGACAATCCAGTTAGAGAAAAAAGGGTATTTGTCGAGCGAAAGTATAAGAGAGGGTAGAATGCCTGAAAAGACAATTTATTCTATTACCAAATTTGGAAAAGCGTATTATATGGAATTGATGAAAAAAGCCGCTAGCAATCATATAGATATAATGCTTGAATTTAATGCAGTTATTACAAACATAAATAACTTATCCAGTGAAGATGCTAATGACCTGACTAATTCAATTAGAACTAATATAGAAACTAGTATGATGGAATTAGATAAAACTTTAAGAAATACAAACGATATAGAAAACAAAGGCTTAGAAGATACAGAATTGAAAGATAAAAATCTCAAATTAAATTTTATAAATAAATCTATTGTTAAACAACAATCAAATATCTTTAAAACGCTGTATTTATGGATAAGCGACTTTAAGGACGATCTGAATAAAAACACCTAAAACAAAATTGTTTTAAAAAAGATTATAAAAAAGAGTTGACAAAATTATTGGAAGAATATATCATGAGAACAACACAAAATTAAATTAAATCTTATCCAGAGTGGTGGAGGGACTGGCCCTATGAAACCCGGCAACCAGTATATATTTATTATACATTGGTGCTAAATCCTGCAGCGTGATAGCTGAAAGATGAGTATAACTAAGCTTATTAAAGAGCCTGAGTATACTCAGGCTCTTATTTTTTATTTAAGAGCTCATCGCGATTTATTTAATTTTAAATTAAATCAAAGGGGGACAATTAAATGTCACAAAAAGAAACAATATGTGTACAAGGAAATTATAAACCAGAGAGTGGAGAAGCGAGAGTAGTGCCAATACATCAAAGTACCACTTTCAAATACGATGAATTAGATCAATTGGCTGATTTATTTGATTTAAAAGCTGCAGGACACTTTTATTCAAGACTTAGCAACCCAACAGTTCAGGCCCTAGAAGAAAAGATCAATCTATTAGAAGGTGGGGTTGGTGCACTTGCAGCATCATCAGGTCAAGCGGCGAACTTACTTGCAATACTTAATATATGCCAAGCAGGAGATAACTTCTTATGTTCTTCAAAAGTATATGGAGGTAGTATAAACTTATTTGGTCACACATTTAAGAAGTTAGGTATAGACTTAATAAAATTCAACTTAGATGATGACGCTGATAAAATAATAGCTTTAGCAAACGATAAAACAAAGGCTGTTTTTGGTGAGACATTAGCGAATCCTACACTTGAAGTACTAGATTTAGAAAAGATAGTATATGTAGGAAAAGCTCTAGATTTGCCAGTAATCATAGACAACACACTAGCTTCACCATACCTTTGCAATCCAATTGAATACGGTGTTAATATAGTAACTCATTCAACTACAAAATACTTAGATGGCCATGCTGCTGCTTTAGGGGGAATAGTTGTCGATGGAGGTAACTTCAATTGGGAGAATGGCAAATTCAAAGAATTAGTTGATCCTGATCCTTCATACCATGGATTAAGTTATACTGAAACATTCGGGCAAGCTGCTTATATAACAAAAGCGAGAGTTCAACTTTTGAGAGATCATGGAAACTGCCAAAGCCCATTTAATGCTTTCTTAACTAATCAAAATATTGAAACACTACACCTTAGAATGGAAAGACATAGTTCTAATGCTCTTGCTATAGCAAAGTTTTTACAAAATCATAAAAATATTAATTCTATAAACTATCCAGGTTTAGAAGGTAATAAGTACTACGATAATGCTACAAAATACCTTCCTAAAGGTGCAAGTGGAGTTTTATCATTCAACGTTAAAGGCGGCATAGAAAACGCCAAAAAATTTGTAGGCAAGTTAAATGTTGCGGCACTGGTTACTCATGTTGCTGATGTTAGAACTTCAGTTATTCATCCAGCATCTACTACTCATAGACAGTTATCAGAAAGTGAACTTATTGATATAGGAATACATCCGTCACTTATAAGATTATCGGTGGGAATAGAAAATGTAGATGATCTTATAGCTGATTTAGATCAGGCATTAAAGTTTTAATTCTAAATTAGCTTATTATTTAGTTTAATATTAAAGTAGCTTATATTATTTAGAGTTCTGAATTTAGAATAAATTTGTTGAAGTAAAGGAAGATGCGTTATGTCATTAATACTTACAAGAGGATTACCAGCTATAGAGATATTGGTTGATGAGGGGATTGATGTAGTCTGTGCGGAGGATTACATACTAAATAAAAATAAATACAAAAAGATTGCTATACTAAATCTTATGCCTATAAAAATTGATACAGAGTTGGATTTACTTAGAAGATTAGATAAATTTGGGGGAGATTTACTGATAGATTTTATAAATATTTCGTGTAGAAAAAGCAGAAGAGTTTGCAATGAGTATACTTCGGATTTCTATAAATCACTAAAAGATATAAAAGACACTAATTATGATGGGGTAATAATAACAGGGGCTCCGGTCGAACAAATGGAGTTTGAAGAAGTTGATTATTGGGATGAATTAAAGGATATTATAGATTTTAGCAAAACAAATTCTAAATCTACTTTATATATCTGTTGGGCGGCACAAGCAGGACTTTATAAAGATTACAATATCAAAAAACATCCACTTGAGAAAAAATGCTTTGGTGTATTTGAACATAAAGTAAATAAAGATAGTAAGATAGTAGAAAATTTTGATGAGTTGTTTTTTGCTCCTCACTCGAGACATACGACTATAGATATTAATGATATAAAAAATAACTCCGAACTAAATCTAGTTAGCTACTCTGATAAAGCTGGAGCTTATATTATTGCTAATACTAGAGATATATATGTAATGGGGCACAGCGAGTATGCTAAAGAGACATTGGATAAAGAGTACAAAAGAGATATAGAAAAGGAAGTTGAAATAGAAATACCAATAAACTACTATCCTGACGATGATCCTTTCAAAGAACCGGAAGTAAAGTGGAAGGAACATTCAGAGCTTTTATTTAAAAATTGGATAAATAATTATTTGATTTAACCACTTAGTTAATAACCTCCTTTATTAATAGAGTTGAAAAATATAACAAGAAAAAGAGAGTGTTAGGGGTAACCACTCTCTTTTTTATTGTGTACAATTGTTTCTAAGATACATCCATAGGGTATTAAGATGTTATTAATTTTTTTCTATAAATTATTTTTGTTCATTTGTTCATATAAAGTACATATTCATATGGTTTTCTATAAGTAGATAAATAACGCTATATAAATAGTAACCTTTCTATTGACTTAATAATTATATTAAGATAACATTTAATATATTAAACATTATGGTGTTAAATATTATGATTGGAAATATTTAACTATTGAATATTTAATGTATGCAACTATATTAATATTGATAAGATAAGGAGATGTTATTTATGGATGAGGTTGTTTTCAAACACAAGATTATGGAATACAATAGAAATATACATAATAAGTTTACAAATATGCTAAATGAACACTATAAACCTTTTGGTATTACATCAGTTCAAGCTGTTATTTTGCTCGACCTTTACGAAAATGGCGAAGAGAAGATAAGCGATTTAAGTAAAAATCTAAGCATGACAAACAGCAATGTCTCTGTTATATGTAAAAGACTTGAAAAAAACGGATTTATCAACCGTGTAAGAGATAGTGAGGATCAAAGGATTGTTAGGGTAGTTCTTGCAGAAAAATTTATGGATATACAAACTAACTTAGAGTCTAGCGTATTTGATAACTATTTTGAAAATCTAACTGAAGATAAAATTCAGGATATGAAAGATATAGTAAGCGGTTTAGATAAATTGGATAAATTGCTTTCTTGTATAGAGTGTAAATAACTACACCTAAGTGAAAATTAAATTAATCTTAATTGAGGAGATGACAATATGGATGAAAATAAAAATCCCAAAATACCTACTTTTTACACCTATGCTTTAATTATAATATTAGTTATGGTATTTAATATTGCGCGCCCGATGGTAGGCGATAGAAAAATAGAAGAAATAGATTATGGACGATTTATTGCTATGTTAGATGATGGGAAAGTAAAAGAAGTTGAAATTCAGCCAAATAAAATATTGATAACTCAAAAGCCAGATAATAAAAAAGAAGCTACTGAAAAAGAAAACAGCAAAAATGATAACAAAGAAAATATCAATCCTTTCGAAAGCAAAAATACAGATAATGAACTAAATGAGAAAAAATTTATCACTGGTAAAATGGATAATGATCCAGATTTAGTAAAAAGATTAGAAAAAGCTGATGTGAAATTTTCTACTGATATACCTCGTGAAAACTCTCCTCTAGTAAACTTTTTAATAGGTTGGATAATTCCGATAGCTATATTTATGTTTGTTGGGAATATGATTATGAAGTCAATGCAGAAAAAAATGGGTGGAAACTCCATGCAGTTTGGAAAGAGCAATGCTAAAGTATATGTATCTGCCAAAAGCGGAAAGACATTTGCTGATGTTGCTGGTCAAGATGAAGCAAAAGAAGCTCTTACAGAAATAGTTGACTTCCTGAACAATCCTGCTAAATACAAAAAAATAGGTGCTGAGATGCCTAAAGGAGCTCTTTTAGTTGGACCTCCAGGAACAGGTAAGACACTTCTTGCACAAGCAGTAGCTGGTGAAGCAGGAGTACCGTTCTTTTCTATTTCAGGATCAGAATTCGTAGAGATGTTTGTTGGTATGGGCGCTTCAAGGGTAAGAGACTTATTCAAACAAGCTAAAGAAAAAGCGCCTTGTATCGTATTTATAGATGAGATAGATACAATAGGTAAGAAAAGGGATAATGGCTCAGGATTTGGCGGAAATGATGAGCGTGAGCAGACTCTAAACCAACTTTTAAGTGAGATGGATGGATTTGACGGAGGTTCGGGAGTTGTTATACTAGCTGCTACGAATAGACCAGAGAGTCTTGATAAAGCTCTACTTAGACCAGGTAGATTCGATAGACGTATTCCAGTTGAACTTCCTGACTTAGGAGGTAGAGAGTCAATACTAAAAGTTCACTCTAAAAAAATAAAAATATCTGATGATATAGATTTTAATACAATAGCAAGGGCTACATCGGGAGCGTCTGGTGCTGATCTGGCAAATATAGTTAATGAATCGGCACTTAGAGCTATAAAGTGTAATAGAGATGTAGTTATGCAGGAAGATTTAGAAGAGTCTGTAGAAACTGTAATAGCAGGTTATCAACGTAAAGGAGCAGTTATATCTGCTAAGGAAAAACGTATAATTGCTTACCATGAGATAGGTCATGCGTTAGTGGCCGCTGTAGGTAAAAACTCGGCTCCTGTACACAAAATAACTATAATACCTCGTACATCAGGTGCACTTGGATACACAATGCAAGTTGCTGAACAAGAGAATGTTCTAATGAGTAAAGAAGAGGCAATCGAGAAAATTAGAACCCTAACAGGTGGTAGATCAGCAGAAGAAGTTATATTTAACACAAGCACATCTGGTGCTTCAAACGATATTGAGCAAGCAACTAAGATAGCTAGATCTATGATAGCTAGACTAGGTATGAGTGAAGAATTTGATATGATGGCTCTTGAAACAGTAAATAATCAGTACCTTGGAGGAGATGCTTCACTAGCATGTTCGCCAGATACATCAGCTAAAATTGATGAAGAGGTTTTAGCTCTAATAAAAGCTTGTCATCAAGACGCTATTCAAATTTTAAAAGACAATATAGATAAACTACATGAATTAGCTGCATACCTTCTTGAAAAAGAAACAATAACTGGTGATGAATTTATGGAGATTCTTGAAAATAAAGATAACACAAAAGAAGATATAGATTTAAATAAAGAAAGTTAATATATAAGTGTTTTGTAGATTGAAGTAGAAGTTGTATAGCTTTTACTTCAATCTATTTGTTTTTAAAGTAAGCTTTATTATATTTATAATTCAATATAGAGTTTTATTATCTAATTAATATGATGTAATTAATTCAATTAAAAAATATATAGATGTAAATAATTTAAAACTAAAATAATTTACTGATAATAATATATAATAGATATAGGACAATAATTTGAGGAGAAGATAAAAAAATATGTACGTATTAAATTTAAACACAAAGAAAGTTATTGAAAATATAGATGAAAATTTTTATAATAAAGATAATTCATATGTGATTCTTTGCAACCCTGAGAATTTGTTATATTTTAAGGACATTTTAAATATAGATGAAACTACTTATAGGGATTCACTTAGATACGACGATGTAACCAAACTGCATTTATACGATGAGTATGATTATCTGAGCTTAAATACATTTGAGATAAAAGGGAAACAAACAGTTATTGAAGAAGTGAATATTTACTTAGCGGATAACTTTATATTAGTAGTAGTTACTGAGGAACATTTTATATTTGAACTTATAAAAAATATAATGTTTCAAAGTCCTGCTCTAGAAGAAGATCCTCAAGTTGCAATTTTCCAAATAAACTACTTTATCTTTAAAGAGATAATCGTAAGTGGCTTTGAATCTTTAGAGGCAGTTGAAGACTTAATATTAGAAATAGAGGATGATCTGTCAGATAAAGTAAATAACAGTTATTCCGATAGAATAAGTTATGTTAGAGGTCTTGCAAGAGACATTGTAAAAACGATTAGACCTCTTTTATATATAGGAGATAGAGCCGTTAAAGAAAATGTCAGGTACTTAAAATATCCTAAAGTAAAAAAACACTGTATTGAAAATATGCAGAGAACTGACTTAGGTGTAGATAGATTATACAATTTTGCTATATCCACAAGAGAGCTCTCTGATAAATTGCTAGATATCTATTCATCAAAAGTAGGTGAAAAAACAAATAATTTAATAACAAAATTAACACTTGTAACAGCTATATCTGCGCCACTTACAATAATTACAGGTATATACGGTATGAACTTTAGACACATGCCTGAGCTAGGGTGGGTCTATGGATATCCGTTCATTTTACTTGTGATGATTTCTATTGTAGTTATCGGTTTTATTATTTTTAAAATAAAAAAATTATTATAATACAAATTATTTTCTTTGTTTATAAATTATCTATTTATAACCTAAAAGAGAACATTATTCGACCAATAATTTTATTTTGTTGAAAAAGATATATCAATGTTATATAATTAGACATGTAATTACATAAACTATAAGGAGGAAACAACATGCAAAAAAAAGATATTAAATGGTCAGAACTAGGATTTGACTACTTGAAAACAGACAGAAGTTACATTTCTTACTGGAAAGATGGCAGCTGGGATAATGGTGCTCTAGTAGAAGAAGATACAGTAACAATAAATCAAGGTTCTACTGCTTTACATTATGGACAACAATGTTTCGAAGGTTTAAAGGCTTACACTAATAAAGATGGTGGAATCCAATTATTTAGACCTGAGGAAAACGCTTTGAGAATGCAAAGAAGTTGTAAAAGACTTTTAATGCCTGAAGTTCCTGTAGAAAAATTTGTAAACGCTTGTATAGAACTTGTTAAAGCTAACGAAGCTTATGTTCCACCATATGGAACTGGAGCAACTTTATACTTAAGACCATTTGTTATTGGTGTAGGAGAAAATATAGGTGTTAGACCTGCTAAAGAGTACATATTTGGAATATTCTGTATGCCAGTTGGACCATACTATAAAGGTGGTATGTCTCCAGTAAACTACATAACTACTAACTACGATAGAGCAGCAGCTCATGGAACTGGTAAAGACAAAGTTGGTGGAAACTATGCAGCTAGTTTATTAGCTCATCAAGAAGCAGTTGATAAAGGATTTGCTGACTGTATATACCTAGATCCAGGTACTCATACTAAAATAGATGAGGTTGGAGCAGCTAACTTCTTTGCTATCACAAAAGATAACAGATTTGTTACTCCAGATTCATCATCAATATTACCAAGTATAACTAAATTATCTTTACTACATGTTGCAAAAGAATACTTAGGATTAGAAACAGCTCAAGAGTCTGTTTATATTGACAAACTTGATGAGTATGCTGAAGCAGGAGCTTGTGGTACTGCAGCAGTTATAACTCCTATTGGTGGAATTGAACACAATGGTAAATTACATGTATTCCACAGTGAAACAGAAGTTGGACCAATGGTTAAAAAATTATACGATACTTTATCTGGAATCCAAACTGGTGATGTAGAAGCTCCAGAAGGATGGGTAACAAAAGTTAAATAATAGAATTTAATAAATAAAAGTTGATAAAAAGGAGAATTCAAACGAATTCTCCTTTTTTATTGTAAAGATACTGCTATCTAATATACGAATCTTTATTTTTATCTATTTATTAATTTTATGAAATTGTAGTTATTAAAAAAATATGATACGATTATGACAGGATTTAATAATAATTGAATTAATATAAGGAATGATATATATGAAAAGAAAAGTATATGTAAATTTAGAAAAAAGTACATACTGCATAAGAATAGAAAATAACAGCTTTGATTCTATAGGTAAAAAAATAAAGGAAGTACATCAATGCAAAAAAGCAGTAATCATTACGGATGAAAATGTAAATAATTATTATACAGGTAGACTTGAAAGCTCTCTTCTTAAAAATGATTTCGATGTAGATTCTATAGTTATAAAACCAGGAGAAATGTCAAAGTCATTAGATAGTTTGCCCAAAATATATAATAGGCTTATTGACTTTGACGTTACCAGAAACGATTTGCTTATAGCTTTAGGTGGTGGGGTAGTGGGCGATATATGTGGATTTGTAGCATCTTCATTTTTAAGAGGGATTCCGTTTATTCAAATACCAACATCTCTACTTGCGCAAGTTGACAGTTCGGTTGGAGGGAAAGTAGGTATTAATTTAGAAAGAGGAAAAAATTTAGTTGGCAACTTTTATCATCCTAAAGCCGTTTTTATAGACCCACTTGTTCTAAATACTTTACCTGATAAGTATTTTAAAGATGGAATGGCAGAAGTCATAAAATATGGTTGTATAAAAGATAAAGACTTCTTTTATAAATTGAAGTCATTGAAAACTATAAATGAAATTACAGACAATATCGATGATATAATTTACCATTGTTGCTCGATTAAGAAAGAAATGGTAGAAAGTGATGAAAGGGATCTAAATGAAAGAATGATCCTAAACTTTGGACACACACTTGGACATGCTGTAGAAAAATACTACAATTTTGAAAAGTATACTCATGGAGAAGCTGTTGCCATTGGGATGTACAATATAGCGCTTATTGGCGAAAGAAAAGGTCTCACTAAAGATGGAACTTCTGATGAAATAAAAGACATCTTGTTAGAGCAAGGACTAGCATATAAACTAGATGTAAGTTTAAAATCCTTAATGGAGTTTATAAAAAATGATAAAAAAAATATTGGATCAACACTTAAAGTAGTATTACTTAAAGAAATCGGTGAAAGCTATATATACGATACTACTCTTGATTTCTTTGAGGAGGAAATATAATGGCAGACATAAAGTTATACCCTTCAGAATTAAATGGAGAAGTAATAGTTCCTCCATCTAAAAGTATGTCACACAGAGCCATAATCTGTGCTTCATTAGCTTCTGGAACTAGTATAATCGAAAATATAGATTTTTCTGATGATATTAATTCTACAATAAAAGCAATGAAAATACTTGGAGCTGAAATTACAGTTGAAGGAAAAAGTTTATATATACAAGGAATAAAATCTAAAGAAATGGTAAGAAAATTTGAATACAAAAAACAAGTTCAAGATAAAGAACAATTTCAAATATGCAATTATGATTTAACTAATGAAAATATAAACTTCGAAAAAAATATACCAACTGTGGACTGTAGTGAATCTGGATCTACATTAAGATTTATTATTCCTATATTTTCAGCACTTTCAAAACCTGCAAGGTATATAGGTAGAGGAAACTTAGGAAAAAGACCATTAAGTATTTACTATAAAATTTTGATGATCAAAATATCAGGTATGAGTTTAAAAGCGAAGAACTAGATTTAACAGTTTTGGATAATTTAAAACCTGGTGAATTTTATATTGAGGGAAATGTTAGCTCACAATTTATATCGGGACTAATATTTGCACTTCCTTTACTTAATGGTGACTCTAAGATATATATAACTACAGAATTTGAGTCAAAATCATACTTAGATTTAACCATATTAGTTTTAAAGTCATTTGGTATAGATATTAAAAATAAGGGTTACAGAGAGTTTACTATAAAGGGAAATCAAGAGTACAAAAATTGTAATTACAGAGTAGAGGGAGATTACTCACAAGGAGCATATTTTCTATGTGCTAATGCCCTAGGATCTGATATATCTTTATCTGGCTTAAAAGAGGATAGCCTTCAGGGAGACAAGAGAATAATTGGTATTTTAGATAGTATGGGAACATCATCAAAATTTGTAAATGATAAACTTTACAATATATCAAGAGAACTTACAGGTACGACTATAGATGCATCACAATGCCCTGACATTATTCCTGTACTTTCTTTAGTTGCAACATTAAGCAAAGGTGAAACAAAAATTGTAAATGCTCACAGGCTTAAACTTAAAGAGTGCGATAGACTAGAAGCTACAAGATTAGAACTCCTTAAATTAGGGGGAGACATAGAAGCTACAGAAGACAGCTTGATTATAAAGGGTGTTGATAAGCTTCGTGGAGGGATTAAGGTGTGGAGTCACAACGATCATAGGATTGCAATGATGCTTTCTATAGCTTCTTGTTTTTGTGAGGAAGAAATCGTCATTTGTGATAGTGAATGTATATCGAAATCGTATCCAAATTTTTACAAAGACTTCATTGAATTAGGAGGAAAAATAGATGAGTGGAATTTGGGGAAATAATATAAAAATATCTTTATTCGGGGAGTCACATGGAAATTCAATAGGAATTAACATAGATGGACTTGAGCCTGGGATAGAACTGGATTTAAGCGAGGTTTATACAGAGATGTCTAGAAGATCTCCAGGGAAAAGTCTTTTATCAAGTAAGAGAAAAGAATCAGATATGCCCGATATACTCAGTGGATATTTTGATGGTAAAACGACAGGAACGCCACTGTGTGCTGTAATAAAAAACGAGGATAAAAAATCAAATGACTACAGCAAAATAAAAGATTTAGCAAGACCTGGACATGCAGATTACACAGGTTATGTAAAGTACAACACTTTTAATGACTACAGAGGAGGAGGACACTTTTCAGGTAGACTTACAGCACCGTTAGTATTTTGCGGGGCTATTTGCAAACAGATTTTAAAAAGAAAAGGGATCTTTATAGGTTCTCATATTAAAAAAATAAATTGTATAGAAGATGTAAGTTTTGACTATGCTAATATTTCTAAAAAAGACCTTGAGGAATTAAAAAACTATCAATTCCAGTAATTGATAAATCAAAAGCTGCAGATATGGAAAAACTTATAAACTATGCAATAATGTCAACCGACTCTGTAGGTGGAGTAGTAGAGTGTGCTGTTGTCGGTCTAAAACCAGGAGTAGGAGATCCGTTTTTTGATTCTGTAGAGTCTGTCATATCTCACCTTATGTTTTCTATACCGGCAGTTAAAGGTGTAGAGTTTGGTGCCGGATTTGGAGTTGCTGATATGTATGGATCTGAATGCAATGATGAATTTTACCTTGATAAAAAGGTTATAAAAACTAAGACTAACAATAATGGTGGTATTTTAGGTGGAATCACAAATGGAATGCCTGTAATTTTTAAAGTAGCGATAAAACCTACACCATCAATAGCTAAAACTCAAAACACAGTAAATTTTAAAGATTATAAAGAAGAAAAAATAGCTATTGAGGGAAGACATGACCCATGTATAGTACAAAGGGTACTGCCGGTAATAGAGGCAGCAACAGCTATCGGAATATACGATTTATTGAGGGGTAGTATATAAATGAATAAATTAAACGATTACAGAGACGAAATTGATATAATTGATAAAGGTCTAATAGAGTTATTTGAAAAAAGACTTGATATAGTCTTAAAAGTAGCAGATCATAAAAAAGAAAACAAACTTCCTATCTATCAAGAGGGTAGAGAGAAAGTAGTCCTTAAAAAAGCAGAGGAAAATATTAAAAACGATGATTATTTAAATGAAGCATTATTATTTTTTGAATCAATTATGGATATAAGCAAATCTTTACAAAATAGAAAGAATAATAAAAATGACTAAATATATCGAAGGTTAACATAATTACATTATTGTCGACTAATCTTTGGAAATATGTAAGGTTTAAATATTGGAAATACTATATTTCACATAGTGTATACAAAATATAATTTGAGGAGCTTAATTGATATGAGATTAAAAGTAGATACAAAATTAAAAGGGAAATGTCAAGATATATGTATTGGAAGTATAGAGGCTAATGTAAAAGTTTCTAATTCTAGCAGTGAACTGTTACAATTGATAGAATCTGAATGTAAAAGAATTGAAAATACATATGACACTAAAGACGTATCATCTATAGAAAATATAAATGACTCTAGATTAGCTTATAGAAGCATCGGAAAAGATCCAACGAGATATAGACTTTCCTCAGAAGCATTATTTAGAAGAGTAAGTAAAGGTGATGGTCTGTACATAATAAACAATATAGTTGATATTAATAATTTAATATCTTTAAAAAGTGCCTATTCTGTTGGAACTTATGATTTAGATAAAATAGTTGGACAAATCAACTTCACAGTAGGTGGAGAAGGGGAAAGCTACAAAGGAATTGGAAAGGGTTCTGTAAATATTGAGAATCTTCCTGTATTTGAAGATGAAGAAGGAAAATTTGGAAGCACAACTTCCGATTCTACAAGAGCGATGATAAACGATGATTCGGTACATATACTTATGAATATAATATCTTTTAATAGTGATAAGGAACTAAATTCATATATGGATATAGCTGAAAAATTACTAGTCGATTATGCAGAAGCTAAGATAATTGATAAAAAAATAGTCCGCTAAGTAAAGCGACTTTATTGATACTATAGATAGCTGATAAATATAGATAACTAAAATAAACTAGCCAATATAGGCTAGTTTATTTTTATGTAATTACATATCGAAAATACTTCTAGAAACTTTTAAACCGATATCATCTTCGAACTTTTCGAAAATATCCGAGTACATATTTAATGTAGTAGACACGCTAGAATGCCCAATTCTCGAAGAAATAACACTTCCAGAAACTCCAGCTTCTATTAATACATATACATGAAAATGCCTTAATTCTTGAAATGTTGTCTCTGAAAGATCATTTTTTTTAATAAACTGCTTTAATTTTCTGCTTATAACATCCTCAGCGATAGGATTTGCCTTATCATCGTAAAATAGAAGATTCTGTTTAATTCCTAAAGAGTTTTTTATATTTTTTTTGGAAGACACTTCTTTTAACAATTTAAGTTTTTTCATGATTTCTTTCGGGACACTTATAGTTCTAACAATACTTTTAGATCTCGGTTCTTTTAAGATTACAGAACCATTTTCCCTGACCGATACTTTATCGACTCTAAGTGTACTATTATTAAAATCGATATTATTCCAAGTCAGTCCTAAAATTTCTGATAATTTGAGACCTACGCCACTAGCCAGATACAATGGAATTTCAAGAATTGTATCTTTGGAATGCTCAAGTATATCCTTTATATCATTTTTATTAAATTCTCTTTTAAGTTTATAATTAGATTCAATGTTATCTATTTTTATAAACTTTGCTACATTTCGATTGAGTAATCCACAGTCTACTGCGAAATCTAATGATAGCCTCAGTATATTTAGGTGGATGTTTAAAGTTTTAACACTTAACGAACTTCTAAGTTTATCGATGTAGTCTATTATATCTTGAGATTTTAATTCATGAATTTTAAAATTTCCAATCAATGGTTCTATGTATTTTTCAAAAATTCTGATGTAGTAGTTGTATGAAGAAGGGGAGAGGTTCTCCTGTCTTTCAGATAGATACTTCAACATTAGTTCGTTTATACTCATATCACTAACAACGGGTTCATCATTTAAAAGGCTATTTTTTAACTCGATCATTCTTTTCGTTGCTTCTTTTTTCTTTTCAAAAGATCCCATATTTTTTTGTTTTCTTTTACTCGTATCTGAATCTTTGTATTCCAAGTAGACTATATAGTTTTTACTCCTCTTTCTAATAAATACACTTCCCATAGTTTACAACCTCCTAATAGAGCTAGATATATTATATCATCAGCAGATGAAAAAGCAAAACAACAACTGAATTATTACTGACATAAGATAACTAATACTCCTATGTTATTGTATTTACAAAGGTATATTAAACATAACATAAAACATTTATTTTATGATATGTTCAATGTCTAGAATTTTATAAAACATATAATCACCAATTATTTACAATGAAAGGAGGGTAATAATTATCATCTTTATAATATAATTAATTACTGTATAAATTTAAGAACCTTTGATGCCTTAATTTTGTATTCTAATAATGAGACTATTATTTAATTAAGGAGAGGAAGAGGATATAATGAATCATCAGTATTCTCAAATGAAGCCCTTAGAAAGTAAGAACTGCATCCTAAGGGAAGTTAGGCTGGAAGATGCAAAAGATCTATACGAGTACTATAAATTAGATATAGTTGTAAAATATCTACCTATTAATAGACATACAAGTATAAGTAAGACTAGAAAATTTATTAAAGAGTTTTTTATCTATAACTACAACAAAGGTAGAGTAGGGCATTATGCAATTATATCTAAAAAAGATAACAAAGTTATAGGAAATATGGGCTTTAACAATATAGATGTTAATGCTGAAGAAGCTGAGATAGGAATTTGTATCAATCCAGCTTATTGGGGCCATGGTTATGCAACTGAAATAACCGAACCTTTGATAAGGTATGGATTTAATGAATTAAACCTAAAAAGGATAATAGCGGAGACATATAAAGAAAATATTAACTCTACCAAACCCCTAAAGAACTTAGGTTTTAGATATCTTGATACTGTTAGCAAAAACTTCTCTAAACAATCTATGGGTAATAAAAATTTAAAATTTAAAACTACTTCAAGTAGTGGAATTTTGTGTTATAGATATGAACTGTTAAAACAAAGATATAATAGATACTGTTGTTATCGATAAATTATTTGTATTAATCAAACTTAATTAAACATCTATTTATATAAAAATAGGTCTTAATATATAAGGAAAGAATTACTAGAACCTTTCTAAATCTATTATAAGACCTATTTTTATTTATATTTATGATCCTAAGACTTTAAATCCTTTTCCATAAACCTCTTTGACATCTGACACAATTACAAATGCCTCTGGATCTACATCTTTGACTAGTCTATTTAAGAACAACTCTTGTTTTTTTGTAACTACTACAAATAGCACTTCTTTGCTTGTTTTAGTATATCCGCCTTTACCATCTAAGATTGTAAGACCTCTATTTAACTCTTTAGTAATGGCGCTTCTAACTTTTTCAGGTTCTTCTGATATAATATAAAACGCTCTAGAAGAGTTAACACCTTCTACTATGATATCAGCAACCTTTACTATAACAATTAGTGCCATTCCAGAATATAATGCCGTTTCAATACTGCGATTTACAAAACCAGATGATATAACTATCATACCATCTAAACAACTCATAAATTTAGTAACCTTAATTCCAGGAAACTTCTTGCTAAGTATTAAGGCAATTAGGTCAGTCCCTCCAGTAGAAGCATCGGCTTTAAACATAATTCCGAGACCTATCCCAACTAACAATCCACCAGAGATTGAAGAAAGAATTAAATCCTCAGTAAAATGCATTCTAGATAATGGATCTGTCAATTGTACTATTGCAGAAAATAAAACTGTACCAAATAATGTCTTTAATGAATTTTTTAAACCCATTATTCTAAACGCAAGTATTACTAGTGGAACTCCTATAAGCATCATTACAACAGAAACAGGAAGACCTGTAATTTTGTTAAACAATAAAGAAAGACCACTAAGACCACCAGGAGCAATTGTGTGGGGTTTCAAAAAGGCATTTATACCGACACTCATTGAAATACAACCCATAACTAAACCTGTCATCTCTATCAAAATAGGCAATTTACGCTTTTTCATAGTATCACCTCCTCATTGGCTCCAATATGATATTATAACAGTAAAAGCACTTTTTTTAAAGCTATTTCAGCAATAAAAATCATAATAAAAATAATTCTGATTTGTAATATCATTTTACATCTTATTATGATAAATATGGTATAATAATATTTGAAAGCGATGCAAAAATCGATAAATAAATCTGAAAGGAATTGATTATATGAAGGTAACATTACCAGAAACAGCAGCGGAAACACTAAAAAATATTTTAGATGATAATAAAGATAAACCAAATAGCATAAGAGTTTATTTTGAAGGTGTCGGATGCAGTGGACCATCTTTTGGACTAGCTCTTGATGAACAAAAGAAAGACGATTTCGCTTACGAAACCGGTGGACTAAACTTTATCATGAACATGGCAGATTACCAAGAATATGGTGATATTGTCATAGAAGACAGTGGATACGGTTTTAGAGTTGTGCCTGAAAACATGGATGACATGGGTGGTTGCTCTGGTTGCTCTGGATGTGGCAATTAATTTAGTGTCATAATTTGAAAACCAAAATAAGTTTGCTATAACTATATACAATATATTAGGAGTAATCGTAGAATTTTATATTTATTTAAAAGAATAAAGTGAACGAAATTACACCTAAACTGCAAGGAAACAAAGACCTCTCATAGAAATAATTATGTATACATTTGTAAATATAATTTTTTATGGGAGGTTATTATGATTTTAAATGCTTTTTTACCTTTGTTGATTTCAGTCACAGCTTTATCACCTGCGAGTAGTACAGATAAAGTTTTGACAGAATCTCAACTTAAAGATATTTTTCCTGATTCGAACTTGAGAACTGTAATAAAAAGATACATACACCCTGATGAACTTACTATAAGTAAGGTAAAATCTTTAGATGGAGAGTTTTATGCTTCTGGAGAGAAAATCACAAACTTAGAAGGAATATCTTACCTAGAAAATATCGATGACTTTGTTTTTTGGAACAACAATATCAAAGAGTTGCCTAAAGAGATCACCGAATTAAAAGATATAGATTCTTTAAATTTGGCAAATAACTATATAACAGAGCCTAATGTGATAAATGAACTTAAAGAAAGAGGCGTGGACGTAAACAGCGATTTGAACTTTATAAACTCAGAAGAAAACCAATATAAATTGGATACAAAGCACAACTCTATAAATATAGCTGTAGATGAAAAATTTGATCTAAGAAATGTTTTATCTAAGAATATAGACGACTATTATAAACACTGGGAGACTACAGATGAACTTCCGAAAGATTTAAATTTAATTGTTACTGCAGAAAATGATGTTGTTAACATTAATAATATGATAATAACAGGAAAGAAAATTGGAAAATCAAAAATAAGAGTTGAGATAAACAAAGATGAAAATTCATCTCAAATTGTAATGATAAACGTTAATGTTAAATAAAATGAATATTTTAGGTATTGAATAAAAACTAGCTGATTCTCCAAAGCTAGTTTTTTATTGTCCATATAGTTCTGCTACTTAGAAATATTTCTTCGATTCAAATCATATTATTAAGTATGGCAGCTTATAGGAGGATGATAGTATGCAATTTAAATATTTAAACTGGTATACACAAGCTATTGGGGCTACCTTTGGTATGTTATCCTGTATATTTGGATACCTCAATGGTTTTATGTTTGTTTTATTAAATGATCCAAGCAAATATATAGAAAATATAGGGATACTTGGAGTTATATCAAGTTATACTTTATTACCGTTTTGTATTTTGACCTTTATACTTGCACTTATTAGATCTTATACAATTGAAATAGAAGAGAAGAAATTGTTTGGTTTTTCATTTTTATATCTAAACAATAAGATATCTATACTTACAGTATTACTAGGTATTATTGGGAGCAGGCACTTTTTTATAATACCAGCTATACTAATATTGTTTAATCAGTTCAGTTATAAATTTATTAAAAAGGTTGAAAATAATGAAGAACTTGATTCTAATATTAATAAAACGAAAGAAAAATTTGCAGTCATAACTGAGAACTTATCTGAAAACACGGATGTATATGTAGATTTGGAATTAGAAAAAAATATAGAAATAGACTCACCTGAAAGTAGTAAAGAGTTTACTTAAATTAAAGTGTCGATTTAGCATCGACATTTTTTGTTTTATTCTTTTAAATTAATATCGGACCTATGTAATAATACAAGGGATTAAAAAGAGTATTAATGAAATAAATAATAAAGATGATAGAAAAAACTCATTTTATTATTTTTGTAATTGCGAAGCAGATCTAAAGATACCAATGGTATTGATAAATAATACTATTTAAGTTTTACAGGATCAAATTATAATATATAAATTGAAAATTCTAGTTAATAGAAAATGCTTATGACAACATATATTTAAATAGTTTTTAACAATTTGTTTATTTACGTCTAATGATGTAAAGTATTTTTTGATTGATAAATTTATAACTCGGAGAGGAGAACAAATTATGAATTATACAATTAATAAAGATCAAATGACCCCAAAAGAAAGAATGCAGGCTTTTGGAGCGGGTAAAGAAATTGATAGAATACCATGTTCACCATTTTTAGGAGAAAGCGTTGCGCCTTCTTTTGGATATTCAATATATGATTATAATCATTCTGTAGATGTACTAGTGGACGTAGCAGTTAAAAGTTTCGAAAAGTTTCGTCCAGATAGCATTGGATTTGGGCCAGGGCTTCAAGGAATACCAGAGGCGATGGGGAGTGGAGTCGTATTTCCATTAAACAATACGCCTTTTATAAATAAACCAGCTATATGCGATTATAGTGAAATAGGAAAATTAAGACCTATAGATCCTTATAAAGATGGAAGAATACATTACTTTTTAGAAGCACTTAAAATAACTAATGAAAAATTAAGCTGTGAAGTAGGGGTAGGAACTTCTGTAGGCGGTCCTTTTACTTTAGCATCTTTTTTAAGAGGTACTGATAATTTTTTAAGAGATTTAACAAAAAATAAAGAAAAGGCACATGAACTTTTAGAAATTTCAACTCAAAGTGTTATAAATTATATTGATGCAGCTTGTGATATAGGCTTAACTCCTGGTCTTGCTGAGCCAATTGCATCTTGTACAATGATAAGCCGAAAAAACTTTGAAGAATTTGCAAAACCATACTTAAAAAAGTGTATGGATAGAATTATAGAAAGAACCGGAGGAGGATCGACACTTCATATTTGTGGCAAGACAAAAAAAGTATGGGGTCATATGGTTGATATAGGGATAGCTAATCTAAGTTTAGATAATATAGAGGATATAGGAGAATTAAAAGAAGCATATGGTGATAAAGTATGCTTAATCGGAAATGTGGACCCTGTTGAAACAATTATGAGAGGTACAATAGAGGATATATATATGGAAGCAAAAGAATGTATAATTAAAGGCCATGATAGTATGAAAGGGTTTATATTAAGTACTGGTTGCGATGTACCTATAGGAACGGATCCTAAAAAAATAATAGCATTAATGGATGCTGCAAGGATATTCGGATCTAGCAAAATAAATATTAATGAATTATAAAAAGGAGATTAGCATGTCAAATTTAAAAGAAGATTTATTAAAAAAGTTAGCAGATTGTGTTGTAGAGATGGAAGATGAAACTGTAATAGATGTAGCTAATGAGTATATCGAAAATGAATTTGAACCTTATGAAGGCATATCTAACGGACTGGCTCTTGGAATGGAGGATGCAGGTAAGCTTTATGAAGAAGAGGAGTATTTTATACCTGATCTTTTATTGTGTTCAGATGCTATGTATAAAGGCATTGATATATTAAAGCCTCACATTAAAAAAGATTCAGCTAAAGAAAGTTTTAAAGCAGTAATAGGAGTTGTCGAGGGAGATACACATGATATTGGTAAAAACTTATTTAAAATTATGTTAGAAACTTCAGGATTTGAAGTATACGATTTAGGAAGAGATGTCCCTTGTATTGATTTTATTAATAAAGCAAAAGAAATCAATGCTGATTTAATAGGATTATCTACCCTTATGACTACTACTATGGAAAATATGCAATTAGTGATTGATTTATTAAATAAAGAAGATATTCGTGAAAAATTTGTTGTTATGGTAGGCGGAGGGCCTATATCTCAAGGATTTGCAAATGAAATCGGGGCAGATGGATATGCACATGAAGCATCAAAAGCAGCTAAACTCGCAAAAGAGCTAATAAGCAAGAAAAAATATAAAGAGGTGGTATAATGACACCTAAAGAAAGACTATATAAAGCTTTAAAAGGAGAAGTTGTAGATAGAAAACCTTGTATTTGTCCTGGCGGGATGATGAATATGATAGTGGAAGATATTATGGATATTGAAGGTGTATTTTGGCCAATGGCGCATAGCAATCCTAATATGATGGCAAATTTAACACTAGGTATGTATAAAAACAATGGTTTTGAAAACTTTGGAGTACCATATTGCATGACAGTCGAAGCTGAAAGCATGGGAGCAGAAGTATATATGGGAACAAAAACTACAGAACCTAGAGTAATAAAATATCCAATTGAATCGGTTACTCAGTGGAGTAATTTGGACAAGGTTGATGTAACTAAAGGAAGAGCAAAAGTTGTTATAGATGCTATTAAAATATTAAAAGAAAGTAATAATGATGTTCCTATAGTGGCAAACTTGATAGGGCCTGTTAGTTTAGCATCCTCACTTGTAGAGCCAATTACTTACTATAAAGAAATTAGGAAAAAAAAAGAGGAAGCTCATGAGTTTATGGAATTTGTCACAGATAGCCTTATAATTTTTGGGAAGGCTCAATTAGAGGCTGGGGCAGATGTTTTAACTATATCAGATCCAAGTGGTACAGGAGAAATTCTCGGTGCTAAAACTTTTAGTGAGTTTGCAACTCCATATTTAAATAAGATAATAGATCAATTGAAAGAATACGCTCCTGGAGGAACTATTATACATATATGTGGTAAATTAAAAACTATTTATAAAGAATTAAATGATTTACATAGTGATGCAGTTAGTTTTGATTCTATAACTAATGCTAGACAAGTGGTTGAAAATGTTCCAGGAAAAGTTATTATGGGGAATGTTAGCACTTTTGCTATTGAAAATGGAACTAAAGAAAGTTTAAAGAATATCTCTAATTCATGTTTGAAAAGTGGAGTGGATATATTATCTCCAGCTTGTGGAATAGGCGTAAGAAGTAAACTTGATAACATAAAAGTTTTAGTAGAATGTGCAAAACAATATAACAACTAAAATATATCAATTATAGTGTCGATTTAGCGTTGACACTTTTTCTTTTACTATTTTACCTTTTATGATATAATATTAGCACCAGGTAATAATACAAGGGGGTAAGAAATGAATATTAATGAAGTAAAAGAATTAATAAAGCTGATTGATTCAACAAGTTTAGACCATGTAAAGCTTGAAAATGATTCTTTAAAACTAGAAGTCTCTAGAAACAGTAATACAGTTGAAAAAACCCAAAATAATGTAATTAGAGAAGATAAAAAAGAATCTGCTTGTAAAGAAATAACTGTTGAAAAAGAAGAAATCAGAGATAATAATGAAATTAAAACTGAAAATGATGATAATTTATATATAATCTCAGCACCGCTTATGGGAACTTTCTATGGATCTCCAAATCCTGACTCAGAGAATTTTGTTAAAATCGGAGATGTAATAGAAGAAGGACAGACGCTTTGTATTCTTGAAGCTATGAAACTTATGAATGAAATAAACAGCGAAGTTAATGGTGAAATAGTTGAAATATTGGTTAAAAAAGAAGAACTAGTAGAGTACAATCAACCTTTATTTAAGATTAAACCAATGTAAATAGGAGGTAACTGATGTCAATAAATAAAATACTAGTTGCAAATAGAGGAGATATTGCGGTTAGAATAATAAGAACATGTAAAGAGTTAGGTATAAAAACTGTTGCAATATACTCAGAAGCAGATAAAGATTGTCTGCACAGATATTTGTCTGACGAATCTATATGTATAGGACCAAATAACGTAAGAAAAAGTTATAATAACATAGACAATATAATATATTTAGCGAAAAAGTTAAAATGTGATGCTATACATCCTGGATTTGGATTTTTATCTGAAAACACAGAATTTGTAAGCAAGTGTGAAGAAAATGGAATTATTTTTATAGGTCCTACAAAAGAGCAAATGGAACTTATGGGTGATAAGTCACGTGCAAGAGAGACTATGATGAGTCTAGGCGTACCAGTTGTACCCGGATCAAAGTCAGTACTTAAATCTAAAGAAGATGCCCTTGAAGTGGCTTCTGAGATTGGATATCCTGTAATGATAAAAGCATCTAATGGTGGCGGTGGAAAGGGTATGAGGATAGTATTTAATAAAGAAGAACTTCCTTCACTATTTGATATTGCCAGCTCTGAATCTTTAGCGTCGTTTGGTAGCAATGATCTCTATATGGAAAAATTTATAGAGAATCCAAGACATATAGAGGTACAAGTATTTGGAGATAAATATTTTAATGCTATTCACTTCGGCGACAGAGACTGTTCTATGCAAAGAAGAAATCAAAAAGTTATGGAAGAGTCTCTTAGTCCATATATAACTGATGCTGAAAGAGAAGAGTTATTTAAAACAGCGACAGATATTATAAAAGGTATTGGATATTTAGGAGCGGGTACAATAGAATTTATATTTGACAAAGATAAAAAATTCTACTTTATTGAAATGAATACAAGGATACAAGTTGAACATCCTGTTACTGAGATGATTACAAATATTGATCTTATAAGACTTCAAATACTTATAGCTGATGGGAAAGAGATTCCATACAAACAAGAAGATATTATATTTAGAGGTCATGCTATTGAATGCAGAATTAATGCTGAAAACTCACAAATGAACTTTGCACCATCACCAGGTAAAATAGAGTCCCTTAATTTGCCAGGGGGGTTTGGAGTTAGGTTTGACACATTTGTATATTCAGGATATACAATACCTCCTCTTTATGACTCAATGATAGGTAAACTTATATGTTGGGCTGATACAAGGGAAGAGTGCATTGAAAGAATGTACAGAGCTCTAGATGAAATTATAATAGAAGGAATCTTCACTAATATAGATTTCCAAAAATCACTTATAACATGTGATGCTTTTAGAGATGACACACATCATACTAAATTCATAGAGAATGAATTTATGAAAGAGTGTACTTCAATATAAGGGAGCAATAAACAATGATAAAAAAATTCTTACCATCAAAGGGATCTAAGTATGTAACGATCTCTCTGGATGAAAACTTTAAAGAAAATAGTATAAATGAAAAATTTTGGCTATACTGTAAAGGGTGCGATGAGAGAGTATTCAGAAAAGATATTGAAGAAAATTTATACGTATGCCCGAATTGTGGCAGACACTACAGTTTAAAAGCTAGAAACAGAATAAAACTAATTATAGATAGAGGAACATTTGTAGAGCTAAACGAAGAGGTTGAATTTCAAGATCCTCTAAAGTTCCCAAGCTATAATGATAAATTCAATTCATACAGAGATAAAACAGGAGAATCAGAAGGGGTAATAACTGGGTACGGTAGGCTTAACGGTATAAAAACGGTACTTTGTGTTATGAATCCTGAATTTATGATGGGAAGTATGGGTTCTGTTGTAGGAGAAAAAATAACTTACGCAATAGAGTATGCTGCTGAAAACAATCTTCCAATAATCATATGTTCAGCTTCTGGAGGAGCGAGAATGCAAGAAGGTATGATATCTTTGATGCAAATGGCAAAGACCTCTCAAGCTCTTGCTAAATTAGAAGATAAGGCTCTACCTTATATTTCAATTTTAACTGATCCAACAACAGGAGGAGTTACAGCAAGTTTTGCAATGCTTGGTGATATAATAATTTCTGAGCCTAATACTTTGATTGGTTTTGCTGGTCCTAGAGTTATTGAACAGACGATAAATCAAAAACTTCCTGAAGGATTCCAAACTTCTGAGTTTTTACTAGAACATGGATTTATAGACATGATAGTAGATAGAAGAAAAATGAAAGAGGTATTGTACGAAATTCTTAATATGCATAGATAATGTAATTTAAAATAAGATTTATTTATTTTTAAATCCAGCTAAAATTATTAAATATCAGCCGCATAAAGGAGGTTTTATTTTGAGTGATAGTATTAAAGAAAGAATGAAAACTATTGAAAAAGATATAGAGCAGTTAGAAACCATATCTAAATCAAGCAGTATAGATCTAAATGATAAAATAAATGCATTAAAAGATAAATTGAATAAGTTAAAATACGAAGCTTTTACTTCATTGACACCGTACGATAAGGTGGCTCTCAGTAGAGATAAAGACAGACCAACTACTCAGGATTATATAGATAATATCTGTGCAAATTTCTTAGAATTTCATGGTGACAGATTGTACAAAGACGATCCATCTATAATAGGTGGAATAGGCAAAATAGGCAATTATAATGTAACTATAATCGGACACCAAAAGGGGCATGATACTAAAGAAAAAATAAGAAGAAACTTTGGTATGCCTCACCCTGAAGGATATAGAAAAGCTCTAAGACTTATGAAACAAGCTGAAAAATTCAATAGACCTATAATTACATTTGTAGACACTTCTGGAGCATTTTGTGGTCTAGAAGCGGAAGAGAGAGGTCAAGGAGAAGCTATCGCTAGAAATCTACTTGAGATGAGTAAGCTGTCTGTCCCTGTCATTACTTTTGTAATAGGGGAAGGGGGAAGTGGAGGAGCTCTTGGCATAGGAGTTGGAAACGATATTTGTATGCTTGAACACTCTGTTTACTCTGTAATTTCTCCAGAGGGTCTATCTAGTATATTATTTAAAGATTCATCAAGAGCAAAAGAAGCTTGTAATGTTATGAAGCTTACTAGTAAAGATCTTTTTGATTTAAATATAATCGATAAAATTATTAAAGAGCCACTTGGTGGAGCTCAAAAAGATGTTGAGGCCGTTTCTAAGGAGATCAAAAAGTATGTATTAGATAGACTTGACTACTATAAAGATATCTCTAAAGAGGACATCGTATCTATGAGATATAATAAATTTAGAAATATAGGTAAATGTATATAATAATAGGGTTTACCTCAAAATTGATTGATACTTAATCTTTGAGATGTTACCTAATGTATGTAAAAATACAGTTGAATTAAAAGAGCACCTAAAAGTAAGACTTTAGATAGCTCTTTTTTTGATTCTTAATTTATACAAAAAAATAAGTTGTTGTAAGTATTTAAATCACTACTATTATATGTAAAATTAAACTTTTACTGTCATAATAAGTTTTAAATTGTTACTTTGATTATGTGTTTAAGTAGCTACAAATATTATATTGTAAATATCAAAATTTTTGCTTGGCAATATCATAAAATGTCTAGAGAAATAGAAACACTCTTCAAGGTATTTGGATTTTGCAAATAGAATATATATATTAAACAACAAATAAAGAAACTAAAAATTTTCTTAACTAAAGGGGCTGTTAAATTGGAAATATTAAAAGTTTCAACAAAATCGCATCCTAATTCACTTGCAGGGGCTTTAGCAAGTGTAATTAGAAGGGATGGTGTCGCAGAGGTTCAAGCAATCGGTGCAGGGGCTCTTAATCAATCGATAAAGGCGGTTGCAATAGCGAGAGGGTTTCTAGCACCAAGTGGCGTAGATCTTGTGTGTATACCGGCTTTTACGGAGATTGAGATCGATGGAAATAAAAAGACAGCTATAAAACTTACTATTGAACCCAGATAACGTTAAAAGTTTTTGTTTATTTTGATATTTGTGTGATTTGCTATATATTCTTGGTGTAAAGAGATATCTTTGCACTTTTTTTGATTATAACTTTATTAAGATTCTGTTAATAAAGTTTTGACATTTGTATTTAATATATTTTGTTTACTCATTCTTTAAATAATTATGATATAATTTAGTGCGTATGCGTACTTAATTGTATTATTAGAATATACTG
Organism: Clostridioides mangenotii TR; assembly: GCF_000498755.1. Classification (GTDB taxonomy): domain Bacteria; phylum Bacillota; class Clostridia; order Peptostreptococcales; family Peptostreptococcaceae; genus Metaclostridioides; species Metaclostridioides mangenotii_A. The sequence goes on along the minus strand of NZ_AXUS01000012.1, from coordinate 53,794 downwards.
AAACCGAAAGGAGCTTATATTTATGGCTCTAATTTATATATTAAAATCTAGCATAGTAAACGTAATCCTTTTAATTATTACATTTTTAGCGTTTGGATTTGTATTCAGCATAATTGAAAGGAAAAACAATAAATTTATTTACTCAGCATTTGGTAGAAGTGGACTTATCGTAACTGGAGCTATAGGCACCATTATTCATGAATTAAGCCATTTAATTATGTGCCTTATTTTTAGACATCATATAAAAGAGGTAAAGCTGTTTAGACCAATTGAGAGTGAATATGATGGAGTATTAGGATATGTAAGTCATACATACAAGAAAAATAGTTTATATCAGAAACTAGGTAATTTTTTTATAGGTATTGCACCATTAATCGGAGGAACACTATCAATAGTTCTTATATTTAGGTTATTTTTGCCTGAAAGTTTTAGTTCGATTATAAACATTCTTAGTTTAGAGACTTATATTGCTAATATAGAAAGTTTTAATTTTATTGGTTTTATTAATTCTTTATCAAAGGATATTTACATATTTTTCACTTTTATGTTCCAAGGAAATAAACTAATCTCGATAAAGTTTATAATTTTTATATTCTTGATGTATTCGATATCAAGCCATATGTCTTTAAGTTATTCTGACTTTAAGAATAGTTTGTCTGGATTAGGTGTACTTATAGCAATAGTTTTTATAGGATCAATAATATCGTATTTACTAGGCGCAGGGGAGAGTAGTATAGCTGATATGATTATAGAGTATAATATAATCGTTATTTTACTAATGATGCTCGGCTTGTTTTTTTCCTTTGTAACATTGATTATATCTTATATTTTGAGCACTATTATAAGAGGGAGAAGTTAACTTAAATTTTGCATGTTTGATCACAGCTTAAAGTAATTGCATAAGCTTGTTATTGAAAGATATCAGTTTTTAGATGAAATTCAAGATAAAATATTTTTTTGAAATAGTTAGATAATTTTAGGCCGAATAAGCATGTATAGTCGAAATATTCGAGAGCTTTGGAAAATCACGTTCTTATGTTGTTGGAGAAACAAACAGGCAAACTGCTAAATATATGCAGTCTGAAAAAACTTAGGACGAACAATTGATTTTATTGGTAATTTATTTAAATAGAATATAAAAAAGGATAAAATTAAAGGAAATCTTATTAAATAATCCCTTTAGGATAGCTACTAATGCAAAGCTCAATGTTCTTGATACACTATAAAGGGATTTTCTTGTTTCACGTGGTATGATTTAAAATTATTCGAAACTGTTAGCATATTTCATTATCAAAAAGGAATATAAATGAAATTGAAGTAAAGCATCAACTATAAAATTTATTTTGAAATTTTCGTAGTTAATTTATGAATTTTTTATTTGTTGTAATATAAATTATGTATATATGTATATAACCCTCCAAAATAGAGGTTATATATAACTAGTCTTTAAATGTATATTTAGGGAATAGTTAAGCGTATAAATTATAGAAAGAGTGCTTTTGTACTAATTTACCTAAAAACAGCTATTTATATACTTACAAAATATATTGCTATAAAATATATCTTTTCTTTTACATTTGGCTCTACCCTTATCTTTTTGTTAATGGACTTACCATTTTGATATTATTAATCTATTTTAGCAATTTGATAACAAGTTATAAATATTCAGTTAGTTAACATAGTTTTACTCATAACAATTTTTATTAATCATAAATTACATATATCATTCAAATTATACATTTCTAAAACACTTTGATCTACTTTTATTCTATCCTCAATCAATGACCTCTTAAATGACCTTTTAAAGACTTTTATTTACTTTCTTGAGTATTTATACCTTTAACTATTATTTGATTTGAATAATTTAATACTTCTCCATTCATTCTGTGCATGATATGATCATCATGCCTGTAGTGATGTCAATATATGTGACATTGCCGTTATATTTGTGCTCAAAAGAATTTTCCTCTAAATTTGAATCATAACCATTTTTAATATATAATTTAATTTACTACTGTTATTATAATAAAATGTTTCATCGTATTAGGAGGTTGAAAATATGTCTGAAACTAAATCAGTTAAAATCAATAATAAATCAAATAAGCCTGATAATATCGTTATTAGGGATAATGATATTATAGATAGATGTATAAGTGTACAGAAAAAGCTACCTGACTTTATGAAGGATTACTTTATTTATTTGAAGGGTTCGGTGGCTGTAACTACTAGGCTTGCGTATTTAGATGATATACATTTTTTTTGCGAATACTTAGTTGAAACTAACGAACTTACTGTTGCAAAGGATGTAGAAGATATTACTGTTGAAGAATTCAATGAAATTAAAGCAAGAGACCTTAACCTATTTTTAGGTGATTATTGTGGTAGATACTATAAAGAAAATGGTAAAAATACAATCTTGTATGAAAATAACAATAGAGCACTAGCTAGAAAAAAATCTTCAATATCTACACTATTTAAGTTTTTGTATAGGAACGAACAAATTGATAGCAATATCACTGATGGACTTAATCCTATTAAGCTACCGAAGCCGCAACCAGACGCTATAAAGCGCTTAGAGATAGATGAAGTTGCAAAGATGCTTGATGCAGTTGATACAGGCAAAGGGCTTACAGATAAAGAGATGGTCTACTGGGAAAAAACAAGATTGAGAGATAAAGCAATTTTGGCTTTGTTTGTCACTTATGGTCTTAGACTCAACGAACTAAGGGAATTAAATATTTCTTCATTTAATTTTTCTAGAGGCGAATTTATGATTTACAGAAAAAGAGGAAAAGAAGTTCTAATGCCTATCAACCATACATGCGAAACAGTTGTAAAAGACTACATAGAAAATGAAAGACCTAATAGTGAGCTTTTAACAGAAGAATTTAAAGACGCTTTGTTTTTATCTCTACAAAATAAAAGAATTACAGCAAAGGCAATAAGGTCCTTAGTAAAAAAATATACATCAATTTCTATGGATACTAGCAGAGATAAAGGATATAGTCCTCACAAACTTAGAGCCACAGCTGCTACTTCACTTATTCAAAATGGTTTTTCCATATACGACGTTCAGAATCTATTAGATCACGATAATGTAACCACAACTCAGCTATATGCTGCACATAAGAAAAACGTAAAACGTGATATTGTAAACAACTTTGAATGGCTTGATGATGAAAATTAATCTAAACAACAGGAACAAATGTTTGAGTTAGTAATACTATTATGATACAATATATAATATAGAACAATTTAAAATATAAACCCAGAAATGAGTGAGATGATTATGTATTTAGATTTAACAGAAAAACAAGCGCTAATATTAGAGTTTATTAAATCAGAGCTTGTTGCTAAGGGATATCCACCTGCAGTTAGGGAAATATGTAATGCAGTTGGACTTAGATCTACTTCTACAGTACATTCGCATTTAAACAAACTTGAAAAACTTGGATACATAAGAAAAGATCCAACTAAACCTAGAGCTATTGAGGTATTGGACAGAAACAAGGACGATAATGTTACTGGATTTAACCAAGAAATCATCAACTTACCACTAGTTGGCGAAATCACCGCTGGTGAACCAATACTTGCTCATCAGAATATTCAAGAATACATACCACTTCCTACTAACCTAATTAAGGGAAAAGACAACTTTGTCCTTAAAGTAAAAGGTGAAAGTATGATAAACGCTGGTATATTAGATGGCGATTATGTAATAGTAGATAAAAATAGTTCTGCGGAAAACTCAGAAATTGTTGTAGCGCTTGTAAACGGAGAAGCTGCTACGGTTAAGAGATTTTTTAAAGAAGAAAACTTTATAAGACTACAACCTGAAAATGAATTTATGGAAGCGATTATACTTAATGACTACGAAGTTGAGATAATAGGTATCGTAACTGGAGTCTTTAGGGTTATGAAGTAAATTTTTAAAGAAAAAGGTTGACTCCTTATATTTGAGCCAACCTTTTTCTTTTTTATTGTTATTTTATTTTAATCTTTTATTCTACACTATCAAAGCATTTTCTGCTGCACATAAGAGCTTTTACAAATTCTCCAACTTTCTTGTGATCAGTGTGATTTTGATAGTTTATAAGAGCTTCTTTACTTTCAAATAAGCTGTTGAGCATAATATCTACATTACTTGAATCTATGGGATCTATGCTAACTTTGATACTTACTACTCCATCTATTACACTTCCAAGAGCTTCAAGATTAGATTTTATTTTTTTAGAACTCTCTATTCGTTCTTCATTTGAAATTTTTTCATCGAAATTCCATAATACAACATGTCTTACGATATTACCACCTCTTATATAAGTATTAACACTAAATATCTAATTAGCTTTGCTTCTACCGTCAATGTAACTTCCTTCAATCTTACAATCGGAGATAAGTCCATCTCCTGTAGATTCGAAAATAATATCGCCACACTCATCGCTTCTATGTATTTTTATACCCATTTTTTTAAATCTATTCATCGTCTCTTTATGAGGATGTCCGTATGAATTATCCTCTTCAGACAATACAACAGCATACTCAGGGTTTACTTTATCCAAAAATTCTTGAGTAGAACTACTTCTAGACCCATGGTGAGCAACTTTTAATAAGTCTACATTATCCAGCTTTCCTAAAATTTCTTTTTCAGTACCCTTTTCGATATCACCTGTAAATATAGCTTTATCGTTTCCATTTGTGTAAACCAAAACTAAAGACTGTTCGTTAGTCGTGTCTCCACCATTAGTATTAAGTACTTCAAAATAAGAATTATTTAAGTAAAACTTGTTATTTTCAAGTGGAACTCCAGGAGATAATCCTTTATCTGCCATAGCATTTATAAAATCTCTGTAGCTCTTAGTGCTTGCTGAACCATTAGATACTAATACGTTCTCTATTTCGAAATTTTTGACTACAGCATCTAAACCGCCCAAATGATCCGCATGTGCATGAGTAGATATTAAGTATTTAATTGATTTTACACCAGATTTATTTAGGTAGTCAACCATTAGATCTTCGTCATCGTTGTCGCCTCCATCAATTAGTGTGAAAACTCCGTTATCTTCTATAAGTATCGAATCGCTATTACCAGTGTCTATAAAATGTATTTTTACATTCTCTCTACTCGTTTTAATAGTTTCTGTACTCTGCTCACTATTACTATCATTAATCACTTCTTTTACAATATCCAACTGATCACATGCTGTTAAAAAAATTGATACTATAAATACTGTAAGTATCATCAATGATTTAATCTTAATTGTATTTTTCTTAATACTTGTTTTGTAACTGTGCTTCATGTTAAATCCTCCATAATAATAACAATAACCCTTATTATACCATTTTATCATTTTTTAGTGAAATTTGTTATTTTATAAGAATAAATGAAGCTTAATCCCCTATATTTACTATTCTATTTTTATTAATCTATATCGATCTCGTATTTTAATTCGACTCTTCTTGATGAATCTCTGTTTACAGATCCATCCTTATTTTTTATAAGATCTGCTTTAGATCTGCCTACAGCTATTATATGCTTAGTAAATTCAGTTTTATATTTATAATCTCCTATCTCATCACTTACCATATATTTAGTTACACTGTAAGCTCTTCTTTGAGACAAATCTAGATTGTATATATAACTCCCTATATCATCCGTGTGACCTTCTACTACAATTTTTGATATATTGCTACCATAGTCTTTATAAACTGTTTCTACATACTTAGGAATGAATTTTTTTAGCATATCTTTTGCTTCTGGCTTTAGCTCATCACTATCTACATCAAACATTGTACTTTCTCCAAAAGTTACTTGACCGCTACTTTTATCGACTTTAACCGGGATATTATCATTCTTTAAAGTTTCTTCTACTGAGTTATTGATATTTTGTGCCAAATCTTGTTTAACAGATCCAGATATGCTCTGAGTGCTAAATAGAGTTAGGATTACAACCATAAGAACAGTTGATAGTAAATCAGTAAAAGTAGGCCAAAAACTACTCTTCTCAAATTCTTTATTCACGGTTCTTCTATATTTATTTATCATATGCCTCATCCTCACCTATTCTATCTTCCGCTTCATGTTTTAGACTGTTATCATCAATTGGGTTACTCTCATCAATCCTTGTATGTAAATCGTCATATCTATTAACGTTTTCGTTTGATCCACTAGCTTAATGTCATCTCCGTCATTTAAGATTTCTTGATCAGTATCGATTTTTTCGACCAATCTCTCTACAAAATCTTTATAATCAATCAAATCGTATTCTTCCATAATCGAAGTATCAAAAGTCATATTTAGTTTATCTTGTATATCTAGAGATTTATCAAATACTTTATCCAGTTTACCTTGAATATCCAAAGAAAAATCGGCTACTACATCTGCCAGAGTGTTTACTGTGTAATCTAGAGTTACTTTTTCTTCTAGTAAATTTCTCTGAGCTTCTGTCATTTCATTTTCGTGTGAGATAAGTTTAGAAAGCATATCTTGTGCATTCCTCTCATAAATTGCAAATCCAGCATTTATATTTTTTATGTAATCTTTAATTTTATATTGGCTCTCAGTAGCATTTGTAATATTCTTTGTTGATTCTTTTAAATCAAATAACATTTCTCTACTTATATCGTCTTGTCTATCGTATTTTTCGAATAATTTATTAAACTTCACATTTAAAATACTGAATTGTTTATCTAACTTTCTGATGCTCTGATCAAATGTCTTTATAGAGCTTTCTGATCCTTCAAGAAGAGTCTTAAGATTTTTTATCCCGTTTATAAACTCTTCATTAAATTCAGTTAGGTCTTGAGAAATTTTATCGAACTTCTCTATAGACTCTATGGACTTACTTATATGTTTAATCGTATTTTTTACTTCTTCTATCTTCTCATCCATATGTTCTGATTTCTTATGAGTTACTTGGGAAGTAAGCAGATTCTCAGTTTTTAGCATAAGTCTAACTAAAATGTGCTCACAGTCTTTAGTTCTAGTGATAGATGTAATAATGATAGAAAAGACTATACCAAAGATACTAGTTAAAAAAGCTGTCTGCATACTGCTTATTGTAGCCGGTAAAGAGTTTACAATATCACTAGTATTAACAGACAACAGCATTGTAGAAAGCCCTACAAACGTACCTAATACTCCAAATAGTATACATATTGAAGAAGCATTTTTAATACTGTTGATTTTATCTAGAAGAGATCTGTTATTATAATTGAGTCCAGAAATTATCTCTTCTATAAATGAAGTTATATTTACATCTGAGTACCTATGATCTTTGCTGTATTCATCGTACTTAATTTTTATCTCATTATAAAATGAACTCGTGTCCTGGTTTGTGTTTACTTCTATAAGCTTCGAATCTATGAAAGCATACAGCTTACTGTTGTCCAATATTTTGACAACAGCAAATGTTGTTATAAATATCAAAAATGCTACTGTAATTGGATTTGTAAGAATCGAGCTTACGAAATTGACAAGTATATTACTCAAATCTATCCCCACCTTATAAATTATTTATATTTAATCTATACGTAGTAGAGATCTAAAAAATGATAGAAATAAGAAAATTAATGGATTTTTATAAAATATCTGTCTATTAATCGAATAATGATATCTGTGTAGTTTCATAACTTTTTTTATAGGCATATATTATATCATCCATTTTGTACAATATGTTTTTTTTGGCGCACTCTTCTTTGAAAATATAAATTAGCTCTTTATACTTTGGCGAAAGGCAATCGTACCTATCACCGTAAGTTTTAATGTATTTATGTTTAAGATTAGGAAATATTTTATCTAACTTATTATAATACCACTCTCTTTGATTATCTCTCAATGTTAATCCTGGATGTATACTTATAAATTTAGCTCCATTCTCATATGCTAAATTTACAATTCCCATAACATTCTCTCTTGTATCTTCAATAAAAGGAAGTATAGGTCCCATTAAAATTCCAGTGTATATTCCCGCTTCAGATAGCTTTTTTATACTTTCAAACCTTTCAGAAGAACTTGATACATTGGGTTCAACAATTTTGCTTATTTTATCATCCCAAGTGGTAATAGTAATTTTTGCGATAGTCGGTGAATGATCTTTTATATCTTTAAATATATCTATATCTCTTGTGATAAGACTACTTTTCGTATCTATAGCCACTCCGAATCTGTATTTATCTATCAGCTCTAGAGCTTCCCTTGTTAATTTGTACTTTTTTTCATATGGATTGTATGGATCTGACATTGCTCCTGTTCCAATAACGCCTTTTTTAATTTTGCTTTTTAGCTCTCTATCAATCATATCAGTTGAGGCTAATTTTGCTCTGACCGTGTCAAAGTTATCAACCTGATAGCACCTACTTCTGCTATCACAGTAAATACAGCCGTGACAGCATCCTTTATATATATTCATGTTGTAGTCTATGCCAAACCAACGTGAAGTTTTAGTCTTATTTACTATTGTTTTAGCTGGTATAAATTCCATTAGAACTCTCCTTAATACTATTATAATCTCTTATTATATTATATAAAATTTAACTTGACATATATATGTCTTATTTAACAATATTTTTTCTAATTACTAGATAAATGTTTGAAAACAATTCCTAATTAATTATAAAAATCAATAACATTGATATTATAGTTAAAGCTCTATATAATAAATATAGATAAATAAAGGTACAAACAAATTAGTAGGAGGACATATGTTGTTATTTTTATTAGAAGATGTAAGGTACAAAAATATTAAATACCCGAAAATAGAAATTGAAGATAAAAAGATCTCATTTATTTGCGGCGAAAGCGGTACAGGAAAAAGCACTCTGCTTAAGCTGCTAAATGGTGTAATTACCGCTGATAGTGGAAAAATATCTTATTTAAACAACTTGATAGAAAGCTATGATTCTATAGATCTAAGGAAAGATGCAATGCTAGTTGGACAAACAGTTTATCTATTCGATAAGACTATAAGAGAAAATTTTTATGAGTACTATGATTTTCGATGTATAGATAAACCAAGTGATGAAGAAATAATAAAATATTTAAAAATTTGCTGCATTGATTTTAGTCTTGACTCAGTATGTACCACTATGTCAGGTGGTGAACGCCAAAGAGTCTATATTTCAATATGCCTTTCGATGCTTCCAAAAACTATAATGTTTGATGAGCCCACAAGCGCTCTTGATGAATATACGTCTGATAGATTGCTAAATAACATTATTGAGTTTTGTAAATCTATGGATATATCTGTAGTTGTAATTTCTCACAATAAAGCATTAGCAGATAGATATGCAGAAAAATTGATTTACTTATCTAGGGAGGACAATTAATGAACGCTATTATAGAACTTAACATACTACAGTTTTCTCTTATATACTCCTTGTTGCTTATAGTACTTTTTATAATGAAAAGATGCAAAATATCTAAAACAAAGATGTTGTTGATAGCTAGTATGAGGATGAGTGTTCAGCTCGCTTTAGCTGGATTTATTCTTACATATATTTTTAAAAACCCTCACCCTATATTTACAATATTATATCTGACTACAATGACTCTGTTTTCAATATATACTGTCCTATCTAGAAACAAAGGTATAAATAAAAAATTTAAGCTTATAGTTGCCTTCTCGTTATCTATTGTTGGTATATGTATTATATTTTTCTTTATTACAGTAGTTATAGGGGTAAGCATATTTAATCAACAGTATATAATACCAATAAGCGGAATGATATTTGGAAATGCTATGACTGGAGTAAGTCTAGGTTTAAAGACTTTCGATGAAAGTATAAAATCTCAGAGAAACAAAATTGATACACTTGTCAATATAGGGGTGACACCAGACAGAATACTCTCTCCTTTTGCTAATCAAGCACTAGAGACTGCAATACTGCCGACTTTAAATTCCATGATCGGCATGGGTATTATATCTTTACCTGGAATGATGACAGGACAGATATTATCTGGAACTATACCGACAACTGCTATACTCTACCAAATTGCAATAATTATAGCGCAGTGTACAGTTACTTGTCTTGCAGTATTTTGTTCGTTACATTTTGGATGTAAAACACTTTACAATAATAGGAATCAAATGCTTATTTATTGAGGAATCTTCTTACACAGGGTATTTTAAATGTAATAAATGGTATTGTAGTTGGAAAACTAATAGATGAAAAGTATTATGATGAATACAAAGAAGTTTACAGAAGTGTAGTTGGGGTTGAAGCCAATATACCTGATCTACCTATACTTTATAATGTGAATTGCAGTCATACGTCGCATTGAATCTCCTGTATTGGATGTTTAAAATAAAACTTATATAAATTAAGAAAGACTTGTTTAAATTTTGAACAAGTCTTTTTTATGTAGCAATATTTACTTGAATTTGCTTAAAATATCTACTTTCTAGTTTATTAGGAAATCTAATATATTCCATCCAGATGATGTATCGGCCTTGTAAAGTTCCGTATAACCACATTTTTTACAACTTATAGTAATAAATTTCTTATTTTGGACATCAAAAATTTTTGCAAAATTCCCCCAGTTGCTTGGAATTGATCGTGTTCATATGAATTTGATCCACATTTAGGACACTCAAATTGTTTTTTTTCCATATACTCTCCTCCTTATTTAAATTAGCTACTATATTATATTACATTAATAGCCAATTTAAAACCAGTGGTATATTAAATAGTTATGTAAATTATTGTATAGTTATGTAACTTTTAGTGTAAAAATATGTAATTTTCCTATTATATTTTCATATATTCATAAAAATAGGTACAGATTTACCCAAATTTTAATACCATATTAGTATACGAGCTAAAAGCTACAGGAGGTGTCACAATGAATAACAACATAGTAGAAGTTAAGAATCTGTGCAAAAGCTTCTACAATAAAGAAGGAGAACTCAAAGTCCTCGATAATATCAACTTTAGCCTTAAAGAAGGTGAAGTTTTGACACTAGTTGGACCATCTGGAAGCGGTAAATCAACTTTACTAAATATATTAACTAAATTATTAAAGCCAACTAGGGGTGATATAAATATAAATGGAAACATCGGATACATGTTCCAAAGAGACAATTTACTTGAGTGGCGAAATATTATGGATAATATAACTATTGGATTGGAAGTTCAGGGAAAGAAAAAGGATAAAGAATCTCTTGAAAGAATTGAAAAATTGCTAAAGACATACGATTTATGGGATTTTAGAAATATGTATCCAAAGGAACTCTCAGGCGGTATGAAACAAAGAGTCGCATTAATAAGAACCTTATCAGTAGATCCTGATATACTTCTTTTAGATGAGCCCTTCTCTGCTCTAGATTACCAGACTAGACTCCTAGTTTGTGACGATGTCTATAGGATTATTAAAAATGAAAATAAATCGACTATTTTGGTTACACATGATATAGGGGAAGCCATAAGTATATCTGATAAGGTAGCTGTTTTATCTAGGAGACCGGCCACAATTAAAAACATTTACGATATAGATATAAAAGTTGAAGGTGAAAAAATACCAATTAAAACACGTAAGGTACCAGAATTCCAAACATACTTTGATCTTTTATGGAAGGAGCTGGACACTTATGAGATTTAGTAAAGAGTCAGATGGATATCTTAGTTATTTAAAAAATGTAAAACTAGAAAAGAGAAAAATACTCTTTTATCAGATACTAATATTAGTTGTGTTTACATTATTATGGGAATTATTAGCCAATATGAAAATAATAGATACTTTTCTATTTAGTAAGCCTAGTAATATCTATAATTTATTTTTGCAATATGCATCTAATGGAGAGTTATTCAAGCATATAGGAGTATCTGTATACGAAACAATAGTAGGATTAGCAATAGGTACTTTTTTTGGTATTATTATCGCCATTATTTTATGGTGGTCTGAAAAAATATCTAAAATACTAGATCCTTTTTTAGTTGTACTAAATGCACTTCCTAAAACAGCCCTTGCCCCAATAATAATCGTATGGGTTGGCGCAGGAGTTGAGGGGATTATAGTAACTGCCGTTGCTATATCAATAGTTGTAACAATTCTTTCAGCTTACAACTACTTTATAAATGTAGAAGAAGAAAAAGTGAAAATGCTTAGAAGTTTTGGAGCAACTAAGCTTCAAATTCTTTTTAAACTTATTCTACCCGCAAATACTGCCAATTTAATTAATTTAACTAAGATAAATATAGGTATGGCATGGGTTGGAGTAATTGTAGGGGAATTTTTAGTTTCTAGATACGGTATTGGATATTTAATTGTATACGGAAGTCAGGTATTCAAACTTGATCTCGTTATGATGGGAGTTATTGTTTTAGCAGTTTGTGCTTGGGCAATGTACGCTGTAGTAAGTCTAATTGAAAAAATTTATCTTAGTAGAAGATGATTTGTTTAAAATAAGGTGCAACCACTGCACCTTATTTCTTTATTCTTTAATTCATATATAGATTAATCGTTCTTTATTCATTTAAATAATCAATTATAAAACCAGAAAATATATTTATTGCATTTTTTAATAATCTTTCATCTAAATCAAATATGCTGCTGTGTAATTTTTCGGATAGCTTTTTATCCTTTGAGGAGGATCCAATATATACATAAAGTCCTGGTATCTTTGATGTATATTCAGAAAAATCATCAGATGTCATTGCTGGGTAATCGATTACATCTATGTATTTGCTTTCAAGAAATTTAGTTGCAGAATCGACCATTTTATTAACTAAGTTCTTATCGTTTATCACAGGAAAGCAAATACCACTTCTATGGAACTTGTATTTTGCTTTATAAGCTTTTGTATATTTATCAGCAATCTCTTCAATTCTATTCATTATATAATCGACATTTTCACTGCTTATAGACCTTACAGTACCTTCAATATCACAAATATCTGGAATTATATTTCTAGAATTACCTGAATGAAATGAGCAAACTGATATAATAGTTGGTTCTTTAGGATTGTTTATCTTATAAGCTAATTTTTGTATAGCTGAATAGATTTCCGAACCTATAGCAATTGGATCTATACAATTAAAAGGCTCGGCTCCATGCCCTCCCTTACCTATTACAGTTAGTTTAAAAGAAGTACCTGATGACATAGCTACATTTTTTGCTATCCCTATATCTCCAACTTCAATTTCTGGCCAAACATGTCCTCCAAGGACAATATCAACTTTTGGATTTTCAAGAACACCTAATTCAATAAGCTTCTTTGCACCACCAATCTCTTCTGCTGGTTGAAATACAAACTTAACTTTTCCATTTACTAAATGCTTAAGCCTGTATAAAACTTCTGCTACACCTAATCCCCAAGCGGCATGTGCATCATGTCCACAAGCGTGCATATTTTCATTTGTAGATTTAAACTTGTGATTAGTCTCTTCTTTAATAGGCAGAGCATCTATATCAGCTCTAAACATAACTGTCTTACTAGAATTGCTAAGAATACCTTCGCCGTTTAATAATGCAACAACCCCTGTATTATTTATACTTTCTATCTCTGTATAACCAATTTTTGTTAGTTTATTTTTAATAAGCTCGCTTGTTTTAAATTCCTTATTTCCTAGTTCGGGATTTTTATGTATAGTTCTTCTTATGTTTATAATCTCTTCTTCTATATCTGAAGTTATAGTTTGTATTTGATTTGTTACATGCTGCTTTAAATTTCTATAATTATTCATCTATCTAATTTACCTCCATTATCTTAAGTTCTATATCTTACTCTATTCTTTATCTTTATGTGATAAAATTAAGTTAATATTGCTATTCTATTATCATATTTGTTTCTAGTTTTACTACCAAAATAAAGGTGCTTGAGAGCCACTTTTATTTTTACACTCATATTTGTAGTTTTTAATTTATATTGGTATTTTTTATACATTTTAATTTTTTAAATCATACGATATTCATGAATTGCATTAATTTTATTAAATAATTCATTTTTTTATAGATCTTTTTTATATTCTTTTGTAAAAATAAAAGGAACATAAAGTAACGATACTAATATCAGTATTTGTACTATCGTAGAAAATGTAATAACTGATTCATAACTATAATCAGACAATATAACACCAACCCCATTATTTAAAGCATGAATTATAGCACAAAACCATACATTTTTAGTTTTCATATATACATAACCCTAAAAATATAGAAAGTCCAATAACAAATATCAAATGGTTAACTGTTCCAAGTATTGGTGTTTTAGGGCTGTACAATGTAAACTGTAGAGGCAAATGCCACAAACTCCAACAAACTCCTAGCATAATAACTCCTAATCTTTTACCAAATCTATCAAATAGAATATCTTGTAAAAAACCTCTCCAACCGTATTCTTCACCTATAAAATAATACATCGAAGCAAAAGACATTATAGGTAAAAAGAACACGTAATTTAAAATTCCATCATAACTAATCTTTTCTCCTTCTATTATCGAGAAAAATACTATAGGAATAATTTTAGTCAGCATAAAATAACCGATCAATAAAGCTCCTATTTTTATATTATTAAAAATGTAAAAATCACTTAAATTAGTTGAATAAATAATAATAATTAAACCACTTATCAATACTAATAAATAATTTATCCATTCAAATTGCTCTGCATTTATCACTTTTAATGATGAAAGAGTAAATAACAATGTAGAAAGTATAAATAAGAATATCATCCCTGAATAAAATTTATGTTTTTCATTATTTCTTCCTTCTGTATAAAATTTTGCAATGGAAACTGAACTCAATGGCAAAATCATCATAAATCCCGCGAAACTCTCTGGGGCGATATACTCTCTAAAACATAATATTAGTCCTAATAAGAAAGTTAGACCAAATGTTATCGAAAAAAATATTATAATCTGTATTTTTTTTCGAATGGCTTCGTCTTCAATGTATCTTGGTTTTAATAAATTTATCCACTTAGCTTGAAGATTCATATAAACTATCTCCTTTATTTTATATTTTTATGTTATAAGTAAGTTATATTATATATATTAAAAATAGATCTTTAACTGTACCTAAATATAAGTAATATAATTCTTCAAATTCACTTAAAATCCTTCTTCTTATGACATTTATAATTTTAATAAAACCATTGACTTTTCACATAAAAAAGGGAGCAATCAAGCTTCCCTTTTTTCTACATTAGTTTTCTATGCTTAAATTATCCTCTAATTTCAATCAATTCGTTATCAAGTCCTTTGAAAATAACTCTTTTCCAGCCAATTTCTCCTGGTACCCTTGGGCTAGGAATATGTGGTTCGATCACAATCGGGACACCTGCATTTTTAAGTTTTTGGTAATCGGTATCGAAATCATCGCTTATAAGGCAAAAATGAAATCCACTTTTTTTCTTTTCTTCAGTCCAATGCTCAAATTCTAGAACAGTATCTCCTAATTTAAGATAAACTACTTTATCAATTTCAGGCATATCCGGAACATCGTGCTCAAAATACTTCCTAAATCCAAAATGTTTCTCATAAAAATCAATTGATTTTTGTCTATCCTTTACAGCAAATGCAACATGGTCTATTCGTTTAAACATTTAAACACATCCATTCTATAATTAATTACTTCATTAAATTTTAAATTACACAAGCTAATATTGACTTAACTTGTTATCTTAATTTGCAATACAACCCAATTAGATGAGCTCGTGTTACAAAATCCATGAGTCTCTCCCTTGGGAGATAAAATAATATCTTTCTCACTTAATACAAATTCCTCGTTATTTATTGTTATAGTCCCTTCACCTGAAATGACATAAAAAACCTCATCAATATTAGAATGCTTATGATCTGTTGTCGTTTGGCCAGGTTCGTAAAGTAGAAGTCCCACATCAAGCTGCCCTTCTTTAAAGATAGCCTTACGTACACTTTTTTCGGAATTAAAATCAAGTAAATCACCTATATTAATTTTATTCATATTAATATTTCTCCCTTTTAAATATTATGTTTAAAATTGTAGTTGATATTCAACGTAACTAGTTAATTACAACTTAATTCTACGACATAATCAAATTATAAATCCCATACTTACTTATTGCAAGTAGGCACCTTTTTGTGATATACTTACCAAAAAGTAAGTATTGTATAATAACTAAAGGAGATAATAAAATGTCATGTAATAAATCATGCCCTATTGAACATACAGTAAATTTGATTGGTCACAAATGGAAAGTGTTAATTCTTAGAAATCTAATGGACAACGGTACACAAAGATTCAATGAACTTAACAGGGGAATTAAAGATATAAGTCAAAAGATGCTTACACAACAGCTTCGTCAAATGGAAGCCGATGGGCTTGTTAGCAGAAAAGTTTACGCTGAGGTTCCACCAAGAGTTGATTATTCACTTACGGAACTTGGTCAGACACTTAAACCAGTCTTAGATGCAATGAATCATTGGGGAACGGCTCATATAAAAAATACTATATCAGGTGACTAAAAGTGATTGCTTGACGAAGTAAATAGATATTTCTTTGTTGTCTTTATAGACTATGTATAAAAAGTATATGCCTCATAAATTAGAACAAACTTAATGGTTAAAGTGATATAATGTTACTATGATTACCTATACTAAGGTTATAAAAGAAAATAAATTTGTAATGGTAATAAATTAAATAAGTATTTAAACGAAAAAATAGACCCTCTTCTACTTATTAGATGAAGGTCTATTTTTTATAACTTTTTAACTAACTCTCCGCTAGTTGATAAATATAAAGGCGAATATTATAACCTCATTTTTGCCTCTTTTTACTAAGGCAACATTATTATTTAAAATCTAAATATAGCTCTGTTAGACAATTACCTAACAGAGCCTATATGTTAAATTAGTTTATAATTATAGTAGTTTTATCTAATACATTATCGTAAATCCAATGAGCATTTTCTACAGCTAATCGAATACATCCATGGCTCAAGGCCATTCCAAGTCTATCATCAATTATTTCAGTTCCTGCTGGATTAAATAAAATTGAATGATAGTAGTAGCTACCTCGAATTCTAGTAGCGTATTTTACTCTATAAGTATCAGAGCCAAAGTAAGGTTTTCTACCGCTAACATAAAAAGTGCCCTTAATAGTTGGTGTACTAGGTTTTCCTATTGTACATAGCCACTTATACAGTAAATTCCATAAACCATCTTGGTTCTTTTCAAATATATAAGTAATTTTATTTTCTAAATCTGTTGTAATTAAATTTGTAGTGGGGCTTTTAATTTCATTATCATTTACAAACTTTGTCATATCCGTGTAAAAGTAATTAAAATCATATTCTTCAGGTGGATTTCCATCATCAGAAAGGAAATAACTAAATATATATCCTTCTTGATCATCATACATAGCACGACTCCAGTCTCCATTTACAGATAAAACTTGTACTATAGATTTTGGAGGAATTATAGTTACTGGATTTGATTCAGCAGATGGATAAGACCTTAGAGTAACATCTGTCCATGTATATTTTGTTTTGGATAAATAATCACTATATACATACCCTCTCTGTCCATTATATGATACTTCATACCAATCTTCTTCAGCTTCGATAACTTGAACCTTAGACCCAGCCGGTATTACAGTGATTACATTTGAAGAAGTGGATTTTTCTTCTCTTAGATTAGTATTAGCTAAGGTATACTTATATGAATTTTGTTGTTGTCTTTTATATTTTTTCATACTTCACCTCTAAATTTACTTTTTATTATATCCTATGAGTCTTTTTCTATATTTAGCACTATTATACTAAAGACTAGCTCATACAATTTGATATAATTATCTTATAAAATATATCTTTGATACTAAAAAATACATTGATAAAATTGTCAATGTATTTTCATGGATATCAATAGTGGATACAAATTGACGAAATCAAATCCACTATTATATAAATAATTTACTATCTTTTCTACCTTATTTCATAAGATATCTAGGGTATCACCGCTCCTTAAGCTTAATTTCATATAGACAAACTTCCTCTTACAATTTTTTAAAATTTTTATTTTCTTTAAATATGCTAGAATATTAACCCAAACTCCTCCTTTGATTATAAGTTAGTTGTTGTGAAACTAAATATTTTTTCAAAGGTCATCCGATTGCTACAATCCATTTAAAGTGTCTAAGTAAACTCATACACTCTATATAATCTTTTTATTTTTTATGATTAAACCTATTAGTCCTATCATAGTATTATTCATAGGTAATATTTTATTTTTAGCATAATTAGATTTTATTAACTTAATTTTGAAAGTTAGTTGGTGATTGATTGGGATTTATTAAAACATATAAAAAGAAGAATTTTCAAATAGAATTAATAACAAGTATAATGCTTATTTTTGCTACAATATCAGCTATTATCATTTGCAATAGCCCATTTAGTAAAATTTATCATAATATATTTAACGATGTATACATAGTCAACGATTTCTCATTACATATGTTTATAAATGATTTTTTAATGTCAATATTTTTTTTAGTTGCAGGTCTTGAGATTAAACGCGAAGTACTTCATGGGAATCTATCTACTCTTAAAAAGGCATCTTTCCCTATAATTGCTGCAATAGGCGGTGTGGTTTTACCTGCAATAATATATTTTATATTCAATAGAAATACTTCTTATTTAAGTGGAATATGCATACCAGTATCCACTGATATAGCTTTTGCAGTAGGCGTATTTTATATATTCAAAAATAAACTAGATCCTAAACTTAGTGTATTTTTACTATCATTGGCGGTTGTCGATGATTTAATATCAATAATATGCATTGGAGTAATTTATTCTCTGAATATAAAATTACCTTTTTTAATAATTGCACTTATTATATTTTTTTTACTTATAATAGCAAATAAAATATTTAATGTACAAAGTATCTTATACTATCTTATTGCAGGGTTATGTCTTTGGTACTTTATCCATCTAAGTGGTATACACTCTACCATTAGTGGTGTTTTATTAGCAATATCTATTCCATCATCTGGACATAGCAAAATAAGTACATTAGACAGACTCCTGAAAATTTTAACTCCTATTAATAATTTGTTCATAGTTCCGTTATTCGCGTTTGCCAACACTGGAATAGTATTAGTATATAACATAGATATCTCTAGCTCATATCCGTTAATTTTAGGTATTATTATAGGATTGTGTGTTGGAAAGCCTCTTGGAATAATCCTATTTACATATATAGGAAGTTTGCTTCATATTACTGAAAAGCCTAAAAATACTAGTTGGGTGTCTTTGTTTATAGTATCTTTATTGGCAGGTATTGGTTTCACTATGTCTATATTTGTAACGGAGATCGCTTTTATACATGACTTAGTTTTGGTAGATATTGCGAAGCTATCTATTCTAGTAGCTTCAATTATATCTGTAATGTCTACAGCAGTTTGCATCTATCTTTATAGTATTTACTTAAAAGTATTTAGGATTCAGTAAAAAGCTTTACGCTATACAGAAGAATATACGAATATATATTATATATAAAACTAACTCTAAAATGATAGAACAAAAAAGGTATTACCAATTTTTCGGTAATACCTTTTTTGTTCTATTATTTTAAATCAGCTTTATTTAAGTGATTTTTCTTAATCTCATCAAGTAGTCCATCTTTCAAATAAATTTCTAATGCACATCCAACCATTGCCTTTACTGATTTGTGAAGTTTTTCATAAGCTTCCTTAGAATTTGCATGATTTAAAAACTCTTTTTCATGAACATATACCATTGGATTTATATCTAAAGCTATTTCTGTATACATAGTAGGACAAACTTGACTTACATTGCCTATATCTGTAGAGCCTACTGGACCATCTTTTCCTTCTAATATATCCGTTATACCTACCTCAATTAAATTGTTCTTTGTTATATCTTGAAGCATCTTGTTGTTTACTATATTGTCAAAAGAATTTTCAAAATATCTATAGGAAAGCTTAGCACCTGTCATTAACTCTGCACCTTTTGCACAATTTATAACCTTTTTAGTTACTTCATCTAAATAACTTCTTTCACTAGCTCTTATGTAAAACTTACAAGACGCCTTTTCTGGAACTATATTTGGAGCTTCTCCTCCATTTGAAACTATCCCATGTATTCTAACATCTGATTTCACATGTTGTCTTAGTGCATTTATTCCTGCAAAGGTAAGTTGTACAGCATCTAATGCATTAACTCCCATATGAGGGTGACTAGCTGCATGTGCTGCTACTCCTTCAAAACTAAACTCTATTGAATCTATTGCCAAAGCCTTGCATTTTATATTATTAAAAGCTTCTATATGCATCTGATAACATACATCAATATCATCAAAAGCCTCTGCTTTAACTAAATCACATTTTCCTCCTGTTGTTTCTTCAGCTGGTGTTCCTATTAATACAATTTTCCCTTTAAAATTTTCTTTTAACTTACTTAATACTATACAAGCCCCTAATGTCGATGCCGCAATCCAGTTATGCCCACAAGCATGAGCTGGTTCATTATTTTCTCCATATCCAGGTAATGCATCATACTCTGCTAAAAATGCGATAGTAGGACCATCATTATCTCCTAGTTCTGCTCTAAAAGCAGTTTCTATATTGCAGTATGGATAAGTTGTATCAAATCCATATTCCATCATTTTATCGACTAAGTATTTAGATGATATGTATTCTTCTTCTCCTATTTCTGGATTATTAAATATAAAATCACATACTTCTTCAATTTCTTTTCCCAGTTCATTCTCTATCTCATAAGATCTTTTCTTTATACTTTCTATCATAATTTACCTCCTATATTAGAACCCTATATATAAGCCTGTTGTTAAAAATACCATGGTAGTAATTACTAATACTATAATTAAAGGAATTACGAATCTAACCCACTTTGACCAAGGAATATTAGCTAGTGCTAGTGCTCCCATTAAAACACCTGATGTAGGTGTAATTAAGTTAGTTACACCTATACCAAATTGATAAGCTGTAACTATCATTTGTCTAGATACATCTACTAAATCTCCCAGTGGTGCAAGTACAGGTATTGTAAGTGATGCAAGTCCTGATGCTGACGGTATTAAAAATGCTATTAAACCTTCTATTAAGAAAGTTAAATTTATAAATATAGCTTTTGGTAATCCATTTAATACATTTGCTGCAGAATTTAAGATTGTATCTATTATATATCCATTTTCTGCTATTATTACTATACCACGTGCAAATGCTATACATAATCCTGCTGAAATTAAATCTTTTGATCCACTTATAAATGAATTAACTATTTCATCTTGTTTAAGCCCTGATGCTATTCCTGATATAACACCTATAGCTGTAAATATCATTGCAATTTCACTTATGTACCATCCTTGTTTTAAAACTCCATATACCATAATCCCCATGCCTAATGTGAATATAGCTATTACCATAGCTTCTATTTTTGTAAACTCTTTTATGTTTGTATCACTATTAGCTATAGCTTCTTGATTAAGTGATATATCCTGTACTAAAGACTTTGTAGGATCTTTTTTAACTTTATTAGCATACATCATAACAAATCCTATACATATAGCCATATATATTATAAACATTACAACCCTATACTCTATTCCAGAACCTGGTGCTATCTGTGAAAGCGCTTGTGCTATTCCTACAGAGAAAGGATTCGTAGTAGCTGCTCCAAATCCAGCTGTTGCTCCTATAAACACTGTTGCCACTGCTGTTAATGAATCATATCCCATGCTAGTCATAAGTGGAATAAATATCATATAAAAAGGCAGTGTTTCTTCACTCATTCCAAATGTTGTTCCACCTAGTCCAAATAAAATCATTGATATAGGTATTATTAAAAATTGAGATTTCTTCATTTTATTTACAGTATGAGCTATGATGGCTTCTATGGCTCCTGTTTTATTAACTATACCAAAAGCTCCTCCAACTATTAAAACAAATCCAACTACTTCAGCAGCATCTATAAAACCATTTATAGGTGCTGTAAATACTTCAGTAACTCCTTGTGGATTTGATGATACTTTTTCATAAGTTCCAGCTACAACAACCGCTCTTCCTTCTATATCTACTCTTTCAAAACTTCCACTTGGTACTATCCAAGTAAGAACTGCCATTACTATTATTAGTAAAAATATTATAGTAAGCGTCTGAGGCATAGTAAACTTTTTCTTTTTTAAACTACTCATTTTTAAATCTCCCCACTTTTTAAGTTAAAATATTTGATTATCGCTTTCCCTTTTTCTATCCTAGTTTGTATGGATGTAAAAAAGCTCAACATGAATACATGTTGAGCTGAATGTGCTAAATACAACATACCTACATCTTCCTTTTATCTTATTTAAGATAGCTCTCCATCAAAATTCAGGATAATTTTGATGACAGTACTGTACTTATTAAATACAGCCCCAGCACTAGCTTTGGACACTAGCACTTCGGCACTTACTCCTTTTATATTGCTTCACTGGCTTCCGACCTATTCAATATTAATCTTAGTAAATGCGACCTCTACCTCAATCTTTTCATTAGACGAGGTAATTCCTATTAAATTTTATTTGTTGTAAGTAATTGTAGCATAACATATCAAGATTGTAAATATTTTTAGAGTTTTTCAGTATTTTAATAATTATTACATTTACAAATTAGCTTAGTCTAAAAAAATCTTTAAATCATCTTCCACGTTAGTTATTCCAGCTATTCCAAAGTTTTCAACTAAAACTTTAGCTACATTTGGTGATAAAAATGCTGGTAGTGTTGGGCCTAAGTGGATATTCTTAACCCCTAGGTATAATAATGATAATAATACTATTACAGCTTTTTGCTCATACCAAGCTAGATTAAATGCTATAGGTAATTCGTTTATATCATCAAGCTCGAACGCTTCTTTTAATTTAAGTGCTATAAGTGCTAGAGAATACGAGTCATTACATTGACCTGCATCTAATACTCTTGGTATTCCATTTATATCACCTAGACTTAATTTGTTATACTTGTATTTAGCACAACCTGCAGTTAATATTACAGTATCTTTTGGAAGTGCTTTTGCAAAGTCAGTATAATAGTTTCTTGATTTTGCACGACCATCGCAACCCGCCATTACAAAGAACTTCTTAATTGCACCAGACTTCACTGCTTCTACAACCTTATCCGCAAGTTCAAATACCTGATTATGAGCAAAACCACCTATTATCTCTCCAGTTTCAATTTCTACTGGTGGTTTACAATTTTTAGCATGTTTTATTATTACAGAAAAATCCTTATCATCCTCGCTGTTTCCTTTTATATGATGACAGCCTGGAAACCCAGATGCTCCAGTAGTGTATAATCTATCTTTGTAGCTATCTTTTGGTGGTACGACACAGTTTGTAGTCATAAGTATTGGCCCATTGAAACTTTCAAACTCTTCTTTTTGTTTCCACCAAGCATTTCCGTAGTTACCTACAAAATGAGAGTACTTTTTAAATGCTGGGTAATAGTGAGCAGGTAACATTTCTGAGTGAGTATACACATCTACTCCAGTACCTTCTGTTTGCTTAAGTAACATTTCTAGGTCTTTTAAGTCATGTCCTGATACAAGTAATCCTGGATTCTTTCTTACACCTATGTTAACTTTAGTTATTTCAGGATGTCCATAAGATCCTGTATTTGCTCCATCAAGTAAAGCCATTGCATCTACCCCAACTCTACCAGTATCTAAAGTTAATGCTATCAATTCATCTATTGTTAACTTATCATCTAAAGTTTTAGCTAGAGTAGATTGCATAAATGCATTTACTTCTTCACTGTCATACCCTAGGGCATTGGCATGCTTAACATATGCAGACATTCCTTTTAATCCATATATTATAAGTTCTCTTAAACTTCTTATATCTTCATCTTTTGTTGCAAGAACCCCTACACTAGTTGATTTATCATCTAATACATCTTTTAATGTCACTTCTTCTTTTGGTAATATCATATTTTTTAACTTTTCTAAAAGTCCAACTTTTTGATCTATCTCTCTCTTACTTGAAGCATTCCAAAGTGCTGCCTCTGATAAATTATTTTTATTCTTTAATTCAGCTAATAAACTTTCCTTTGAATCTAAAGTTTCTTTTATCCTTGCATAAAATACTTCATCGTTGAAGTTTGCATTAGTTATTGTTGAGAATAAGTTTATTGTTATTAAGTGATTAACACTACTATCAACAAATTGGCCTTCACTTCTAAGTCTAGTTGTAACTTCAGATATTCCCTTTGTAGTATATATCAATAAGTCCTGCATTCTTGATAAATCTGGTGATTTTCCACACACCCCAAACTTTGTACACCCTGTACATCCTGCTGTCTCTTGACACTGAAAACAAAACATTTTATTTTCCATCATT
This sequence comes from Clostridioides mangenotii TR, assembly GCF_000498755.1. Lineage (GTDB taxonomy): Bacteria > Bacillota > Clostridia > Peptostreptococcales > Peptostreptococcaceae > Metaclostridioides > Metaclostridioides mangenotii_A. The sequence goes on along the minus strand of NZ_AXUS01000012.1, from coordinate 29,467 downwards.
TCTTCCTCCGATTTATTTTAAGATTATTATTAATTGAATTTGTTTGTCATTCAAAACATAAATTTAGTTTAACTTAACTCAACATTATTTTCTGTAACATAAGTTACAATTTATAAATTTATGAAAGCTATTTTAATAAAGATTTAATAGGCTTGGAATACAATTATTTTTTAAATTTATTTACTATTTTAAAAATACTATTATTAAATTATTTATAATAAAATAAGACCATTAATATGTTCTATATCATAAGACCATGGGCGCATGGCATTGGGAACAAAATTTTACTACTTTTAATTTAAATTCATAGTTATATTTAGACACAAAAATGAACCTCCAAAAATTAGATTTTTAGGTCTAACTTTTGGGGTTCACTTCATTTTGCTACAACTTTTATTTATATATTAGTTATATTTCTTCTTTTATATCTTCACTTATATCTTCATTATTATCTATATTTATAACTTCTTCTTTTATATCTCCTCTATTAAACTTTTTCATATCGTTTGTTATGTAGTTTAGTTTATCTATAATATAACCTATTGCAAATGTAGCTATTGAGTAGAATAGGAATGGTACAGAAGCCGTTCCAAAATAGTTTATTATACTTTGTAATTCATCCTTTATTACAAGACCTTGAGATCCTAGACTTGAAATATATATGTATGAGCTATATATTGTAAATATTGTGTAAATACCTAAAAGTATTGATATTGTATATAACGCTAGAACCACTGGATTTTTTCTTTTTTTGTTATCTTTTCTCATAATTAATATTACTCCTTTTTTATTTGTTTTTGTTCAATAGTTTAGATTATAATACAGTATCCTTAATTTAACCTTAATTAAAAAGGCATTGAGGCTATTGTAATAATACATTGTCTAATAAGGTAAATTTAATAAAATTTGCTTTGTTATATATTTTAGTTAAATATCTATTTTTATACGAATCGATTATATTACTCTTTGAAAAAAAATCACTTAATGTACTAAGCCGCTTTCAATTCATCTTCTTCTTTTTTTCTCCTACTTTTAACGAATTTCAATACATAATGTATGGTCATACCTACCCCTATTGCAAATACTAAATCAAATACTACTGTAAATACAAATGTTACAACCAATACTAAGCCATCCGATTTACTTGAAGATAATAACCTTCTAAAATGAGACCATTCTCCCATATTATAAGAAACTACTATAAGTATTGCCGCTAGTGTAGCCATTGGTATAAGTTTAGCAAGAGGCATTAATACAACCATTATAAGTAATAATGTTATAGCATGTACTATACCTGATATAGGACTTTTACCCCCATTTTTAACATTAGCCGCTGTTCTAGCTATAGCTCCAGTTGCTGGAATCCCAGCAAATATTGAAGATGCGATATTTCCAAGTCCTTGTGCTACAAGTTCCATATTAGAATCATGCTTATCATTTATCATATTGTCAGAAACTACGCAAGAAAGTAACGATTCTATTGCACCTAGCAAAGCAACCGTTATAGCTGGTTTTATTAAAGTTTTAATTATTTGTAAATCAATATGCGGTATTTGTGGTTTTGGTATAGACGATGATATTTCATTAAACCTAGAACCTATTGTATCAGTTTGTAGATTAAATAAGTTTACAACTAAAGTAGATAATATTAATACTATTATTGAAGCTGGTATTTTTTTGTTTACCTTAGGCCAGTAAACTAATATCAAAATACATGCTAATCCTATTAGAAATGTTGCTATATCAAAAGTAGATCTATTATGTATATAGCTTTCTACCTTTTCTATAAATTCAGCTGGTACATCTATTATTCTAAGTCCAAAGAAGTCCTTCAACTGAGTTGTAAGTAACGTTACTGCAATACCACTAGTAAACCCTACTGTTATAGTTTGAGGTACATATTTTATTAAATATCCAAATTTAAGTAGACCCATAACTACCAATATAATTCCTGACATCATTGTAATCGTTATAAGTCCAGTCATTCCATAAGTTTTAACTATACCATAAACTATTACAACAAATGCCCCTGTTGGTCCACCAATTTGAACCTTACTACCACCTAGAAAAGATATTACAAATCCTGCGAATATAGCAGTTATAAGTCCTTTTTCTGGAGATACTCCAGATGATATGGCTAAAGCTATAGATAATGGAAGAGCTATTATAGCAACTATAATTCCTGCTACTATATCCTTACCTATTTCCTCCTTTGTTAATTCATTTTCTTTCTTCATTTTAAATAACTTTGGTAACACTTAAACACTTCCCTCCAAAACGAATTATTGCGACATTTACTATATTAGTCCTATTTTTTGATAAAATCCATAAATAATAACAAATTTTATAAAAAAACGACAAATTAAAAAAGCAAGCTCATAGTTAGCGCTTTATCATGTAAAATTATGTTGCGACACAAAATTTTATATACAAGGAAATCTAACTAAGATATATAAACATCTTATCACAATTGAAAGAGAAAATAGAAATTTTAATAAAAGAAGGATTAATGTTAGAGTAATTGTTAAAAAATATAAAAGATACCGCTTGACTATTTATAGTGAGTTAAATAGGACTGAAATTCATCTTTATACCACTTATCTTTATATAGTCCTTTCGTCTCATCTGATATCAATACAAGAGTATTAGAGGAATTTAATTTTCTCATACCACCCTATCCACTTTACCAAATATAGTTATAAGTACAAAGCTATCGCTTTTTAATTTTCTTAACCTTAAACTATCTGATTGTGGTATTATTGTGGTTTTTTATAATAAACTGAATTTTAGAAGCTGTAAATACACTAAATAAAGTATTTAAACTGTAAAAAGACCCTCAACTACTTATAGCTGAAGGTTTTTGGTTTTATATATACCTTTATATATTTATTTAATATCTATAACTATTTTTAGATTTTGTTGTAATCATAGTTGCTAACATCTTTGCAATTATCTTCTCTCCACTTTCATCTGTAACTGTTGACTCTACTATAACTAGAGTTTTTCCAGATTTTATAACTTTACCAGTAGCCACAATTTTGTTTGAAATCGCAGGCCGAATTAAATTTATTTTAAATTCAACGGTTAGCACTTCGGAATCTTCGGACATAGTCGTCAGAGCTGAATATCCACAAGACACATCAGCTAATGATGTGACAACTCCTCCATGTATTAATCCCTGTTGTTGAGTTAAAAAATCTTTACGTTCACATGTAATTATTACCTTGCCATCTTCAACATGCATAAGTTCTGCACCAATAAATGATAAAAAATTCTGTTTTTTAAAACTATCGTTTATTCTGTTATAAAGTACTTCGTTAGTATCCATATTAACTGTACCCCCTCCGAGATAAATATGTAAATATAGTAAGTAATTATTTTTAAACTAAATCTCTATATCAACTTTTTTACCACTCATTGAATAACATTTAGCAATTGCTTCATCAATGTAGAATATTTCAAATTTACCATCTCCTACTGAATACATTTTGCTTAAATCTGGCATTATTTCAAGCGCTTTTATTTGTGTTTCTTTTGATGTAGCAAACGTAGCTTTTCCCGTAATACGTAAAGTGTTAAATTTTTGATCAATACAGCAGATTTCTACTTTTGGATTATTATTAAGTTGCTTAAACATTTTCTTTTGGTTTGATGTACAGAATGCAAGTTTTTCGTTGAATTCCATAACGAAACCAAGTGGGCGTACTCGAGCTTGATCACCTTCAGTTGTTGCTAAATAATAAATTCCTGCTTTGTTTAAAAAATCTAATGCTTTCATAATCATTACACTCCTTTAAGAAACTAATATTAAGGATATCACTTGTACCAAGGATTACCCTTTGATATAATTTTAATATAAAATACATATAAAACAAGTATGCAGTTTTTACTTATAAAGTATCTAAAGTATACTAATATAGTACTAAAAAATATACTCTTGGAAGGATTGAATGATCATGAGTTTAGGGAATGAAAAAATGATTTTAAATAGTGAAGAGTTGATTTGTCCAATAAAGTACGCATTAGACATTGTTGGGGGTAAGTGGAAGTTACCTATTCTTTGCATATTAGCATCAGGTAAACCAACGAGATATAGTAGTTTAAAAAGAAAATTAGAAGATATTACAAACACCATGTTGGCTCAATCATTAAAAGAATTAGAATCTGATGAAATTATACTTCGCAAACAGTACAATGAAGTTCCTCCTAAAGTTGAATATACTATAACTGAAAAAGGTAATAGCATTATTCCTATTTTAGGCAAATTTGCAAAATGGGGCTCCATTAATATGAAAGAAGAAAAAGCATGTGGAGATAAGTGTAAAAAATGCCAAGACATCAAATAATATAAAAAGATAGACCTCAGCTAATAAATAGTTTAGGGTCTATCTTTTTATATTATTTTAACTAACCTTCCGCTAGTTGTGTTATTATTTTTAATTCCAGACTATACATTTTAGTAATTTACTTACATTACATCCAAATTGCCGTTTGGGTATCTTCTTATTTTGTCTATTTTATGATGTAAAGCTATAGCAAACAAACAAAAAATACTCCTAGTGATAGGAGCATTTTTTATATTACAGGCATTTGCCTTTATTTTTTTCTTACTTGTATTACAAGATAAACAATTTCCATTGCAGGTTAAAGAAACTAAAGGTTTCCTGCATCTTGGACATATTATTTCATTTTTAGCTATATATCCACAAGTTTCGCATGTTATTTCCATTTAAACACCTCTTACATAAAAATTTGTGCTACTGCTCCTCCAACTAAAAATGCAACTATAAAGCTTCCAACCCATATAGAAATAGCTTCTGTTTTACTTCTTTCCTTAAATATAAGCATAATAGCTGCTATACAAGGAACAAATAAAGTAATTGTTATTAGAGCAACAATTGTTTGCATTGGTGTAAGAACAAGGTCAGTAAGCCCTGCTGCTCCAAAGTCTCTTCTTATTATACCCATTACAAATGATGTTGCAGCTTCCTTAGGAAGACCTAAGAAACTCTCAGTAATTGGTGCTACTGCATTTTGAATCCAAGTTAGCATATTGGTAGCATCTAGAACAGTTATTATAACCGCTCCTAGTGCAAACAGTGGCATTGCTTCCTTTATAAACATCTTAGTCTTAGACCATGTCTTAACTAATACGTTTGAGAATTTTGGGAGTCTTACTGGTGAAAGATCTATAAATAAATCCGATGATTTCCCTGGTAAAATTTTGTTAAGTGCTGTTCCTGCTAAAACAAAAACAATAACTATTGTACCTACATACAATGCTAAGTACTTCCCACCTAAAGGTGCAATCATACCTGCAATAACCCCAAGCTGAGCTGAACATGGTATTGTAAGTCCTAAAAGTGCTGTAGCTATTACTTTTTCTCTTCTTGTTCCTAGAAGTCTTGTTGTTATAGTTGCCATTGATACACAACCAAATCCAAGTATCATAGGAATAATAGCTCTACCGTTTAATCCAAAGAATGATAATAGTCTATCAGTAAGAGCTGCAAGTCTTGGAAGGTATCCTGAGTCCTCCATTAAAGACATAAAGAAATAGAATGATATAACTAGTGGTAGTAGAAGTCCAAATATATATGATGCCGTTAATGTAAGAATTCCATACTCTCCAGCAAAAAGATCAAAAATAAATCCTTCTTGACCACCAGTAATAGTACCTGTTATGCTTCTAACAAATGGTTCGTAAATAGGAACGAAAAAGCCATCTAATAAGAAGTCAACAACATCTCCAGCTACAAATACCCCGATTACCTTATACATAACGAATAGTATTGCAAGTAATATCGGAATACCTGTTAGTGGTTTTAACATATAGTATCCTATTTTTTCTCTAATACCTTTATTAACAGCATCTGTTAATATTATCTCTTTAACAATCTCATCAACTTCTTTTCTTCTTGCTGCATAAATTTCGTCTCTTTTATTAGGTGCTTGTACATTGTATTTTTCAAGAGTTTCCTCATCATCTTCTCCTATCATTAGGGCTTCACTTTCAATATCAACGATTTCTCTGTATTCTCTAACTATACTTTCGATATCAGAGTTAATATTTCCTACCTTAGCTGAAAATATTTTTTCTTTTACTTCATCTAATCCTTTTTTCTTAGTAGCAACCGTAGGTATTACAGGAACACCTAAAAGATTACTTAGCCTATCAACGTCGATCTTAATACCATTTCTTTCTACATCATCCATCATATTAAGAGCAACTATTACTTTCTTTCCAGAATCTATAATCTGCTTTGTTAAAAATAAGTCTCTTTCAATATGAAGAGCATCTACTATGTTAAGTATTATATCTCCTGTTATTATAACATCCTTAGCAACTGTTTCTTCATCATTAAAGGATGATACTCCATAAACACCAGGTGTGTCTATTACCACATCACCTTTGTACTTGCCATGCGATATGTCAACTGTTGTTCCAGAGAAATTAGAAACGTCTACATAAATTCCTGTTAGGGCATTAAAAAATACAGATTTCCCAACATTAGGATTACCTGCAAGTACAATGGTTTTAGCCCCTTCTGGTATGTCAATTCTTAAGCTTTTACAACAACTCATTAATTTAATAACCCCCGTCTATAAAAGTTCAACTTCTATACTTTCTGCTAAATTTCTTCCTATTGCAATCTCTTGCATTCTACTACTTAATACAACTGGTCCACAAGGCACTTTCGCCGAACAGTTTACTTTAGCTCCCTCATAAAGTCCAAGTCTTATAGCTTGCATTTTAATGCTAGCATCACCTATCTTCTTTATAAGAACGTTTTGTCCTCTTTTACAGTCAGATAGTTTCATATAATCCCCCTCCACATATTGATAATGATTTACATTATTGTATTAAAACTCTGTTAAATTATAACGCCTCTGATAATTATTGTCAAGTACTATACTGGGGTTAGGTATAAGATATAGAACTACTTGAATATCTAGTATGTATGGAGAACAGATTAAATAAAAGGCTTGACGGGCATTGAGATAAAAATACAGAGCCCATCAATTAGTACAGGTCTTAGAGGTGAATTATTAGGGCTTAAATGGTCTGATATTGACTTTAATAATTGCTGTTTAACAGTTAGCCGTACTCTTCAGAATGAACCTATATATGAGCAAAATGGTAATAAGAATTATACTGTAGTAGAATATGAGCCTATGACAGATAATCGATTAGGACTATCCCTCTTCCTAAAGTTATACTTGTTTAATTAAATGAAATAGAACCAATTATATTTCATGGATTAAGAAAAACATACAACAAGGTTATTTGAAAATGATGTTCCGCCAAAAACAGTACAGGCTTTAATGGCACATAGTGATATATCTGTTACTATAAACATCTATACTGAGGTTATGGAAGAAAAGAAATTTGAAGCTGTAAATACACTAAATAATATATTTAAACTATAATAAAGACCCTCAGCTATTTATTAACTGAGGGTCTTTTTTTTTATTATTTTAGTTAGCTTTCCCGTAGTTGGGTTATTATTGGGTTATTTTATACAGTAATAAAGTCTAGGCTTTAGTCCCCATTTTTACCCATGCCAGTATAATGAAATTCATCTTTATACCACTTATCTTCATATAGCCCTTTCGCCTCATCTGATATTAACACAAGAGTATTAGTTGAATTTGATTTTCTCATACCACCCTGCCCACTGCATCGAAAAGCCTTCATTATATCATCATTCTGTAAAACATCCCCTTGTGATAAACCAAATCTATTTTTCATAGGTTAATCTCCTGTCCACCTTATATTTTTTAAAGTAGCTTTTTAACTACTAGTAATATTACAGCTATTTATAATTACTCTCAGAATAAAAATTTATACTTATTATAACTAAATTTTACCATATGTAGTTGTATGAGGTCATTGTATAATTAAAATTTCTCAGTCAGTTATTCTACAGATTATGTATGATCAGAAAATAAAAAAGAGTACTCCATAGTTAACTTGGAATACTCCTATAATCCTTATATTCTATCTCATCTACTGCTTATATAATATAACAATTTTAATACATTTTGGCGAATAATTTTTATAAAAAAAGTTCTCCATAGTTGTTTTGGAGTAATCTGTTATTTATACTGCAATAGTTATTTTGTAATACTGCATTCTTACACTGGAGTATTCGTATTGTAGTACTCCATTAGCTTTTGTTTTAATATCTTTCAATATATATCAAATTAACATAGATATTTTCTATATTTATTGTTGATATATAAAGATTTTCTATTTTATCAAAGCATATTGACACATATCTATATATTTCATATAATATTCATATAGACACTTATCTATATGTTTTAACTTATTTAAACAAAAATGAAAGGTGATGAATAATATGTTCAAACAATTTGATGTTGATGAATTAGACTTAACAAAATATTTATTTTATACGGGTAAAGGTGGAGCTGGTAAAACTTCTGTAGCTTGTGCAACTTCTGTTACATTAGCTGATGCTGGTAAAAAAGTTTTACTTATAAGCACTGATCCTGCTTCAAATCTACAAGATGTATTTAATACAGATCTAAATAATAGAGCAACTGAAATAAAAGAAATCCCAAACTTATCAGTGGTTAATCTAAATCCAGAAGAAGCTGCAAAAGAATACAGAGACTCTGTCATAGGGCCATATAAAGGAAAACTTCCAGAAGCAGTACTTGCAAATATGGAAGAACAATTATCTGGATCGTGTACTGTAGAAATAGCTGCTTTTAATGAATTTACAAATTATCTTGCTGATGAAGAAGTTAAAGATAGATACGACTATATTATTTTCGATACAGCTCCCACAGGACACACACTTAGAATGCTTCAACTTCCATCTGCATGGACTAACTTTATAAGTGAAAGTACTCATGGAGCTTCATGTCTTGGGCAACTTTCTGGACTAGAAGAAAAGAAAGAAGTCTATAAAGATGCTGTTGATACACTAGCTAATGGAGATTTGACAACGCTTGTACTTGTAGCAAGACCTGAAAAACCTACTCTAATTGAAGCAGAAAGAGCATCAGAAGAATTGAGACAATTAGGAGTTAACAATCAGATTTTAGTCGTTAATGGTGTTATGGAAAATGTACAAGAGGATGATGAAGTCTCCACTGAACTATACAACAAGCAACAAGCATCTTTAAACGATATCCCTACTGGAATAAAAGATATCACAACTTATACTGTTCCACTGCGTTCTTACAATGTATCTGGTATAAATAGTATCAGAATGATGTTAAAAGGTGATAACTCAGTAATAGAAACTGACACTTTGGATAATGAAAACTCTCCTTCTATAAACGATCTTATAGAAGATTTCTATAAAACTAATAAAAAAGTAATATTTACTATGGGTAAAGGCGGTGTTGGTAAAACTACTGTGGCTTCAGCTATTGCTCTAGGATTAGCTAAAAAAGGTGTTAAAGTTCACCTTACAACTACAGATCCAGCAAATCATATAAAATATATTATGAGTTCACATGATAATATCACAATAAGTGATATAAATGAAAAAGATGAACTTAAGAAATACCAAGATGAAGTAATTAGTAAAGCATCAGAAACTATGAGTGGTGACGACTTAGAATATATAAAAGAAGATCTACGTTCTCCATGTACACAAGAAATAGCTGTATTTAGAGCATTTGCTGAAGTTGTTGAAAAAGCTGATGATGAGGTTGTTGTAATAGACACTGCCCCTACTGGTCACACTTTACTCCTTTTAGATTCAACTCAAAGTTATCACAAAGAAGTTGAGAGAACTCAAGGTAATATTCCAGAATCAGTTAAGAGATTATTACCAAGACTTAGAGATGAAAAAGAGACTGAAGTTGTTATAGTTACTCTTCCTGAAACAACACCTGTATTTGAAGCACAAAGATTGAATGAAGATCTTAAGAGAGCTGATATACACTCTAAATGGTGGGTTATTAATCAAAGTATGTTAATGACAGGTACTAAATCTCCACTTTTACAAGCAAAGGCTAATAGTGAAATAAAATGGATAAATGAAGTAAATAGAATTTCATCTGGAAACTATGCTGTCATAAAATGGTTACCAAAAGAAGTTAATGACAAAGCTTTACTTGAGATAATTTCTTAAAATAAAATTGTTCAGTTTTATAGTTATGTAGCATTGAAGTTAAATGAGAAGTATTTTAATAAAGTAAATGCTTAAAATCAATCTAGTATATTTTTAGATAACATATACCATCATATTATTATATACAAGATATTGATAATTATAAATATCTTGTATATAATAATATATGAAAATATAAATCCTAAAATTAAGAGGTGTTAATATGAATTATTCTTACGCTGAATATGCTTTAATCTTTAAAGCTTTAACAGATGAAACTAGACTTAAAATTTTAAATATGTTATCTGACAATGAATTATGTGCTTGTAATATCTTAGATGAAGTTAATATAACACAACCTACACTTTCTTATCACATGAAAATGTTAATTGCATGTGATCTTGTAAGTGCTAGAAAAGATGGGTCTTGGATGAAATATACTTTAAAAAATAATAAAATTTTAGAATTAAAAGATTTTTTATTAGAAATTAATAAAACTAAAGATAATCTATCTAAAGACGATGAAAGATGTAATTCCAATAAAAAATTATAGGAGGCAATAACTATGAAAAAAATTGAAATATATGATCCAGCAATGTGCTGTTCAACTGGAGTATGTGGCCCAAGTGTAGATACTGAACTTTTAAGAGTTGCAACTGTTGTAGACAGTCTGAAGAAACAAGGCGCTGGTATTACTAGATATAATTTAGCTAGCGAACCTCAAGCTTTCATCACGAATAAAGATGTAAACAATTTACTTACAGAAGATAATGATATTTTACCAATCACAATTGTTGATGGAGAAATAGTTAAAACAAAATCACATCTAACTAGTGATGAATTTTATAAATATACAGGCATACTTGTTGTAGAAATAGATAGTACAGCAAATAATAGTTGTTGTGGTGGTGACAGTAGCTGTTGCTAGATAAACTTCTCTAATTCTTAAAATCTATGTGGATGTGTAAGAATACTTACACATCCTAAACATATCGTTAATCCCCTCTTTAAATAAAAAATTCATTTTTAAAAAATAAAACATCAAAACTGGCAATTTTATGTTAGCAGTTATTTAAATAATATAATAAATAATAGATAGATACGTCTTTATAAAATAAAAATACGGAGGTAATATATGAGCAATAATAATAAAACCAGTGGAATAGGATTTTTTCAGAAATATTTAACTGTATGGGTTCTCATATGTATGGCAATAGGTATTTTTATAGGTAAATTTATACCATCAATACCGCAATTTTTAAATAAATTTGAATACGCCCAAGTGTCAGTACCAATTGCCATACTTATTTGGCTTATGATCTACCCTATGATGATGAAGGTAGATTTTAAAAGTATCAAAAACGTAGGTAAAAGACCAAAAGGACTGTTTGTTACCTGGGTTACAAATTGGTTAATTAAACCTTTTACTATGTATGCAATCGCTTCATTCTTTTTTTATGTAGTTTTTAAAAATATAATACCAGTTGATCTAGCAAAAGATTATCTTGCTGGAGCAGTTTTATTAGGTGCTGCTCCATGTACTGCAATGGTTTTTGTATGGAGCCATCTTACTAAAGGAGATCCAGCATATACTGTAGTTCAGGTTGCTACAAATGATTTAATTATATTAATTGCTTTTGCACCAATTGTTGCATTTTTATTAGGGGTTAGTGATATTACAGTTCCTATGAATACACTTTTACTTTCAGTAGTTTTATTTGTTGTAATTCCATTGGCTGGTGGTATATTAACTAGAATTTTGGTAATAAAATCTAAAGGTGAAGACTATTACAACGACGTATTTATTAAAAAATTCGATAATGTTACTACAATAGGACTTCTATTAACTTTAATTTTAATATTCTCATTCCAAGGAGATGTTATTGTAAATAACCCTCTTCATATAGTACTTATTGCTGTACCGCTGACAATTCAAACATTCTTGATATTTGCTATAGCATACACAGCTTGTAAAATATTAAAATTACCTTATAATGTAGCGGCTCCTGCAGGAATGATAGGTGCATCGAACTTCTTTGAGCTATCAGTTGCAGTTGCTATATCACTTTTTGGAGCATCATCACCAGTCGCACTAGCTACTATAGTTGGTGTATTAACTGAAGTCCCAGTTATGTTATTGCTTGTAAAAATTGCAAACAGTACTCAAAATTGGTTCATAAAGGAGTCTATAAATGAGTAAACCAACAGTAGCATTTATATGCGTTCATAACTCATGCAGAAGTCAAATGGCAGAAGCAATCGCAAAGGATTATGCAAATGATATTTTTATTCCTTATTCAGGTGGAACAGAAATTAAATCTCAAATAAATCAGGACGCCGTAGCCGTTATAAAAGATTTGTACAATATTGATATGAATAAGACACAAAGGAATAAATTAATTTCTGAATTACCAAATATTGATATTGTAATAACTATGGGATGTAATGTGAATTGTCCTTGGTTACCTTGTAAATACAGAGAAGATTGGGGATTAGATGATCCTACTGGTAAACCAATTGAAGAGTTTTATAAAACAGCTGAAATTATTGAAGAAAAAATGCATGACCTTTGTTTAAGAATACATGAACTAAATTAGAATAAATATTGCATAAATAAAAAAAAGTGTAGGTACTTATTATAAATAATTAGTACCTACACTTTTTATATTCATAATTATTATTACTATTTTACTACTTCATGTTATTTGAGAATGATGTACCTCCTAAAACCGTACAGGCTCTTATGGGTCATAGTGATATATCGATTACTTGAACATATACACTGAAGTCATGGAAGAAAAGAAATATGAAGCGGTTAATACATTAAATAATATATTTAAACTATAAATAAGACCCTCAACTATTTTTATTAGCTGAAGGTCTATTTTTTATAGGTTTATATAAGTTTTTAATCTAGAGGGGGTATAAAGGGGGTATTTTCCTCTACCCAAGATTTATATCTAACTCTATACCCTTTAGATTTCAATATATCCAAGTTACTTCTTAATTATCTCAGTCATTCCACCCATATAAGGCTGTAGGTCCTTTGGTATTTTAACAGTACCCTCAGCAGTTAAATTGTTCTCTAAAAATGCAATAAGCATCCTAGGAGGAGCAACAACAGTGTTGTTTAAAGTATGTGCAAAGTATTTGCCATTTTCACCATTTACACGTATTTTTAAACGACGGGCTTGCGCATCCCCTAAATTTGAACAACTTCCTACCTCAAAGTATTTTTCTTGTCTTGGTGACCAGGCTTCAACATCAACAGACTTTACTTTAAGATCTGCAAGATCTCCTGAACAGCACTCAAGTGTTCTAACTGGAATATCTAAAGTTCTAAAGAAATCCACTGTATTTTGCCATAATTTATCGTACCACATAGGACTCTCTTCAGGTTCACAAACGACTATCATTTCTTGTTTTTCAAATTGATGTATTCTGTAAACTCCTCTCTCTTCTATTCCATGAGCACCTTTTTCTTTTCTAAAGCAAGGAGAGTAACTAGTAAGTGTTTGTGGTAGTGTTTCCTCAGGAAGTATTGTATCAATAAACTTACCAATCATTGAATGTTCACTAGTTCCTATTAAGTAAAGGTCTTCCCCTTCTATTTTGTACATCATCGCATCCATCTCTGCAAAACTCATAACTCCTGTTACAACTTCACTCCTTATCATAAATGGTGGTATACAATAAGTAAATCCACGATTGATCATAAAATCTCTTGCATAAGAAGTTACAGCTGAGTGAAGTCTAGCTATATCTCCCATTAAATAGTAAAATCCGCTTCCAGCAACTTTTCTAGCACTGTCTAAGTCTATCCCATTAAACATTTCCATTATATCTGTATGGTATGGAACCTCAAATTCTGGTACAATAGGCTCTCCAAAACGTTCGACCTCGACATTTTCACTATCATCTTTACCAATAGGAACACTGTCGTCAATGATATTTGGTATTGTCATCATTATAGTTTTAATTTTTTCTTGTAGTTCATTTTCTTTAGTTTCTAAATTAGACAGTTTTCCTGAAGCTTCAGTAACTTTTTTCTTCATCTCTTCTGCTTCATCTTTTTTCCCTTGTGACATAAGAGATCCGATTTCTTTAGAAATCTTATTTCTATCTGCTCTTAATTCGTCCGCCTGAGGCTTAATTGCTCTTAGCTCTAAATCTAAAGCTATTACCTCGTCTACTAAGCTAAGCTTGTTATCTTGGAATTTTTTCTTAATATTTTCTTTAACAATATGCGGATTCTCTCTTACGAATCTTAAATCTAACATAGTTTTCCTCCTTAGAAAAATAATTATATAATATCAAAAAGAACCCTCCATCACATGTATAAACATGGGACGGAAGGTTCCGCGTTGCCACCCAAATTGCAAGCCTAAAAGACTTGCCTCTCGAAATAGTACAATAAAGGATACCGACCTTCAGTTCTCACTGACAGCTCCAAAAGTGGAAAGATTTATTATTACACCGATTCTCACCAAACATCGGCTCTCTGAAGAAATTTTAAATCGCAGCTTTTATCATTGCTGGTTCTTATAATTATATATCATTAATCCCTTGTTTTCAAGGTTTTTAAAGATAATATAACCATATTTATTAATTGTTTGATTACTTATATTGACTTTAATGTTGAGATATAAAACCATAAACTAAAAAGCTTATTTTTTATCTACAAGTTGTATTTCATATCCATTAGGATCTTTAACAAAGAAGAAACTTACATCTGGATTAGGAGAAATTGGTCCTCTAATCACCTCTATATTATTCTTTTCCATAATATTAAGCGCTATTTCTTGAGAATCTACAAAGAAACCTATTGTCATATCTTCGCTTGTCTTTACATTAGTGTGATTCGGGTTGTATATAAGCTCTATTTTTGCCTCATTATTCTTCCCTAGCATTGCAAATTCTGTGCCATCTGGTGTATTAAAACGCTCTGATATATTAAGTCCAATCACTTCATTATAGAATTTTAATGATTCCTCCAGATTATTTACCTTTATTGTAATCCAACATAAATTCATAATTTATTCCCCCGTTATTATTTTTGTGTTAAATAGTTTATTAATTTATTTTTTGTAATATTAATTCTGCTATTATTTAATTTCTATTTTATTACTCGATTTTCCTCTAATAAAAACGAAATATATCAAAAAAGCTAAGACTATTGATATTGATAAATACATATACATTTTACTGTATCCAATTTTTGAAGCAATTATACCAGCTACTACTGATCCGACTCCAATACCCCCGTCAAATCCATTAAAAAACGTGGAATTTGCTGCTCCAATATTTTCCTTTGGGGCATTTATCACAGACATTGTCTGAAGGCTCGACTGTGTTGCACCAAAACCTACACCATATAAAACTCCACTTATAGAAAACATCAGTAACCCATTTGCATAAACTAATACCATTATTCCCAGAAATAAACATGTAAGCCCTGGAAAAACAGCTATATCAAATCCATACCTATCAACTAATTTACCGAAAAAAGGTCTAGAAATCAACAAGGAAATCGCATATATTGCGAAGTATATTCCTACATTTTTTATACCTAAGTCATTCGCATATATAGATATAAATCCTACTATAGAACCATAGGTAATAGTTATGAGAAATATAACTAAAGCTGGAGCAATTGCACTTTTCTCAAATAAGTTAACTTTAGATTTAAAAGGTTTCTCGATAGATTCATTGTAAGATCCTTTAGAAGAATTTTCTGTAAACTCTTTTAAAGATTCAGTTTTTAGATTTTCTTTATCTACCTTTTTATACTTTATTGTAAATGCCAGCAACAATGCTACAATTGTAAGTATAGATGAGACTATAGAAACAATTCTAAAATTATAATAAGCAATTATCTTTAAACCAATAGTAGGCGCTAATGCCATAGCTAAACTACTAGATAAACTAAAATATCCCATTCCCTCTCCAAATCTTTTTTTAGGAATAATATCTGAAGCTATAGTACTACTAGAAGTACTTGAGATTCCCCATCCAAATCCATGTATAAATCGAATAAAAAGAATCATTGCTACTACTGATACCCAGCCGTAAGAAATAGTTGCTGAAATTACAATACACAGACCTATAAAAAATATACCTTTTCTACCGTATTTATCTAAGGCTACTCCAGCAAACGGACGTATCAAAATCGAAGCTATAGTCGATAAACCCGCTATCCAACCAATTATCGAATCTGCTGCACCAAGGCTCTTAACATAAACAGGTAAAACTGGTAATAGCATCTGGAAACTACAAAATATCAATAAGTTTATTAGCATTATCATTATAAACTCTTTGCTCCAGATTGTAGTTTTTACTTTATTATCTTCCACTTATTCACTTCCGTTCTTTTGTAAATATTAATTTCTTTATAACTCATCAATGTTAGAATTGTTTTTTATTTTTTCGTTATGTACATTGTTTAAAATCTTATTTAGAAGTTTAATACTTGTTCCTATCTCTTCAGCAGATAAATCTCTCATTGCTACATTTACAACTTCAATAAATCCTTGTTGAATTCTCGGCGAGATTTCTCTCCCCTTTTCGGTTAGATAAAGTCTATCTGAACGTTTGTCTTTTTCATCCTTTTCTTTTCTAATATATCCACTATCAACTAAATTTTTTATTGCTTTAGCAGTTGTGGATTTTCCAATATATAAGTGTTCGCTAAGCTCTTTTTGAGTTATCCCTTCATTTATAGATACAACATAGAAAAAATCTTGCTGCCCACTTCTTATCGGCAAATCTTTTAATTTATAGTTGACAATGCTATCCATATTTCTATATATTGCTGCATTTAATTTTCCTATTGACTCCATAAATAACCTCCCCTTTAGTTTCATATGCAACTATTTTTAATATAACAGAAAGTAGTTTCCTTTGCAACTACTTTCTGTTATATTAAATAGTTACTAAATATTAACTTTTTAGAATAAACATACACTAAATATATTCCAAAATTTAGTATACGAAAATTGTTACAACAGAAAAAATATAGTAAATATATATATAAAACCCAATAATACCAATATATAAGTATAATCTCTTATATTTACTCTAATGTTTAATTAATCAAAAATGTTTGTATTAATATTCTATTTGTTGTATAATAAATTGTAACTAAATTGTAACTTTCTTACAATTTAGGGAAAATGTGAATTTTAATAGGAGGTTATATATGAAGGTAAAACAAAAGTTATTGGCTTTAGGATTATCTTTTTCAATAGTAATAGCTGCTATGCCTATTGTGAATGCTCTATCAAGTGTAGATACAATTCAAGGCATAGATAGATATGAAACTGCTGCACTTATAGCTGATAAACAAGAGTATACTACTGCTATATTAGTAAACTCTGATAAAAGCTTAGCTGATGGTCTTAGTGCTAGTGGTTTAGCTGGGGTTACAGATTCCCCGATACTGTTGACGCAAAAAGATAAGATACCGAATATCACAAAAGAAAGACTTAAAAAGGCAGAAAAAGTATACATCATAGGTGGTACTAACTCTGTAAGTTCTAAGGTTGAGTCTAGTTTAACTACAAATGGAACTAAGGTAAAAAGAATAAGCGGCTCTGACAGAATAAAAACTAGCTACAATGTTGCTTCAGAGATAAAAACTATTAAGGATATCGATAAAGTAGTATTTACTAATGCCTACAAAGGAGAGCCAGATGCTATGAGTATATCTCCTATAGCAGCAAGAGACGGTGCTCCAATAATACTCACAGACGGTAAAACTACTACATTTGATGCTAAAAACATCGAGAGTTATGTAATTGGTGGTTCATACTCTATGAGTGATAGCTTAGTTAGCAGCACTAAATCTACTAGAATAGGTGGTACTGATAGATTTGATACAAACAAAAAGATAATCAGTCAGTTCTACAACTCTACTGGTGAATTTTACATAACAAAATCAGATGTTTTAGTTGACGCATTGACTGGTTCAACAATTGCAAAAGAAACTCCAATAGTGCTAGTTAATACAATGTCTGATAAAACCATCCTTAATGGAGCAACTAAACTTACTTCTCTAGGAAGTCTTGACAAAGTTACTACACAACGTTGTATAAACGCAACGAACCCTAAAGACTTATACAATGAAGAAGTATTCAATAGCGAACTACAGTCTATAATGGATTATAACAATAGCATGGCTATTGAAGTTCTTAAAGATGAAGCTAAAGCAGTTGCATATGCAAACGCATCAAAACCAGTACTTCAAAATCTTTATGAAGAACATTTGATGATCAACTCAGATAGCACTAAATACAATAAAATGACACAATTAATTTCGCAAGTAATAAACCTAAATAATGCTGTTTCAAATAAGGATTACAAAAGTGCTATAACTTTATCACAGCAAGTTGTTAATACTCTTGCTGAAATAGAAAAACTGAAAATGTCAATATAAATTAACCTTAAATCGTATTTCTCACAAAATCGATTTAATCAATAAAGAAGGATTAGAGCTTAGAAAAGTTCTGATCCTTCTTTTGATTATGGAAATATAAAGATAGAAAGATCATATGAATTTAAAAAAATCTAAATGTAGTGTCTGTTATTTAAGACACTACATTTAGATTTATACTATCTCCTTATAACGAAAAGAACCCTCTCTCTAGAGTTCTTAATTTAATCATAATACCCTTCCCATACTTAAGTATTAAGATTTAAGATACCAATAAACCTGTAAAAATAAAATAGATAAAATCTAATATAAATCTAAAAACCTAAATTTTCTCCAACTAGTATAACTTTGATTCTTCCCTTTTTCGAAGACATGCTGGTAATTACAAATTGACTACCTACGCCCTCCGATACTTTGGAAAGTTCTTCAAAAGTTGAGTAATCTTGTTTAAATTTTAATAGAATCATTTGCGATGCGTAGTTTTTCGTACGAAGTATTGCCATATCCAGATTTGGAACTACTTTATTAAGTCCTGCTATAATTATTACATTTTTAGGTCCAAAAATTAGTGAAGCTACTCTATTTCCATAACCATCAACATTAACCAGTTCTCCTGATTCAGAAATTGCATTAGAACTCATAAAATAGTAATCTGAAGCTAATGCCTGATGAGCTATTTTTTCTTTTTCTGCACCACCTTCTACACTATTTGGATCTAAGAAGTTGTAATCTCCATTATTTAAAACTTCTCTTAAACCAATTTCGTTCAATGTTTCAGAGCCTCCATAAGAAATAGTAGAATTTTTTGGTATCATTTCAATAGCTTTTTCCAGTGCATCTTCCTTTGTTTCACAATAAAAACCTTCCATATTACGCTTTTGAAATTCCTCGATTAATTTCTTTGCTAATAAACTATTATAGCTTTGTTTAGGTGTCATAAGTATCCTCCTAAGATTTTATAAAATAAGTAACTTAACTTAGGTTATCACTCTGGGAAGTAAAAAAACAGTCTTTTTATTAGGATTTTAACTATGATATAATATAAGTAGATAGAGGTTTATTATAGTTTAAAATAAGCGCAAATGTATTCCACTTTCATTTGCGCATTTTATAGTGCCAAAATTTCAAAAATATAAACGAAAGTAACAAATAGTGATATGTACCAATACAATATAATGTCTGTATATTTTATAATTGGAGGTCATCATAATGCTTAAAAAAGTTGTTACAGCGGCAAGTTCACTTGCTATAAGTGCTACACTTTTAACTGGATGTAGTGCAGGAAATGACGATTCAAAAAAACTTGATAAGATTACAATTGCAGAAGTCACGCATTCTGTTTTTTATGCACCACAGTATGCAGCTATTACTAAAGGATTCTTTGAAGAAGAAGGTATCGAAGTTGATACTATAAATACACAAGGCGCGGATAAAACAATGGCTGCTCTTATTTCCGGTGAAGCTGACATAGGACTTATGGGGCCAGAAGCATCTATATATGTGCATAGTAAAGATAAAGATGACTATGCAGTTAACTTTGCGCAACTTACAAAAAGGGATGGAAGTTTCTTAATTGCTAGAGAAAAAATGCTTGATTTTAAGTACGAAGATCTCAAAGGTAAAGAGGTATTAGGTGGTAGAAAAGGTGGAATGCCACTTATGACTTTTGAATATGTATTAAAACAAAAAGGGCTTACTCTTGGTGAAAACACTGATGCTGACAACGTAAATGTAAGAACTGATATACAATTCGGTGTAATGGCTGGTGCATTTGTAGGTGGTGAAGCTGACTATACAACAGCATTTGAACCTACTGCTACTACTATGGAAAAAGAAGGTAGTGGATATATAGTTGCATCTATAGGTAAAGATTCCGGAGAAATACCTTTTACTGCGTATTCAGCTACTAAATCTTATCTAAAAGACAATTCTGACTTAGTTCAAAGATTTACTAATGCTGTTTATAAAGGTCAATTATGGGTTCAAAAAGCTTCTGATAAAGAAATTGCTGAAACTATGAAGCCTTTCTTTGAAGATATATCTATTGAAGATTTAACAACTGTGGTAAATAGATACAAATCAATCGATGCGTGGTCACAAGACCCACTTCTTAAAAAGGAAAGTCTAGATAGACTTATCGCAGTAATGAAAGAAGCAAAAGAACTTGATAAAGATGTTTCTTATGAAGATATAGTAAATATTGATTTTGCTAATACGGCTATAAAAAATGTTAAATAAATAATAAAGAAAAAGGTTGCTTGTAGTCTTTAGATTATAAGCAACCTTTTTCTTTATTATTTTACACAATATTATCTTGATGTATTTGAGCTATTTAAAATTACGAAAAAAATTATCTATTTTAATTTTAACTTCATTATTGTTTATCTAAAACATAAAGAAATATGCCAATACCAAAATACCTAACACTATTCTGTAATAACCGAATACTTTAAAATTATGTTTCTTAATATAGCCCAGAAATAATTTTATTACAACAATCGAAACTAAAAATGCTACTACGGATCCAACTATTAATATTAACCATTCAAAGCTAGTAAATGCAAAACCAGCTTTAAGTAACTTTATCGCACTAGCTCCAAACATTGTAGGTATTGCCATAAAAAACGAAAACTCAGCTGCTACATATCTGGAAGTCCCTAAAAGTACAGCACCTATTATAGTCGAACCAGATCGTGATGTACCTGGAATAAGAGCTAGACACTGAAATACACCTATTGCTAATGCAGTTTTAAACGTTACATCCTTAAAACTGTTATATTTTGGTGTTTTATTTCTATTTTCTAAAAGTATCAAAATTACACCATAAGCTATTAACGCAATAGATACTACAATTGAATTATAGAATAGTTCATTTATTTTGTCCTCAAATAATACACCTACTAATCCTATTGGAATTATTGATATTATAACCTTTATCCATAAATCAATCGTATCGCGTTTTTGTTCTGAATTTTTATCTCTATCAAACGGATTTAATTTTTTAAAGTACAACAATACTACTGCAAGTATCGAACCGAGTTGTATAACAACTAAAAACGTATTTATAAATGTATCAGAAAAGTTTAATTTTAAAAACTCATTAACTAAAATCATGTGCCCCGTGCTACTTACTGGTAGCCACTCTGTAATACCCTGTATAACTCCCAATAGCACGGATTTTAAAATTTCTATTAAACTAAATGCTTCCATTTTCTTACCTCCAATTTCTTAATTAATATAAATTTAAGAAAGATTTTTAAAGACAATTACTTTATATCGTCCTTTTCAAAATATATTAAACTGGCAATAGTACCAATAATAAAAGTTGCAGCGATTATTAAATATGAAATTGCATGTGGTGTATTGTATTCATCGATCTGCCCTGAAACTATTAAATACGATGTAGTCCATGGAAAATAGACCCCTAGATCAGAATTTGACAACATAATATTGGCCATTACTACTGAAATCATAAATATAATTGGTGCAATAATATTTTTTGAATACATGGTAATGAAAAATATTGGTACAGAGGTTAAAAATAAAAGGACACCTCCTAATAAGTAAGCTTTTATAGATGTAAAAATATCTTGTGGCCATAATGATTCTGCACCACAAATAAATCCGAATACTATTGTTGCAATCCAAGAGATAATAGTCAAAAGAATAATCCATATAAAGAAAGTTATAAACTTTGAAAATATAAAGGATCTCTTTGGGATAGGTACTGTAATAATCGATTTTAAAGTATTTTCAGAGTATTCTCTACTAATTAAATAAGCTGCGATCACACCGTAAAGCACTAGACCAAATAACATCATTATATATAGGTTTACATTTTCAAATAATTGCGCAAATGTAACTATTTTCTCGGGATTATCGAGTTTAGATTTAATAATTTCGCCAGATATCATCAGTGGAGCAACTAAAGCACTTAATAAACTCAATGTAAATATTTTGCATCTCTTTAGTTTTAATATTTCACAGTGTACCAAATTAACCAATTTTGCCACCACCAATCAGATTTGAAAAATAATCTTCTAAACTTTCTTCACTGATATTGATTTTAAAAACATCAATATCATTTTTCACAAATAATTTATTGAGTTCAGATCTTAAATTAAAATCTGTATAAATACGTATACTGCCATCACCGTGGACACTATAATCTTTAATATTGTATTGTTCTTCAAGTAATAAACATGATTTATTTTCATTTGATGTTTTAAATTCCAAATATCTTCTATTTCTTTTATGAAGTGTGGCCATCGACACTTCTTCCATCATTTTTCCAGCATGTATTACTCCTATTGTATCTGCTAATTGCTCAATTTCACTGAGTATATGGCTTGATAAGAATATTGTAGTACCATTCTCTTCACACAACCTTTTTAAATAGCTTCTTATCTCTTGAATACCTACTGGATCTAGACCATTTATAGGCTCATCTAAAATCAGAAGCTCTGGATCGTGCATAATAGCCGATGCTATACCTAATCTTTGCTTCATTCCCATTGAATAATCTACAAAAGGTTTCTTCAATTCCTTATCTAAATCAACTATTTCTAAAGCTCTCTTCACAGAATCTTTTCTTTGTATCCCTCGAAGCTTAGCGAATATCTTTAGATTTTCTTCTCCAGTTAAATTTTCATAAAATCCTGGGTACTCTATTATCGACCCGATTCGATTGTACACATTTTTTGAATTTTTATATTCTCTATTTCCAAGTAGCTCTATTTCTCCAGAAGTTGGTTTCGTTAAATTCATAAGCATTCTCATAATAGTTGTCTTTCCTGCTCCATTTCTTCCAAGAAGACCATAAATCTCGCCTCTTTTTACATTTATATTTGCAGAGTCTACACTTTTTTTCTCTCCAAATTTTTTAGTAAGAGATGTTGTCTTAATTATATTATCCATGTTAATTCCTCCTGTTCTTTTTTTATTATAACAAGAAGCCACTTACGCTAGCCTTAATCAAATCTTACAATTTCCTTAATTTTAGTTTTAAATACAAAAAACGCACATAAGTACGTTTTAATAGCTCTATAAAATTGGAAAGTACAATATAAACTCAGTTCCATTTCCGGTTTTACTTTTAACATCTATTTTGCCTTTATGCATATCCATAAACTCTTTTACTATACTAAGTCCTAGTCCACTTCCTCTTTTGCTCCTAGACTTATCACATTTATAAAGTCTATCAAATACAAATCTAATACTATCTTCATCAATACCATCTCCATTATCCTTTATATATATTTCTATATATGAATCTGTCTTTTGAGTCTTAAATTCTATACAGTCTCCAGTGTATTGTACTGCATTTTGTAATAAATTAGAGATTATTCTATTAAAAGCATTTTCATCTATATTTACATTGTATTCATCTTCTGGTATATCAACTTTTAAAGAGATTTTGTTTTGTTCAAAAACTGCTCCCCATTCAATTATATTCTCCCGTAACAATTCATTTATATCTTTAACTTCTGGAGAGAATAGTATCTCTCTCGATCCAATTTTAAACAATTCAAATAAGTTATCTACTAACTCTTTTAGATCGTATGCTTTTTTTCTAGAAGTTCTAATGTACTTTATTTTTTCATCATTATCCAATATATCACTCTCTAAAGCGTCTAAGTATCCGAGCAATGATGTAAGTGGAGTCCTTACATCATGTGATAGGCTAGTCATCAGCTCCTTATTTGCTTGTTCTGTCCTTTTCTGTTGTATTAGTTTCGCTTGATAGGATCTAATTAACTCATTTGTAGCTAATCCCACTTCAGAAAATACTCCCAATCCTAATTCTGATACAAATATCTTTATCTTATCGTAATTTTTAGCTGTTTTTATAATATACAGTAGTTCTTTGAGTTTTGCACGAAACATTATAATATACAAATACATTAAAATGCAAATAATAGATAGCATTATAATTAATACGTCCTTAATAATATCATTCACCTCCAAACTTATAGCCAACGCCCCATACAGTTTTAATAAATTCAGGGGCATCGGGTTTATACTCAATCTTTTTTCTTAGTCTTCGAATATGGACCATTATATTATTATCATCAAACGCGTAATCTTCTTCCCAAACATTTCTATAGATCTGTTTTTTAGTAAATACTTTTCCACTGCTTTGAGCTAAGAAGTACAATAAATCAAATTCTTTTGCTGTTAGATCAACTTTTATATTATCTACTATAACTTCTCTGGTATCTGGATTTATTACTAAACCATCAAAATTTAGTTCTTTCCTGCTTTTAGATTCATTAAAATATGTAGACCTTCTTATAAGAGATTGAACTCTAGCAATAAATTCATTCATGCTAAATGGTTTCGTTAAATAGTCATCTGCTCCTAATCTAAGACCTGACACCTTATCTATCTCACTGTCTTTGGCAGTCAACATAAGTATTGGCACAGAACTTGATTTCCTAACCTCAGTTAAAATTTCAAAACCGCTCTTCTGAGGTAGCATTATATCTAATATTACAAGTTGATAAGAATTTTCTAGTACTTCCTTTAAACCACTAACACCATCATGTCTAAAACTAACTAAATAATTTTCTATTTCAAGGTATTTTTTTAAAACTTTACATAAATCTTTATCATCATCTACAACTAAAATTTTTTGGCTCATATATAAACTCCTTTCAATCGATACTATATACGACTTTAAATCTTTTTAATATCATTTACATCACAAATATGTCTATAATTATAGATTAAAAATAAAAAAAAACTATAAAAATTAGAAAAAGGACTGTGATTACAGTCCTTAGGCATTTGCAAAAGTATATATTGCATCTAACTTTGTAACGAAAAAACTCTCATCTTTACATCCAATATACTTAGCGTATTTTTCAATTTTTTCTTTCATTTTATCATAGCTATCGTAGAAGCTATCTCTGTTTTCTATTAAAGTATCAATATAATTATTCATTAGACCTTCTTTGTATTCATCCATAGAATATCCTAAAAATTTTGTCAAATTGTCAATTTCATTAAACAAATCGCCATCTTCTCTTATAAGAAACTTGTATAGGTCT
Source organism: Clostridioides mangenotii TR (assembly GCF_000498755.1). Taxonomy (GTDB): domain Bacteria; phylum Bacillota; class Clostridia; order Peptostreptococcales; family Peptostreptococcaceae; genus Metaclostridioides; species Metaclostridioides mangenotii_A. The sequence goes on along the minus strand of NZ_AXUS01000012.1, from coordinate 3,887 downwards.
TCCCTATACGGATTTAACTCTATTATCTGCTTTACCACCTTGCATTCGTCTGGTTTGCTAATAAATCCATCTTTATAGTTATTAAAAAGCGCATTTGATTGATTTATAGACTCTTCATCGATATAAGGACGAACTTTAGTAATTTTATTTTCTAAAAGCACATCCAAAACCGCAAAATGTATGTTAAAGAAGTCCTCTTGTATAAAAGAATTTAACTTATCAACTGCAGCTTCAATCTCATGGATATTTACAATATTATTTTTCTTGTTTTTATTTGGAATTAAGTATGACTTATTGTAGTTGTTAAAAAGCCTATTAAAATCCAGGTATTTATCGCAGTAAACATCTTTAAAAGTATCTACATCTATGGTTATAATATCATAACCCACAATTGTCTCTACTCCAAGCTTAAAAGCTTCTGTAAGATATTTATCTCCTAGTTTTAAACCTCTCTCTGAAATCTGCTTCAAAGAGTGAAAATTATTCATACAATCATCTTTAAATTTTTTGCTTTCTTTAATTGCTCTAAATTTAAATAACTTCCTAATAGCATTGTAATTTTCCATCTGTACATCAAATTTAATATTTGCATCATTTATATCAAATGTAATCATATAAATTATACCTCCAAAAATTTCTTATGTATAATTAATTTGATTACAAATGTGATTATCCTTCTAAATAAAATATTTGTCTAAACTTTTCTCGATACTGTATACATTTATAGTAGATTTAGTAGTCCAAATAAAATCGGTAAAAATACTGCTGGAAGTAAGTTTGCAACTTTTATCTTTGTAATCTCTAAAAGATTTAGAGCAATTCCTATTATAAGCAAGCTTCCAACAGCAGTTAGAGCCGTAACAACTGCTTCGCTTAAAAGTGTCGATAAAAAAGCAGCTCCAATAGTTATTAAACCTTGATATATAAATACTGCCACTGATGAAAATATAACTCCTATACCTAGAGTAGTTGTAAATATAATTGCAGAAATTCCATCTAATAATGCTTTTGTAAAAAGAGTCTGATGATTTCCAGTAAGTCCACTTTCTAGAGCCCCAACTATTGCCATCGCTCCTACACAGTAAATTAAACTAGTTGTAACAAATCCTTTTGCTATAGAAGTTTCTTGGTCGTTTCCTTTAGAAAATTTCTCTTGTAGAAAATCTCCGAGTTTGTTTATTTTCTTATCTATATCTATTATTTCGCCTATTAATCCACCAACTGCAATGCAGACCACTGTTATTAATGTATTCTCACCTTTTAAACTGCCTTCTATTCCTATGTAAAGTACGCAAAGACCTAAACCACTCATTATAGTTTTGCTTACTCTCTCTGGGATTCCTTTTTTGATAAATAATCCCACTAAGCATCCTACTGCTATTGCCAAACTGTTTACGATTGTCCCCAACATGTCATATCTTCCTTTGCTAGTAAATTGATCTTATTGTCTATACTTCTATATTTTCTCTATAATTTTCTAAGCTTACTAAAAACTTTTCAAATCCATCTAAAGGTAAGTTAACCATTTTTGTATTTATATTTGGATGGAAATTTAGATTCTCTCCATTTAGGATATCTTTATCGACGAACAATTTTACCTTATGCTCTTCATCATTCATAAGAGAAAAAGGATTGACGCTTCCAGGTGTTAATTTTAAAACATTTAAAAGTCTCCCTGGTGATGCAAAAGAAAGCCTTGTAGATCCTATTTTATCCTTCAATAATTTTAGATCGACTTGTTTATCATCTCTAACTACAATTAAATAGTATTCACTGCCTTTTGAATTTCTTAAAAATAAATTTTTACAGTGTGTTCCTTTTGCTATGTCTTTTATAGCTACAAGTTCTTCAGCTGTATAGAGCGGTTCGTGTTCTATCACATCGTAATCTACCCCTAAGCCATATAAAGTCCTATATACTTTATTTTCGTTTTCTATTAGTTCTTCAGGTGATAATTGATTATTTTCCATAATTTTTCCTCCTTCCAGTACGTGTTGGTTTTTAAATCGATATAGTGTATAATTAAACGATATTTTATAATAGACTAAATTGATATTTTATTATGAAAATTGAAGTTACTAAAATTAATTATATCTCTTTACTACATATTATTCTAGTTATTTCTACATAAATTTTACTTACTGTATAAACTCATATATAAATAAAACATATTATCCTATTTATAAAAATTCAGTTGGATTTTCTGCGAAATCTTGAAATGATTTTCTAGTAAAAACTGTGTTTTCTCCTAAAAATCGCCTATATCTTTTTTCTTCTTTTTTTAGAGTTACCTCTTGCTTATCCTTATGATTATTGTATACAACAAATTTCAAAGGTGCTTTTCTTCTACTTCCTTGTACTCTTTTCAATAGATACTTGATGTGTATATCAGCCTCGGGGAACGAATAGCCACAAAATACAACAACATCTGCATCTCTTAGTGAATTTTGAGCTGCATTCCATACTTTTGATATATGTATGTTTGAAATATTTTTAAAATAAGTAGGTGGTATTACAATAGGTACAGTATAGTCACCACAATCGAGACATCTAGTTTCTCTAGCCCTTTGAAGTTGTTTCATAACGCCTCCTTCATAGGGTGTTATAGTAACCCCATTACAAACTGGGCAGTAAAGCCAGTTTAGTGAACCATGGATCTTGTAGAGCTTTATAGAAGGCTCAGTTGGTCTTCTCCAACTGTTTTCTAAATTAAAATTAGTAAAATCTATTCCGTAATCTAACATTACATAGTTTTTTATCTTATCACTCATAGTAACAATAGTATTATCTATACATATATCGTAATTTGTACTTATAAATGTCGTATCGAGTAAAAGCTCTTTATCAATTAAATTTCTTATTAAAGTATTGTGGTTAGTACTTTCTATATCTAATTTTGCATTTAATACTTCCGCCATTAAAAATATCAAATACTGTCTCATATATCTAATGCTATCGCTCTTTTTATTTATATCTTCAAGTCCAAAATTTCTAAACGACTCTCCCCTCTGCTCTGCTAAATCTAAAAGACCTAGTACTTCTTCAAATGTTGGAAAGTTAATGTCACTCATATCGTCATTCATAACATCTATATCAAATATCTGCTTAAAAAACCTGAACAGCTCAATATTCATCTCACTTTCAAAATCTTTTTCGTTTAGATTTCTAAAATAAGCGCTAAATAGTTCATTTTGTATAGGAAAATTATCTGAAGCAGACGCTCCAGCACCCAAAAATACTGCTAATTTCATGTCACTACTCCTTCTAAATATCGTTATAATAAATGAGGTGTCTAAATAGATATATCAAAATAGATATTTCTGATTTGAGACACCTCATAAAGTTAAAACTTAATCTTTTGTCGATTTATTACAAATTTTTAGTTGCACTTTATTCCCACTTAAATTTTAAGAAGCTCGTAAATCGCCAATGCGTATATTTTAGAAGCTTTAACTATATCGCTGATTATAGCAAATTCATTTACTTGATGCTCTGTTTCAGGACTTCCTGGGAAAATAGATCCAAAGGCCACACAATTATCTAAAGCTCTTGCATATGTAGCTCCTCCAGACGAAACTGGAGAACCATCAAGGCCTGTTTCTTCTTTATAGACATTTCTCAGAGTCTTGACAAGTAGGCTGTCTTCAGGAATATATATAGAATCTAAAAAGTCGTATTCTTCATATTCTAATTCATATTTTTCTGCTAATTTTTTTAAATTACAAACTACCTCTTCTACTTTGTATGTCACAGGAACTCTTATATCTAGACCTGCTATTTCTTCATCTTCTTTAATTAGCAATTTACCGGCATTTACAGTCAGTTTACCAGATATATCATCTACACAGTTTTTAACTATATTTAGTCCATTTGCATCTTCGCCTATA
>NZ_AXUS01000011.1 GCF_000498755.1 Clostridioides mangenotii TR | reverse complement strand
ATTTATATAAATCATTATATATCCATAATTTACTAGTGTTAGAATTAGTAAATAACAAATATAACAGAAATAATATTCTATTAATTTTAAGGATGAGGTGACTGTATGGATCGAATTATTTTACATTCGGATATGAACAACTTTTACGCTAGTGTAGAGTGCCTAGATAATCCATCCCTCCGAGACAAACCATTAGCAGTTGGAAGCCAAGAAGAATCTCAATAAGACTAGTTTAGTAATTGCGCAATATAATGATAACAACAAATTGATATAAGAAGATAAACAATAAAAAAGAGAACTACATTATATTTTCTGGAAAAACAGAGACTTATAAAATTCTATTGGATGATGTATTGTATATAGAAGTTCAGAAAAATAATACTACTGTCCATGCTACTGATAAGTATTTCGATATAAGAAATTAGTATGAACATTCTAGAAAAAGATTTATATAAATATGAATTTTATAGATGTCACAAGAGTTATTTAGTTAATCTGGATAAGGTTTGTAAGGTAAAGCAGTACGTAATTTTTCCTGTTATTTACCAATATTATAACATGCATAACCCATGGGCTACAATTTCATGATAAAAAGCGTGTATATATTATATATTATATAGTAATAGCCTGGTGCCATAATGTTAATATTGACACTAAACTATTAACTATAGTAAAGTCATGATATACAGAAGTGTCATTATTTGGTGCCATTATAATAGAACAAAAAGGGATGATTTTTATGTTAAAAGACCCAGAAGATAGTAATTGAGTTTAAGAAAAAAATATATCTGTTATATATGGTCCAAATGGAATGAGGTGTAGATTATGAGATGTATGAAACAACAAGAATTGATAGAGATATTGGATAAAAGAGGAGAAAAATCAATTGATCTAAGTATGACTTCTTTTGATAATATGGATTTACAGGGATTTGATTTTCATAATATAGATCTAAGGAAATCAAGTTTTAAGAATTCCAACTTGAGCGGAGCAAATTTTCGTAACTGTAATTTAACAGAGGTAAATATAGAGGGAGCCAATATATTTGGATCGAATTTAGAAGGCGCGTTGCTTGAAGGTATAGTATTTAATGACAACACTAAGTACTATAAAATGTCTTGCCCTGAGGAAGGTGCATTTATTGGATGGAAAAAGTGCTTTAACTTTAGAGTAGTACAGCTATTGATCCCAGCAGATGCGAAGAGATGTTCAGCTACATACAATGCTTGTAGATGCGATAAGGCAAAAGTGTTGTCTATTAAAAGTATAGACTACAAAGAATCATTTGACGAAGCCATATCTTATGCAGATGGCAATTTTAAGTACCGAGTAGGAAAAATGGCTATTCCAAGTGGTTTTAATGATGATCGCTGGAGTGATTCTACGGAAGGGATACACTTTTTTATGACAAGAGAAGAAGCCATAGCTTATTTATAAATTATGTATTTTTGTATATGGAGATGTATAGATAATAACGATATAGATTTTATTGATTATAGTTAATATCTAATTTTCTTTATATTTAGTTAACTTTATCTTAGTATATTATTAGGAAATTATATAAAATTTCTAATAGGAGGATTACAATGAAAATTAAATCAGCAAAGAAATTGCTACTAAGTGTAATACTTATTATAGGAGTATTCTTGTTAGTCGCTTGTAGCAAAGGCGAAACAAAAAAAGATGAGGGGTCAGATGCTTACAAAAATATATCTACGCAAGATCTAAAAACTAATTTAGATGATAAATCTTGGGTTGTGGTAGATACTAGACTAAATGATTCTTACAATGGATGGGTATTAGATGGAGAAGAAAGAGGAGGCCATATTGACGGAGCAGTTGATTTTTCTGCAAACTGGCTTTCAGTTGATAACAAAGATAAAGAGAAAGTCCTAGAGAAGGCTTTAAAAACAAAAGGCATTGAATCAAATAAAAATATAGTATTGTACGATTCTAATGGTAAAGATGCAAATAAAGTAGCGGATTATCTTTCAAAAAAAGGCTATGAGAACATATACACATACGATGTAAAAGAATGGGCAAATGACGATAAATTGCCAATGAAATCATATGAAAATTATGAATTAATAGTGCCTGCAAAAGTTGTAAAAGATGTAGTAGACGGAAAAACTACTGAGACATTTAAAAATTCTAAAAATGTAAAAATAGTAGAAGCTAGTTGGGGTGAAGAAAAAGAAGCGTACTTGAAAGGGCATGTTCCTACAAGTGTTCATATAAATACGGATACAATAGAGCCACCACCAGCATGGATGTTGGCTAATGATAAGGATTTAGAAAAGTTTGCTTTAGATTATGGATTTAAAAAAGATGATTCTGTTATAGTTACAGGTCCGGATACGATGGCTTCATACAGAGTAGCAGTTGTTCTTAGATATATTGGAGTAAATGATGTTAGAGTTCTAAACGGAGGTAATGACGCATGGGTTTCAGCAGGGTATGATTTAGAAACTAAATCTAATAAAAAGACACCAGGAACTGACTTTGGTACTACAATACCTGCGAATCCAGATCTGATTGACACAATACCAGAGCTTAAACAGCATTTGAAAAATCCAGAATATACTTTAGTTGATGACAGAACAAAAGACGAGTTCGAAGGTAAAATTTCTGGTTACAGTTATCATGATAAAAAAGGTCGTATACCTGGGGCTGTTTATGGATATTCAGGGACAAGTTCCACAACTCTAGAAGATTACCGTAATATAGATAATACTATGAGAAATGCAGATGAGATAAAGGCACTCTGGGATAAATCAAAAATTGATACTAACAAAAACCTTATATTTATGTGTGGAAGTGGATGGAGAGCAGCTGAAGTAATGACATATGCAGATGTCATCGGTGTTAAAAACTCTTCTCTATACAGTGATGGATGGATAGGATGGAGTACTGATCCCGCCAATCCAGTTGAAACTGGAGTTCAGAAATAATTATTAGAAAAAACAAAAATGAGAATCTGATAGATATCAGATTCTCATTTTTTCTATTAATTCTGATCTTTTATACATTATTCTAATCTAAGTACTTATATAGAAAATTTTCGACTTTATTCCAGTACATTTCACCAGCTATATTGGAAGATTCACCATGACCTGCACCTTTAACATAGAGTTTCTCTTTAGGCACTTTAGCAGCGTCGTAAACTTCATCAAACATTAAAGAAGGAACAAAAGTATCTCTATCTCCATGTATGAACATCATAGGAGTATTAGATTTAGCAACTTGGTCTAAAGCACTTGCTTCACCTAAAGTGTAACCTGCACGTAGTTTTGTAACTGCCGATGAAAAATTCATAAATGGGAAAGCTGGTAAATTAAATGTTTCTTTAAGCTGGTATGAGAATTCATCCCAGACAGATGTATAGCCACAGTCCTCTACAATAGCTTTTACATTTTTATGTAAATCTTCACCAGAAGCCATCATAACAGTAGCCCCTCCCATCGAGACACCGTATAAGATTATTTCAGCTTCTGGATCTTTCTGTACGATATCATCAATCCAAGAGACTACATCAAGACGGTCATGCCAACCCATACCTATATAATTACCTTCGCTTTTACCCTGTCCCCTAGCATCGGGAAGTAAAACATTAAAGCCCATGCTGTAGAAACGAGATGCAGTCTTTGTCATTAGTGATCCCTGGCCACCATATCCATGGCAAATAATAGCGTATTTATTTGATTGATCTGTATTTTGTATACTATAGGCGTGAAGTTTAAGGTCATCAAATGTTTGAATATACAAATCTTTAAATCCAATATTTTTAAACCATTCTTCACTTTTTGTCTTTTCTATATCACCAGATGAGTCGACATCAGGAGCAATATCTCCTGAATTGTGTGGGGCATTTAGTACTGATGATTTATCAGTAGTTGGATTTAGCGCTAAGTTATAAAACATGTTGCCAACAACAAATCCAGCTATGATTATCAATATCGCGATCACAAAAAGTATAATAAGTATCACTTTTTTATATTTCTTCATATATCCTCCATAATTATTTATTTCTTTTAAAAATATATAACATACTAAAATAGAGAGCTATTTTATAGTATAGTAGAATAATAGAAAATATATGAAAAGATATAAAAATAGGGTGGCCTCAAAGCTAATTTGAAAATTAACTTTGAGACGACCCTATTTAAATATGTACCAGAACTTATTTATATTATCCGACAAACATTTGTGTCCAGTAAATTGCACCATTTCCTTTTTGTGCAACACCAATTCCTATTTTAGAAAAATTAGCATTTAATATGTTTTTTCTATGTCCTTCAGAATTCATCCAAGCATTTACAACTTCTTTAGGGCTTTTTTGTCCCATTGCTATGTTTTCACCAGCTGTTTTATAGCTTATTCCAAACTTTTTCATCATATCGAATGGAGAACCGTAAGTTGGAGAATTATGATCAAAGTAGTTGTTGTCTATCATATCTTGAGATTTTTTTGTAGCTACGCTTGATATTTCTGAATCAAGTGTAAGAGGACTTAAACCTGCTTTACTTCTTTCAACATTTACTAAATCAACAACTTCTTTTTGTTGAGCTGAGAAGTTTCCAGCTTGAGATTCATTATTGTTACCATTGTTTTCTTCAGCTTCATTAGTAGAACCTGATCCATTATTGTTGTTCTCACCTGTTTCACCAGTAGAGCCAGAACCGTTATTATTATTGTTGTTATCAGTCTCATTAGTAGAGCCAGATCCGTTATTATTGTTATCAGTTTCATTAGTAGAACCGTTATTGTCATTGTTATTAGTCTCATTGCTAGAACCAGAGTTATTGTTGCATTTATTATTGTCTGGTTTGTTAGTAGAGCCTGAATTATCGTTGCTTGTATTAAGCTCTGGTTTAGAAGAGCAATTTGGTTTCGCTGCATATTTATACTTAGCATTGCTACAACTTACAGTTTTGCTGTTTAAATTTGTACAGTTTTGTAGAGATAAAGCACTTGCAGGAACAGCACTAGAAGCTGTTGCTATAGTTACTACTCCTAAAGCTAATAATGTCTTTAATTTCGTTGGTATATTCTTTTTCATATAAAACACCTCTTAATTTGAAGATTCTAAAATTGTTACTAAATTGTAACTTTTAGTGTAGGGGTACCCTGTGCATTTATACTAACATATAAAATAGCCATTTTTTACTGTAAAGATATGTAAATAGCAAAAAAATACGCTGAACATTAGCTATATAGTGATATAAAATTTTAAAAAAGTTTGAAAAAAGTTTAAAAAAAGCTTGCCAATAGAAAAATATATGTTTTTTAAAAACTTTTACATGCAAATTCAGCGTCTAATAAATGGGTGTTACAAAATGTACTAAGATTTATGGAAGAGAGGTTAAAAGATGTTTAAAACTCTAAAAAGAAAGAAAGTAGAAGAGTTTATAATAGAAAATCGCGAAAATTTTTATAGAGTAGCGTACAGCTATGTGAGAAATGAGCAAGATGCCCTCGATATTATTCAAGATTCTATATATAAAGCATTAAACTCTGTAGAAAAATTAAAGGAAATTAAATTTATAAAAACGTGGTTTTATAGAATAGTTGTAAACTGTAGCATTGATTATTTGAGAAGAAATAAGAAATATAGTGATTTTTTGTTAAAAGAGCAATTAGAAAAAATCGAAAGTTACGAAGATCATACGAATTTAGATCTAAAAAAGAATCTGGATGACCTTCCAGAAAAATATAGAATTATAATAGTACTCAGATTCTTTGAAGATTTAAAGATAGAAGAGATTGCAAAAATATTGGATGAAAATGTTAATACAGTTAAGACCAGACTGTATCAAGGTTTGAAAAAATTAAGAATAAATATAGAAAGTGAAAGGAGAAGTTAGTATGAGTGATAAGAGGTTAAATAAACTAAAAAATGAGTATATGAGCACTCCAATACCAGAAAACTTATATACTATCATAGAAGATCAAATAAAAAGTAGTAGGGTAAATAGAAAAAAGTCACTAATATTTAAAAAAAGATTTTCCGTAGCATTAGCATCTGTCTTAACAATAGTTATATTAATAAATGTAAGTCCAGTATTTGCAGAAACTATATCAAAAGTACCTGTATTATCACAGCTTGTAAAGCTTGTTATAGTTAAAGAATATAAAATAAAAGAAGGAAATAGTGAAGCAAATATAAAGGTACCAGCAATAGAGGGATTAGATGATAAGGATTTAGAAAAAAGAATAAATAAAAGTTTTATTAGTGAGGGGAAGGCATTGTATGATGATTTATCAAAAGAGATAAACTTAGATCAAAGGGCTTATAAATATGTAAATACAGATTATATTATTAAGAGCGAAACAAAAGATAGATTATCTATAGAAAGAGAAAAATTGGAAATTCAAGCTTCTTCATATACAACAAAAAAACATTATAATATAGATAAAAATAAAAAGATTGTATTAACACTTCCTATGCTATTCAAAAATGATAAGTATATCGAGGTTATAAGTAAAAATATAAAAGATCAGATGAGATCTCAAATGAAAAAAGATAGCAACAAAGTATATTTTATCGATATAAGCGATAATGAAATGGATAGTTTTGACAAGATAGACAAGAATCAAGATTTTTATATAAATGATAAAAATCAGTTAGTGATATCATTTGATGAATATGAAGTAGCGCCAGGATATATGGGAGCTGTCGAATTTGTCATTCCGGAGGCTGTTTTAGGTGGATTATTATAGGAATTTATAATAATAAAGTCTTATATATTTAAAACATGTATAATTTGTTGTATAAGTAAAATTAAATATAAATAATAATTATATTTACATTTAACCTAAAGTGAGATATACTAAAGATCAGTGGGAGCTTGCATCAATTGCAAGTATACGCTAGCCCTTAAAGCCATCTATTTAATAGATGGCTTTTTTATTTTATAAGATAGATGTTTCAATTATTTAAGAGGTATCACAAATAAATTTTTCTTCATCAGTATTATTAATTTAAGTTTATAATAAAAAAATAGCGAACATCATTAGATGCTCACTATAAAAAAACTTTATATCTATATTACATTAAGGTCTACTTCTTATATAGGTAATTATTTAACTGCAGCAACTATAGTTATTTCAACTAATAAGCTTTCTCTAGCCATTCTAGCTTCAACGCAAGCTCTTGCAGGTTCGTTTCCATCTTCTATCCACGCATCCCAAACTGAGTTCATGTCTGCGAAATCTTTCATATCTCTTAAATATATATTAGCTGATAATATATGATTTTTATCAGAACCGTATTTATTTAATAGATCTTCAACTTTCTTTAATACTTCTGTAGTTTGTTCTTTTACATCGCCTTCAGCGTGAGTTTGTCCACATAGGTAAACTGTGTTGTTGTGTACAACAGCTCTACTCATTCTTCCAGTTCCTTCATATCTTTTGATTTCCATATATACAATACCTCCTATTTAATAGCTAATAAAATTATAATACAAAAACACAGATTATTCTAGCATTATAAGTTATATTAAAAATAAACTTAAAATATATAGAACTTTTATTGTAGTTTTTTAAGTTCTATTTATCGCGGTAGATATCATACAGTTTTTTTATAAGATATATAATAACTATTGCTAATATTAATGCCAGCAATACTTCAATTGTAATATATTCTAGCCTAAACAGTTCACTAATAAAGGTTCCACCAGTTATTAATAGACAGTTCCATATAAATATACCTATAGTTGAAAATATAACGAATTTTGCTAAATTCATCCTTGCCACACCAGCGATAAGAGATATGGCTGTTCTCGCTAAAGGGACGAATCTTGTTAATAAAACCGATATTTTACTATATCTTTTCATAAAATTGTTTGAAGCTGAAATTGATTTTTTAGTCTTTGGAAATTTATTTACTACATATTTAACAACTTTTTCTCCAAAATAATAGCCTATCCAATAGTTTAATAATGAACCAATTAGTCCTGCTAAAGTCGATAATAAAATAAGTGAAAATATATCTATATTGTATTCTTTACCTATAAGCCCTACCATGGGTAGTATTACTTCACTTGGAATAGGGAAGTTAGCGTACTCAAGAAATACTAAGATAAATATACTTACTACTCCATAGCTGTTTACAAAGTTCTCTATAATAATATTTAAATCCATAATTACATCTCCTAGATAATATTTCCACACACTATTTATATATTAATGTATATAAAATAATATATTATAGAGAAGTAAAAATCAACTAAATTTTAAATGAATTACCAGCCTCTAACAGCTAATTTTTCTTCTTCTTGAAGAGATGATACTGAAATTCCGCTCATCGCTCCACCAATATCTTTTGATATCTCAGCCAGAAACTTTGAATTATTGTAGTTTATAACAGCCTTGACTATGGCTTCTGCTCTTTTCTGTGGATTGTCAGACTTAAATATACCAGATCCAACGAATACACCGTCACATCCAAGCTGCATCATAAGAGCAGCATCTGCGGGAGTTGCTATTCCACCAGCAGCAAAATTCACGACCGGTAATTTTTTATTTTTATGTACATATCTAATTAATTCATAAGGAGCACCCAATTCTTTTGCAGAATTCATAAGCTCATCTTCTCCAAGTGAGGCTATTTTTTTGATATCTGCAGTCATAGTTTTCATATGTGTTACTGCTTCAACTACATCGCCAGTTCCAGCTTCTCCTTTAGTCCTTATCATTGAAGCTCCTTCGCCAATTCTCCTAAGAGCTTCACCTAGATTTCTAGCACCACAAACAAATGGTACTTTAAAATCATTTTTATTTACATGAAATACTTTATCCGCTGGAGTCAATACTTCACTTTCATCTATAAAATCTATATCTAAGGCTTCAAGAATTTGAGCTTCGACAAAATGACCTATTCTAACTTTTGCCATAACAGGTATACTTACAGCTTCTTGAATTTTTTGTATCATACTTGGATCAGACATTCTAGCGACTCCACCATCTTTTCTTATATCTGAAGGTACTCTTTCAAGTGCCATTACAGCGCAAGCTCCTGCATTTTGAGCAATTAAAGCTTCTTCAACGTTTGTTACATCCATTATTACTCCACCTTTAAACATTTGAGCCACGTTTTTGTCTATTTTATATCTATTACTCATAATTACCTCCAAAAATTAAAATTATAGTAAATGTGATTGCAATCAATTGATTAAATATTAGTATAAAGGTTTTAATTATTCAATAAGATTAGTTGAATTTGGTACTTTATAGACATTGTACCGAAACAATGTGGTGTAAATTTCGATTAGATTTATACTATGAATATTTACTAATAAAAAGTATATATAAATAATTAAATTATTAAGTTTAATAAAATAGTGTTAAGTCTTTAATATAACATGAGTCTTTGTTGTAATAGATAAATTAGTTTAACAATATTAACTGCGGATTAACACTGTTTTTATATAGCTTTAACAAATTTCAAATAAAATAAAATTAAGATAGTATTTAGGAAAGGGGAGTTTATATGTATAAAGCTGATAGTCATGTTCATACACGTTTTTCAAATGATGGAAGAGATCATATCTATAAAATGATAGAAAGAGCGATAGACCTTGGTGTAAAATATTTAACTTTAACAGATCATTTAGAGTACAATAAGGATAAATTTAGCCTGGATTTCAACAACTATATAAATAAAATACTAGAGTGTAAAGAAAAATACAAAAATGAAATTAATTTACTTACAGGAGTTGAAGTTGGATACCAAAGAGTTGTTAAAGATGAAATTGACGTTATTATCAACTCTTATCCATTTGATTTTGTCTTGTGTTCAACACACACAATAGATAATAAACATGTCAGTAGAGATGAGTACTTTGAAAATTTGACTCAATTAGAATCGTATACAAAGTACTATGAGAGCATTGTAAGCACAGTAAGAGAATATAACAACTTTGATATTTATGGGCATTTAGATTATGTAAGAAGATATGGACAATACAGAAAAAGTAAATATGTTTACGACGACTACAAAAATATATTAGATGAAGTATTAAAAGAAATATTGTTAGCGGGAAAAGGTATAGAGATAAACACATCAGGTTACAGGTATAAGGTAGATTCAACACATCCTAGTATTGAAGTTTTGAAAAGATATAAAGAACTTGGAGGGGAGATAATAACAATAGGTTCAGATGCGCATAGATCCGAAGATATATGTCGTGATTTTGATAAGGTTTATGAAATTTTAAATTATATTGGATATAAATATATATGTATATACGAGAATAGAAAGCCTAAATTTTTAAAAATTGGGGAAAAGTTCATTAATGTAGGTGAAGAGACAATTAAACACATAGTATAACGGAATCGTGTAAAAAGCTTCACCCAAAATTTTGATTGATTAAATTCTAATTTACAGAATTTAAAAGATCTTACACATCTAAATTTGTGTAGAGCAGCTCAATAATTATTTAACTTTATTGGATCAAGGTTTAGGGTGTGGTTTTTTATTTTATCGATTGGAAATTATAAAAAGGATTAGACTGGGTTCAGTTTAAGGTAGAATAATAGAGATATTATTATGTTATAATATTATTTACAAAGTTATTATAACATTACTTATACAATTTTTTTGTTGGAGGAATAAAATGAAACAAATGATGCGAGAATTTAAAGAATTTGCACTAAAGGGAAATGTATTAGACCTTGCAGTTGGGGTTGTTATTGGAGGTGCTTTTGGCAAGATAGTATCGTCGCTTGTCGATAATATTATAATGCCGCTGATTGGAGTGTTACTTGGTGGTTTAGACTTCACAAATTTATCAATAATAGTGGGTGATTCTGCTATTAAATATGGAATTTTTATTCAATCTGTAACAGACTTTTTAATTATAGCATTTTCAGTATTTATATTTTTAAAGGTTTCGACTTCACTTATGAAGAAAAAAGAAGTTGTAGAGGTTGTCAAACCAGAGGTAAATCATACAGAAGAGTATTTAAAAGAAATAAGAGATTTATTGAAAGAACAAAACTAATAAATACTACTAAAAAATTATTATGTTGAATTAATGATTTTACTGTGATAAACTTAACCTATAAAAATCATATATGATTTAGACGAATAGCTAGGGGCGCTATGATTGGATAGCTGAGAGATAAAGCCGTAACTTACAAACCCTAAGAACCTGATCAAGATAATGCTTGCGAAGGGAAGCTCATAAGACTTTTATGATACGGATTTTTCTCATACTCTAGGACTATTTATATTGAGTGTTTTTAGATTTATCCAAATTAATTTGAGTGTATAAGTGCTTTCCTGAACAAGGATAAGCACTTTTTTGTTTTTAAATATAAAATTTGGAGGAAATAATATGAATTATACTACACAAATGGATGCAGCAAGAAAAGGAATAGTAACAAAAGAGATGAACGAAGTATCTAAGAAAGAGCAGATGGATGTAAGAGAACTTATGGAGCTTATGGCGAAGGGGCAAATAGTTATACCAGCAAACAAAAACCATAAATCTTTAAGTGCAGAAGGTGTAGGTAAAAATCTGAGAACTAAGATAAATGTAAATCTAGGTATATCTAGAGATTGCAAGGATATTGAGGTAGAGCTTGAAAAAGTTAGAACAGCAATTGATATGAAGGCAGAGGCTATTATGGACCTGAGCAATTACGGTAAGACTAGGGAATTTAGAGAAAAAGTGGTGGATATGTCACCAGCTATGATTGGATCTGTCCCAATGTACGACGCAATTGGATATTTAGATAAAGAACTAAAAGATATTACAGAAGAGGAATTTTTAAATGTCATTGAGCAACATGCTATAGATGGGGTAGATTTTATAACTATACATGCTGGTCTAACTAGAGATGTATGTAAAAAAATTAGAAATAATCAGAGGCTAACTCACATAGTATCGAGAGGTGGATCTTTATTATTTGCATGGATGGAATTGAATGATAAGGAAAATCCAATATACACTAATTTTGATAAAATACTTGATATTTGTGAGAAGTACGATGTAACTCTTAGCTTAGGTGATGCTTGTAGACCTGGATCTATTGCTGACTCTACGGACACAGTACAAGTACAAGAGCTTGTGAATCTAGGTGAGCTTACTAAAAGAGCTTGGGAGAGAAATGTACAAGTTATGATAGAAGGACCGGGGCATATGTCTATAGACGAGATTGAGGCAAATGTAGTTTTAGAGAAAAGATTGTGTCATGAGGCTCCATTCTATGTATTAGGACCTTTAGTAACAGATATCGCCCCTGGATATGATCATATAACTAGTGCGATAGGCGGTGCCGTCGCAAGTGCAAAAGGTGTTGATTTCTTATGCTACGTAACTCCTGCTGAACATCTTAGATTACCTAATCTAGAGGATATGAAAGAAGGAATTATAGCGACAAAGATAGCTGCACATGCTGGTGATATAGCTAAAAATGTAAAAGGTGCCAGAGAGTGGGACGACAAAATGAGTAAAGCAAGGGCGGATTTAGACTGGTCTGAGATGTTTAAATTGGCAATTGATCCCGAAAAGGCAACTAGATACAGAGAAGAATCAAAACCAACTCACGAAGATAGCTGTACAATGTGTGGAAAGATGTGCTCAATGAGAACAGTCAAAAAGATATTGAATGATGAAGAATTTAGCTTAATATAGAGAAAATTATATAGAGAAAACTATGTTGCAAAATTTTAATATATAAATAAAATAATTTTAAGATAGGAGGTGATTTAATGAAGGTTAATGGAAAAGATGCGGAGTTCAAAGAAGGTACAACTATTCTAGACATATTGGAAAGCTATAAATTGGATAAAAACAGAGTAGTTGTCGAGTTAAACTGTAATATTTTAGAAGAAGAGCTTTATAGCTATATCGTGGACGAAAAAGATTTCGTAGAAATAATCAGTTTTGTTGGGGGCGGATAAAATGGATATTTACATAAATGAAAACTTAAAGACAGTTGACGACGGTATAACTGCATATGGAGTAAGAGATATTTTCAATAAAAACAGTGATGTGTTAGTGATAAATGGGTTTCCAATAAAAGAAGATACGAGACTAAGAGATAATGACAGGGTTACTCTTATCCAGAGAGGTGTAGTTCCATCTGATGAGGAGCTTGAAAGTTTGATGGTTGCAAGACACACACCTAATGTACACAGGAAGCTGAAGCAGAGTAAAGTCGTTATACTTGGATTGGGAGGTCTGGGGTCTAATATAGCTATCTCTCTTGCTAGAGTAGGAGTTGGAGAATTAGTATTAGTAGATTACGATGTAGTTGAACCGTCAAATTTGAATAGACAACAGTATTTTATTGGCGATATCGGTCAGAACAAAACAACAGCAATGAAGGAAAATATTAATAAAATAAATCCTTTTATAGGAATTGAAACGTTAAATATATTTGTGGATAAAGAATTTCTTGATACAAAGAGAAGAAGTGGATTTTTCGACGATGTAGATATAATAATTGAAGCTTTTGACGATCCCAAGTGTAAAGCTGAAATATGCAACTATGCACTTATACAAATAAGTGAAAAATACCTTATTGCATCCTCTGGAATGGCAGGATATTATGATTCTAATATAATAACGTCAAAAAAGATAAGGGATAGGTTTTATATATGCGGAGATTTTGTAAATGAAGCTAAATTTGGTGAAGGGCTTATGGCTCCAAGGGTATCTATATGTGCAAATCACATGGCTAATTTAGCTGTACAAATTATAGTTGAAGAAATATACAAATAATTTTTATAGGAGGAAATGCAATGGATAAATTAGTTTTAGGCGGTTATGAGTTTAGCAGTAGACTTTTAGTTGGAACTGGTAAGTATGGATCAAACGAAATAATTCCGGAAGTTATAGAAGCGAGTGGCAGTGAAATTATAACAATGGCTTTAAGAAGAGTTGATCTAGATAATAAAAAAGAAAATATACTTACATACGTACCAAAAGATATAAAAATACTTCCTAATACATCTGGGGCAACTAATGCCAATGAGGCGGTCAGAATAGCTAGAATATCACGAAAAATGGGTTGCGGAGATTTTATAAAAATAGAGGTTATATCGGATACTAGATACCTGCTTCCAGATAATGAAGAGACTATAAAAGCTACGAGGATTCTAGCTGATGAAGGCTTCGTAGTATTACCTTATATGTCACCTGATTTATACGCAGGAAGACATTTGATAGAAGCAGGGGCAGCTGCTGTTATGCCACTTGGAGCTCCAATCGGTTCAAATAGAGGTCTTCAAATGAAGGAAATGATAAAAATCATGATTTCAGAATTGGATATTCCAATAATAGTCGACGCGGGAATTGGAAAACCCTCTCAAGCTATGGAAGCTATGGAGATGGGAGCGGATGCAGTTTTAGTTAACACCGCAATCGCATCTGCCAGCGATCCAGTTAAGATGGCTAAGGCATTTAAATATGCTGTGGAGGGTGGAAGAAATGCGTATATTGCAAAAACAGGAGCTGTATCGGATCTTGCCAGCGCGTCATCGCCGTTAACTGGATTTTTATCTGAAGCATAGAAGTAATAATTTCTAACTGTATGAATATTAGGAAGGATGAACAGAATGAGTTTTTATAAAGTTATTGACCAGTACAGAGATTTCGATTTTAGCGACTACTTTGATAAGGTCTCAGATTCGGATATACTTAGAAGTTTGGATAAAGATAAGTTAGATCACCTTGATTTACTAAATTTACTATCACCAAGAGCTAGAAAATATTTGGAAGCTATGGCACAGAAGGCTAATAAGTTAGCTATGCAGTATATGGGTAAAACAGTATGTTTGTACACTCCTATGTATATAGCGAATTATTGCATTAATGAGTGTGTATACTGTGGATACAATATAAAAAGCGGTATAAAGAGAAAAAAACTGAATATGGAAGAGATCGAAATAGAAGGGAAATCTATTTCGCATGAAGGATTTAAGCATATTTTAATTTTGACCGGTGAAAGCGAATACCATTCAAGTATAGAGTATATTGGTGATGCGGTAGCTCTTTTATCTAAAAAGTTTCCTTCGATAGGTATAGAGGTATATCCGATGGAAGTAGAGGGGTATAAGCATCTTGTTTATAAGGGTGCAGATAGCTTAACTGTTTATCAAGAAACATATGACGAAGATGTGTACAGAGAAGTACATATAAATGGTCCTAAGTCTGATTTTAAGTTTAGACTCGATGCACCTGAAAGAGGAGCTATAGCTGGAATGAGGAGTCTATCTGTTGGAGCGCTTTTGGGGTTAAGTGAATTTAGAAAAGACGCGTTTTTAACGATACTTCATGGTGAATATTTAAAGACTATCTATCCTCATATAGAGTTGGCGTATTCAGCACCGAGAATAAAGCCGTTTAAGGGTTCTTTCGAAGGTATAGTAGAAGTTAGTGATGCAGATTTATATCAAGTCATGACGTGTATGAGATTATTTGATCCACACTCAGCCCTTAATGTATCAACAAGAGAAAATTTAGAGTTTAGGAAACATCTTATGCCTTTAGGAGTAGCAAGACTAAGTGCTAGCGTTACTACTGATGTTGGAGGTCATTCACAGGATGAGCACGATACAGCTCAATTTGAAATTGAAGAAGATTGTTCAATAAGAGATGTCGATAATATGTTGAAATCTATAGGTTACCAATATGTATTTAAAGATTGGGAGAGATTTTGATGTATTTTATAACAAATAGACATCTTTGCAGTAGGGAAAGGTATTTTGAGGTTATAAAAGAAGCTGTAAATTTTGGAGTAGAAAATATTATTATAAGAGAAAAAGATTTATCTGATAAAGACTTAGAGAATCTATGTTTAGAAATAAGAGATATCGTTGATAAATTATTCTTCGAACGAATAGAAGTGAAGACTAACTTTATAATAAACAGCAATACAAAATTATATCTAAAGTTAGATTTCGATGGAATGCACCTGCCGTTTAGGCTATTCTTGGATCTAATAGAAAAAGAGTACTATTTTAAACGCAGTAAAATATTGGGACTATCTCTTCATAGTGTTGATGAAGTTATAAAATTAAATGATATTGTAGATAAGACAGGAATTAAAGTGGATTATATAACGCTATCTCATATATACGAAACAAATTGCAAAATAGGTCTAGAAGCAAAGGGATTAAATCTGTTAAAAAACTCAAGAAAGCTTACAGATATCAAAATAGTAGCTTTGGGGGGAATTATACCTACTAATGTATCGGAAGTATTAAGATACAGTGACGATTTTGCAGTAATGTCTACATTTATGGAATCTAAAAATATTAGAAAAACTATTTCTGATTATACTGTATGTAATTGGTGATTGACCAATCAAAACACATTGAACATTAATATAAGCGATATTTAAATTGAATAATCTTAGTATATATTTAAATATCAGTCTATTAAATTTGTAGTAGAGAAATCAATGATTTAATGTGTTTTGAGTCAACCACAATATTTAACTAAGTGATAACATTTGATCTAAAGCCTTTAATGCTGGAACTTTAATTTTATCTTCTACGATAATTTGATTTTTCACATCGTTATTTATTATATTATCTATTGCCCATGCTAAGTGGGGAAGTTCAATTCTATTCATAGTAGCACATGGACATGAAATAGGATTGAGAGAATATACATTTTTATCAGAGTATTTCTCGATCATACGCCCAACTAAGTTGTTGTCTGTTCCGATTGCCCAGCTAGTTCCAGGGGCTGCATTTTCTACAGCATTTAATATATTGTTCGTTGAGCCATGGGAATCTGAAAGTTTGACCACATCATGTGAACACTCAGAGTGAACAATAATATTTATATCAGGATGATTTTCTCTCATATTTTTAACATGATCAGGAGTAAATTGTTGATGAACTGCACAGAAGCCATCCCATAGTATTACTTTACATTTTTCTATATTGCCATCATATTGTAGTTCTTGAGATATAAAATCCCAAGTAGCCATATCATCTAGAGCAATACCTAAACTATTGGCGACATTACGGCCTAAATGTTGATCTGGCATGAAGAAAACTCTTTTACCTTGACTTAATGCCCATGTAATAATATTTTCAGCATTGCCTGATGTTACAGTAGCGCCACCATGATCTCCTACAAAAGCTTTCACTGCAGCAGTTGAATTAATATATGTTAAAGGTAGAATATCACCAAAGATTTCAGTTAATTTAGTCCATGCTAATTCTAGATCAGATTCATCTACCATGTCTGCCATCGTACATCCTGCATCTAAATCCGGAAGAATAACTTTTTGAAAGTCTTCAGTCAACATATCTGCTGTCTCAGCCATAAAATGAACGCCACAGAAAACAATATACTCAGCTTTTTTATTTTTAGCAGCGGATTGAGCTAACTGAAGTGAGTCTCCGGTTTCATCTGCAAATTTTACTACTTCATCCTTTTGATAATGGTGAGATAACAATAATAAACGATCTCCTAAAGTTTCTTTAGCTTTTAATATTCTCTGTTCTAGCTCTTCTTTTGAAGCTTCAAAATAATATGTTGGTAAGGTATTTTCTGTTGATAGTTTTATGGTCTCCATATCTTATCTCCTTTTATATGATTAAAACTAATGTCTAACGCTTTGATTGAATGGGTTAAAAATCCAAGCGATATATAATCAGCATTAGTTCCCTTATATGAATTTATATTTTGAAGATTAATTCCACCAGATATTTCGGTAGTTATATGTGCTGGGACATATTTAGCAAATTCTTTTACCTCTTCTGGAGATCTATTGTCAAACATGATTACATCTACTGCTGAATCAACTGCTTGTTTAACTTGATCTAATCTTTCTACTTCAACTTCAATTTTCACCATATGCCCAATTTTATCTCTGACCTTTTCTACCGCTTGTTGAATTCCACCTGCATAAGCAATATGATTGTCCTTTAACATAACACCATCATAAAGTCCAACTCTGTGGTTATATCCGCCACCCATTCGTACTGAGTATTTATCAAACATCCTAAGACCAGGTGCCGTTTTACGTGTATCACATATCCTAATATTTGGATCGTCTAAAGTTTTAACTGCTTGAGCAGTAACAGTCGAAATACCGCTCATTCGCTGCATTAAATTTAATATAACACGTTCACCAGTCAATAGAGATTGAATTGAACCAGATGCTACACCTATAGTTTCACCTGATTTGACAGTTTCACCATCAAACTTATGGGGTGTAAAGGAAGCTTGTCCTCCTAGGATTTCATAAACAATATTCGGAATATCGATTCCACTTACAATACCATCTTGCTTTGCAATAAAAATACCATCATCTTTATCGTTTTTATCAAAAATTGAGTTGGTAGATAAATCACCACTGCCAATGTCTTCTAATAAGAATTCATTAATTTTTTCTTTTGCTAAAAGTAAATTCATTGTTGTTTAATTTCCTTTCGTAATGTAGTGAGCACCTATACTTTCTTTTCTCTTGAGTGCGGCTTTAGCAATAAGCTGTGCGATTAAACAAAGGTTTTGGCATTCGAAATTTTCTTTGTTTAAATGTTTATTACTTAGTGGAGATAAAAAGTCGTAATTGGATAACCAATCTAAAAAATTGGATATATTTTCTTCAGAGCGAGTAATACCTATACTTTCCCAAGATCTTTGTTGTAGCTCAATTATATTGGGCAAATTAACACTTTTTTCAGTAGAAGCGCCATTTCTACAATTATATGCTTCACTTGAATTGATTTTCTGGACACAATAAGGATTAATTGAATCAATATCATTAATTCTATCCAGGATTGTTTTTGATGTAGCTTCTGCAAAAACAATAGCCTCCAATAGTGAATTACTTGCTAGGCGATTTGCACCATGTACTCCTGTACATGCAGTTTCTCCGATAGCAAATAAATTTTTTACTGAGGTTTCTCCATTTAAATCGGTTTTGATTCCACCCATAAAGAAATGAGCTCCAGGATGAATAGGTATCCGCTTTGTTTTTTCAAATGGAATATTATGTTTCTTTAGATTCTCAGTAATAGCAGGGAACCTTTCTTTAAAATCAGGTACACCAGAGATATCTAAGAAAACCTTTTCACCACTATGGATTTCCGATGATATTTCTCTACTGACCACATCTCTAGGCGCTAGATCCTCAAAGTCATGTTTTCCTTTCATGACTTTGCTGCCATCTTCTCTTATAAGTGTAGCACCTTCGCCACGAACAGCTTCAGATATTAGGCCGTAACAACTATGATCAATTGAAAGTAGTGTTGGATGAAACTGGACAAACTCCATATCTTTCAATTCACATCCAGCACGATATGCCATAGCTATTCCATCGCCAGTTATTGTTTCGGAATTAGTGGTAAGAGGGTACATTTGACCAATACCGCCAGTAGCTAAAATCACGTAATCAGAATAAAGTAGTTCAATTTCATTTTTGGAGTTGAGTAATTTAACGCCAAAACAAGTATTGTCTTTAGATAATATCTCTATGACTGTTGTGTTTTCTCTTATATCCACATTCCGCAAGTTACAATGCAAAAAAGATGTCATTTTATTACCTGTTTTATCACCGCAAATATGAAGTATACGAGGTCTTTTGTGAGCTCCCTCAAGTCCGTATGAAAAAGCACCATCTGAACATTTATCAAAATCCATACCTGAATTTATAAGATTTTGTAGTACTTTGGGGCCTTTTGTTACTAGTTGCTTAAGGGCTTGGGTATCGTTGTAAAAACAACCTGCAGATAAAGAGTCTTCATAATGATCTTTCGAAGAATCATTTTCATCTAAAGCTACGGCTATACCACCTTGAGCCAACATGGAATTTGAATCGGTTATCGCTTTTTTTGTTAAAATAGTAACGATAAAATTGCGTTGAAGTAGGTTTGCAGCCATAGATCCTGAAATACCGCTACCGATTATTAACACTTTTTTCTTTTGCAAATTTTTTCACCACCCAAATATTTAATTGACATACTTAAAAATAAATTTGCATCTTAAGTATATATTTTACACAAAATAGTACAAAAAACAAGGGAATTTAAACAATTTAAGCTTCAAAATATTGTCTATTTTTTATCAATAAATGAGTTGTGTATTTAGCGTTTTGAATAAGGATTATATTAAGATTGCAAAAGTAAGTAGATAACTATGTTTTAAAAGATTTCGCAGTCCTATAGATAAAAAAATAACAATAATAAAGGGTTATTTATATTGAAGCATTATTAAGTATTGCAAAAAATTTCAAAGTTATTGACCGCTTTAAAATTTTGTGATATATTATTATGACTTAAAGATTTCTAGGGTTCCGTTTGCTTTGCAAAGCTGGTCCGAGAGAAATCGCAAACGATAGTTTGTACACGGAAGGATAAAAGCCTGGGAGTTATTTTCTATTCTCCAGGCTTTTTTATTTTGCAAATTTTGAGAGGGGGCATTAATATGAAGATAAACCCGTGGGGAAAAATTATTATAGGTGCAGTATTTGAAATTGTATGGGTTATAGGTTTAAAATACTCTGGGAGCCTACTAGAGTATTTATTAACCAGTATAGCTATTTTCGGAAGTTTCTATTTTCTGATTAATGCTTCTAAAGAGCTTCCAGTAGGTACAGCTTACTCTGTTTTTGTGGGGTTAGGTACATTTGGAAGTACATTATCAGAAATTATTTTATTTGGTCAGCCAGTAGTTCCTTTAAAGCTGCTGTTCACAGTGACACTACTTATGGGTGTTATAGGTCTAAAAGTTGAAGAAGATATGCGTGGAAGAAAGGAGATTGAAGAATAATGTATTGGTTTGCACTCGTTACATCTGGACTATTCGAAATGCTTGGTGTTACAATGATGGGAAAATTAAAAGAAGATAGAAGCAAAAAAAATATTTTTCTTCTTATTCTATTCTTTACTGCGAGTTTTTCGCTTTTGAGTTATGTTATGAATTACCTTCCTATGGCTACTGCATATGCAATATGGACCGGTATAGGTTCTTTTGGTGGTGCTTTAGTAGGAATTATATTTTTTAAAGAATCGAAATCGTTTTTAAGAATATTATTTATATGCGTCATACTACTTAGCGTGATTGCTCTAAAATTAATATCTTAGGGAGATCTATATAAGGATAGAAATCATTTCAAAATCAATTTCTATCAAATTTTGGGTTCTTTATGAACCCAAATTTGAATACTGCTAGATTAATGTATTATCCGTTTGTATATCTACAACTCTATATGCAATCAACCAAATTGCGATCACTTTTACTGGGAACATTGCTACGTTTTGAACTATCTTATTAGGTAATAAGGCTAAGTATCCTTTGCCAGTTATCATATATAACCAGTATGTTCCAAGTAGTAAACTTATAAAAATATTTATAATTGCTACAGCACAACAAACTCTCCATAATTTTTTAGGTTTTTTATGCAAAAAAATTCCATAAATTGCTCCTGATAGAAATGCGGATAGTGTGAATCCCGGAAAATACGGAGCTGTTCCGAATAATACTGCGCCTAAAATATCGCTAATTGCTGATCCAATTCCAGTATATAGAGGACCGAACATAATGCCAGCAATTGCAATGGGTAAAAATGAGAATCCTATCCTAACAATTGGTGTATTGATGGATAAAAAACGCGATAATACAATCTGTAACGCGATTAAAATTCCCATAATAACCATTCTCTTAACTTTACTTCTTTTCATAGACAAATTCTCCTTTTAAATAAATTATAAAGACAAAAAAAGCCAAACACATTCTAGCTTTTGCCCAGACGGTCGGCTAATAATTGCTATACTTCATGTGGTCAATTCCACTTCCGTCAGTTGTATAACTATTAATAAAATAGCAATTTAATATATATTTGTCAAGTTTATGTTATATTCAAATTTAATGTGCTGGATGTATAAAAAGAGACATATAGAATTAAATTTAAATAACCTCTTTATTTTTTTAAAATAGAAAGCTTATTGGGTTATTCTATTGTTTCATTAAAATGATTTTATTAATTATGTATATATGTTGTAATATACACTGTATTAAGTGATAATAATAATGTGGTATATATAGGGAGGGCTAAATATGAAATTAGGAATTGTCGGTCCAGAAGACTCAGGTGTGATAATAAAAGAATGCCTTAGTAATTTAGATTTGGGATTAGAGATAAATTTATATATAAGAGAAAAAGTACATCAAGCTATTGAAGTTATGGAAATATGTGATAAAGAATGTGATGCGTTTATTTTTACTGGCTGTGGTGTATATGAGGCAATTAGCGCAAAGTATGAATTAAAGAAGCCACACACATTTGTTTCAAGGGGTGGGACAAGCATTACAAAAGCTTTGTGGGAAGTCAATAAAAATAATATTAAATACGATAAGTTTAGTTTAGATGTTGTGGAAAAAGAGGAGTTGGTGGACACTCTAACGGAATTCAACATCGATATTGAGAGAGTTTATTCAAAGCCATTTTCAAGTGAAACACATGAGGATGAGTACGTTAAGTGGCATATTGATTTATATAAAAATAATAAAATAGATTTAATGTTAACAGGCTTTGGTGGAGTATATAATGAATTAAAGAAATTAGGTTACCCAGTATATAGACTTCAAGCAACGGTTCCAGCAATTAAAGCTAGCTATGAAAAGATTAATAGCAGATATAAGTTGAATAAAGCTAAAAATTCTCAAATAGCAGTTGAAGTGCTGAGGCTTATCGAATATGGTGAAGAAAAAGAAAAGTACTATTCTGATATGATTAAGATGGCAGAGATAGATAAAAAGGTAATAGAGTATGTAAAAGAGTTGCAAGGAGCGATATTCAAATTTGGACGTGATGAATATGTCGTGTTTGCACATAAAGGTGCTGCAGAGAATATAGATAACTACAATATGTTATGGGATTTGAAAAATAGTATTAAATCTATGGGATTTGTTTTGTGTACTGGAATAGGTATTGGGTTTACGGCGTACCAAGCGGAGACTAATGCGTATAAATCTGCAAAACGCAGTGAAAACTCTAATAATAAGGATATATTTTTAATAGATGAAAAAGAAAATTTGAAAGGGCCGTTAAAATCCAAAAAACAATTAGATTATTCTATAGCCTCTACTGATAAGAATGTTATTGAAATTTCGGAAAAAACAGGTCTAAGTTGTGAATCTGTATCAAAGATCATATCAATAAATAAAATTAGACAGAGTAAGGTTTACGATGCTAAAGAATTTGCCGATTATCTAGATATAAGTGAAAGAAGCGCTAGACGTATATTAAATAAAATAGTATCTGCTAATTTTGGAAAGATATATGCAAAAGAGAGTAGCAATGGAGTGGGAAGACCAAGGCACTTGATCGAAATAATATTTTAATAATTTACTGTATTACAAAGAGGATGCTTAAAGATGATTAAATATCACCACCGCATCCTCTTTTTAGATTATTATATAAATGTAATTTAGACTTTTTTATATGTTGTATATTTTATAATGTTTTATCGTATTGTGATAAAAATTCTAAGTACTCTTCTTTTGACATAGCAGGAGTAAAGTCTGCTAATATTTCATTGGCTTTTTTCGCATCGTCAAATAGTAGATCGACAACAGTTAATGCCATTGCTTTTGCAGGAACTATATATGCTAGTTCCTCATCGATGATCTCATAATCTCTAGTGTGTAGAGCCCCTTTAACACCTGCTACCATTGGATGTAGAGTAGGCATCAAGTGAGATATATCGCCGAAGTCAAACGATCCTGTAAAGTCTCCGCCATCAATGATTTTATCGCCTTGAACACCGCATTCGATTAGATTGTTTCTAAAAAGATCATCGAATTCATGGTATCTTATTATTGGTAAATATCCAGGAATTTCAGTTATTTTAACATCGGCACCGACAGCATATCCACCAGCTTTTAAAGCTCTGTTTACTTTCTCACTTGCATCTTTCATTCCTTCTATAGTTCTGGCTCTTACATATGATTCCATATGTACATCAGCAGGTACTACATTTACGATATCTCCACCTTTAGTTATAATTGGATGGAATCTAACTCTTTCTTTTTCTTGGAAAGTTTCTCTAAGTGCATTAACGTTGTTTATAGCAAGCATCGCTGCATTAAGAGCATTTATTCCCTCATGTGGAGCTGAACCAGCATGTGATTCTTTTCCTATAAATTGAACCTTTTTACCTACAAATCCATTACTTTCAGGTCCAACTAACGCTAGATCTCCGTTTAAATCAGATGAGTGGAACATCATAGACATATCTATATCATCAAAATGTCCTCTTTTAACAAGTTCTTGTTTTCCACCAAAATAAGTTATTTCACCATTATCTTTAAGTTGTTGTCTGTATTCTAGTTCAATGAATTCTTCAGCAGGAGTAGCCATAAAAGTGATTTTACCGCCTAAAGAGTCGAGTACGCCACTTTTAATAAGGCCGACTGCGGCACCAAGCATACCCGCTATTTGGTTGTTATGTCCGCAAGTATGAGATGCTCCTATTTCATTGGCATCTTTATGATCTTTACATGAGATACCATCTAATTCACCTAGAATTGATATATGTGGACCAGATTTATCGCTGTTTACAGTCGCCTTACAACCAGTTACAGCAATATTTTTTTCTACATCTAAGTTTAATTCTTCTTCTAAAAATTTAGATACAGAATCAGTAGTTTTAAATTCTTTATATCCAAACTCAGGATTTTCGTAGATACCATGACTAATTTCAGTTATTTTATCTTTATTCTCATCGATGGTATTGATAATTAATGATTTTATTTGTTCTTTATTCATAATACGTTTCCTCCAAAATATTAAGTTATATTCTTCCTTGAAGTTTTAATACTACATGTGCTATAGTTGCACAGGCGAAGAAAATTGTTGTAAATACCAACATCGAAATTACAATAATTTTCCATGACATTTCTTTAAGCTGTTCTATTTTATTTCCAACTGATATACCAGCAAAAGCAAGTAGTGGAGTAGTTATTGCCATGAAGTTGACATTGTCTGTATTTTCTAGAAAAACCTTTGCAGTAGGGCTGTACGGCATACTAAGTAATAGACCTAGTATAGTAGCGAATCCAAATGCAGGGAATATCGATTTAGGAAATAGGTCTTTTAAAATCATAGCGGCCATAGCAGCAGCGATAACCATAATCATACCAGGTAGGGCTTTCATTACAGGAGTACCTAAGCTTATTCTTTGTCCAAGAAGTATAATCGCTCCTACACATGTCATTACAAGTAGTTGAAACGAGCTCCTTTTAAAATCTATTTTTCCAAACATTGTTATTCACCCTCCTCGACATTTTTTTTCTTTCTTCCTAAAACTGGTTCTAATTTATCGTATAGAAAGTTAGTAAGTGGTAGAGATACAAATACTAAAAATATTATTCCTGTAATGCTGGACATCATATTACTTGTTGCTGCATATGAAAGTATAGTTTGTTCCATACCTTTTGGAACCATTGCAGAAAGTGATGCAGAAGCAGCTGTCATCATACTACCACTACCAACACCGCATGCCATACCTAAAGCATAGGGATGAAGTCCACTGTATATTGATACTGATCCTAAAAAGCTGAAATATATAGTTCCCAAAACCGTACCCATAAGATATGTACCAAGTACACCGCTTCCCTCAGGTGAATTTATTCCGTATTTTTCAGAAATAACGCCAAGTGATGGTTCACGGCTAATACTTGCTGTAGCTCCGACAGCTTCTCTTTTCATACCAAACAATAGAGCTAGTGGAAGTGCGACAATTGGGGCAAGTATATGCCCAAATTCTTGAGCTATAAATGCTGGACCAGCTTGAACAATATTTTGTATATTTGGTCCAACTGTAGTTCCGTATTTTATACCTAGCATAACTAGGGCAATCCCAACGACTTCCCCAGCGATATTGATTTCTTTTTCATTAATAAATTTTTTTAACACAGGTATTTTTTTACCTAATAGATCTGGTGTTATTATAAGTCCAATTATAACTGCATACAACATTGGGAATAACGCCATAGTAAACGAACCTATACCTACATTTCTTTGACCTATAAATTCGCAAATGATAACGATTACTGCGCATGTTAAAAACGCATTGATAAAGTACTTTTTGCTATTTTCCATATTCTCCTCCAAACTTTTTATTAATTTTAGGAAATGATCATTCCTCTAGAATACGATTTCCTACATATTAAGGACATAACCTAAATATGTCCTTAATATGAGAATAAGTTAAAAAATACTAATTGTCAATATTGTTTTATTAAGATGTGAGTAATTTATTCTTTTTAGGGTATGAATAATAAGTTAAAACTTTTATTTATCAAATTTTCGACAGATATTAATAAAGTATACTATAATTATACTAAATGTTTTAAAATTTAAGAAAGGATGTGAAGAAATGCTATGCTAGATATAATCAAATCAGATAGAGTAAAGGGTATTATATTTATAACAGCTTCAGCTTTGGGATTTGCTTTAATGTCAGCTTTTGTAAAGCTTGCAGGTGATCTTCCAAACTTCCAAAAAGTATTTTTTAGAAACTTGGTTTCGGCAACAGTGGCACTTTATCTAATTATAAAACATAAGGGAAGTATGACTGGAAAAAAGGAGAATAGAAAAATTCTTATATATAGATCGCTATTTGGTACATTGGGAGTTATTTTTAGCTTCTATGCAATTGACAAGTTGGTGCTATCAGATGCAAATATGATCAATAAATTAAGCCCATTCCTAGTTATTATACTAAGTGCATTGTTTTTAAAAGAAAAAATAAATGCAAAGCAAATAACATCTCTTGTGGTGGCATTTATAGGGTCTTTATTTATTATAAAACCAACATTTTCAGTAGACTTAGTACCGTACATAGTAGCTATATTAGGGGCATTATTTGCAGGTGCAGCGTATACATGTCTGAGGGTTTTGAAGGATAAAGAGGAGTACTATACAATCGTATTTTTCTTCTCGGTATTTTCACTCGTGACAACTTTCCCTGCATTTATACTTGTATTTAAGTCTATGACATGGCTGCAACTTGTATATCTGCTTTTAGCGGGAACTTTTGCTAGCTTAGGTCAATTTGGAATAACTCTTGCATATAAATATGCACCAGCCAAGGAGATATCTATATTCGATTACACAAACATAATATTCTCAGCAATACTTAGTATTCTACTATTCAATCAATTTCCAGATACACTTAGTGTGCTTGGATACATAATAGTATTTATTGCTTCGTTTTATATGTTTCTATACAATAAAAAACTTGATAAAATTGAAGACAAGGATTAATATCCTTGTCTCTATAAATAAAATCTAAAGGTTTTAAGTCACTTTATCATTGGTAAAGGGGCCTTTTTTTATTGAAATTTTTTGCGATGAATAAATTCCTGAGTTGCCTGAGAATAAATAACTTATTACACATATTAAGAAAATGTATACTGCACCTTCAGAGCCGAATAATTCAATGCCCATAATAAAGCAAGTTATCGGAGTATTTGTAGCTCCAGTAAAAACTCCTATAAATCCAAGTGCAGCCAAAAATGCAGTAGGTAGCAATAAAACTGTAGACAGGGTAGAGCCAAGTGTTGCACCTATCTCAAATAGAGGTGTAACCTCACCTCCCTGGAATCCAGCTCCTAGAGTAAAAGCAGTGAATACAAGTTTCCATAAAAATGCGAACATCTCTGAAGTTCCATCAAAGGCATGTTGAAGAAGTGGTAGGCTTAGTCCTAAGTAGTCTCTAGTTCCTACTAAAAAAGCAAGCAATATCACGACAACTCCACCTACAAATGATCTGATAACTGGGTCTGGCATCCATTTTATATAGAATTTTTTAATTACAGCGATAGAAAGGCTAAAAGCAAGACCAACTAGACCAAATGCTATACCTGCTGTTATTAATTTTAAAACTAAGATTGGATTTAATTCAGGTATAACCCCAATGTTATAGTGTGTATGGTTAACACCGTAGCTTAAAGTTACTATATTTGCAAAGAATGCAGAGAAAAAACTCGGCACTAGAGCGTCATGTTTAATAAGTCCAAGTGATAAAACTTCAAGACCAAAGATAGTTCCAGCTAATGGAGTGCCAAAAACAGAACTAAATCCAGCGCTTATACCACATATAATTATTATTTTTCTGTCAAATTTATTAAATTTAAAAATCTTACCAGTCAATTCAGCTACAGCACCACCCATTTGTACAGCAGTTCCTTCACGGCCAGCTGACCCACCGAATAAATGAGTTACAAGTGTTCCAAAAAGTGTAAGAGGAACAAGTCGTAATGGTATATTTTCTTCCTCTCCATTACCCTGTTCAATAATTAAATTATTGCCTTTAATAGCATTATTGCCAAATCTTTTGTACAAGAAGGAGATAAATGCTCCACCAAAAGGTAGTAAAAATAATAACCACTTATAATCGGTTTGCTTTATCGTTACAAAATCTAGACTCACTAAGAAAAAGGCAGATAGAGATCCAACTAGTATACTGACTGCAAGAGAGACTATAAGCCATTTTATAAGGTAAAAAGAGATAGAATTTGCGTTGTTAATACATTCTTTGAATTCTGAATTCAAAAATTTCACCTCCTGATTTTAAAATAGACAATCAAAAAATGCCTACTTAAATAGAGGAACCATAAAGTCCCAATATTTAAGTAGGCGTCATCAATCATTTACTGATATTTAAAAGGCGAACACCATCACCTATTAAATTATTATATTTTAATATTATCATTTATTTTGTTAAAATACAAATAGTAAGTAACTAAATGTTAATTATAATTTTATAGAGTCAAAACTAGGTGTTAATGTTTGCTAGGATAATGTTTCTGAGGTAATACGCAAGTATTAAACTAAACGAATCTAGGCGTAATTATATTTTCATTAGCAAAATCAGCTATTTGTTGAGTAACCGTATCTCTTTGTTCGTAGAAGGAGCCATGACCACTTTCTGTAAGAGGAATTAATCTAGATCTTTGAATACTTTTATTCATATATTCTGCTAACTCAAATGGGCATATTTGATCATGAGTTCCATGAAGTATCAATGTAGGAACATAGATTTTTGGTAAATCGTCAAACTCTTCCTCGTCTCTAAGAGATTCTAAGCATTTAATAGTAGCCCAGCTATTGCTAGATAGGGATATAGCGGAGAACCAATCAGCTAGAGGAGTACTTATATACTGATAAAAAAACATTTCAGAGAAAATCCTGATAAGTTTTGGCCTGTCATTGTAAAGTTGATTTATCATATCATCAACTTGATCAACGCTAAAACCATAGTTCCAGTTTTCTCCTTGAGTCCACTTTGGAGAAGCAGCTCCGATTAAAATTAATTTAGAAACTCCGTAGTTTCTGTGTCTAGCCATATATCTTATAGCTATTGCCCCTCCCATAGAATGTCCTATTATAGTAATGTTGTTCAATTTAAGTGTATCGATTACAACTTTAATATCATCAGCCATCCTGTTGTAGTCGTAGCCATCTGTAGGGCTATCTGAATTACCAAAACCTCTAAGATCTATAGCAACACACCTAAATCCAAGGTTTATAAGTCTATTGATCTGATATTCAAAGACTTTATGGTTTTGAGGCCAACCGTGGATAAAAAAAAGTGTTTTACTTGCGGTTGGATTTAAATCTTCAGCGAAAATCCTAACATTGTCTTCAACTCTTATATAGTATTTCATAAAAAACCTCCTAAAAACATTCTTTATTAATAGGATATTATAGAAATTATATTAATATGTTTTAGTTTATATTTATAGCTCAAATGATATATTAGATAATAGATAAAGAATCATAACAACCATAGGGGCTAATGCTTCTATAATTTTTCGTTTTTTAAAATACTTTGACAACAAAATGAGTGATCACTCATTTTGTTATTGTGTTATAAATATCAACATGGTAAAATAAAATGAGTGAATACTCATTTAGAATGTATTGTAAGGGGATGAAGATATGGAAAGTGAAAACTGTATTCAAATTAAAGGTGTATCTAAACATTATAAGAAGCAGAAAGTACTAAAAGATATCTCGTTCGAAGTGAAAAATGGAGAAATATTCGGATTGTTAGGTCCATCTGGAGCTGGAAAGACAACTTTAATTAGGCTTATAATGGGGATGGAATCGGCTAATAGTGGAGAAATATATATAATGGATAGAAAGGTACCAAATGTAGAGGTTATAGAAGATATTGGCTATACAGCTCAGGCTGATGCACTGTATACAGATTTGACAGCTGAGGAAAATATGAAGTTCTACTGTCAATTGTATAAAGTTCCAAAAATACAGTGGAAAGGTAGAATATATGAATCATTAAAGGTTGTCAATTTGAATGATGATAGCAAAAAAGTAGTGGCAAATTATTCTGGTGGAATGAAAAGAAGGTTGTCTTTAGCAATAGCACTTTTACATAGACCAAAACTCCTTGTTTTAGATGAACCTACAGTCGGAATGGATCCACTCCTTAGACAGCAAATATGGGATGAATTGAGAAGCCTAAAAGAATCAGGAGTTACAATCCTAATGACAACACATGTTATGGATGAGGCTCAAAACTGCGATACACTCGCTATGATTAGAGGTGGTAGGTGTATATCTGTTGGATCTCCAAGAGAATTAATAAATGAGCATGGATGTAGTACTTTAGAGGAAGCATTCTTGAAGTTAGGGGGAGATGTATATGAGAATTAATGCAATTGTAACTAGGATTATAAGACAGTTCTTTAGAGATAAACGTACACTCGCCCTGTTGATATTTGCTCCAATACTTATACTGACTCTTATGAACTTTGTATTTACTAATAATGAAGCTAGTGTAAATATTGGCATAGAAAATGAGCAGATAGAAGAGATGCTTTCTTATATGGAAAGTGATAAAAATATCTATGTTATGACAAAAAAGGAAGCTGAAGAAAAATTTAAAGAAAAAGATCTAGATGCGTATATAACAAAAGAGAGTTCAAAGATAAATATTTTACTTAATGGATCGGATAGCTCTATTATTTCGCAAGTGGTAAAAGATATCCAAAGCGCTATAAAGAAAAACGTACCAGCTCAGATGAACTCTTTAGAACTTAAAATAGATAGTTATTACGGGTCAGATGATATGAATACACTTGATTACTTAGGACCTTTACTTATAGGATTTTTTATATTCTTCTTTGTATTTTTAATTTCTGGAGTTAGTTTTTTACGAGAGCGTACAACAGGTACTCTGGAGAGATTATTGGCTACACCGATAAGAAGATACGAAGTAGTTTTAGGATATTTAATAGGATTTGGAGTATTCACTATTTTGCAATCCGCTATAATATCGGCGTACAGCATATGGGTATTAGAAATATACAATGTAGGTAATATCGGTCTAATTTTAGTGATTAGTATAGTAATTGCACTATGTGCTCTTAGTTTTGGAATGTTTATATCGGCATTTGCAATAATGAACTTCAAGTAATTCAATTTATACCGATTGTAATAGTTCCACAGGCGTTTTTTGCTGGAATATTCCCTATAAGAGATATGGAGGAGGCACTACAGATTTTATCGAAATGTATGCCATTAACATATGCAGGTGAAGCACTTCGAGATGTAATGACATGCGGAGCTTCACTTTACGATGTGGCACCAAATTTATTGGTGTTGCTAGGATTTACAGTGGTTTTTGGTGTATTGAATGTATTTGCACTTAAAAAACATAGAATATGGTAAAGAGGTAATTATATGAGCGATTGGATTGATTATATTATAAATGACAATAACAAGGATGGAAAACTGACAAAGAAACAGCAAAATATTTTGATTGCAGCTGTAGAACTAATTAGTGAAAAAGGATACGAAAAAGTATCTACTGCAGAAATTGCTCAAAGGGCTGGGGTAGCAGAAGGAAGTATTTTTAGACAGTTCAGAACTAAAAAAGGTTTATTGGATGCGGTTGTATTTCCATCTTTTATTAGATTTATGGCACCCAAATTTTTCAAAGAGTTTTCTGAAACTGTATTAAACAAAGAATATATCACCTTTGAAATGTTTATAAGAGCTTTTGTAGATGATAGATTTGAGTTTGCAAAAAAAGAGACACCTATTTTAAAAATACTTGTAAATGAGTTTATGTCACAAGAATATATAAGGGACGAAATTGAGTCATTATTTTATGAGTACGGATATAATAAGATTAAAAATTTATTTTATAAATTTAAAGAAAAAGGCGATATTATTGATATACCAACTATGACAGCTTTTCGTATAATTATCACAACTGTATTAGGATATTTTATACCGAGATTTATCTTATACCCGAATTTAGAATGGATGATAAAATTGAAAAAGAAATGGTAGTTCAAATTATTATTAGAGCATTAAGTCCTGCAGATTAATGTGAAAATATGCTTATATTATACAATTTTTTAAGAAATATTGTTTTTTAGTGTCAAAAATTTGTTTATTTAATATATTTATATTAGGGTATGAAATTTATCCTAATAATATATAGGAGTGAAATAAATGGATAATGCTAAAACTTTAAATAACTATAAATCAGATTTAGAAGCTTGCTCTGCAGATTTAAGAAAATTAGTTGATATAATACCTCAACAAAAATTAGAATCATTAAAGGTGGAAAGTGATCTATATCAAATAACACCTTGTTATATATGGAATATAATTCAGTATATTTTAGTAGGAGGTAATTTGCAATCAGCAGCGCTAGTAAAAGAAGTAGATGAAATTTTTGATTACAGTTCTGATAGGGGAATATTGGGATTCCTTTCTAGAGTATTAGAAGAATTAATAGAAAGTGGTTTAATAGAAAACTGTTCTTTAAAAGAAGAATTAGAAAGAGCTTTAAAACTTAACCGTTGCTTAGCTGATGCAATAAGACAAGTAAACTGTAACGATAGACATGAATCTTTAGTAGGAGAATTATTCTGTGTACTACTACAACTAATACTTCTAATTTTGGCTATTATAGCTAAAATAATCATCCTGATTATATTCTGCAATAGAAGTTGTTGTAACCTTGGTGGAGTATCTTCATCTTTCTGTAAGTGTTTAACTTGTGATTTATCTAAAGAGTTAGATCAAGTTGAGAAATTAATAGATGAACTTAGAGAAATAGCAATTGAATTTATTATTCGCACTGGCGATAAGTGTAAATCCGACAAAAAACACGACGATAAATGTGACCACCACGATAAATGCGACTGCCATGATAAATGTGACCACCATGATAAATGTGACTGCCACGATGAATGTGATCGAGATAAAGAGCGCGATCATCATAAACCATTATATGGTTATGAAAACAATTCTTACAATGATTCCTATGGTTCACAGAAAAGCGATAGAGAAATCAAGATGAAATATAGCGGTAATAACTATTATAATAAATATCATAATTATTATAAATCTAGACAAAGATAATATTATTATAGGTTTAGATGAGATATATAGTAGTATAAAAGTATTAAAATAAAGAGGATATATCAATTTTGAATTGATATATCCTTTTTAATTTGTGTTTAGAATAAATCTAAAATATGCTGTACTATATATTTACTAGCTTTTCCATCGCCATAAGGATTTGAAGCCTTTGCCATTTTATTGTAGACATCTTCATCCGTTAACAGTTGTTTGGTAAGAGAATATATTGTATCTTCGTCAATACCAGCTAACCTTAATGTACCAGCAGCGACCCCTTCAGGTCTTTCGGTAGTATCCCTTAGTACTAATACTGGTTTTCCTAGAGAAGGTGCTTCTTCTTGTATTCCACCGCTATCTGTCATGATCATATAAGATTTACTCATAAAGTTGTGGAAATCCAATACTTCCAGTGGTTCAATTAAATGTATCTTATTGTCGTCTCCAAATACCTCCTGTGCAGTTTTTCTAACTGCAGGATTTAAATGGACTGGATAAACTACTTGAACATCTTCGAATTCATCAGCAATTCTCTTTATAGCTCTAAACATGCTATACATGTTTTCACCTAGATTTTCACGTCTATGTGCAGTCAATAAAATCATTCTGTCATCTTTTAATTTATCTAATACTTCATGATGGTAGTCGTCACTTACAGTAGTATTAAGTGCATCAATTGCTGTATTTCCTGTTACAAATATTTTATTTATATCTTTTCCCTCTTTTAATAGATTTTCTTTAGCATGTTCCGTTGGAGCAAAATGAATATCTGCTAAAATTCCTGTTAGTTGTCTGTTTACCTCTTCAGGGAAAGGGGAGTACTTATCATATGTTCTGAGTCCAGCTTCGACATGGCCAATCATTGCTTTATTGTAGAAGGCCGATAGCCCTCCTACAAAAGTAGTAGTTGTATCACCATGTACCAAAACTAAGTCTGGATTAACTTCTTTCATTACGCTATCTAACTCGATAAAGCTTTTGATGTTATATCAGTTAATGTCTGGCCATCTTTCATTATATTTAAATCATAATCAGGAGTTATATCAAAAGTTTTTAAAACTTGATCTAACATCTGTCTATGTTGGGCCGTAACGCATACTATACTTTGGATACTGTCGTGAAGCTGAAGCTCTTTAATTAAAGGAGCCATTTTTATAGCTTCAGGTCTAGTTCCAAATATAGTTAAAACTTTTATTTTCACTATTTTCACCATCCTAAACTTTCTACTCAAATTCTAACTGTTTTCATCCCATTTAGTCAAGTTTATATTTTCATCGAGGATAGAAGCATACTGATCTAATGACCCAAATTCACCATTTGGATCTAGTTTTAAATATCTATTGTATTTTTCGATGCGATCTTCTTCACATGACCAACCGTAATGCTTTAATCTCATGTTAGAAAGGCAGTATTGAAGTTCTCCGACATTGTAGGGCATTCTTCCGCAGTGTTGAGCTGTTTCATTGAATTTGTAATCGAAATTCTTTTGATATCTGATCATAAAAACTCTATAAGAATTATGCGCACGCCAGAGATTATCATCTCTGTAATGATCTTCATTCCAAAAGTCGTAAAGTCTAAACATATAACTGTCTATATCATAGTTAATCATTAATTCATTGACATTGTCTTTAAATTTATCTTCAAATATTTCATCTGCATCCAAGAATAGTATCCAATCGGGATCTGTACTTATAGTTTCTCTCCACTGCTGTTTTCTCAAGTCAATTTCATTGCTGAATTTTGATTCTTTGTTTAAAATTAATGTAAGAGGTATACCTTTGAGAGCCTCTTTACATATTTCTATAGTATTGTCTGTGCTGGCATCATCTATTATTACTGCATTGTCGATATATTCCCTAGCAGATTCAAGTGCTTTTTTTAAATATCTACCTTCTTCGTTTTTTACAATCATAGATAAAGTAAGTGTAGGTTTTTCTCTAAAATATCTAACAATAGGTGCATTATCTAGAGTGATTTCATTTTCAATAATAAATTCATCGATCAGATAGTTTCCATCATTTTGTTTTTCTAACCTACACCTAGCAGAGTACTTATTGTAATAGCTTTTAAAGTTTTTAAATCCATCTACAGTCAATTCTAGATCACAGTCAATTTTCGTATCGTTTATATTAAAGTCAAAGTCGCACTTAGTTATGCTAGCTCTGTTAATTATTTTATTAGACTTTACATTGTCTTTTTTACTATTAATCAAAGCCAATTGTTTACTTCCCTCATTTGAAGTAAAGTATACTAAAAATTCATTAGAAAATTCAGTTTGATACGAGTATGTTTCTAAAGCGTTGATTCCCTTTGTTATATTATTTAACACTTTGAATTTAATTAGATCTTTATTTTTAGCTATTGTATCTTTTTTGTAATTCTCTACGCCATCGAGGTCCGCATATCTGTAGATATGGTAAGCAGGAAGATGAGTATCTACATAAAGCTCAAGTCCTAAAGAAGCGGCTCTTATACAGAAATGTCTATCTTCTCCCCAAAAAGAGAGATTGTATATTTTGCTGAAACTTACACCGGCTAAGAGCGCTTTTTTGCTTATCAAAGTACATGCTCCAAGTCCACCAACTTTATAAACTCCAGGTATTCTCATCTTATTAATAAACTCCATAGTTTGCTGTGCATGATCCGTTGGAATACTATCATCGTGCATATCATATGAATCCATTAACCAAACTTGAGGCATTTCAATTGTGTTAGGCTCCCATTTAGTCCAAAACACATTAGATATTATATCTTTGTTATCTCCTACAAGTTGGTTCAATGTTCTAGGATTTACTATTAAATCGGAGTCGATAAAAAAAAGGTAGTCAAAATTATTTTCAATTGAATATCTAATAATTTCATTTTTGAAATTTGCTACCTTATCAACAAGATTAGAGCTCCACATGTGAGTATGTTCATTTTTTACATAATTATCTTGGAAATTTGAGGCAATAAGAGTTACATTTTTTTCACTTTCTTTAAAATTTTTGAGATAATCCGAAGAAATTTCTTCAATATTATCATCTATAAAGTAGTA
The DNA here is from genome assembly GCF_000498755.1 of Clostridioides mangenotii TR. Lineage (GTDB taxonomy): Bacteria > Bacillota > Clostridia > Peptostreptococcales > Peptostreptococcaceae > Metaclostridioides > Metaclostridioides mangenotii_A. Next base: position 65,892 of record NZ_AXUS01000011.1, on the reverse strand, counting down.
GCTAATATCAAAATCGCTCTTATTTAACTCTTTTAGCGATATCAGAAACTCTTTTAAAATATCTGGTGTTTGGTGTATGGGGCTTCCTATCAAAACTTTTTTTAAGTCTGACAATTATATTCCCTCCTCTTAAATATCGATAATATTTATATATTATTATTAAATGATTGAACAGTCCGCTCTATACATATTTATGTAATTTGGGCTAAATAGTTTATAGAATTGAACTATAATTAAATAAATAGTAAAATATAGTATATTTAATTAAAAAACACGAACATTAAAAGCTGATCATAAAATAATATTTCTAGAAAAATTCAAAAATAGCTTGAAAAAAGCTGTATATTATTATAAAATTTAAGTATATAATTCGTGTTAATAAAAAATGATTATAAATTTTAATATAAATAAGGATGGTGAAGTTAAGTGAAAGTAGCAGTAGTAATGGGATCTAAATCTGATTACCCAAAATTAGAAGAGGGAATAAAGCTTTTAGAAAAATTCGGTATTGAGGTATTGGTTAGAGCGTTGTCAGCTCACAGAACTCCTACTCAATTAACTGAGTTTATAACGGAAGTAGAAGATGAAGTAGATGTAATAATTGCAGCAGCCGGAAAAGCAGCTCACTTGCCAGGTGTTATAGCCGCTCAGACTTTAATACCAGTTATAGGTTTACCCATAAAATCATCTACTATGGATGGATTAGATTCATTATTATCAATAGTACAGATGCCTAAAGGTATACCAGTAGCAACCGTAACTATAGACTTAGGACTTAACGCAGCACTATTAGCAATTCAAATCATGACACTTAAATATCCAAAACTTAAAGAAGATTTAAAAGAATACAGAAACTTGATGGCTCAAAAAGTATTAGAAGATGATAAAAGTTTAAGGGGGTAAAGGAATGTTATTATATGAAGGAAAAGCGAAACAAGTTTATGTAACAGATAATGAAAACGAGTATGTGGTTTACTATAAGGATGATGCAACAGCATTTAATGGAGAAAAGAAAGCTGAAATAGATTCAAAAGGTATTTTAAACAACAAGATATCTACTATAATTTTTGAAATGTTAAACGAAAACGGGATAAAAACACATTTTATAAAAAGTTTGTCAGAGAGAGAGATGTTGGTTAAGAAAGTAGAAATATTACCACTTGAGGTGATCATAAGAAATATAACAGCAGGTTCATTTTGTAAGAGAGTAGGTATGGAAGAAGGTATTGTTCTCGATGAGCCTATATTTGAGTTGAGCTATAAAAACGACGATTACAATGATCCGATGATAAATGAAGACCATGCAGTAGCAATGAAACTTGCAAAGAGAGACGAGCTTAAATACTTAAAAGAAGAGACTTTAAAGATAAATAAATTATTAAAAGACTTCTTCTTAAAATTAAATTTAAAACTAGTAGATTTTAAGATAGAATTTGGTAAAGACGCTGACGGAAATATAATATTGGCAGATGAAATATCTCCAGATACATGCAGACTTTGGGATGTAGGCACTAATGAAAAGCTTGATAAAGATAGATTCAGAAGAAATCTTGGCGGACTTATAGAGAGCTACACAGAAGTCCTTTCAAGAATGAATAAATAGGAGGGGTTTTTATGTGTGGGATCATAGGTATTTACTCCGATAAAAACGTATCAAAAGAACTGTACTACGGTCTTTTTTCTATACAACATAGGGGACAAGAAAGCTGTGGTATGGCTGTTATGGGCGACGAGAAAATTAAATATAAAAAAGATATGGGGTTAGTAGGTGAAGTATTTAAGGAAGAAGAAATCGAAAACCTAATTGGAAATATAGGAATTGGACATGTTAGATATTCAACAGCAGGTGGTAGTCATATTTCTAATTGCCAACCATTTGTTGGAACTTGCAGAAAGAGAAATCTAGCTATTTCACATAATGGTAATTTAGTTAATGCAAATTACCTAAAAGACATGCTTGAAGAAGATGGGTACATGTTTCAAACTGATTCTGATACAGAGGTTATTTTGTATATACTAGCTAGATATTATAAAGGAGATATAGTAGAAAGTTTAAAACTTACTATGGACTATATTAAAGGCGCATATGCACTTGTAATACTTAGCGATGATGAATTAGTTGCAGTAAGAGATCCGAATGGATTTAGACCACTTATAATGGGTAAAAAGGGTGATGAATATATATTCGCATCTGAAAACTGTGCTATAGATATACTTGGTGGAGAAGTAATTAGAGACGTAGAGCCTGGTGAAATAATAGTAGTAAAAGACGGAAAATTAAAGTCTTACCATTACTCAGAAAACTTAAAGTCAGTTAAGAGAAGCTGTATATTTGAACATATCTACTTTGCAAGAAATGATGCAACTATTGATAATGTAAACGCTTATGACTTCAGAGTAAAATGTGGAGAAAGGCTTGCACAAAATGATGATATTGATGCAGATATAGTAGTTCCAGTACCCGATTCTGGTTGGCCAGGAGCACTCGGTTATGCAAATGCAAGTGGAGTCAGAGTAAGTGAAGCTTTAGTAAAAAATAGATATGTGGGTAGAACTTTTATAAAACCTACACAAGAAGAGAGAGAAATAGCAGTTAAGATAAAATTAAATCCTTTAAAGAGAATGATTGAAGGGAAATCTATAGTTTTGGTAGATGACTCTATAGTTAGAGGGACTACATCAAAACGACTAGTGAAATCACTGAGAGAAGCAGGAGCCAAAGAGATACATCTAAGAGTGACATCACCACCTGTTGAGTACTCGTGTTTTTATGGAATTGATACGCCAAATAGATCGAACCTGATAGCATCAAATCATACTGTTGAGGAGATGAGAAAACATATAGGTTGTGACACGCTTAAATTTTTAGATATAGAGGGAATGTTGGAAGCTACAGAGAGTGAAACGACTTTCTGTAAGGCTTGTTTTGATGGAGATTATGCAGTTAAAATAATTGATAAGGAGGACTAGGTTATATGTTGACATATAAGCAGTCTGGAGTAGATATAGATGAAGGAAACAGAGCAGTAGATCTTATTAAAGAGAAAATAAAAGGTACTTATGACAACAACGTAATAGGAGATTTAGGTAACTTTAGTGGACTGTACAGTCTTAAAGATTTTATATCTATGAAAGAGCCAGTTTTACTTGCATCAACTGACGGAGTTGGAACAAAGCTGAAAATTGCTCAAATGATGGAAAATCACGACACTGTAGGCATTGACTTAGTCGCAATGTGTGTAAATGATTTAATATGTCAAGGAGCTAAACCACTGTTCTTCTTAGATTATATAGCTCTTGGAAAATTAGTTCCAGAGCACATAGAAAAAATTGTGGGCGGCATTGCAGATGGTTGTAAGATGTCAGGTTGTGCATTAATCGGAGGAGAAACAGCAGAGATGCCAGGAATGTACGGTCAAGACGACTACGATCTAGCAGGATTTTCAATAGGTATAGCAGATAAAGAAAAGATAGTATCTGGTAAAGATGTAAAATCAGGAGATATGCTAGTAGGGATTTCATCTAGTGGAGTACACAGTAACGGATTTTCGTTTATAAGAAAGATATTCTTAGATACTTACAACTATAAAATGGATCAGCACGTTGAAGAATTAGGAATGACAGTCGGAGAAGCTCTTTTAACTCCAACGAAGGTATATGTTAAATTAGCTTTAGATATTCTTGAAAAACATAATATAAAGGCCGTAGCCCATATAACTGGCGGTGGACTTATAGAAAATATAACTAGAGTAATACCAAAAGGTCTAGGGTTAGACATAAATAAAAAATCTTGGGATAAACCAGCCATATTCAAGATGATTGAAGAATTTGATGCAGTAGATGAAAGAGAGCTTCACAAGAGCTTTAATATGGGAATAGGTTTGGTATTGATTGTAAATAAAGAAGAAGCTGAGGGTTTAGTAGACTTTATAAACTCAAGAGAAAGCGACAACATAGCCTTTGTTGATAATAAATATAAAGAGTTGTTTAAAGACAATGCATATATAATCGGAGAAGTTGTAGATAGCCACCAAGGTGTTGAATTATGCTAAATATAGGCGTTTTGATATCAGGTGGAGGTACAAACCTACAATCAATAATCGATGGAACTGATTCAGGAAAAATTGAAGGAATAGTAAAGGTTGTAATTTCAAATAAAAAAGATGCTTATGGATTAGAAAGAGCTAGAAATAACAAAATAGAAGCAATATACGAATCCAATGAAGACAATATAATTGAAATATTAAAAGATAGAGATATAGATGTAGTAGTTTTGGCAGGTTATTTAAAAATAATAAGCCCTAAATTTATAAATGAGTACAGAAACAAAATGATAAATATACACCCTTCATTGATCCCTGCATTTTGTGGTAAGGGATTTTATGGAGAAAAAGTGCACCAAGGAGTAATTGACTACGGAGTGAAATTCACTGGTGCCACGGTTCATTTTGTAGATGAAGGAACTGACACAGGCCCGATAATTATGCAGGATATAGTCGCGGTCAAAGTAGATGATGATGCAAAAAGTCTCGCAAAGAGAGTTCTGGAAGTTGAGCATAGGATACTTAAAGAAAGTCTTAGCCTTTTCTGTGAAAACAAATTAAAAGTTGAAGGTAGGAGAGTGTTAATAAATGAATAAAAAAAGAGCTTTGATAAGCGTTACAGATAAAACGGGTGTAGTAGATTTTGCAAAACAACTCAGCAGTTTAGGATATCAAATAGTTTCAACAGGAAATACATTCAGAGTATTAAAAGAGCAAGTTGAAAATGTAATTCAAATAGATGATGTTACAAAGTTTCCAGAGATACTAGACGGAAGAGTAAAAACACTAAATCCTATGATTCACGGTGGTATTTTATACAAAAGAGATAACAAAGATCATGTAGACACTATTAAAGAGCACAACATTGAACCAATAGACATAGTAGTTGTAAATTTATACGACTTTGAAGGAACATTAAAAGCAGGTAAAAGTCACGATGAAATAATTGAAAACATAGATATTGGTGGACCTTCAATGATAAGATCAGCAGCTAAAAATTACAAAGATGTAGCAGTTGTAGTGGATATAAACGATTACGACTATATAATAGATAAACTTAGAAAAGATGATTTAACGGTAGAGGACAGAAAGAATTTAGCGTACAAAGCTTTTTCAACTACTGGTAGATACGATAGCTTAATATCTAATTACTTCGCCGAAGAAGTTGGAGATAAGTATCCAAATATACTTAATATGAGCTTCCAAAGAGAGCATACACTTAGATACGGTGAAAACCCACATCAAAACGGTTTATTGTATTCAGATTCAAGTTCTAAAAACCCTATACTTAATTACGAGCAGTTAAATGGAAAAGAGATTTCTTACAATAACTTAAATGATCTTCACGGTTGTTTAGAAGTTATGAGAGAATTTAAAGATAGCGATGAGATTGTTGCAGTTGCAATAAAACATGCAAATTCATGCGGTGTTGGATTGGGTAAAGATCCATTTGAAGCTTATACAAAATGTTATGAAGCAGATCCAGTATCAATATTCGGTGGAATAGTTGGTATAACTTCAACGGTAGATAAAGCAACAGCAGAAAAACTACATGAAATATTTTTAGAAATAGTAGTAGCATACGATTACGAGCCAGAAGCACTTGAAATACTTAATCAAAAGAAAAACTTGAGAGTATTAAAAATAGGTAAAATTGAAGACAGTCTACAGCCATTCGAAATGAAGTATTTAGATGGCAAATTGTTAGTTCAAGATAAAAACAATGCTTTATTTGAACAAATGAAAGTAGTAACAGAGTCAAAACCAAGTGATAGAGAGCTAAAAGATATGGAGTTTGCAATGAAAATTGCTAAGAATCTGAAATCTAATGCAATAGCAGTAGTAAAAGATGGACAGACGTTAGCACTTGGTTGTGGTCAAACTTCGAGAATTTGGGCACTTAAGAATGCGTTAGAAAACAATAATGAAAAAGACTTTACAGGGGCAGTATTAGCCTCAGATGCGTACTTCCCATTTGGTGATTGTGTTGCGTTAGCACATGAATACGGAATAACTTCAGTAGTACAACCAGGTGGATCAATCAGAGATAAAGACTCAATAGAGGCCTGTGATAAATATAAGATGTCTATGGTATTTACGGGAATAAGACATTTTAAACACTAGGAGAGATATTATGAATATATTAGTTGTAGGTGGCGGAGGTAGAGAGCACGCAATATGTTGGAAACTTAAAGGCGAAGAGGGTGTCCATGATATATACTGTGCTCCAGGTAATGCAGGTATTAGTAGAGTTGCAGAGTGTATTGATATAAGTGACAGCGATATTGACGGTTTGATTGATTTTGCAAAGAAAAGAAATATTGACATTACAATAGTTGGGCCAGAAGTACCTTTAGTTATGGGAATAGTTGATAAATTTGAAGAAGTAGGACTTAAAGTATTTGGTCCAAATAAAGATTGTTCTAAATTAGAGGGAAGTAAGGCTTTTTCTAAAGAATTTATGATAAGACATGGTATACCAACAGCGAAATACAAAGAGTACACAAATATAGATAATGCAATTGCCGAGATAGATGACTTTGGATATCCAGTTGTTATAAAAGCAGACGGATTAGCTGCTGGGAAAGGTGTAATAATCTGTGAAAATAGAAAAGTTGCGATCGAAAGTTTAAAAAGCATGATGGAAACTAAACAATTTGGAGCTGCTGGAGAAAAAATAGTAGTGGAAGAATTTTTAGCTGGAATTGAAACATCTATACTTGCTTTTGTAGATAACAAGACTATAGTTCCTATGGTTAGTGCAAAAGATCATAAAAAGATCTATGACCATGAAAAAGGACCTAATACAGGAGGTATGGGAACTTTTTCTCCGAGTGAAATTTATACAGATGAACTGGCTGAAAAAATTAGAGTCGAAGTTCTAGAGAAAACTTTAAATGGATTTAAAAAAGATGGTCTAAAGTTTAGAGGAATCCTATTTGTCGGGCTTATGATAACTGAAGAAGGAGAGAAAGTACTTGAGTACAATGTTAGATTTGGGGATCCAGAAACTCAGTCAGTACTTTTTAGACTTGAAACAGACCTTAATAAGATAATAAGTGCAATTTTGGAAGATAAATTAGATAGTATAGAGATAAAGTATAGCAATAGCCAATCTGTATGTGTAATGTTGACATCAGGAGGTTATCCTGGTAGCTACGAAAAGGGTAAAAAAATTACTGGACTTGATAAATTAGATAAAGATATAGTGGTATTCCATAGTGGATCTAAGTTCGATTCAGGACAATTAGTGACAAATGGTGGACGTGTACTAGGTGTAACAGCAAAAGGCTCTACAGTTAAAGAGGCATCAGAGAAAGTATACCAAAACATCAAAGGAATTGATTTCGAAGGAATGCACTATAGAACAGATATAGGAATATAATTTTCAAAAATGGAGGATGTATTATGCCAAATACTGTTGATGTAGATTTAAGCGTTAGGAGAGTTCTAGTAGAAAAGAGAGATGGATTCAATCTTGAAGCCATAGCTCTAAAAAAGGATTTAGTTGAAAATCTGCATTTAAGTAGCATAGAAAATGTAAGGATTTTAAATAGGTACGATATAGAAGGTATTTCTTTAGATATATATAATGACGCAATAAAGACGATATTTTCAGAGCCAAATCTAGACGCGGTGTACGATGAAGAATTACCTAGTACTTATGGTGAAAAAGTATTTGCTATAGAGTTCTTACCTGGTCAGTACGATCAACGAGGTGATTGGGCGACTCAGTGTGTTGAGATTTTAAATAACGGAATCAGACCTGAAATAAATACTGCAAAAGTATATATTTTAGGTGGAAATATAAGCGATGAAGATTTTGCTAAAATTAAAGACTACTGTATAAATCCAGTTGACAGTAGGGAAGCAAGTTTGGAAAAACCTGAAACTTTAAAAGTTAATTACGAGGTACCTTCTCCAGTAGAAGTGCTGGATGAATTCAACGATTTTTCACAAAATAAATTAGAAGAGTTTTTAGATGACTTTGGATTAGCGATGACTATTGATGATTTAAAACATATCCAAAAGTATTTTAAAGATATAGAACGCAGAAACCCTACTGTTACAGAGATAAAAGTATTAGATACTTATTGGTCTGATCACTGTAGACATACAACTTTTATGACTGAGATAAAGAATGTAAAGATAGAGTCAGGAAAGTACACAGATGTAATAAAAGATACATACAACATGTATCTAGAATCTAGAAAGAATGTTTATGTAGATAGAGATAAAGATATGTGTTTAATGGATATTGCAACGATCGCAATGAAAGAGCTTAGAAAAGAAGGAAAACTTGAAGATTTAGACGTAAGCGAAGAAATAAATGCCTGTAGTATAAATGTTGATGTTGAGATAGATGGAAAAATAGAAAAATACTTAGTAATGTTTAAAAACGAGACTCACAACCACCCAACTGAAATAGAACCATTTGGTGGAGCAGCTACTTGTTTAGGAGGGGCAATAAGAGATCCGCTTTCAGGAAGGAGTTATGTATATCAAGCTATGCGAATTACTGGAAGCGGTGATCCTAGAAAGTCTTTAAAGGAGACTTTACCAGGCAAGCTTATGCAAAAAAGAATAACTACAGAGGCTGCTAATGGCTACAGTTCGTATGGAAATCAAATAGGTCTTACAACTGGACAAGTTTCAGAAGTTTACGATGAGAATTTTGTAGCTAAGAGAATGGAAATCGGTGCAGTTATAGCTGCGGCTCCAAAAGAAAATGTGGTCAGAGAAAGGCCAGAGCCGGGAGATATAATAGTCTTACTTGGTGGAAAAACAGGTAGAGATGGCTGTGGAGGAGCAACTGGATCTTCAAAAGAGCATAGTGAAGTGTCTATATTTACTTGCAGTGCTGAAGTTCAAAAAGGTGATGCCCCTAACGAGAGAAAGATACAGAGATTTTTCAGAAATAAAGAAGCTGTGCAAATGATAAAAAGGTGTAATGATTTTGGAGCAGGTGGAGTATGTGTAGCCATAGGTGAGATAGCAGACAGTCTAGATATAAATCTTGATCTAGTACCTAAAAAATACGAAGGATTAGACGGTACTGAGCTCGCAATATCTGAGTCTCAAGAGCGTATGGCGGTTGCAATTGACAAGAAGAATAAAGATAGATTTATAGAATTGGCTTCTGCAGAAAACTTAGAAGCTACTCATGTTGCTTCAGTTACGGATACTGGATATATGAGACTATTTTGGAACGGTCAAACTATAGTTGACATAAGCAGAGCATTTCTTGATACAAATGGTGTAAAACAAACTACAGATGTACACGTGACTAAGGTTGATGAAGAAAAAAAATTCTTTGGAAAAAATGAGATACTAGATAAAATAGATAGAAGCAGTATGAAAGAAAGGTTTAAGAAAGTAATGTCTGACTTAAACGTTTGCTCTCAAAAAGGTCTTATAGATAAGTTTGACAGCACAATAGGAGCTGGAACTGTACTTATGCCTTTTGGTGGTAAATATCAAAGTACACCTTCTCAAGCTATGGTAGCGAAGATACCAGTGTTAGGCGGAGAGACGAGTACATCTACAATAATGACTTATGGCTATAATCCTAGAATAGGGAAATGGAGTCCATTTCATGGGGCGCTTTACTCAGTTGTAGATTCTATAGCTAAGTTGGTAGCTGTAGGCGGAAACTACTCAACAGCTAGACTAACATTCCAAGAGTATTTTGAAAAGTTAGGAAATGATCCTATAAAATGGGGTAAACCATTTTCAGCATTATTAGGTGCTTACTATGCACAAAATAAACTTGAGATACCTGCAATAGGTGGAAAAGACAGTATGTCTGGCACATTCAAAGATATAGATGTTCCTCCTACATTAGTGTCATTTGCTGTGGACACTGTGGATGCTTCAAAAGTGGTTTCTTCAGACTTTAAGAAAAATAATTCACAAGTTATTATGTTATACACAGAAAAAGGCAAAGATGATGTATTGGATTTTGAAGAATTTAAATCTAATTTAGATAAAGTTAGATCACTTATACACAATGGCGATGTGTTATCAACATGTGCAGTGGGATTTGCAGGAATAGGTGAAGCTATAAGTAAAATGTCATTTGGTAATAAAATAGGATTTAAATTCTCTAAAGAAGCGGAAGAAAAGTTTGGAGAAGAGAAATTGTTTGAGCCGTTCTACGGAAGTATAATATTAGAGCTTGGTGAGAATGTTATAAGCCAGTTAGAGGCTCACAACTACATTGTACTCGGCAAAACTACAAAAGAAGAAATAATATCTATATGTGGAGAGAATATAAATCTAGATGAATTATATAAAAGTTATGCGAATACGCTTGAGAGCATATTCCCTACAAAATCATCGGATATCAAATCTAGGATAGAGACTATTAGCTATAAGTCAACAGGTGAGGTTAAAAAATCACTACTTAGGACAGTGTCTCCTAAAGTATTTATACCTGCTTTCCCAGGAACAAATTGCGAGTATGATACAGCAAGAGCATTTGAGAATGCAGGAGCTAAGACTAGTATAAAAATATTTAAAAATCTCAACCAAAATGATATAGAAAGCTCGATAGATACAATGGTAGACGAGATAAAATCATCGCAAATAATTATGCTTCCAGGAGGATTTAGTGCTGGAGATGAGCCAGACGGTTCTGGTAAGTTTATAGCTACAGTATTTAGAAATCCTAGAGTAACAGAAGCTATAAATCAATTTTTGACAAAACAAGATGGTTTAATGCTTGGAATCTGTAACGGTTTTCAGGTGCTTATAAAATTAGGTTTGGTTCCGTATGGTGAGATAAGAACAATAGATGAGAAATCACCTACGCTTACTTACAATCAAATTGGACACCACCAGTCAAAAATTGTTAGAACTAGGATATCATCAAATAATTCTCCTTGGTTAGCTCAAACAGAAGTTGGCGACATTCACAGCATTCCGATATCACATGGCGAAGGTAGATTTGTTGCAGACGAAGAAATGATCAATAGACTAATAGAAAATGGACAAGTTGCAACTCAGTATGTAGATTTTAACAACGAAGCCACTTACGATGTAGAATTTAATCCAAATGGTTCATTCTATGCGGTAGAAGGTATAACTAGTTTAGACGGAAGAGTATTTGGAAAGATGGGACACTCTGAAAGATTAGGAAATAATGTTATTAAGAATATCTATGGAGAAAAAGATCAAAAGATATTTGAATCCGGTGTAAACTACTTTAAATAAATTAATAAAGTACTCTGAAAGGCTTGAAAATACTACGTTTTAATAGTCGACTAAAAAACAATGGTTTATAAAATCGTGGATTATAAATAATTCTTGTGCTAAAATAATTATGCTATGTTTATTATGATATAAACATAGCATAATTTGCATTATTCGAAATAATTTAAGGATTATTATAATGGAAAGGAAAGAATTTATGTCATTTGAGATAAGCAATTTGTTAAGCACGGGCACACTTACAGGTACAAATTTAAACAATAGCACAAATAGCTGTGATTGCAGTAATAAAGGTACAGATATATTTAGTCTGGTAGTAGAGGGATTGTTATTAGCTTTATCCCAGAGATCTAAACAGAATAATGCTTTAGGAAATCAAAATGAGTTTATGACAGATTATTTAGATAACCTAAGCAATATGAGAGAACCACTTAATAACAATAATATGGCAGAGAAAGTAGTGAATGTTACTAGTAAAGATGTGGATACAAAGGCTAGAATAGAGAACGCAGTAGCATTAGCATCTAAAAAATATGGAGTTAATGAAAACCTTATTAAGGCGATAATAAAGGTAGAGTCCAATTTCAACCCAAATACAGTATCTTCAGCAGGTGCTAAGGGGCTAATGCAATTAATGCCCGAAAACTGTAGAGATTTAAATGTAAAAAATCCGTTTAACATTGAAGAAAATATTGATGGTGGCACTAGACATATAAAAGAGTATTTAGATTTATATAAAGGCGATGTAAAAATGGCGTTGATGGCATATAATGGAGGACCTACAAGAATGAGAAAAAGAGGGGTCGTTTCTCCGGATGATATATATAAAATGCCTAAAGAAACTCAAAATTACGTGCCTAAAGTAATGAAGCATTATTTAGGGTAGTCGGATATGAAAATAGAGGATCTAAAATTAAAGCCATCCACAATATATGAAACAAGAAAGATAGATGGATATAAAAAGTTTAATGAGAAGTTTAACTATATCCAAAAGGAAAAGTCGCTTGAAGATGTTAAGCAGAGTTTAGAAAAAGTGAAAAGTCTAGGAGAGAGGCTTACAATAACTGAAAGTTACTTAGATATAAAAAAATATAAAATGGCTATCAAAGATTATTTAGAGTCGGCTGTTGAATATACTTATACGTTAAATAATAAAAGCGGTTTTTGGGAGCAGCAGTATTTTAAGACAGTAGAAGTAGTAGATGAGAAGCTTGAACACTTAACTAAGGAACTTTTAAATGAAGAAAAAGATAATATAAATATAATATCATTAGTTGATGAGGTACAAGGTCTGTTGATAGATCTTTATAGATAATTAAAAAATTTTATCAAAGTTGGAGAAAAATATGAATAAGACAGAAGAAGTATATGAACTTGAATTTGATCAGTTAGTGGAAAGAGAAACAGGTGTATTGACTTCGAACCATAATTTATTTGATGCAGAAGTTTCAGTATCGGTTTCTATTGGAAGTGTTACAAAAAGTATAAGGGATATTCTTGGATTACATAATGGATCTACAATTGTATTGGATAAGCACATAGATGAAAAATTAGATATATATCTAAATGATAAAAAGATAGCGTGTGGTGAGAGTGTAGTATTTGACAATAACATATCAGTAAAGGTATTGGATGTGCAAAATTCAAGTTTAAATTAAAATTTAAAATTTAAAAACGATTAGACTAGTTTATATAATATAACTAGTCTTTTTCTGTACTTAAATTTAAACAAATAGTCCAGAAACATTAAATATTTTCACTCAATAGACGATAATTACTGTATAAGGAGAATATCTGGGGGATCATTTATGGATATAAAAAATATCAATTTAAATATAGCTGTGAATAGCTATAAAGAGAATATTTCAACGTTTTATAATAGTAAAGATGTAAGTTCAGTTACAAGTATAGACAAGATAGAATTATCACCAGTAGCAAGAGAAATGTTGATTACAACAGAGACAATAAATGAGTACATAGACATTAAAAAAACCGATAAAATCAAAAAAGCCATTGAAAATGGAACATATGTAATAGATTCAAATAAAATAGCTAAAAAGATGTTGGGTATAGTGAAAGGATAAAAAAATGATTGCTGATTTGAAGGTTGTACTTTACGAGGAAAAAGAAGAATTAGATAATATGATAAATTTATTAGATGTTCAGTTAGATTATATTTTGAAAAAGGATATAAAAAAACTAAACAAACTAAATAAGAAGTTAGAGTCTGCAAGTAGAAATCTGGCTACAATAGAAATAAAAAGAAGACAAATAATTGGCGAGGATAGCGAATTTATAGAATTTATCGAAATAACGGAGGATACTTTTTTGAAAAATATCTATAGAGAAATAAAGATATTGATTACAGGGGTATCTAGCCAGCAAAAATTTAATGTAGATCTGATAAAGAAAGAATTAAATTTCACTAAGAGATTGATGGAGTTTATGAAGCCGAAAAATTCAGAAGTAAGTACTTATAATGCTAAAGGTCAGATAAGTAGATAGGGGGAAAAACAAATGTCAGGATTATTTTTAACACTTAGGACATCTGAGTCTGGAATGCGAGTACATCAAAAGGCAATACAGACAACATCTAACAATGTCGCAAACATAAATACTCCAGGATACTCAAGACAACGTGCTGAAATAGTATCATCGGGTGCACTTTATAATCCATCGAGAAATAATATAACAAACAGTGGACAAATGGGTACAGGTGCTGGAATATCAGCCATAACTAGAGCACGAAACGCATTTTATGACCATCAATACAGAAGCGAAGTTCATAACTATGGGAAAACCAATGTAAAGTACGATTACTACAATGGAATAGAAAGTATAATAAAGGAACCAAGTGATTATGGGATTTCCTCAAAGCTAAAAGATTTTTTCTCTGGATGGGAAGAATTATCAAAAAATACTTCTAGCAAAAGCAGTAAAAACCTTGTCGTTGAAAAAGGTTTAGATTTAGCAAATGCTTTGAGCGATGCCTACAATAAATTAAACAATCTAAAAGAAGGAATTAGCGGAAATATCGACACTGAAATTGAACAAATTAATGGAATGTTGGATTCTTTAAAAGAGATAGAGAGACAAATTGATTTGGTAAATGCAAGTGGATCTGATCCAAATACTTTACTAGATGAAAAAGACAGGATATTAGACGAGCTAAGCTCAAAATTGGATATTCAAGATAACGATGTTGCTGCAATGATTGCAGATGGAAAATTAGATAGAGCAGAGTTAGAAGATGCGTTTAACAACGGAGTTAAAGTGTCAGGATCACTTCAAGGTTATCATGATATGGATGGAAAACTAAATGAGTACATGGAGGGCTTACAAACTTTGTCAGACACTATTGTAGATCAAGTTAACAATGCTTATGGTGGAACTTTTTTTGAGAAAGGGAATCCTCCAGCAGACAAATTGATAAAGGTAGAGGAGACTATAAAAAATAACCCATACTTAATGGATATAACATCTGAACAAGCAAAAGCAGTTGGAAATGTACAAAATCAAAAATTTAGTATGAATGGTGAAGAAACCACTATAAACAAATATTATAATAACTATGCTGAGAGAATAGGAATAGACTCTAGCAAAGTTGTACAGGATGAAAAAAATCAAAGGGGTCTGCTGACAGAAGTAGACAATTTTAGAATGAGTGTATCAGGTGTTTCTATAGATGAGGAGATGGTTAACCTTATACAGCTAAATCACTCATACACTGCAAGTGCAAAAGTATTGTCTACAGTAGACCAACTATTAGATGTAGTTATAAACGGAATTATAAGATAAGGAGGCTTTCAATGAGAATAAGTAACGGCATGATGAATACAAGCCATTTAAATTCTATACAAAATAATCTTCAGAAAATGGATAAAGAAAATCAGCGTATTGTGACTGGAAGAAAAGTTAATAGACTATCAGATGATCCGTTTAATACCGCTAAAATTTTAAACATGAGAAATGAAGTTAAATCAGTAGAACAGTATGAAAAAAACTGTAATGAGGGAATTGAATGGATGGATCAAACTGATAATGCGCTCGATCAACTTGGAAAAATAACATCTGATATAAAAAAGTTATTAATAGAGAGTGGAAATGGAATTCATACAGATGAAGATCTAGATAAAATAAAAAATAACATTGATAATTTAATGAAACAAATGGTGGATACCCTAAATACATCCCATGGTGGGGACTATATATTCTCTGGAACAGATACAGATGAAGCTCCTGTGACATATGAGATAGATGCTTTGACTGGTGCCATAACAATAAAAATAAGCGATAATCTGGATCCTAGTAAGATGGACAACAACCTACATCTAGATCTAGGATCTGGGGTAAAGGGTAATTTCAATACTACTCTTAAAGATATATTTGGATCTAATGACCTGTTTAAAGATTTAAACGATTTATCTCAGGAATTGGCTGTAAGAGATGACAGTGATAAAAATCTATCTACTGTATTCTTAGATAAAATGGAAAAGATTATAGCTGATATATCTGGAGCTAGAGCACAAAATGGTGCTAAGACAAAACAGTTTGAAGCCTTAAAGGATAAAAATGGAGACGATTTAGTTGTTATAAAAGAAGCGCTATCAAAAAAACAAGATGCAGATTACGCGACTACATTAACTAAGTTAAAAGAAGCTGAATTTGTATATACTGCGACATTAAAGACGACAACACAATTTTTCAATAGTACAATACTTGATTATATTTAATGAAAGAGGTAATTATGAACGTAGAATTTAGAAAGCCATTACTAGGATTTGACAATTTAAATAAGTTTGAAATACTGGATGTAGAAGCTAATCCGTTATTCAATGAGATTAATTCAACGGAGGATAAAAATATAAGTTTTTTATCTATTTCTCCTTTTGCTGTTGATGAAGATTATGAAATAGATCTAAGTGATAGCGATATTAAGGATCTTGAGATAGAAAATCCAGAGGATGTAATATTGTTAAATATAATAACTCTAGGGGAAAGTCTTGCTACATCGACTGTAAACATGAGAGCTCCTATCGTTTTAAATATAAACAAGGAATTAGCATCTCAAATTGTAATACAAAACGATAAATACGATATAAAAACTCCTTTCAAATTAAGGGGTGATAAATAGTGTTAGTTATATCTAGAAAAAAAGATGATACAATACTGCTAGGTGATGATATAGAAATTACAGTTATAAGTGTTGACAACAACACTGTTAAATTGGGAATTTCAGCACCTAAAGATGTAAGTATTCTAAGAAAAGAAATTTATGAAAAAGTAAAAGAAGAAAATATAAAGGCAATAAATAAAAAATCTAATCTATCAGATTTATTAAAGTAAATTCACTGTGAGGTAAAAAATGAATCAAACTAATCCATATAATACATACAAACAAAATGAAGTGAATACAGCAACTCAAAATAAACTGCTTTTAATGCTTTTAGATGGGGCAGTTAAATACACTAAAATAGCTAGATTGGCAATATTGGATAAAAATATTAATAAAGCGCATTCAGAATTAGTTAGAGTACAAAACATATTTATCGAGCTTATGTCTACTTTAGATACGAGCGTAGGAGGTTGGACTACAGATATATATGATGTTTATGATTTTATAAGACAAGAGCTTATGAAAGCTAATATTAAGAAGGATGCAGAGATTTTAGATAAATTATTGCCACTAATAGAGCAAATTAGAGATTTATGGTATGAAGTAGACGAAAATGCTAGATAGTGGGGAGGATTTTTTATGGCGAGTATAAACCCAGTTAGGATAACAGGTTTATCTGGAAGTGGAATAGATACAGAGAAAATAATTAAAGAGATGTTGGTTAAAAACCAAGAACAAGTCGATAAAGCAAAGCAAAATCAACAGAGAACTAAGTGGAAGCAAGAGATATACAGAGATATAATTAAAGATGCAAAATCATTGTACGATAAGTATTTTAGTATGACATCAAATAACAATTTGTTATCTGACAAAAATTATTCTACTTTCAAAATAAATAGTTCAAATACAGATGTAATTACTGCTGTATCTGGTTCTGGAACAGATAGAATTAATTATACTTTTGACATTACACAGGTCGCTGAACCACCTAAAATATCTATAAGCATGGATTCAATAAAAAAACAGATTGCTTCTGGATCGAGCATAATAACTATAAATGGAAAAGATATTGAAGTAGATATAGCTGATTCAGAAAAGGATATTGCAAGCAAGATCAACAAAGCATTTGAAGGTGATGGGAGTATAAAAGCTAGCTTTAATGACATGAGGGGTGAGCTGATAATTTCTGGAAGTGGAGAGGGAGCTGACTCAAAGTTTGAGATCGGCGGAGACTTTATAGACGGTATAGTATCAGATAGTACTACTACAGATCTTAAAGATTTAGGGCCTAGTGTAAATGGAGTTTATACAAAGAGTGGTAAAAATCTTGAAGGCGAAGTTAAAGACTCGGTTACAGGCGAAGTAATCAGGGCGTTAAATGAAAATAAAAATAATTTTATAATAGATAATATATCGTATAATGTTAATTCTGTTGGCGAGTCTAAACTTACATCAATAGTAGATAGCGGCAATTCAGTTGATAACATGAAGTCTTTTATTAAAGAGTACAATGGCTTATTAGACAAAATGTACACTCTTGTCATTCAGAAAAAGGCAAAGGACTTTGCTCCATTGACAGATGAACAAAAGAAAGAAATGAGTGAGAAAGAAATAGAGAACTGGAATCAAAAGGCTAGAGAAGGAGTTCTTAAAAATGACGATGAGCTTAGGAAATTTGTCGAAGATTTGAGTGAAGATATATTTGGAAATATAGGTGATGCTGGATTTAATTTATCTGACATGGGACTAACAGTAGCCCAAGATTACAATAAAAGAGGTCAAATTGACTTCGATGAGGATAAATTTAGGCAGGCACTTGAACAAAATGGAGATAAAGTAAAAGAAATACTAGTGGGTAATTCTAGCAAAAAAGGTCTGTTTGAAAAAGTAAAAGATACACTTTACGAATATGCCGGCAGTTCGACATCTATACTTGCAAAAAAATCTGGAATAGATAAATCAGCGACAAGTGCAAATAATTTATACTCAAAAGAAATAAATGACCAGGAGCAGATAATAAATAGGTTAATTGAGAAAATGAAAGAAAGAGAAAGTAGATTATATGCTCAGTTTGCAAACCTAGAAGCATCCCTTAATAAATACAATGCACAAATGAACTACTTTAATCAGGTGTAGATTTAATGAACAGCATAGAGGATAAAAGTGTTATGTATGAAAAAAATCACTTGAACTGATAGAATTACTAGAAAATGAAGAGTATTTAAAGATAGATGAAAAATTGGATGAGCGAATGCTGTTGCTAGAAAGTATAGATGAGAGTGAAAAAGATAAATTTATTGAAATATATAATGATAAAAAACTGTCTGAAGTGGATGAGAAGATAAAAAGACTTTTTAATGATAGATTAGACAGATTAAAACAAGAATTGATCAAATACAACTGTAAAAAACAGGGAAATATCGGATATTCTAGGGTTTCTAGAAATAAAATAGATATTTTTGATAAAAAAGTATAAAGTTTTATATGGTTTGGACGATTATTATATTGTAAGTAATTATATGCTTACAAATGCGGATTATATTTTATGACAAGGATGTCGACAAAAACTATGGAGGGTAAATAAAATGAGAATTAACAACAACGTAAATGCTTTAATAGCAAACAATCAAATGAATAAGAACACAGCTTTACAAAGTAGATCTATGGAGAAGTTATCTTCTGGTCTAAGAATTAAAAGAGCTGCTGACGATTCTGCAGGTTTGGCAATTTCTGAAAAGATGAGAAATCAAATTAAAGGTTTAAATCAAGCAGGACTAAATGTACAAGATGGTATATCTGTAGTTCAAACAGCTGAAGGAGCTTTAGAAGAAACAGGAAATATTTTAAAGAGAATGTCTCAACTAGCTGTTCAATCAGCAAATGAGACTAATACTGCTTCAGAAAGAGAAAAAATAGCTAATGAATTGACACAATTAAGTGAAGAAATAGCTAGAATGTCTAAAACTACAGAATTCAATGGAAAACAGTTGTTAGATGGGACAACTTCACAATTAAGCTTACAAGTTGGTTCAAGCGGATCAACAGACAATCAAATAAGTGTAAGTCTAGTTAACACTTCAAGTATAATGGCAGATGCTGGAATAACTTCAGACCTTATAGCTTCTATGAAAGCTGGAACTATTGAAGGATCTGCTTCAGCGAGAACTATGATGTCGAATATTGATAGCGCTCTTGCTAGCATAAACTCTGCAAGATCAACTATCGGTGCGCAACAAAATAGACTTGAGTCAACACAAGTAAACTTATCTAATACTGTAGAGAACGTTACTGCTGCAGAATCAAGAATAAGAGATACTGATGTTGCAAGTGAAATGGTTCAATTATCTAAACTAAACATATTAGCGCAAGCGTCCCAATCAATGTTAGCGCAAGCTAATCAACAACCACAAAGTATATTACAATTACTAAACTAATAATTTGAATTATTTTATTGAAGGGGCTGTCTCAAAATTGATTGATTTATCGGAGTTGCTTTGCAAATTAAGCAGAGCAATATTGTTGTCATTTAGCCGTATTATTCAATCGATTTTGGTGGATCAACCCATGGAGATGGCTTAAGTATATAAAAATATAAAGTATATAAATAAGTCATGGACTGATGTCTCATGACTTTATTTATATAAAAACTTTTTATTGTAATTTATAAAAAGTTTTTATATTTTAAAACTTGAGCTTTATTTCAAGGTTGAATCCAAGAATTGATCGAGTGTTTTGCTAAAAAGACGTTTATTTCATTTTTTAGAATTGTATGGAGTAAATTAGTCGATTGATCAATTTTGAGACAGTTCCTTTATTTTTTGTGTTAAGTTTGAAAAATGTATCAACTTATGAAGGAAAGGATGTGGCTTATGTTACTTAGTGTAGTAATGATGGTAAAAAACGAAGATCGGTTTCTTCGGAAAACTTTAAATGCCTTAAAGCCTATAACAGATTCTATCGATAGCGAAATCATAATACTTGATACAGGATCAACAGACAAAACTGTAGAGATAGCAAAAACTTTTACAGATAAAGTCTATTTCTGCGAATGGAATGACGATTTTGGGTGTATGAGAAATAAATCTATTTCTTATGCTTCAGGTGAATGGTTACTTGTTATCGATGCAGACGAAGTTCTCAACGAATCCAAAGATTTAATAGAGTTTTTTAAAAGCGACATGCATAAAATATACAATTCCGCCTCAATAGAAGTAAATAATATAATGAATGGAAAAACAGAGCTCAATAATTATGAAAGTTCAGTAGAATTAGTTAGGATTTTTAGAAAATCAGGCTTTAAATATACTGGGAAGATTCATGAACAACCTATTTTCTCTGAACCGTTATTTAGAAGGTTATCTAAGTTTAATCACTACGGCTATCTATTTGTAGATGAAGAATTCAGAATGAATAAAATTAAGAGAAATTACGATATTTTAGTCAAGGAATTAAAAGATAAACCAAATGAACCGTATTTAAATTATCAACTTGGGAAAAATTTTATGTCTGAAAAAAAGGACAAAGAGGCATTAGAATATATAGAAAAATCATACAAAATATATGAAGATGCAAATATTATACCTGGCTATGTAACTTCGACATTGGTATTGCTGTATTTTACAAATGGTAAGTACAAAAAATGCGAAGAAATTTGTCTAAGATACATAGAAGAAGATAAAAATAATATAGATATTTATTATTTCCTGGGAAAAGTTCAGAAAAATTTAGGTAATATGGAGAATTCCATGCTTTACTATGAAAGATACTTATATCTTTTAGATAACTATGAACTGAGTACACAGGCGAATGACATGTTAACTGATAGTGTAACTTTATCAAATAGAGATAGTGTAATAATAGAACTGATAGAGATGCACTATGTATTCGAAGAATACGAAAAAGTACTTGAAAAATATAAAAGTATAGATACTTTTGAAAATAAAAAAAATGTATATAAACTAGTATTTGCATCACTAGATAAATTAAATAAAAGTGATGAGATATTAGATTATTATGCAGAAATTCCTAATTCAAAGTTAGAGAAGAATATATTTTACAATAATATCGAAATTTTTATAAGAACTTTAAAAGAGGAAGATAAAAATTGCATTTACGATAAACTATCTTCTTTATATGACAATTACGGCAAACTAAATAAAGCTAGATTACAAAGTAATGTATCTATTGAAGAATGTAGAAAAATACTGAAAAATGAAAAAAATATTTTGTACAGCCCAGTTATAAATATAGCTATAAGCAAAGGTGAAAATTTGTTAGAGATATTTTATGATTTCGATTCAGTTTGGGTTGAGAAGTATATGCAGCACGAACTAGAACACAATAAAGATCTATCGTTTGTTCTGTACCAATATATAATGTCGCAGCCAAATACAGATGATTTTAATAAAATAAGAATCTATAGAGTATTATCTAAAGTACTTTTAGAAAATGGAGTTCTTTATGATAGTAGGTATAAACAGATATTATATATTTATGCAATGTATTCATATCAATATATAGGCAGTCTGTACAAAAATTTTAACGATCATGAATTATTAAAATATGTTAATAATGATGTAGATAGATTTGTAATAGAGTTTAAAATTTTTAATGAAGCTTATCGTTTTGAAGAACATATATCTATAGAAACATTACAGTCTCTTTTATATGAGTATCCAAGGTATGCAAAAGCAATTAAGCTTATAATTGAGGATTTACAGGAAGAGATGAAGGAGACAGAAGAATTAAAAAAACTTAGGAATATGTTTTTAGATAATATAGAGAATATGATTAATGTTGGAGAAGTACAAGTCGCAAATAGTCTTTTAACGGAATATTTAAGTAAATTTGATGAAAATGTAAGAGTACTAAATATACAGGGAATATTACTTATTCTCGACAATAAATTTGAAGAAGCAGATCTTGCTTTTAAAAGAGCACTGTCAATGGACTTTACCAATGAAGATACTATCCACAATATAAATTATTTAAAAGTAAAGTTAGGAGATTCCTATTGTATAGGATAAGGTTAATTAAATTTCATACAATATAAAAAATATTAAATAAGATTTAAAACAATCTTTGAAAAAGCTTGAAATTGTATATTATAAAAAAAATGATGAACCATATCCATTATTATAAAAATATGCAAAAATTTACCAAAAAAATTATCATAATGATATAATAATATGTAAATTATATTATTAATGCCTTAAAATTAAATTTTAATTAATATGATAATTTAAAAAATATTAAAAAAGGAGGTAGTAGATGGAGAGTTACGGCTTGATAAAACTTGGACTAGATGCTTCGAATCTAAGGAGTCAGACGATTGCTAATAATATAGCTAATATAAACACTACAGGCTATAAAAGAAAGTATGTAAGCTTTGAGGAGACACTAGAGAGTAATACACCAAAGATAGAAGTAAAAGTAGATAGATCAAGATCAATGAGAGTTGACAAAAACAATGTGGATATTGAATCAGAAAAAGTCAATCAAGCAGCGACAACCTTACAGTATAGTGCTCTAGTCACCATGGCAAATGGAAAGCTATCTATGATTAAAAGTGTTATAGGAGGAAGGTAGTTAGATGAGTGTATTTAGTGGTTTGAGAATAAGTGCAAGCGGTTTATCTGCAGAAAGATTGAGAATGGATGTCATATCCTCGAATGTTGCGAATATAAGTACTACTCGAGGTCCAAATGGAGAGGCCTATAGAAGAAAAGTGGCAATGTTTGAAGAAAATTATGACAATAAGCTAGGAATGTTAGGGGTTAAAGCTACAGGCGTGGTAGATGATAAATCCGATTTAAGGAAAGTATACGATCCGACTCATCCTGATGCTAATGATGAAGGTTATGTAGAATATCCTAATGTAGATATACTAGTAGAAATGTCAAATTTAATAGCTGCTTCAAGATCTTATGAGTCTAATGTAGATACTCTAAATGCACAAAAAACTATAATTTCAAAAGCTTTAGAGATAGGAAAGTAGGTTGCAAATATGCCGATAATAGATGTAAATCAGCTCAATAATGTTGCACAAGCGACAAATATAGCTGGAAATATTGGGAATACACCACAAAATATTGATTTAGGTGTAGAGAAATCTAGTTTCACAAATGTTCTATCTGATGCGCTTGATAAAGTTAATCAATATCAAATAGTGTCTAGTGATAAGACAGAGCAATTTATTAAAGGTGAAAACGTATCTATGCACGAAATTATGTTGGCAGGTCAAGAAGCACAAATTTCAATGCAACTTCTCATAGAGGTGAGAAATAAAATTTATGATGCGTACCAAGAAATGTATAAAGTACAAATATAGAACTTTGGGTAGAGGAGTATACCATGAAAGTTAGCGTCAAAGACATTAAAAAACAAAAAATTGATCCTCTAATTCAAAAATTTAAATCTTCTAAAAAGGGCGTCAAAATAGCAATATTTACAAGCGCATTGGCAGTTTTACTAGCAGTAGTATTTACTATTGGCTATATCAACAAAAACAAATACGATGTTTTGTTTTCTGATATAGATGCGCAAGATGCAGCTGAAATAGTTGAAAATCTAGAGTCCGATGGTGTTAAGACAAAAATAAAAGGAAATACTGTTTACGTTCCTAAAAATCAAGTTGATAAATTGAGACTTGAATTGGCACCAGAGTTTTCAAATGGATCTAAAGGGTTTGAGCTAATGGATGAGGGTTCTTCTATGGGACTTACTGATGAAGAATTTAGACTAAAGAAGCAGAGAATGCTCCAAGGAGAAATTGAGAAAACTATAAAAAGTTTTCCGCAAGTCGATGGAGCAAGAGTTCATATAACACCAGGAACAAAATCTGTATTTGAAAAAGAGTCAGAACCTGGTAAAGCAGCGGTATATATAATCTTAAAAAAAGGTACAGATCTTGATGAAAATCAAGTTAAATCTATAGTTTCTCTAGTCTCAGGAAGTGTCGATAATATGGCAAAGGAAAATGTTGAAGTTATAGATGACAAGATGAATCTTTTGTCGGAAGGATTATTTGTTGCGGGTGCTAGTAAAAATAAAACAGGTGTAAATACAAATATAAAAGAAGCTAAAGAGGCAGAAAGTGCTTTAAACCTTGAGTTGGAAAAATCAATCTTAAATATGTTAGAACCTATATTTGGGAAAGGGAAGGTAAAAGCTACTGTAAGTGCTGATTTAAATTTTGATTCTGTAGAACAGACTGAAATAAAAATTGATCCAAATAAAGTCGCAATAAAAGAGACTAAAATGAAAAATACATCTCAAGGAGGCGTTAATAACGCAGGACTTGTAGATGACAATATGACAAATGCTGCAAATAACTACACAAATAATAAAGAGGAATCTTTAGAAGAAAGCTATGAGTACGAAACCGGTAAAACAGAAACTCATACTATTAAAGCTCCAGGTGAAGTCAAAAGACTAACAACATCTATTGTAATTGATGGAAAAGTCAAAAAAGCAGTATTGTTTGATGTTGAGGATATTGTATACAATGCGATAGGTCTCGATAAAAAAAGAGGAGACGATTTATTCGTAACTTCTATGGATTTTGATCCAGAAGGAAAAGCAGAGGCAAAAAAAGAGATTGAAGAGATAAAAGCACAAGAGCTTAAAGCTAAGTTACTTGCATTAGGTATTTTTATTGTTACTTCGCTAATTGTATTAGCAGCAGTATATTTCTTAGTAATAAGAAAAAATAAAAAGCAAAGTGAAGATGAATATGATGAAGACTACGATGCAAATCTAATAGATTCGGAAAGTCAGTCGACTTTCGATGAAACAGTGGGAAGAGCAAACCGCATAGTGGATGGCGAAGATCTATCTCTAGAGGATGAAGTTAGATTGTATGCGTCAGATAAGCCTGATCAGGTTACAGAAATAATTAAGACTTGGCTAAATGAGTAAGAGGGGTGATACCTTTGAACGAAGAGAAAAATGACATAAGTGCTTTTGATATGAGCGATATCGAAGAAGAATACAAAGAAGGTGGAATAAGAAAAGCAGCTATTTTATTGATGACTTTGGGGCCAGAGACTTCGAATGAGATCATCAAAGATTTACCAGATGACCAAATTCAAAAAATAGGATTAGAAATTGCAAATATTCACCATGTATCTTCAAAAAATAGGAGGCAGATATTAAAAGAATTTATAGAGGTAAATAAGGCAAAGGATTTTGATATTGCAGGTGGTATGTCTTATGCAAAGAGATTGCTAAGCAAAGCCTTAGGAGATGAAAAGGCTGAGCAACTTTTAGAAGGTATACTTCAAGACGTTAAGCAGAGACCTTTTTTAGCTGTCAGGAAAGCAGATATTCCTAGTATTATAAATATACTAATGGATGAAAACTCTCAGACTATAGCTATTACTCTTGCCCATATACAACCGGAAAAAGCTGCAGCCGTAATGTCTGAGCTTCCTTTACCACTACAAAAAGAAGTAGCTGTTAAGATAGGAAATGATTCCTCAGTACCGATCGAAGTTATTAAAATAATTGAAGAGAGCCTTACAAGAAAACTTAAATCGATAAACAATAGCGAAAGTGAAACTGCTGGTGGAGTTACTGCATTAGTAGATATCTTAGACAATGTAGATAGAAGGACGGAAAAAAATCTGCTGGAAAAAATAGAAAATGAAGATACAGAACTAGCAGAGAGAATAAAAGAGAATATGTTTGTGTTTGAAGATTTGGTTAAACTAGATAAATCTAGTATACAGAAAGTTTTAAAAGAAGTTAAGATGCGTGATATAGCATTTGCTCTAAAGGACGCAAGAGAAGATATCGTTGATACTGTATATAAAAACCAATCTAGTAGAGCTGCTGAGGCTTTGAAAGAAGAAATAGAACTACTTGGGACAGTAAAAAACTCCCAAATAGAGCAATCACAACAGTCTATTGTACATATCGTAAGGAAGCTTGAGAAAGAAGGATCAATCAATATAATAAGGAATTCTAGAGATGAATTTGTCAGATAGAGTAATTAAAAGCAAAGTGGCTCAGAGCAAAGGTAAACTCAGTTTATCAGACTTCTATGTAGATAAAGACACAGGAGATAGTGAATCTGAAGATATCTTAAGCGAAAATATAAATGAATACAAACAAAAATTAAATGAGGTAAAAGAACGTATCCTTGAAGAAGCCAAATTAAATGCTAAAGAAATTGAAAAAAGTGCATATATGGAAGGTTACGATCAAGGTAAAAAAATGGATACGAAGATGGGTATAGAGAGGCTTATACTGAATATGTAGATAAAGCAAAAGAAGAAGCTTTAAAAATAAGAAATGAAGCTGATGAATTATTGTTTAGATCGAAAAGAGAATTTGTAGCCTATCTTAAGGAAAAAAATAAAGATGTAATAAACTTAGCTATCGATATAGCAAGTTCTGTTTTAAGGAAGACATTTGACGACAAAGAATCTATGGGTGAATTACTAAAGAACATTATCTCTGAATATGAGCAGGATTCAACTTTTATAGTTAAATGCAATTCTTACTACGAAGAAGATATTAGAGAAGATCTAAACTCTTGGAAAAAAGAATTACCTTTAGGAAGAAACATATTTGTTGTAGCTGATGACAGTTTAGAAAAGGGAAATGCTGTGATAGAAAGAGAAAATGGGCGAGTAATATTAGGTATTGACTGTGCTATTAGCAAACTAAAAGAGGAGCTTTTAGGAGGAAATGCGTAATGGAAGAAAAGTTCATAGAGATAGATTTCGATAAAGTTAGTAAGGTAGTAAATAATTTAGAGCTTACTATTGCTGAAGGTAAAGTAAAGAAAATAATTGGACTTACTGTTGAAGTGGAAGGCATAAAGGCTTTTGTAGGTGAGTTATGTGTAATATACAACAAACTGAATCAACCAATTAATTGTGAAGCAGTCGGTTTTAAAAGTGACGAAGTTATACTAATGCCTTTAGGTGAGTTGTCTCTTATATCACCAGGATGCAAGGTTGTATCTAAAGGAATACCGCTTAGTGTAGTATGTAGTGATGCAATGTTAGGTAAAGTTCTCGATGGTTTAGGAAATCCATTAGATGGTACTAATCTCAATGGTATGGGTGATAGGTACAATTTAAATAATGAACCTCCAGATCCGATGAAAAGACAAAAAATAAAAAATGTAATGACAACAGGGATAAAGGCTATAGACTGTTTTACCACGTGTGGAGAAGGTCAGAGAATAGGTATATTTGCAGGTAGTGGGGTAGGTAAGAGTACTACTATGGCTATGATTGCTAAAAATGCCTGCGCAGATATAAATGTAATTGCCTTAATAGGAGAAAGAGGAAGAGAAGTACGGGATTTTATTGAAAATGACCTGAAGAAAGAAGGGATGGAAAAGTCTGTAGTAGTTTGTGTAACTTCAGATAAACCACCACTGCTTAGGTTAAAGGGTGCATTAACAGCTACAGCCATTGCTGAATACTTTAGAGATCAAGGTAAAAAAGTGATATTTATGATGGACTCGGTTACTAGATTTGCTATGGCACAAAGAGAAGTAGGAATAGCAATTGGTGAACCGCCAGCACAAAAAGGTTATACTCCATCTGTATTTGCAATGCTTCCAAAACTTATGGAAAGATCCGGAACGTCTGAAAAAGGTTCTATAACAGCTTTTTATACAGTATTGGTCGATGGTGATGATTTTAATGAGCCTATAGCTGATTCAACTAGAGGTATCTTAGATGGTCATATAATTTTGTCAAGAGATTTGGCACATAAAAACCAATATCCTGCTATTGATGTTTTAAGTAGTATAAGTAGACTTATGAATGATATAGTTGATAAAAAATATTTAGATACCGTATCTAAAGCGAGAAGTATACTAGCTGATTATCGTGAAGCTGAAGAGCTTATTAATATAGGGGCATATACAATTGGATCAAATAAAAAAATAGATAAAGCAATAGAATACTACCATCCAATTGTTGACTTTTTAAAACAAGGAACTAATGAAGGATGTACATTTGAGAGCGCTATGGTGGGTTTAAAGGCAGTATTTGATGAAGATATTAATCAAAATTTGTAGAAAGGCATGATTAGATTGATTATAAAATGTTATTTTTCAGTGTTAGACAGGTAATCAATACCCCGCAAATGTTCAATTGGTATGGTAATGCTTAATAGATATTGCAAACATGTTGAAGATGAATACAGTATCTAAAAACATATAACAAAAGCGGAGTATCGACAAACAGTGAAAATCAATATTTATTTAAATATCAATAAGTCCTGTCAGCTGCAATATACAATTGAAGCTATAACTCATTAATGCCCATTTATCGTCATTTTAAACAGAATACTTAAAATGATATTAGTTGTTGTACTCAAACTTTAAATTAACGACGATAAGGTGAATTAGCATGGAGAAGAACTTTAAATTTAAACTTCAGAAAGTCTTAGATATTAAGATTGATGATAAAAGAGAAGCGGAGAGAGAATTGCTTCAATCTCAAAATAATAAGTTGGGCATTGAGGATCAATTAAAAAAATTAGAAAAAAGTTACCATAAATATATGAATATGCAGATAGATGGAGATCGAGTATCACAAAAGTTAACGAGAAATTACATAACACTTCTCGATAACTCTATTCAAGATACAAATGATAAACTTAATCAATCTGTTAAAGAAGTTGAAATAAATAAAAGTAAGTTGATAGAGAGAAGAATTGAAGTGAAATCTCTAGAAAAACTTAAAGAAAATAAATATAGATCGTTTTTGAAAGAGCAAAATTTAAAAGAGCAGATCGAAAGTGATGAATTTGCTATTTTAATTTTATAAGGAGAAAAGAAACAGTATAAATAAGCGTAAGAGGTGTTGTATGAAACTAGATTTTAATTCTGAGTCTATTGCCTTCAGTGAAAAAAAGAACGAAGTACGCGATACATTTTCAACTTTTAAAAATATCTCGGAAAAAAATAAAAATAAGTTTACCGATAAACTAGGTAGCATCAATAAAAAATTGGAAAAAAACAAGGACCAAGAAGAATTAGATAGCAATAAAATTAGTGAGGAAGATTGTTCTCTTTTATATGCTTTTTTAGAGAGTATATTAAATCAGACTGAAGAGTTGCCTAAAGTAACGATTGGTCTTAGCGATACTTATAATTTAGGAAAACTTAATAGTAATGTCAAATTAATAGATCAATTAGATGGTCGAGAAGAATTAAATAAAATCTTAAATGACCTAAAATCAGCAATTACAGTTGCAGATTTAGAACAATTAAACTCTGAGGATGAGGGAATTACGAAGCTGGAAAAGTTGATAGACATGATGCTGGAAGAGTCGGAACCTCTTGAAGAAAAAGAGATTTTGGAGAAAAATTTAGAAGTAATTAAAAATAAAATCTCAAATATAATCGAGCATAAAGGTTTTGATTTCAGTTCACAGGATGATTTATCAGTAGAAGATGATCAATACTTAGAAATATTTAATTTGAAAAGTATGAATATGAATGTAAGCGTAATAGATGATAAATTATCAAAAAATGAAAGTCTCGTAGTTTTAGAAAAGATAGCCGATTTAAACAATTACAAGAATAATTTATCGGGTGAATTCAGTGCGGTTGTTGAGCCAAGCCACGATGCGAATTTAGCGCAAAACAAGGAGTTTAAGCTTGGAGATATAGCTACTGACAAACTACCATCGTACATCACAAGAGCAAACATTGAACAAGATATAGTCAATGTTGTCAAGTACATAAAATCGAATGGATTAGAGCAGATGACAATTAGATTAAAACCAGATGAACTGGGAGAGATGAACATAAAGTTGTCAAAACAAGATGGTGAGATGGTCGGAATAATTACTGTTGCAAATAAAAATGTATATGATTTAGTTAATAAGAACACATTGGATTTGAAACAGCATCTTGAATCTCTCAATATAAATCTAAAAGAAATCACGGTAAATATATCTGATCAAGGAACACATCAGTTTGATTTATCCAAACAAGATTTTGATCAACACAGCTATAGAGAAAACAAGAAATCTTTTAGTGGCGAGGATAAAGAAAATATAAACACGGAAGATAAAATCAATGAAAATACTGACGATAGGTTAGATGTATTAGCTTAGATGTAGGAGGTTATTTATGGACAATATAAGTTCATTTAATGCGAATTCTTTAGGTGTTGCAAAGAACAATTCAGTTGAAAATAAAAGTAAGACGGAGCAAAGATCTAGTGGTGCGGTAGATAAAGAAATGTTTATGAAGATACTTGTAGCTCAAATGGCTAATCAGGATCCATTAAACCCACAAGATCCATCTCAATACGTATCGCAGTTGGCAGAATTTTCGGGACTAGAGCAAATGATGAATATGAATACAAATATGGAGATATTATTGGCTTTTGGAAATGCTAATCTAATAAACTCTGCTCTTGGTATGGCGACATCTCTTATAGGAAAAGAAGTAGAGATTGCAAATGAGAATTCGGGAGAAGAAGGTTCGGAGAATGAAAACTATGTAGGAGAAGTACAATCTACATATATTAAAGATGGGATTATTTACCTAGATGTAAAGTTAAATGATACCGGAGAGATTAAGTCTTTTAAATATGAAGATTTATTGAAAATTAGTGGTAAAAACAATTCGGAGGGCGTGTAGACTATGATAAAAGCAATGTATTCGGGAATAAGCGGGATAAAAGCGAATCAAACTAAATTAGATGTTGTTGGTAACAATGTTGCTAATGTTAGTACAGTAGCATTTAAAAAATCAACAGCTAGAACTACGGATTCATTTTATCAAACTATGATATATTCAAGTGCACCAACAGCAGCTATGGGAGGTACAAACTTAGGACAAGTAGGTATTGGGACTCAAGTTTCTTCTATAGTAAAAAATATGTTGCAAGGTGGGCTTCAGCCAACAGGTATTTCTTCAGATCTAGCAATAGACGGTGAGGGGTATTTTCCAGTTGAAAGAAACGGTCAAGTTCTGTATACGAGAGATGGATCTTTTGGATTAGATGAACAAGGTAGACTTGTAAACTCTTCAGGATTTATTTTGCAGGGCAAGATAACTCCAAAAGGTGGAGCGGTTGCAGATGGAATAATAGAAATTCCTATTCAAAGTGTTAGTCCTAAAGATGGCACAATACAAGATGTAGTGTCGTACACAATATCTAAAGATGGTGTTATTACATACTCATTAGCAGATGGGCAGACAACTGACAAGGTGTATGATATACCACCTAAAACACCATCAGGAACTCCTGCTGGAACAATTGCTACTAATGAGAGAACACAACAAGTTCAAATATATGCTTTTAAAAATCCCGCAGGATTAGATGCTCAAGGTGGGAACTTGTTCTCTCCTTCAGCAAACTCTGGAGATCCAGAAATTGAAGGAGCAAGTGGTGTAATAAAACAGGGATCCATAGAGATGTCTAATGTAGACCTTGCAGAGGAATTTACAGAGATGATTGTTTCTAGTAGAGCATTTCAGGCTAGTAGTAAAATTATAACAACATCAGATGAAATACTACAAGACATTATAAACTTAAAGAGATAATTTACTTTTGATTAGGAGAGGGAGAAAATGAGGAGAAAAAGCGATATTTTAACTCCATTAGGTCTTGTTGTATCCATAGGATTAATACTTTGGGCATGTGTATCTGGTGGAAGTAGCATGAAAATATTCTACGACTTCCCGTCCATCTTAATAACTGTAATAGGGTCATTAGGAGCTATAGTTATAACTTATCCTGTAGAGGATGTTAAATTAATTCCAAAAGCCTTAAAGTATTCATTTACAAATGGAGATTCTTCAAAGGTTGAATTGTTGAACCAGTTTAAGATGCTATCTAGAAAAGCTAGAAGAGATGGCTTATTGGCACTAGATGATGACTTACAAAGTATAGATAATTCTTTTTTGAGAAAAGGGTTAGAACTTTCGATAGATGGAGTAGAACAAGAAGTAGTAAAGGAAATCCTAGAAAATGAAATCGCTGAATATGAATCAAGTACTGGTAAGTATTCAGAAATGTTTAAAATATGGGGCTCATATGCACCTGCATTTGGAATGATGGGAACTTTAGTAGGTCTAATCCAGATGTTATCAGATTTGACTTCACCAGACATGATTGCTGCTGGTATGGGTAAGGCATTAATAACTACATTTTATGGAAGTTTTATGTCTAGTATTGTACTAAATCCAATTGGATATAACATTGAAGCTAAATTATCAACAGAAGTAATTACAATGGAAATGATAATGGACGGGATAATCAGCATCCAGCTAGGGGATAGCAGCAGAATATTAGAAGGAAAATTACTTTCATACCTTTCAAATGATGAAAAGGTTGAGTACTTTAGTGAACTTAAATCTTCTGGGTCTAATTCATTCGTAGAAGGAGCAGCTGGAAATGTCTCGTAGAAATAAAAAAAAGACTTCAGTAAATCTAGATGCGTGGTTACCGACTTATGCTGATACCGTAACGTTATTGCTCACTTTCTTTGTATTGCTTTATTCTATGGCGAGTGTAGATAATGAAAAATTCAATGATGTCAATAACGCTTTAAAAGGACAATTTCAAGGCCAGGGTGTTATGAATGGAAGTGCTAGTTTAGGTGATAAAGAGGCTTTAGAAGGTTTTATTACAAATGAATCTCAGAAGGCACAAGTACAGGAGCAATTGCAGAAAGAAATAAATGAAAAAGAACTTGATGGAAGCATTAAATTGAAAAACGACGAGAGGGGAATATTATTGGAAATGGAAGATTCAATATTATTCGACTCAGGAAAAACTGATTTGAGAAGCGACAGTAAAGATATGCTAAAAGAAGTTCACGAGATGATAAAAGATATGAAGAACCAGATAGTAATAGAAGGACATACAGATAATGTGCCGGTTGGATCTAGGACAAGTGAAACCAATTGGGAGTTATCGGCTAATAGAGCAGTAAGTGTTGTTAGGTATTTTGTAGAAGAAAGGGGAATGAGTCCAAATCTTTTTTCTGCTACAGGATACGGTGAATATAAGCCAATACAAGTAAATGATTCAAGTGATCATAGATCTGAAAATAGAAGGGTTAATATTCTTATAACTACACTTCAGGAGGGTAAAAGTGAAAGGTAAAAAAGGATTTTTTATAATAGTGCTATTAATTGTAGTAGGACTTGGACTTGGTGCAGGATATGCTATGTTTGGACAAAATATATCCAATACGACAAAGGAAAATACTACTACAACAATTTTGGATTTAGAAGATGAGATATTAGTTAAGTTATCTGATGAGGGTTCTGCTAGATACTTAAAGTCAACTATGAGTATAGAATACAATTCTAATGATAAAAAGTTTGAAGAAAAATTACCTCTAGTAAGAGATGTAATAATTAATTTTTTGATGTCTAAAAAAGCTGGAGATTTTTCTTCGGATAATTTAGATAATTTGAAGGAACAATTAATACAAAAACTGAACGAAAGGTTAGGATCAGGTACAGTTAGTGAAGTATATTTTACAAACTTAGTAGTTCAATAAAGGGTGATTAGTATGTTTCTTTATGTGATTAAAATACTGGTGTTTATTCCGATAGTAATATTTTTGATTGTTATATCTCTTAAAATGAGCCAAAAAACATTGCTCGGTAGTTATAAGAATAAATATATAAGAGTACTAGAAGTTTTAAATATCAGTAAGAATAATAGTATCATTGTATTGAAAATTGGAGAGAGTGGATGTGTTGTATCATCTACTCCATCGGGTGTAGAAAAGTTAAAAGATTTAACTGAAGAGGATGTTCTTAAGATTGATCAAAATCTTAAAGAAAACTCGGATATAAACTTTAAAAATTTCAATTTAAAAAACGAATTTGGAAAATATTTTGAAAAAATCGTAAAAAAGGAAGACTAAAAAGATGGAATTACTATCTAATTTAATTGCGGGTAAGGCGCAGTATACGCCGGCAATGCAGCTATTTATTTTTATGACAATTTTGATGTTTTTGCCATCTCTTATGTTTATGATGACATGCTTTGTCAGATTGGTAATTAGTTTGTCATTTTTAAAATCAGCTTTAGGAGCATCACAGGCAATACCTAGTCAGGTGTTGGCAGGATTAGCAATAGTGTTGACGATCTTTATAATGAGACCTGTGACTGATGAAATTAATAAAAATGCTATACAACCTTATGAAAAAAAGGAAATCACTATGGAAGTTGCGCTAAATAGAGCGGAGATACCGATTAGAAAGTTTATGTTAAAACAAACGAGACAAAAGGACTTGGATCTTTTTGTAGAGCAAGCAGATTTAAAGGATAAAAAACTTACAAGGGACAATATTCCACTAAGTGTTGTTTTACCAGCATTTGTTACGAGCGAACTAAAGACAGCGTTTCAAATAGGTTTTCTAATATATATTCCATTTTTAATAATCGACCTTGTTGTAGCAAGTATATTAATGTCTATGGGGATGTTTATGCTTCCACCAGCAATGGTATCTTTACCATTTAAACTACTGCTATTTGTCATGGTTGATGGATGGAATTTGGTTATAAAATCGTTGATTATGGGTTTTTAAGGTAGGAGAAAATTTATGAGTGAATTAATTATAATGAGTATTGTAAAAAAATCTCTATTCACAGCTATTATGATAGCATCGCCAGTCCTTATTGTATCGCTTGTAATAGGCCTGGCTATAAGTATATTTCAGGCTACAACACAGATACAGGAGCAGACGCTTACATTTGTTCCAAAGCTAATTGGGATACTGCTTATTATAGCGGTATTAGGCGGCTGGATGTTGAGAACGCTATCGACTTTTACAGTAGAGATATTTGATATGATAAAGCTCATAACAAAGTAGGAGGACTAAATGTATGTATTTATTAGAGTGTTAGCATTTTTTGCCTCTCTTACAATGCTATTTCCAAAAGGTACTCCAAATGCTTTTAAGGTGATTTTTTCTATAATGATATCTGTACTTTTAACATTTAATATGGATGTTCAATTATTAGAACATACAGACAGTACAGTAGAGTTTATTTTATGTGGTATATCCGAAACATTGACCGGACTTATATTAGGATACATTACAAATATATGTTTTTATTGTATTAGATTTGCAGGTAGCTTAATTGATTTCCAAATGGGTCTATCTATGCTGAGTATATTCGATCCAGGATCGAATTCTCAGACTACCCTTACGGAAAATATAATGAATTGGATTGCAATTATGTTGTTTTTCAGCATAGATGGATTTCAGATATTGATAAGTGGAATAAAGTATAGTTTCGAAGTTATTCAGATTGGAAGCGGGATTTTGATATACAACACTCAATACATAATTGATATATTTGTGCAGTGCTTTTCGATCGGTTTTAAAATAGCTATACCGATTATAATTTGTTTGATTCTGGCCGATTTTATACTGGGGCTCATATCCAGAAGTGTACCTCAATTAAATGTAATGTTGATCGGGATGCCTTTAAAATTGTTAGTAGGTATGACATTACTGATGATGGTACTCCCACTTATTATCAACGAGATAATCAGTTTATTTAAAGAGATACCGAATATGTACGATGGGACATTTCAAGCAGGAGCAATGGTATTTATGCTCTCATCTGAAAAAACAGAAGATGCTTCTCTGAAGAAAAAGAAGGATGAAAGAAAAAAAGGAAATATAGCTAAGAGTAAAGAAGTAACATCTGCTTTGACATTAGTAGGGTTTACTATTCTATTGCCATCGCTTACAAAATTTATGGTGAATTCATTCACCGGGGTATTGTCTGAATTTCTTACATTTAATTACTATACAGAATTAACCTATGGTGGAATTCAACATATTGTCATAAATGGGATAACTTATATACTAAAATTATTTTTACCTATTGCCTCAATTTTTTTAGTTCTTGGTGTAGCTGGAAATTTACTTCAATCAGGGATCTTATTTACATCGGAGGGTTTGAAGCCTAAACTTTCTAAATTAGACCCAATCAAAGGACTTAAAAATATTTTTTCTATGAAAAACTTAGGGACTTTGGTCAAAAATTTATTTATTGTAGCGGTACTAGGATATATTGGGTATTCGTTTTATAAAAATAAATACATGGAAGTAATAAAATTAAGCAACGTATATATTCCAACGCTTATTTATGAAATTGAAGATTTGGTATTTGAAATACTTACGAAAATTTGCATTGCTTTATCAGTAATAGCATTAGCTGATTTTTTATTTCAAAAATTTACTTATAAAAAATCAATAAGGATGACGAAGCAAGAAATTAAAGATGAGTATAAGCAATCAGAGGGAGATCCTCAGCTAAAGTCTAAGATTAAGCAAAAGCAAAGAGAAATATCATCGCAGACGAGAATACAGGCAGTGCCTAAAGCTACGGTTATAATAACCAATCCTACGCATATATCGATCGCAATAAAGTATGAAAAAGGAGTCGACGAAGCTCCTGTAGTAATTGCAAAAGGCGCAGATAAGTTAGCTTTTAAAATAAGAGAGATAGCAGCAGAGCACAACATAGAAATAATGGAGAATAAACCTCTGGCCCAAACTTTGTACAAAAATGTTGCAATTGACCAAGAGGTGCCTGAAGAAATGTATCAGGCTGTTGCAGAAATATTAGTAGCAGTCTACAAAATAAAAAACAGATATAAACCAATACGTAAATAAAAAGAAATCGAAATAAAAAACTAAATATCGATAGTAACATAAATGTATCGTTAAGAAGGTAGGATAAACAATGAAAAAAGTAAACCTGAAAGGCCAACTAGATATCATAGTAGCTTTAGGTGTTATGTGCATCATACTGATGATAATAATACCACTGCCAACATTTTTACTAGACTTATTGTTATCTGTCAACATAAGTTTATCTATACTAATATTACTTATGACTTTGTTCACAAAAAATATTCTTGAGCTATCTATATTTCCAACTATGCTATTGATAACTACATTATTTAGATTGGGACTAAATATGTCTTCAACTAGATTAATACTTAGTGAAGGATATGCTGGAAATGTAATCGAAGCGTTTGGGAGCTTTGTTGTGGGCGGAAATTATGTTGTAGGTATTATTATATTTCTTATTATAATAATCGTTCAATTTGTAGTTATAACCAATGGTTCTGGAAGGGTATCTGAGGTTTCAGCAAGATTTACACTGGATGCGATGCCTGGGAAACAGATGAGTATAGATGCAGATTTAAACTCTGGAACTATAGATGAAGATATGGCTAAAAAAAGAAGGGAAGAACTGCAACAAGAAGCAGATTTCTTTGGCTCTATGGATGGAGCATCTAAATTCGTAAAAGGAGATGCTATTTCAGGGATAATAATTACTCTAATAAATATAGTGGGCGGTATTATTATTGGAGTTTTAATGATGGACATGACTTTAACAGAGGCAGGTCAGACATTTGTTAGACTTACTATTGGTGATGGTTTAGTTAGCCAAATACCAGCGCTGTTGATTTCTGTATCATCAGGGATCTTAGTTACTCGAGTAGCTAGTGATGATAATTTTGGTACTTTGGTTGGGAAACAATTAACTTCTATACCAAAGGCAATTATTATCACAGGGATTGTACTTATAATCTTAGGGATAATGCCAGGCCTTCCTAAATTCGCATTTTTCTCTTTAGGGATAGGTGCCATAGTCTCGGGATATTTTCTATCTAAAGATTCTGAGGAAGAGCTTGATGATTATATAGTTGAAGATGCGAATATGGTTTCAGCTGATAAAAATGAAGCCGAAGATGTAAAGGATTTAATAAATGTAGAAGTAATAGAAGTCGAAATTGGATATGGACTTATTGCGCTTGCAGATGAGTCTAGCGGTGGCGACTTGTTGCAGAGAATAGCTTCAATAAGAAGACAGTGTGCAATAGATATGGGAATAATCGTACAGCCTATAAGAATAAGAGATAATCTACAGCTAAATCCCAACCAGTACAATATCAAAATCAAGGGAAATATAGTTTCTAGTTATGAAATTATACCCAACATGGTTTTATGTATGGATTCTGTAAATCAGGGTTTTAGTATAGATGGAATCAAGACCACAGAGCCAACTTTTGGTCTGGAAGCTTTATGGATAGATAAAGATAAATTAGAGGAAGCAGAATTAAGGGGTTACACGATAGTAGATTCTGCAACTATCCTGATTACTCATTTAATGGATGTAATTAAATCTAATGCTCATGAACTTTTGGGAAGGCAAGAAGTTAAAAATATAATTGATATCACTAGAGAAAATTACAGTGCTGTCGTTGAAGAGCTTATCCCGGATCTTATGACATTAGGTGAAATACAAAAAATACTTCAAAACCTTCTTAAGGAAAAAGTTAGTATAAGGGATAGAGTAACTATTCTTGAAACTCTTGCGGATCAATCTATAGGTACAAAAGATTTAGAAGTCTTAACAGAGTACGTGAGAATTGCTCTAAACAGGAGTATTTGTGCAAATTTAGTAGATGATAACAATACTATTGTTATATCCACATTGAGTAAAGATGTAGAAGATATGATTTCTGATAATATACAGAGATCTATAAATGGTAATTATCCTGCAATTGATCCAGAATACTCTAATAAAATATTCGAAGGTATACAAGAGATTATTAGGACGGTTTACTTTAACAATAATATTCCGGCTATAGTGGTGTCTCCTAAAATAAGAGCGCCATTTAGAAAGTTGACTGAGATAGTATTTCCAAATCTAATGGTATTGTCATTAAATGAGATACCAAATGATATCCAAATCAAGGCAGAAGGTGTGGTGGAAATCTAGATGATAGCATCGGACAAATCTGGCAAAGATAAAAGGGCTAGTGGAGTAGAAAAAATTTGTTTTAAGTTGAGCAATCTTGATTTTAATGAAGTTAGTATCAGAGAGATGAAGCTAAAACTTGACCAAAAGAAATTTAATGGAAAAGATTTAAGTTTTGATGTAGTAGAGGTTTTAAAAGATAGTATAAAAATAGATATGAGTAATCTAAAAGGAAGAGTAGTTTTAGTTGGACCACCCGGTGTGGGAAAAACAACTACTGTAGCTAAGATTGCCGCGAATCTATTGTTTAATGAACATAAAAAAATTGGTTTAATAACTACAGACACTTATAGAATTGGTGCAGTTGAACAATTAAAGATTTACGCAGATATTATGAATATGCCATTTAGAGGAGTTATTACTCAAGAAGAAATGGATGAAGCTCTAGAGCATATGAAAGATTGCGACACTATACTGATAGACACCACAGGAAGAAGCTATACAAATACTAAAAAAATTTTAGAATTAAAAGAATATATAGAAAAAGTTGGCGATAAGAAGGTGTTGCTAGTTCTAAGTTGTACAACAAATGATAGATGTGTTAAATCGACAATTGACGCTTATAGACCCTTAAATTTCACTAGTTTAGTAATAAGCAAATTAGATGAAACTACTACATATGGTTCAATAATGAATATTTTAAATCATTCAAAAAAACCTATTTCTTACCTGACAACTGGGCAAAATGTCCCAGCGGATATTTTGAAACCGGATAAGGATAAAATAATAAGATTATTTTTGGGGGCTGAATGTATATGATGGATCAAGCGTATATGTTGAGAAAATTAGTAGTTGATAAGTCAATTGCTGAGCCGTTTAATAATGTAGATAGTAAAAAATGTGTTGTTTTTGATAGAGAACAATTAATTAAAGACAATATTCCCCTTGTAAAGAGCATAGCAAATAAACTGTTTGTTCCAAACAAAGGGCTTGAGTTCGATGACCTAGTGAGTACAGGTATATTAGGATTAATTGATGCGGTTAATAGATTCGATGTTGAGAGAGATGCAAAGTTTTCAACTTATTCATATATAAGAATCAAAGGGGCAATATTAGATGAAATAAGAAGACAGCAACCTATTTCAAAACAGAGGATATCTAGGATAAATAACTACAATAAAGTAGTTGAGAATTTAAGAAATAGACTATTTAGAGAACCGAGCATTAGTGAAATAGCAGATGAATTAAACATAACAAAGATGGATGTTTCAGAAATTGAGACGGATATAGATATGTTGAGTACATATTCTTTAGATAAAGTTATATTTGAAGATACAAGTGAAAATATTGAAAGATTTCTAAAAATAAGTGATGATGAAAACCCAAGTAGTATTGTCGATGAAAATGAAAAAGCAGAGATACTTTCAAAAGCTATATCAAATTTAAAAGATAAGGAACAACTAGTGTTGTCACTGTACTATTACGATGAGTTAAATTTAAAGGAGATTGCTAGTGTTCTTAAAGTATCAGAATCTAGAGTATCACAATTGCATCGTAAAGCTATAACTAATCTAAAATATGAGATAGATAAGATGAAATACTCAGTGAGGAATGATTGATTATGACACAGATAGTGTTGGTGTTTATAGGGATATCTATATTGTTTATTGTTTTTATAATAGACAGAAGAGAAAAGAAGATCGACTGTGATACATATCAAAGTTATGATAAAGTACTAGACAATAAATACAAGAAACGTGAATTATTCTTTGAAGAAAAGAGAACTAACTTTCTAGAGAAAATATCTAATTGCAAATTCGAAGAAAAACTAGCAGAGCTAGAAGAACTGGAAAAATTAGCAGAGTTAATGGAAGTGGAAGAACTAGGTGAAACAGAAAAAATAGAGGAAAATAAATCTATAATAAAAGATATTATGTCGATGTTAAAACAAGGTTATACAGAAGAACAAATATGCAAAAATTTTGATATTGGCAAGGGGGAATTGCAATTAATAATAAGTTGTTACAAAGAATAAGAATTATCAGCATAGATAAAAAATTTTTAATTGGAATAGCTGTTGGAATCCTTATATCTGCACTTAGTACAATTATATTTAATACAAGAACCTTAAGCGATGCTGATATAGAGAAGAGAGCTATGGCACTTGGAATGAAGTATCCAAGCGAAATGAAGGTTGTTGAATAGGAGGCTTAAGGATGTTAAGAGGTCTATATACATCAGTATCATCTATGATAACTAACGAAAAACGACAAGCTGTTATTACCAATAATTTAGCAAATATAAATACAATTGGGTATAAAAACGAAAAGTTGATATCCAAAAGTTTCGACGAAGTTAGTTTATCAAATAGAGATAGGTTTGCGGGTGGAAAAGGTCATAAACAAATTCTAGGCAATATAAGCTTAGGAGTAGCTATGGACGATGTTGTAGTAAATTACACACAAGGTGTAGTAAAGCAGACGGGCAATAAAATGGACATCGCACTTAGCGGCAAGGGATTTTTCAAGGTAGAGGATAAAAATGGAAAACAGTTTTACACAAGAAATGGAAACTTTAGAGAAGACACTATGGGAAAGCTAGTTACTAGTGATGGTTATTATGTTTTGGGTACAAATGTACAGACTGGAGCAGTAGAACCTATTCAAGTCAACGGTGGAACATTTGAAGTCTCTAGAGACAATGTAATATCAATAAATAATACTCAAATGTACAAATTTAATATAGTCGACATTGGCGATTATGCCGAATTAAATAAAGTAGGAAATAATGTGTACACCGGAAAAGGTGAGATAGCAACTGATGGAGTTGAGACAGTACAAAGCGCTGTTGAAACATCAAATGTCGACATGATTTCTGAAGTAACCGATATGATGATGTATATGAGAGAATACGAGGCAAGTCAAAAAGTCATTCAGACAATTGACTCTACACTTGATAAAATAGCTAATCAGATTGGAGCAGTATAGATAGTGAGGGGAATCTAGTATGTATACAATAATAAATAATAGCAGAGCTGGAATGAATTCCAATCAAGAAAAATTAAATGTAGTATCAAACAATATAGCGAATGTAGATACTGTCGGTTATAAAAAATTAAATATTGAATTTAGTGACTTAGTAAATGAGACCTTAAATAGAAAGACATATCCAACTGGAAAGAATAAGATAGACACTGGTACAGGAAGTAAAGTAACAATTCCGATAAGAGATTTTACGCAAGGAGCTATTAGGTCTACTGAAATAAGTTCTAACCTAGCGATTGATGGAGATGGATTTTTCAGAGTTATAAAAAATGATGGAAATTATTTATACACTAGAGATGGAAACTTCAGTGTTGATAAAGCAGGAAACATTGTAGATGCAAGAGGTAATAAGCTAGATGTACAATTTAATGCAGGATTTAACTATGCAAATAGCAACATAACTAATGAAAATCTTAATATAGCAAAGGACGGAAATATCTATATTGACGAAAATCATATAGGAAAAATTAATTTGTATAATTCAGTTGGCAATGAAGCATTTGTTTCTGTTGGAGATAGTCAATATAAATTAAATGACGGAGCCGCTTTATATGTAGAGAATGAATCAAGTATTGAACAAGGTTTCTTAGAAATGTCCAATGCAAGTTTGCAAGATGAAATGGTTGAAATGATAGCAACACAGAGAGCTTTTCAACTTAACTCAAAAGGTATGAATGTCGCCGATGATATGTGGTCGATGGCGAACAATTTAAGATCTAAATAGTCTGGATGTGTAATAGATATGAATAAAACTAGAGAGTATGATTTTAGAAAACCGCAGAGATATTCTAGCGAAAATATAAGAAATATAAGTATACTAACCGATGATTTCTGTAGAAAATCCAATATGTACCTAAACTATGAACTTAAATATAGATCGAGTTTAAAGGTTGTGGAAATTGAACAGTCTAGCTATCAAGATTTTTTTGATAAACTATCTGCTTCATCAATTGTTGTACAAGTTACCATAAAGCCGATTTCCAAAAGTTTCTTATTAAAAATTGATAAAATAGTAGCGTTGATATGGGTTGATATAGCATCTGGTGGCGATGGTAATATTGAAGATTTAGATAGAACTTTTACCGATGTCGATAAAAATGTTCTAACTTATTTGGTCAATAAACTCATGGAGAAGCTGTATATTCCAGAAAAATTCGAATCTATAGAAGTGGAAGGAATTTATACAAAAGTTGCTATGCCACAGTTTTTCATTCCAAGTGATTCTAGTTGTATATCAGATGTAGATGTAGATCACAAAGGTATGAATATAGGCAAAATATCATTTTGTATGCCGTACAGTAGTATGGAGGAGTGGCTTGAAAACTATCTTCCAGAGAACGATATAGTAGATAAATTTACAAACGATCCAGAAGAGTTTTCATCAAAATTAAAAGAAAGTGTGTATGATGCGAACCTAAATTTATGTGTGGAAATAGGCAAAGTAAATATTACTATAGGAGATTTACTTAAGTTAGAAGAAGGAGATATATTAATTACAGACAAAGGCATCAATAATCCCGCAGATATAT
This sequence comes from Clostridioides mangenotii TR, assembly GCF_000498755.1. GTDB lineage: Bacteria > Bacillota > Clostridia > Peptostreptococcales > Peptostreptococcaceae > Metaclostridioides > Metaclostridioides mangenotii_A. The sequence goes on along the minus strand of NZ_AXUS01000011.1, from coordinate 22,194 downwards.
ACATAGAAAATATAAAATCGTATACAGCAAAGCCGGGGATTATCAATAGTAAAAGAGGGTTGGAAGTTTTAGACTCTGTAAATAAAGAGGTGTAGATTATGGATGGTAGTAAAACTATATCAAATGAAGATGCAAAGATACTTTTAAATAAAGAGATTGCAAACAGTAAGAATGTAGAAGGTGACTTTATAAATGAAAATTTATCTAGAATACTAGATGTAAATTTAGAATTGTCAGTAATAATAGGTAGAACGAAGATGAAACTTAAAGAGATTCTGTCACTACAGAAAGGATCTTTAATGGAATTAGATGCTCTTGTAGATCAAGATGTTGAAATTTTAATTGACGATAAAGTTCTCGCATATGGCAAAGTGGTGGTAGTTGATTTGAATTTTGGAGTTAAGATAACTAGTATTGTCGAAGGAGACGAATTAGTCAAAACATTTATATAAATCATAGGGTTGTCCTAAAGATGATAGTTAATAAGTTTAATGCTATTCGATTTTGAAAGTCAATTTTGTATAGAGTTAAATAACAACACATTTTGGGGCAACCCCTAGATTTTTAGAGAGATTGGAGGAAAATTATTGCTGTTCACTAATGTAGAATATGATTTACACAATTTTGATAAAAATAGCAAAGATACGCACTCATACAAATTATACAATGAATCGATTGACTTGATAAAAGCAGGCGATATTACTAGATCTTATATATCTTTAACAAAAAGTCTTTACATAGATGAAAATAACACCGATGCAATGAACTTATACGGAATTTTAAATTTAATTAAGTGTGATTTTGATAAATCATTTGAGAGTTTTTATAAATGTTTGAAAATAGAAGAGAATGAAGTAGCAAAAAAATATATAGAAATATTTTTATCTGATAAATTTTCTAGTTTTATAAAAGAGTACAATAATCTTATAAAAGCTGCAAATCAAGAGGATTATGAAAACGCAATTAGAGGATTTGAGAAAATCGAAAAAGAGGATAGCTATCTAATAGAACCGAATTTTATACTTTATAAGGTCTGTAGAGAAGTACACGGGACAATGAAGGCACAAAAATATTTAGATAAAATATACGCATTAGATAGAGGAAACGAAATCTTTGATGGCAATGACTTTATGGAAAAAGTGAGCGGAATAAGAAGCAATGAAAGTAACTATAGCTACATAGATAACGGCTCAGATACACAAAGAATATCAGATTTAAATAATGATAAAAAAGTATATTATGAAAAAGAACTCGATTTCCGAAAGAAATTTATGAATAAAGGATATGTATTTTTCATAGTATTTATATTGTTATTAGTTGTACTAGTTTATAACACTTATGAAATAAAAAACTTAAAAAAGGATATAACAAAATATACTCCTAGTGTACAGGCAAATCAAGACGTAGGAATTAAAGAGAAAAAAATAGATAAAGAAAAAGATTTGGATAAAACAGATAAAGATAAAAGTTCAAAGATTGAAGATATAAAAGATAACACTAAAAATAAAAAAGATAAATCTAAAAAAGAATCTACCATATTTGATCAAGAGTCTTTCAAAAAGGCTATTGAATTTAAAAATAACAAGGAGTACTATAAGGCTATAAATCTATATAAAGATGTTGTAGAAAATAGTGTCGACAAGAAATACATATCTGAATCAATCTATCAAGTTGCTAATCTTAGCCAGAAATTGAAAAAATACAGTGATTCAGAAAAATACTACTCTATGTATATACAAAAATACAATAAAGAATATCCGTATTATGAAGAGTCTTATTATAATCTAGGATTAATTTACTATGAAAATGACCAATTAGAAAAGTCTAAAGATGTATTTAGAGAATTTAAGAAAAGGCTTCCAGATAGTCTATACAACAATTCAAAAGTTCAGGAAATATTAAAAAAATAGCATACTCAACAGGGTGATAACATAACAAAGTTGATATTTTAATTATAATAAAATATATAAAATTATTATTTAATGGAGGGATGATTATGAGTATTGAAAAAGGGAGTATTTCAATTCATACAGAAAATATTTTTCCGATAATTAAGAAATGGTTATATTCTGATAAGGACATTTTTATCAGAGAGCTTATTAGTAATGGTTGCGACGCTGTAAATAAGTACAAAAGATTAAAATCACTTGGAGAGATACCAAACTCAGGAGAAGAAGCTTACAAAATTACAGTATCAGTAAATAATAGTGAAGGGACTATAAAATTTACTGACAATGGTATTGGCATGACAGCAGAAGAAGTAAAAAAATACATCAATCAAGTTGCTTTTTCTGGGGCAGAAGATTTCTTTAACAAATACAAGGACAAGATGGAGGAGCCTAATGATATTATAGGGCACTTCGGACTAGGATTTTATTCTTCTTTTATGGTATCTGATAAAGTACAAATCGATACGATGTCTTTCGTTGAATCATCTAAGCCAGTCAGATGGGTATCTGAAGGTGGAACTGAATATGAAATAATTGAGTCAGACTTTCAAAATTCAAGGGGTACAACTATAACTTTGTATCTATCAGAAGACAGCAAAGAATTCCTAGACTATTATACTGTTAAATATATAATAACTAAGTATTGTTCATTCTTGCCTGTCGAGATATTTTTAGTAGATGAAGTGAAAGTAAAAGAAGAAAAATTAAATGTTGAGAAGACAAAAGAAGAGGACGTAATAGAAGAAAATATACAAGCAGAGGTTAAAGAAGATAAACAGCAACCTTTGAACGATATAAGTCCTCTTTGGTTAAAAGCGCCAAAAGACTGTACAGACGAGGAGTATATTGCATTCTACAAAAAGGTGTTTAACGCATTAGATGAGCCTCTGTTTTGGATGCACTTAAATGTTGATTATCCATTTAATCTAAAAGGTATATTGTATTTCCCTAAACTTAAAAATGAATTTGAAATAAGAGAAGGCGAAGTAAAACTGTTCAATAATCAAGTTTTCGTAGCAGATAATATAAAAGAAATAATACCGGAATTTCTACTTTTACTTAAAGGAGTAATAGATTGTCCAGATCTACCTCTAAATGTTTCCAGAAGTTTCTTGCAAAATGATAGAGAAGTAGGTAAGATATCAAAACATATAGTAAAAAAAGTAGCAGATAAATTGAAATCTCTATTTAAAAACGAAAGAGAAGAGTATGAGAAGTTTTGGGATGATATTCAACTATTTATAAAATACGGTTGTTTAAAAGATGAGAGTTTCTACGAAAAAGTAAAAGACTGTATAATGTACAAAACAATAGATAAAAAACATATCACCCTTAAAGAGTATTTAGAAGAAAATAAAGAAAAACATGAGAATAAAGTTTTCTACGTTAGCAATGAAGAGCAGCAATTCCAGTATATAAAAATGTTTAAAGATTACGATATCAATGCTGTAGTGCTAGATTCTACAATAGATGTAAACTTTATATCTTTTATAGAGTTTAAAGAAAACGGGGTTAAGTTTAGCAGAATTGATTCGGATTTGAACGACGTACTAAACACAGGTGATGGAAAAGACACAACAGACACAAATGTTGTAAGCGACAAAAGTAAATCGGCTATAGAAGATATATTCAAAGATTCAGTAGGTGGAAGAATCAAAAACTGTAAAGTGGAGTCTTTTAAAGGGAAAGAAACTCCGGCAATAATACTGATTTCAGAGGACTCTATAAGGATGTCAGAGATGAAATCAAACTTTGCAGGAGTTGATTTTGGAGTTAACATTGAAGAAGAAAAAACTCTAGTTATTAACGCTAATAATTCGATTGTAAACAAAATAGTGGATCTAGAAAATAGCGATAAAGAAGATAAATATAAAAAAGAAACAATAGATCTTTTATGTAACCAAATAGTCGATCTAGCGTTAATGTCGAATAAAGAACTAGAACCTTCAGAGATGAATGAATTTATAAAAAGAAACTTAAAGCTCATGAACCTGATAATATCAATATAATTAGTTTAATTTATTAGTTCAATATAGTTTATAAATTTTGCTGATGCTAGAAAATAGATTTTAGACAATATAAATAATAGCTACACCAAAGGAAATAGTAAATTTCTTTTAGTGTAGCTATTTATAATAACATAAATCATATTAACTAAATTGAGGAGACTCTGCAATATCTTCAAGTTTCTCAGAATTTTGAACGAATAAATCGTAGATATATGGGTCTATTATACTCCCGCTACATTTTTCAAGTTCTCGTAATGATTGGAAATGATCCATTTCAGGATCTCTAGCTGTTGTAAATTCGTCGTACAAATCTACCGCACACATTATACGTGCTTCAATCGGGATTTCGCATCCGCTTAATTCTTTAGGTGATCCAGAACCATCAAAAAATTCAGTATAGCTACTCTCAATGATTGACACGTATTTCATAACATCATCATTTGGATAAAGAGCTATAATTTTTTGTAAAGTTTCTTTGGAATTAGAAGATTTTTCTTTTTTAAATCGAATCAAAAAATCGTCTATTCTGTGAAATGTTGCTGCATAACACATGTTGTCGATAAAATCATTTTTTTGATCATCTGAAAGGTTTGATTCTGCATATGAAGTAGAAACAATCTTGATATACTCTTTTATTCTTCTTATATATTGTCCGAAATCTTCATCTATATCAATTATAATATTTTCAATCGTATAGCTTAAACCTTCTTTAGAATCATGTAGTTTTGTCTTTAATATTTCAATATCTTTTGATAAGTTTTGGTTGATTTTTGATGTTTCAACACCAAGTAAAAAAATTTTATGAAGTCTTTCTTCTCTATAATAGTAACTGGCAATACCTGCTCCATTAATTCCTATTAGGAAAATAGAAGTACCTATAAATCCAGTGTCAAATTTGCTACTAAACAATGAATAAAGTACGAAATAAAAAATTGTAATGCTCCAACCCGTTATATGGGTAATTTTACTACCTAAATTAAATAGCGAATATACAGAGAAAAAAATAAAAAATAATCCAATATAATAGATTACATTAAATTTAAACATTACAAGCATATAGCAGAGATAAGCACCAGAGTATATAGATAGCGTTGAAAGTATGTATACAATATATTTTTGTCCGAACTTTGTGAATGTTAGACCTAAAACTAAAACCATTGGAACTAATAGAACTAAATATGTAAATATTATATATTTTGTATCTATAGCGATATTAGAGAAAATTTTAGTTGTTGCATAAAATAAGGTTATTAAAATATACAGAGATAGGCTAAATTTTGCCATATTAGTATTTTCGCTTGATTTGATTTGTAGATATTTTTTATCGGCTGATTCATGAGAACCATTACCCAAAATTACATCTCTCATTTGGTTACCTCCTAAAAACATAAGTGAAATAGAAAATATTACTGGGTTAAAATAAGTTGTATTTATTATAGCATTGTTGGTTTATTATGTATATCTATAAAAGACTACAAGCTGTTGAAATTTCAGAATTTGTAATTTTAATTTGAGATCCGGTATAACAATAATGCCTAAAAATAGCTATTTTCATAAAAAGAACGCTTGAGTTTATAATACTTCTAATCTATTTTAAAAAATATCTAAGTATGTTAAAATTATTTTTGAGAATATTGGACGAACATATATTAGTGGTTTCACTTTAGGGGAGTGAATATTTATTATATGAAACAATAATAAAATCACTAAAGGTGTTTAAGGGGGCCGGGGTATTATGCTAGATATTATTATAACTTTAATTGCAGCATGTTTTTATGTATATCGTGACGATTTAAAAATTAGCAGACATTTAACAATGCTCTATGTATTTCCTATATTTTTATCAATAAGGATAATTGAGCAAAATTTAAATGGAAATTTAGCAGTAGGTATAACTTTTCTAATTATGACTTCAATGTTAACGATTGTTGTAATGGATAGACCTGCAATTTATGCAGTGTACAAAAATGTGCAGTATACATTTTTACAGGAATTTTCACATATTATATCAATTATGATAATAAGATATATCTCAATCTACATGGGCGATATGTCCAAATTTTATGGAGTATTATTGATTGTCATTTTTCTATATCATTGGTAGCTACAAAACTATATGAAAAAAGAGATAAATTCAATACAATGCCACAAAAAGTAAATTTAATCATTTGTATCACAGTTATACTGATTGAGATATTGTATATGTACAAATATGTTAGGTTAAGTTTAGATTATGATAGCGGATTTAATGATTTGTCTGTAATATTGATATTCTTACTATCCTTTTGTGTTATGATTTTTATTCAGGAATTATCAAAAGTTGGTAGATATCTAAATGTAATCAATGACCTTCAAGGCCAGTTAAAGCTACAGTTAGAGCACTATGAGTCATATGAAAAATACATAGAAATAACACGTAGATTTAGACATGACATTAAAAATCATAATTTTTTAATATTAACGCTAATTAAAAAAGGTGATTACAGAGGCGCTATTGGGTATATAAATAGCTTAACGGAGAATATCTTTGATATTCCATATGAGCAGATAACTAACAATAAGATAATCGATGCTGTAATGATAGGGGCGATAGAAAAGACCAAGAGATTAAATATAAATTTTGAATATAAGATAAATAACGTCGAAAATTTAAATATAGATGATGTAGATTTATCTTCTGTTTTTTCAAACATACTCAACAATGCTATCGAAGCTTGTGAACGAATGCCTATCAATAACAGAAAGATTTTATTGATTGTAAACTCTAGATCTAATGTGCTCGCTATTGAAATATCGAATACTTACAGTGGAATAGTGAGAAAAGATGGTTCTAGATTTAAAACAATAAAGGGAAACGACCGCGATCATGGTTTAGGGATGAATAACTTAAAAGAAATCGTTAAGAAGTACAATGGGATATTCAATACTGAACATGATGAAAAGATTTTTAAGGTATCCATGACATTATTTAGTAAAGACAATTAAACCAGATTGATAGGAGGATAAATATGAAAATAACCAGAGAAGTTGATTATGGCATACGTACTATACGGGCATTAGCGGATGGCGAAACTCGTACGATAAAATTTATTTGTGATAATGAAAATATTCCAATAGATGCTGGATATAAAGTATTTAGAAAACTAAAAGAAAACAATATTATATCCATATCAGTAGGTGCCAAAAATGGAGGATACAAGCTTCTATCAGATACCAAACAAACAACTTTACTCGACGTAATTAGTGCTCTAGACGACGACATTTTTATAAATGATTGTCTTGAAGATGGGTTTAACTGTGCAAATAATACTGGTGATAAGGTTTGTATGGTAAACAGGGAACTTTGTAGAATACAAAAGATAGTGATGAATGAAATGTCTAAGTACACACTATATGAGGTTTTGACTATGTACGATGAAAAGAATACTGAAAGTTCAGGTACTGAAGATGCTGACACTGAAGATTGTGAAAAATAGTCTAATTGATGAATTACTAAATAGGAGGAACTTATGGAAAAATCAGAAGTATATTTTTGTGATTTATATTCAAATGCAGAAAATAAAAATTTGTTAAATAGTGTTAGAAAGCTATTTGAAAAGGCTGGGTTTAATAGTTTTATAGATAAAAATGATTTAGTGTCAATTAAACTGCATTTCGGGGAAAAGGGTAATACAACTTACATGAATCCCCTTGCTGTTAGACAGGTTGTAGATAAGGTTAAAGAATGTGGTGCAAAGCCGTTTTTAACAGACACAAATACACTTTATACTGGAAGCCGAACAAATTCTATAGATCATATAACAACAGCTATACAAAATGGATTTGCGTATCCAGTTGTTGATGCTCCTATAATCATCGCGGATGGAATTTTTAGTAGAAACTATGAAAATGTAAAGATAGGTCAAAAACACTTCGATGAAGTGAAGATCGGTGGAGAAATATATAATTCTTCATCCATGATAGTTATGAGTCACTTTAAAGGTCATGGTATGGCTGGTTTTGGTGGAGTTCTAAAGAACTTAGCAATGGGTTGTGCAAGTGCAGCTGGTAAGCAAATGCAACATTCTGATGTGACACCTTCAGTAAAAGATGCCAAATGTGTAGGATGTGGAAAGTGTGTTGCGAGTTGCCCTAGAGAAGCCATAAAAGTAATAGATAAAAAGGCTAATATTGATCATGATCTTTGTTATGGATGTGGAGAATGTCCAACAGTCTGTCCAACAAGGGCTATAAACGTTCAATGGGAAAGCGACGAAAGCGTTTTCATTGAAAAAATGGCGGAATTTGCTTATGGTGCTGTTTCAAATAAAGAAGGAAAGGTTGGCTATATTTCCTTTATTATGAATGTAACTCCGCTATGTGACTGTGTTGCTTGGTCAGGTAGACCTATAGCAAATGATATAGGGATAGTTGCCTCAACAGACCCAATCGCTATTGAACAAGCATGTTATGATTTAGTAGTAAAAGAAATGGGACATGATGTATTTAAACATGCTCATCCGGATATAAATGCTACAAGGATAATTGATTACGCTTACGAGATGGGTATGGGAAATAAAGAATACGAGTTAATAAAAATTTAAAAAGTTTTAAAATACTATATACTTTTTAATTTAAATGCATATAAAGATTATGAGGGTGTTATCAAATAAAAATATATGTGAGGTATCTATAATGAAAATATATAGTGAAAGTATTAAAAGTAAAAAAGCAAATGTAAACAACATACCTAATGTCTTTGCATTTACTTTTCTTAGAAATTTTTTAACTACTAAAGAATATGAAGAAACAAGGAAAGAGTATTTTATAAACAACTTAAATAAAAATCAGGTGAATAAGTGTATGAATAATATAAAATGGCTCTTTAAAAATTATAGTGGCCTAGAGGTTATTACCATAGAAAAAAGTGATGGAACAAAATCTAAATTCATATTGTAAAAAAAGAAAAATCTTATGTATATCTCACCTTTTGCAGTGCTTTTTTAGCGCTGTATTAAGGTGAATTTTATTTTACTTAGAAAATTTAAAGAATTGGAAATAATTTTACAAAATAAAAAATCAAAACTATTGTATTCAAAATACTATTATGATAATATTTTAGGTAACCGTTTACTTATACCGGTTACCCAAAATTTGGAGGTGTGACATTGGGGGTTACAATAAAGGAAATAGGTAAGTTAGCTGGTGTTTCTAAGACAACAGTATCAAAGGTAATTAACAACAAAGATGAGAGTATCAGCCAAGAAACAAGAGAGAGAATTCTTAAAATTATAAAGGAACACAATTATGTTCCAAATAAATTGGCTCAGAGTTTAGTAACAAAGAAAACTAATACTATTGGACTTTTGATTCCAGATATACGAAATCCATTTTTTACAGATATCTCTCGAGGAGTAGAAGATAAAGCACATGAATCCGGATACAATGTAATTCTTTGTAATACAGATGAAGATGCTGAAAGAGAACAAGCAGGGATAACTACTTTACTTGAGAGAAAAATCGATGGAATAATATTTGCGGCTTCTTCAAACACGAATTTGGACGAAGTCAGTTATACCAATATAAAAATACCTACAGTTCTAATTGATAAAAATATCAATATAAATCTAGAAAATTTAAAGGGAAAAGTAAGAGTAAACAACCTTGATGGTGCATATAAGGCAACAAAATATCTTTTAGACAATGGACACAGAAAAATATTGTATTTGAGTGGTCCAAACCAAAACGAAATTGCATCAGATAGATTGGGAGGATATAAAAAAGCATTAGAAGAGTACAGTATCGAATGGTATCCTGAAAGTGCAGTTATAGGCCAGTTCACAATCGAGTGGGGATTTGATTTTATCCGAAGTATAGAAAAATTAGATTTTACAGCAATTTTCTGCTCAAACGACCTTATTGCAATTGGAGTTATGAAAGGCCTTCAAAGTAGAGCGCTTAATGTTCCACAGGATGTTAGCATCATTGGATTTGATGATATATATATGTCTAGTATGATAAGTCCATCGCTTACTACAATAAGACAGCCTTCGTACGATATTGGATATAAAGCTGGAGAAATCCTCATAAAAAATCTAGAAAATACGAACAATAATACGGATTCTATAGAAGACATGGTTTTTGAACCAGAGTTAGTAGTTAGAGAATCAACTAGAAAATTGTAGATAGACATATAGAGACTACATGAAGGAGTAAAAGAATGGGAAATATAATAGTTGTAGGAAGTGCAAATTTAGACATGGTTTGCGCAGTTGATAAGAGACCTAAAAGTGGAGAGACTGTTTTAGGAAATGATTTCTTTACCTCACCTGGAGGAAAAGGAGCAAACCAGGCAGTTGCAGCATCAAAATTGGGCGGAAATGTCAGCATTGTAGCTTGTTTGGGATACGACGCTTTTGGTGATCAAATGCTTGAAAACTTTGAAAACAACAATGTAAGTACAAATTTGATAACTAAAAAAGAAGGAGTATCATCAGGAGTTGCATCTATTGTGCTTTCAGATAACGACAATAGCATAATCGTAGTTCAAGGTGCAAATGAGAAATTGGATATAGATATAGTTAAGCAGTTTGAAGACGAACTATTGAAGGCAGATATAGTACTACTACAACTAGAGGTACCGCTTAAAACTGTTGAATATGTTGTAAACTTCTGCTATGAAAACAAAATAAAGGTGTTGCTTAATCCAGCGCCAGCAGTAGAACTTTCATGTGAAATTATAGATAGAGTATCTTATTTGACACCAAATGAGCATGAGTACAAAATTGTATTTAATACTCAAGAAGAAATACCAAGTATTTTAGCAAAATACCCAAATAAATTAATAATAACAGAGGGTAGTAATGGAGTTAGATTCCATGATGGAGAGCAGGTTAGACATATACCTAGTATAAAGGTAGATGTTAAGGATACAACTGGTGCAGGAGATACATTTAACGGTGCATTATCTGCAGGCATAACAGAATGTAAGTCGCTTTTCGATTCTGTTGAATATGCAGTTGTTGCTTCGGGTATATCTGTTACAAAGCTTGGAGCTCAACCTGGAATGCCAACGCAAGATGAAGTGCTTAAGTATCTACAAAACAAATAAAAAATTAGTTTTATTGGTTTTAAGTTAAAACATTTGTAATAAATCTGCTTGCTTCTAGAGATAAACTTTTTAGGTATAAAAAAAGTCTAAGACATAAATAGTACGCAGTTTACGAATTATATCTAAATAGAGGCTAAGTGGTTTTGGGACAAGTTTTATTTAATTTATTTTAACTAAATGGAGGTTAATTATGAAAAAAGTATTATCATTAGGGGTAGTAACTGCACTAGCTTTAGGTGCTCTTACAGGTTGCTCTATGGAAAGCTCTTCAGGATCGGATAAGAAAGATTCTAAAGACAAAAAAGACCTTACTATTGGGGTATCTACAATAACAATGCAACACCAATTCTACATTGATATTGATGAGGGTATCAAAGAAGAAGCTGAAAAACTTGGTGTAAAAGTTATAGTAAATGATCCAGACCAAGACGTTGCTAAGCAAACGTCTGCAATAGAAGATTTCTTACAACAAGGTGTTGACGGAATGATAGTTATGGGAACTGATAACTCTGCAATAGTTCCAGCAGTAGAAAATGCACAAGAAAAAGTGCCAGTAGCAACAGTTGATGCTAAACTTACAACAGACAATGTACTTACTTACATCGGTACAGAGAGTAAAGCAGCAGGTAAGCAATTAGGTGAATACACAAAAGAACATATAGATAAAGATTTAGGCGGCAAAGCTCAAATAGCTATAGTAACTGAGTTAAAATCTCATATACAAAGAGAGAGAGTTGAAGGATTTAAAGAAGCTTTCAAAGATTCAGCAGATATAAAGATATTAAACAGCTTACCAGGATATGACAGAGAAGAATCTCTAAACACAGTAGAAAACTTACTACAATCAAATCCAGATGTAGATATAGTATACGCTACAGCTGAAAACAGTGTTCTTGGCGCAAAAGCAGCTCTTGAGTCTTCTAAAAACACTAAAGCTAAAATAGTAGGATTTGACTTAACAGAAGAAGCTGCATCAGGAATAACTGATGGAACAGTACTTGCTATGATACAGCAACAACCTAAAGAAATGGGTCGTATGGCTGTAGAAGCAGTTGTTAAATCTATTAAAGGCGAAAAAGTAGATAAAAACTTACCAGTACCAGTAGTTCTATACGATAAAGCAAACGTAAAAGATTTTAAATAGGAAGTGCATCAAGAGGATGTCTCAAAATTGTCTGGTTTATGTAAATGACATTTGATTATAATCTTTAGCTTTTAAAGAGATCATCAATCATTCAATTTTGGGACAACCTTTATATAAGGAGTGAAGTAATGAGCAATACAATTTTAAAATTAACTAATATTGCCAAAGAATTTCCTGGAGTTAGAGCATTAGACGATATAAACTTTAATCTTGAAAAAGGTGAAGTCCATGCCTTACTAGGTGAAAATGGTGCGGGTAAATCTACACTTATAAAGATTCTTACTGGAGCACATGCTAAAACATCAGGTAAATTTGTTTTCCAAGACAAAGAGATTGAACATATATCACCAACTATATCGAAAGAAATAGGTATAAATGCAATATACCAAGAATTAACAGTATTTGACGAGCTTACCGTAGCTCAGAATATATTTATGGGAAAAGAAATAAACGGAAAAATTTTAACTAATGATAAGAAAATGAATGATGAAGCAAAAAAAATCTTTGACAATATGGGAATCGACATAAATCCAAAAAGTTTAGTAAGCAGTTTGAGCATTGCACAGAAACAAATGGTTGAGATAGCGAGAGTGCTGTCTTTAGATACTAAGATATTGATAATGGATGAGCCGACATCATCTATAAGTAAGAAAGAAACAGAGATATTATTTAGATTAATAAAAGATTTGAGAAAAGATGGCGTGAGTATAATTTATATATCACACAGAATGGAAGAGTTATTCGAGATATGTGACAGAATAACAATCATGAGGGATGGAAAAACCATTACTACACTTATAACAGAAGAGGTTGCATCTGAAGAAGAGTTAGTAAATTTAATGATAGATAAAAAGTTAGACCAATTTTTCCCTAAAAGACAGGTTGAGATTACTGATGAAATATTGAGAGTTGAAAACTTAACTAGAGATGGAGTTTTCAGCGATGTAAGTTTCAATCTCAGAAAAGGTGAAATATTTGGTATTGGTGGTCTAGTTGGCAGTAAGAGAAGTGAAATTGTAGAATCAATATTTGGACTAACTTCATTCGATTCAGGTAAGATGTTCTTAAGTGGAAAAGAAGTCAAATTTAAGGACCCTTCAGTAGCGATTAAAAATGGTATAGGTTTGATAACAGAAGATAGAAAGAAAACCGGTCTGTTTTTACAGATGACTGTAAAAGAAAATATAACAATGCCTGGTTTAGGAAAGATCTCTAAATTTGGGTCAGTTATTGACAATGCTAAAGAAAAAGAAATAGTAGATGGATATATAAAATCACTAAATGTAAAAACTCCTAATATGAATCAGATTATACAAAGTTTAAGTGGTGGTAACCAACAAAAAGGTATAATTGCAAGATGGTTATTATTGAGTCCAGACATACTTATAATGGATGAACCGACAAGAGGTATAGATGTAAATGCAAAATCAGAGATATACAATTTGATGGGTGACTTGGTAGAAAATGGAGTTAGTATAATAATGATTTCATCTGAGATTCCAGAACTCATCTCTATGAGTGACAGAATAATGGTTATGAGAGAAGGTAAAGTAGGCGGATTTTTAGAAGGTGAAGAAAAAGTAGAAAACAACGTTTTAAAATTAGCTTTTGGAGGTAAGATTGATGAGTTCAATAACTAAAAAAGAGGAAAATACGCCACCGACATTTAAGAGTAAAGTACTTCCTTTTTTAAGAGAGCAAGGTAGTGCAGCAGCAGGGCTTATAATACTATTTATAATTATGAGTGTAGCTTCATCTAACTTCTTGACAATGGATAACTTAGTAAATGTTATGAGACAAATTTCTATAAATGCGATACTAGCAGTTGGTATGACATTTGTAATTATAACAGCAGGTATAGACCTGAGTGTTGGTGCTGTTATAGCTTTAACTGGTACTTTATGGGCTGCAACTGTAGTAAATTACAATATGCCTATATGGGTTGGTATAATATTAGCTTTATGTATAGGTGGTATATTAGGTGTAGTTAAAGGTTTAATTATTTCTACACAAAAACTACCACCATTTATCGTTACGCTTGCAATGCTTACTATTATCAGTGGTCTTAGTTTCGTGTTTACAGGTGGTAGACCAATATCTGTAAATACAGACGCATTTAAAATGATAGGTAGAGGATACATAGGTCCAATTCCTATACCAGTAATAATAATGATTGTAGTAGTTATAGCAGGTCATTATTTACTTAAAAAGACTTCATTTGGTAGACACGTACTTGCTGTAGGTGGAAACCCAGAAGCAGCGAGACTTTGCGGTGTAAAAGTAACAAGTGTAATAGTGAAAGTTTACGCTTTAGCTGGCGTACTTACTGCTCTTGCAGGTATTATACTTTCTTCTCGTCTAGCTTCTGGATCTCCAACAGTTGGTGATGGCGCTGAGCTTGATGCTATAGCAGCTGTTGTACTTGGAGGAACTAACATGATGGGTGGTTCTGGTTCGATACTTGGGACATGTATAGGTGTCGGTATAATAGGTATACTTGGAAATGGTCTAAACTTATTAGGTGTTTCTTCATACAATCAAATGATTATAAAAGGTTTAGTTATGTTATTTGCTATATGGATCAATAACCTAAAATTAAAAAAAGCAAACTCTAACTAAATTTAAAAAAGTTGTAATTTAGTTAGGATTATATAGCCTAATATTTGGAGGTTATTATGAAAAAAATTTTAATAGATACTATAAACAAAAACAAACAAGAGTATATTGAGGATCTGAAAGGTCTAATTGGAATCAAGACAGAAAATATTGGTCACGGTGTACTCGGTGGATATGAAAAAGAAGGACAAGTTTATTTAGAAAAGCTTGCAAAAGAAGTTGGATTTGAAGCTCAACGTCAAGATATGAGCGAAGAGACAATTTTGAAATCAAGAGAAATAAACAAAGAAGGAAATATTGGTCATAATTATAAAGACCATGATAGATACAACCTTATTTGTGAGTATAGTGAAAAAAACCCAGGTAAAACAATTGTTTTTAATGGACATATAGATACTATGCCAGCAGGAGATCTAAGTAAATGGACATACGATCCATATACAGGTACTGAGGTTGATGGGAAAATCTACGGCCTTGGTGCCGCTGATATGAAATCAGGTCTTATAGCACCATTTATGGCAGTTAAACTTATAAAAGATAGTGGACTAGAGCTTCCAGGAACTGTTAAAGTCATGTCTGTATGTGACGAAGAAGGTGGAGGCAATGGTACTGTAAACGCTGTAATGAATGGTATTGAAGGAGATTATTGTGTTGTATGCGAGTGTTCAGAAAAGAACATGATAGTCGCTCATATGGGATTTGTTGGATTTGATGTAGATGTCAAGGGTGTTGCCCTTCACGCCGGTAGCAAATGGAAAGGTGTTAATGCAATAGAAAAAGCTATGTTGCTTATACAGGATCTTAAAGAACTTGAGCACAACTGGCTTATGAAATATAAGCATCCACTGCTTCCTGCTCCTACAATAAATCTAGGAGTTATACAAGGCGGAGATGCAGCTTCAACTGTAGCGGGTAAATGCACTTTTAAAGCTATGGCGCATTTCTTACCTACAGTTATGAGCTATGATCAAGTTGTAGAAGATATATTTAACACTATTAAGACTAGAGCTGAAGGGGATAGTTGGCTAAGAGAGAATATGCCAGAGATAACAATATCTCAATCAGGATTTGGTTTTGAAATTGATACAAAGTCTGAGTTTGTAACTAAGACTAAGGTAATACTTGAAGATACGCTTGATAGAGAAGTTAAAATCATTTCATCTACAGCGGGTAATGATGCTAGAATAATGCAAAATATGGCAGAAATTCCTACTATTATATTAGGACCAGCCTCAATTAATCAGTGTCACTCTGTAGATGAATATGTGGAGATAGAAAGCTATTTAGAGAGCATACTTATGTATGCAAGCATGATCTTAAACTTATCAAAATAGGAGGAAACAAAAGAATGAAAAAAGTTTTAATTGTTGGAGAATCTTGGGTTAAGAATATAACTCATATAAAGGGATTTGATACATTTGTAACTTCTCACTACGAAGTAGCAGTAAAATGGATCAAAGAAGGTATAGAGTCAGGTGGATATGAAGTTACTCATATGCCAGCTCATGAAGCTGTAGATGGATTCCCATACCAAATGGAAGGATTAAAAGAGTATGACTGTATAATACTTTCAGATATAGGTTCTAACTCATTCTTACTATCAAACAGCACTTTCGTAGATTGTAATTCAAATCCTGACAGATTAGCATTATTAAGCGATTACGTAAGAGATGGTGGAGCTCTAATAATGGTAGGTGGATACATGTCATTTACTGGTATAGATGCAAAAACTCGTTACGGGGAAACTGCTCTTGCAGAAGTTCTTCCTGTAACAATGATAGATAAAGACGACAGAGTAGAAAGACCAGCGGGAATAACTCCTGTAATAGTAAACTCAAACCACGATGTTTTAAAAGGTATACCGACAGAGTGGCCAAAATTCTTAGGATATAATAAGACTATAGCTAAAGAAGGTTGCGAAGTTTTAGCTACAATAGGTGGAGATCCATTTGTTGCAGTTGGAGAATTCGGTAAAGGTAAATCAGCTATATTCAGTTCTGACTGTGCTCCTCACTGGGGACCAAAAGAATTCACTGATTGGGAATACTACAACACACTATGGGTTAATATGGTAAACTGGTTAACTAAATAATTATATGAACTTTAAAACCTCTTGAATAGTCTCGTTTTGACTTTACAAGAGGTTTTTGTAATATAAAGAATGATTAATATATATTACGAGGAGATGACAACTATGAGCAATCTTGATCCAAACAAGCAAATGACAGTAGACTACATTGACAGTATTGAAAATGAACTAAGAGATATTTCAGACCAAATTTGGTCAAATCCAGAGCTTCAATACAAGGAATACTTTGCATCAAATCTACACAAGGAGTACTTAAAAAGCAAGGGTTTCAAAATTGAAGAAGTGGATGGCATGGATACTGCATTTATAGCTATTTACGGAAGTGGAGAGCCGGTTATGGGTATACTTGGCGAATACGATTCTTTATCTGGGTTATCTCAAAAAGTCTCAACGGTTAAAGAACCTGTCACAGAAGGAGCACCGGGACATGGATGCGGACATAACTTACTTGGAACAGGAGCGCTAGGGGCCTCTGTAACCGTTAAAAAGATGATTGAGGATGGAAAGGTAAGTGGAACAGTAAAGTACTTTGGAACTCCGGCAGAAGAGGATTTATCAGGTAAAATATACATGATAGATAAAGGCTGTTTTGATGGAATAGACTGTGCATTTAGTTGGCATCCATTTGATATAAATACACCTATAAGAATTCCTACACTTGCGAACTATTCAATTAAATTTAGATTTAGGGGAATAAGCGCACATGCCGCACAGGCTCCTCAAAATGGTAGAAGTGCTCTTGATGCAGTTGAACTTATGAATGTGGGATGTAATTATCTAAGAGAGCATATATTTGACAGCTGTAGATTACATTACTCAATTACAGATGGTGGGGGAGCGCCTAATATAGTTCCGGCCTTTGCAGAAGTTTGGTACTACGTTCGAGGAGTTAAGATGGAGCATGTACAAAGTGTATTTGAAAGGGTTGTAGATGTTGCTAAAGGGGCAGCGATTATGACTAGTACGCAGATGGAGTACGAGGTAATAAGCGGTGTTTATGACTATATTCCAAACAGTGCTTTAACTGATGTGCTTTCAGAAAATATGAAGGCGATTGGTACACAAAAATACAATGATAAAGACATCGAATTTGCAAAAGCATTGACTAAAGAGATATCTAAATCTGACAGAGGCATGGTTGCAAACGTACTAAGTGGAAATTTAAATATAATTGATAAATACCTACACACCGAAGTTACTGATGATACTGTAGTTCAAAATAACTGTATACCGTTATCTCTAGATATAGGAGATATAAGTTATATGGTTCCAACTGCACAGTGTTCATGCTCAGTTTGGCCTATAGGAGTTTCAGCTCATACTTGGCAGTCGTGTTCAAGTGCCGGATCTGATATGGGATTTAAAGCTATGTTATTAGCATCTAAATCTATAGCATGTACGGTAGTAGATGTAATGAATGACAAAGAATTAGTTAAAAAGGCTAAAGCAGAGTTAGTAGAAACAAAAGGCGATTTTATATACAAACCTATACTGTAGCGTCTTAAATTAATATTATTGCAACTAAAAGTAGCAACATGCAACTATAAATTGGTTTTAATTTTTCGCTTCTAATCTATAATTAATCCATGGGGGTGAAAGAATGACATTATCAAAGAAAATTAAATTTTTAAGAGTAGAAAATAATATGTCACAAGAAAAATTAGCGGAAATATTGAATGTATCAAGGCAATCTATTTCAAAATATGAAAATGGGAGTTCAGTCCCTGATCATGAAAAGTTAACTAAGATTGTAAAAGTTTTCGATGTAACTTATGATTATCTGCTTGATGATGAAGTCGATATAATAGATAGTGGTATAAAGTCAGTTGATGAAAAATTAAATGTTAAATATAGAGCTATTTCCGAAGAAAATTTAAATAGAAATATTAAAGGTGGAAAAGTCTATACTAGCAATATATACAATAGCAGCAATGACCGTAATAATAACAATAATACCGATAAAATATCTATTATTGATTGTACAGGAAAAATTTTATCATCATACTATAAATTTAATGTATCTCGAGTTTTTAAACCTAAAAAAAATCAACCTTACGCAATGCTTTTAGGTATTGATAGGCACACTTTCTGGGGAGAGAACACTGTCATGTTAGGATGGTACGCATCTGAAGAGGATATAAAAAATGAAATTGAAGAAATTTACAAAGCAATAGCTAATAAAGAAAAAAATTATCGCCTGAAATATAACGTGAAAATCAAAAAACGCGGATTAATTGATATTGAAATAGACGATTGTAAATGAAGAGAGAATATAAATAAATAAACGATGAAAAGGATAGCATAGATTTATTATTACTATGTTGTTCTTTTATTTTAATCAAATTCTAATCTAAATGTAACACTTTGTTGTTAGAAATATTCAGAAAAAAATGTTATACTATAAGATATTAATTTCTACGTAAATAGAATTTAGAAGGGAATAAATATGTTTGGTTATGTAAAAATAAACAAGATGGACTTAACATTTAGAGAGTACGACCATTACAAGTCATACTACTGTGGTCTATGTAAATGCCTTAAGAGAAATCACGGAGAGATATCTAGACTTTCATTAAATTTTGATATAACTTTTTTGATCGTTTTATTGTCATCAATATATAGACCTAAGTCAGTTGTGACTGAAGAGACATGTATTTCATCTCCTATTAAAAAGAATAAAGTTCTTATAAATGAAGTTACAGAATACGCAGCAATTATGAATATATTACTCACTTACTATAAATTGGAAGACAATGTTCGTGATGAGGGAGGTATTAAAAATAAATTAGCATATAATATATACAAAGGTAAAATAAAAAATGCTTATGAAAAATATCCCGATAAAGCTGAATATATAAAAGATCAACTTCAGGAGCTAGATAGGCTTGAAAAAGATGGTAATATAAATATAGATGAAGTATCAAATACTTTTGGAAATCTGATGAGTGAGATATTTGCATATAGAGAAGACGAGTACGAGGAAAGGCTCAGAACAGTAGGGTTTAACATAGGAAAGTACATCTATATACTAGATGCTTTTGAAGATCTGAATGAGGATATAAAAAAAGGAAGCTATAACCCATTTAAAGAATATGTCGATAGAAGAGATGAGTTAAGAGAAAGAGTAGATAAAATAATAAGTTTTTCACTTGGATTAATGGGAGATGCAGTTGATAGTCTAGATTTAAAAGTCAATAGGAATATACTTGAGAATATAATATACTCTGGGGTTTACCTTAGATATAGGAAAATACTAAACAAAGAAAATAGTGAAATAAATCAACAGAATAATTAAAATAAAAACATCGAAAATAGTATTTAGTTAAACTGAAACTACTAATATTGTGTATAATTTCCTGGGAAATTATGTAGTTTTTAGGCAAACTAAGAAGTACTTTGAAAGGGGAGAACAAAAAATGTATAACAATGGCGGTTTTATTGAAGTTAGAAGAATGATAGACAATAGGGAATTTAGAAAGGCTTACAATTTCTTAAAGTCGATATCTGACAAGTGTGCTGAGTGGTACTATTTATCTGGAATATCTGCAATGAATATAGGTTTCTATGAAGAAGGAGAAGACTATATTAAAAGAGCTAGATTTATGGATCCAAATAATGGAGAGTACAATAGAGCTTTTGACAACTATACTCAATATAGAAATAATTACAATGATAGAGCTGATAATTACAATAGAAGACGCCAAAGCGATCTAGGTGGATGTTGTTGTTGTTGCGGTGATGACTGCTGTGATACATGTTGTAAATTATGGTGTTTAGATTCATGTTGTGAATGTTGCGGAGGAGATCTTATAACTTGTTGTTAGGTGATGAATATGAATAAGAAAATAGCTTATGGTGGAATGTTGTTGGCAGTAAATGTAATACTGCTGTTTTTGATAAATATAATTCCTAATAATACAATGTTTTTGATGGGTCTAGCATCTCTTCTTGTAGCAGTTGTAGTAATGGAGTGGGGTTTAAAAACAGGAATTGCATTCTATATGGGGTCAGCATTACTTGGATTTTTAGTTATGTCAAATAAAGTACACTGGGTAGTATATATTTGTACTTTTGCGATTTATGGTATAGTAAAATACTTGATTGAAAAAGACAGGCCAATATACTTAGAGTATGTTCTGAAGTTGGTA
Source organism: Clostridioides mangenotii TR (assembly GCF_000498755.1). Taxonomy (GTDB): domain Bacteria; phylum Bacillota; class Clostridia; order Peptostreptococcales; family Peptostreptococcaceae; genus Metaclostridioides; species Metaclostridioides mangenotii_A. The sequence goes on along the minus strand of NZ_AXUS01000011.1, from coordinate 1,149 downwards.
TTTGCAAATATAGCTATTTTTACACTTTATTTTATGCTTAGAGCTATAGTCTACATTCGAATGAATATATTCATTATTTTAGCGTTTCAAGTGGTATTTTTGGTTTATGATTATGCTTATACATTATTTATCAATTACTACAATCAAAAACTTAGAAAAATGATTTTTAGAGGTTAAGTGAGTTAAATCTAGTAGATGTGATAGTTCGATATCAGCAGAGAAGCTATACCTACAAAAATATTTGGATAAAGAGGTTAAAGACAAATATATAAAGGAACTATATAGTTAACAAAAAATTGTAAAACAATAATATATTTAGAATTTAAAGCTTCTCAATTAATGTATAAGTATTAATTGAGAAGCTTAAATCTTTGCAATAATATATTAGATATCGACAATTTCAACACTTGGGACTAGAGAATATACAAGGTCTTTTCTCTCAACTATAATCTTAGTTTTGTTTTTCATATTTCCGTTGAGAGTTATCATTTTTAAAAGTTCTTTTGTAGGATTTATAGCGATTGGTTTTCCGACACGTCTCAACATGTTGAAATCACCATTTGTATCCCCGTAAGCGTATGAATTTTCAAGATTGATATCGTATTTTTTAGTAAAATTATTTATAGAAGTATTTTTGCTCTCAGAATCCCACATAGGAACTAAATTACCAGTAAAAACATCATTTTCAAAAATATATTCACTTCCACAAAAATCAGTAGCGTTGTATTTCTTAGCCATCTTCTCAACTAAAAAATTTGGGCTACCTGAAATGAAAATTACAATATGCCCTTGTGCTAAATGCGAGTCAATTCTAGATCTAGTATATTTATAAACTCTATCGGCTTTTAACTTTATAACTTGATCGCTTGTAAAATTAATGCATGTAGTATCCAGCCCTATAATTGATCTAACATATAGCTCACTTACCTCGAGTAAGTAGTCATCGTAGTTTCCCTGTCTTTTATCCCAGTCCATAAAAGTATCTCGCACATTGCTGTACCAGTCTTTTTGATCGATTATATCGTATTTAATTAGTTTTTTAAAATGTTCTATCATTAGTGAATCTCTATACAAAGTTCCATCTATATCGAAAAAGGCCGCCGTTTTTCCCAAAAAATCACCCCTAAATTAATCATTTTATATTATTAT
>NZ_AXUS01000010.1 GCF_000498755.1 Clostridioides mangenotii TR | reverse complement strand
CAGGATCAAACTCTCAATAATAATTTGACCTGCTCAGATACTATCGTTATCTTTAATATCTGGCTTTATATGGTTTGTTTCTTGTTTTCTTATAAATTAACCTACTGTTTAATTTTCAATGTTCTTTTGTTGTTTTATCTTCTTGCTTTGTTAGTTTCGTTTGCCGCTCTCTCGAGGACAAGTATTACTATATCAAAATCTAAAACCCTCGTCAACACTTTTTATAAATTAAATTTTATACTTATCTCTTTCAGCTCTTCTAAACTCAGATTTACCAACTGTTTGAGCATGTTATTTCTTTTTTGAATATTTTTTTCTGACTCGATTATTTTCACTCTTAGCCTACCAAGTAGATCTAAAAATTCAATAAATTCATCGTCATATTTTTTTTCTAAGTCTTTTCTTATCTTTGCTGAAAGTGCAGGACTCTTCCCTCCAGTTGACACACTGATCATTAAATCCCCCTTTTTTAAAAATGACGGAACAGTAAAATTAGATAGTTCAATATCGTCCACAACATTTACTAATTTATTATTGTCTCGACAATACAATCCTATAGACCTATTTAGGTCCTTATTATTAGTGGCAGCTATGACAATTGAACTATCTTCAATAAATGAGGTATTAAACTCTGCTTCAATTACGTTTATACTATTTCCTAAATCATAAAAATTATCCAGTATATTTTTGCCAACTACCGTTACAGATTTTCCGAGCTCAACAAGAGATTTACATTTTCTAAATGCAACCTTACCTGCTCCTACAACAGTTATTTTGCTATCACTGATATTTAAAACTATTGGATAATACATACTAATACCCCCTTTATTTTGTAATTTCCACTCTTCTTTAATCTGTATATCTTCAATAAGTTCTTTATATTTATATATATCACTCTTTTATTTATCTTCTATTATAACATCTACAATCCCATCTATAGTGCTTACATCTGCTTCTTTATAGATATCAATACCGAAATCTCTTGCAGTTTTAGTAGTTATAGGACCTATAGATACTACCTTTATTCTTTTAAGAAGACTTAATTTATCTTCACCGATTATTTCTACAAGGTTTTTAACTGTGGATGAACTTGTAAATGTAATGTAGTCCAAGTCTTCTGAATTAAGAACATCCATAACTTCATCTTTCTTGTCACTATCTATAACAGTCCTGTATATATGAACTTCTTTAACAGGACATAGCCTCGATATATTCTCAACTAAGAAATCCCTAGCATTTTCTGATCTAGGTATAAGTACATTGTCTTCTGATGTTAAATCTTCTTTTAATTCCTCAAATAAGTACTCGGCTACAAACTTTTTAGGACATATATCTGCTTTTATGCCTCTTTTATTTAATGAATCAGAAGTAGCGGAACCTATTGAACATACTTTTAAACCAGCAAGTGCTCTAGAATCCAAATTCATTTCTTCTAATTTATCGAAAAATATATCTACAGAGTTTTTACTTGTAAAGGCTATATATGTATACTTTTGTATATCCTTTATTTCTTTTTCTAAATCGAAATTATCCTCTATTTTTTCTATCTTTATAGTAGGAATCTCTATAGGGTTACCCCCTAAATCAGAAATTTTTTCAACTAGGGTACTATTTTGTAGTCTCGATCTTGTAACTGCTACATTACTTCCAAATAGTTTTTTATTCTCAAAAAAATTCAACTTATCTCTAAGCTCTACAACACTTCCTACTACGATTAGTGTAGGAGGCTTAACATTTTGCTCAATAGCATCTTTATATGAGTTTTCTAATGTAGAGGTTACTACTCTCTGATTATATCTAGTTGCCCAGCTTATAAATGCAACTGGAGTGTTTTTGTCTTTTCCTTCTTTAATAAGATTCTCACTTATTCTCTTTAAATTGGAAACACCCATTAAAAATACAAGTGTCCCTTTATTGTTTGCAAGTGCATGCCAATTTAACTCTTTTGTATCGTCATCTCTATTATGACCAGTTATTACGTGAAATGAAGATGCGTGGTCCCTGTGAGTTATAGGAATTCCTGCATAACATAGTCCACCTATTGCAGAAGTTATTCCCGGTACTACTTCAAATTCAATTCCTCTATTTACTAATTCTTCGGCTTCTTCTCCACCTCTTCCAAATACATATGGATCACCACCCTTAAGTCTAGTAACTATCTTCCCTTCAAGAGCCTTTTCTGAAATAACCTTGTTATATCTTCCTGTGGCAATATATGATTGCTAGAAGCCTTTCCTACATATATAAATTCGCAGTCAGATTTGGCTTCTTTCAAAAAACTACTATTAGCAAGTCTATCATAAACAATTACGTCAGATTTTCTTATACATTCCAACCCTTTAATTGTCATAAGCTTATGATCACCAGGGCCGGCACCGACTAAGTATACTTTACCCTTCATATCTTTTATACTCCTCTAATACCTTTTTAGCTAAATCGAGTCCCAATTCTCTCGGACTTGATGAAACACCGGTCATACTGTGTTTTATTAGGCACTGACCTTCCTCATCTCCGTATATTCCAGTGAGCTTCAATTTAGAACCTTCTACTTCACAAAAAGCACCTATTGGTATATGACAACTTCCATTAACTCCATCTAAAAAGCCTCTTTCAGCCGATATTTGAATGTCTGTAACTTCATCACCTAGCGTATTTAACATTTCCTCAATTTCACTGTTATTATCCCTAATTTCAATAGCCAGTGCTCCTTGAGCTGGTGCTGGAACCATCGTATCAACCGGAATAAATTCACTTACGACATCCTCTAATCCAGCTCTGATAATACCTGCAGCAGCCAATACTACACCATGCAAGTTCTCACTTTCTATCTTTTTGATTCTAGTCTCAATGTTTCCTCTTATAGACACTACCTCTAAGTCAGGTCTTTCATTAAGCAACTGGTATTTTCTTCTCTTACTTCCTGTACCAATCTTAGCCCCTTTTGGAAGTTCATCTAAACTTTTAAAACCTTCTTTTAATATAAGTACATCTCTCGGATCTTCTCTTTTCGGTGTTCTTGTAAATTTTAATCCTTCTGGTAAAGATGATGGCATATCCTTCATACTGTGCACAGCTATATCAATTTCTCCATCCAATAACTGTTGCTCGATCTCTTTTACGAAAAGGCCTTTATCTCCTATTTTATCAAGTGATAAATGTTGGATTCTATCTCCAGTTGTTTTTATTTCTTTAACTTCAAAGTTAACTTCCGGGTACTTTTCTTTAATCTTATCAATTATCCAATAAGTTTGGATGAGAGCAAGCTTACTTCCTCTAGTTCCAACTTTTATATTCATTCTGATCTCCTTCGATACTAACTATTGTCTTGTCCAATCGTTATTTGTATTTATTAATATAGTTGAGAAATACGAAATTTTTTCTTCTAAATGTACATCTCTTAAATCTGTATATACCATTTCACCGCTCTGTGATGAATTGCTTACTAATATAGCGTGGTCTATAAGTTCAAATTCTTCAAGTTTTTTAATTATTTCTTTAAAATTCTTATATACCTTCATAAGCACTATAGAATTATAGTTTTTCAAAGCATAATCTATCTTTTTTTCTTCCAAAGTACACGGAATCACTATAAGTGCGTCTCTATCCATTACCAATGGGAAGTTTTGATTTGAAGCAATATTTGAGAAAGATGATATTCCCGGAATTGTCTCAACTTCAACCCTGTGTATTAATCTTTCCATAACATACACATACGTGCTGTATATCATTGGATCTCCAAGTGTTACGAACCCAACATTTTTACCTGACTCCACGTCTGAGACTATCTCATCTGCGACACTGCTCCATACTTCTTCTTTTTCATCTTCATTGAAGTTCATAGGGAAATGTCTAGATTTTATCTCTAGATCTTCTGGTAGGTACTCTTTTACTATTGAATAAGCTAAACTATCTCCACCTTTTTTTGATTCTGGTGTGTATAGTATATCCAAATTTTTTAGAGTATCCACTGCCTTTACAGTAACCAGAGAGCTATCCCCTGGTCCAGTACCTATACCATAAAACTTAGCTTTTTTTGTCATTAACTTGCTCCCTTCAAAAATATATCGACTATTATAAATTCAAACTGTATTATATTACTTTGTAATTGTGGTTTAGTGCACAGCTGCTGTTTACAGACAGTCATGTGCATGTTTTTCAAATATATTTTGAATTTCAGGATTTTCTCCTAATCCCTGTAGATACACCTTTACATCATATCCACTTTCTTCTAAAATTGTCTTCCATGAATCCTCTTCATTACTTGCCATATCATTGATAGCATGATCTCCCGCCACCAACATAAACGGCATTAGATGTACTTTTTTAATTTTATCTTTTTTAAGCTTTTTAATGACGTGTTCAAGCTCTGGATATCCTTCAACTGTTCCAACATAAGTGTTTATTTCATCATCTCTCATAGCGTATTCTATTGCAGGATAAGCTGAGTGAGATTCGTGATCTGTGCCATGACCCATAAACACTACCGCTTCATCATATCCCAGTTCTGGAATCTGCCATTTTATTGCATTTGCAGTCTCTTTATAGTCATTGATTGTTGTAAGTAGAGGTCTTCCAAGTGTTATTTTTTTAAATTTATGAGATAATTCTTCTATCTGATCTTTTAATTTATTATACTCCTCACCACATATTATATGTAGTGTCTGAACTAATACTTCATCATATCCCTCATCGCTCATCCTAGTAAGAGCTTCTATAGGATTTTCTATATGTATACCATCTCTATTTTTAAGTTTTCTAATTATCATATTCGAAGTATATGCTCTAAAGAAATCGTAACCACTCAATGAGTCTTTTATCTTATTTTCGCATACATCTATAGTTTTTTCTCTAGTTTCATGGTAACTTGTCCCAAAACTAACCACTAAAACGGCTTTTTTCATACATTACCTCCGAAGTTTTATTTTTTATCTCATCTATATTGATTTTGTCATTTCGCATATATTATTTATTACGTTTGGATATTTTATTGTAGATCTTCTTATTATCACAGCTGGTATACCTAGTGTTTCGCACGCATCTATTTTTTCCAAAAATCCACCGGCAATTCCACTTTCTTTGGTAATCAATAAATCTATATTGTAATGTTTATATGTCTCTTCATTAATACTCTTGCTGAAAGGACCCTTCATAGCAATTATATTATCTGCATTCAATCCAAGCTCTTCACAACTAATTATAACCTCACTTGTCGGCAAAACTCTGGCTATCAGGTTCTTATCTTCAAGTCGTTTTACATAAACGCCTAAATTTTTGCTTCCTGTTCCAATAAAAATATTTTTTCCCAATCTATCCGCTACATCACAAGCGTCTTCAAGAGTATCCACTATGTGTATATTTTTATATTTAATTTGTTCTATCAAAGATTTTCTCTCGTATCTTAAATAGTTAACGCTAAGTGCTTTTGTGCACTCTATTGCGTTCTTTGAAACTTCTACAGCATAAGGATGTGTTGCATCTATTATCTGATCGACTTTATTTGTCTTTATAAAATCCTGCATAGATTTAATATCTAGCTTTCCTAGAATTATATTTTCAGCATGTGATTCAGCGAGGTCTCTACCGTACTCAGTTGTAACCGATAGAGTGTACTCTTTATTTATAGATTTAAGTTTGTCACATATCTCTAAACTGTCTGATGTTCCTCCAAGCACTAAAATCATAGTACATAACCTCTTGGAGTTATAATTTTATCGCCATCTATAAATGTAGATTTGTTACCTATGACTACCATAGTCGTCATATCAACTCGTTCAAAGTCCATAGAATCAAAAGTGCAAATGTGTATATCTTGTTTTTCTCTACCTACATCCTTAACTATACCTACAGGAATGTCTTTACCTTTAAATTCACTCATAAGGTCGAATGCTTTTTTAAGATGTTCACTTCTTCCCTTGCTTCTAGCATTGTACAGACATATTACAAAGTCGGCATCTGCGGCTAATCTAAGTCTTTTTTCTATAACTTCCCACGGAGTTAGTAAATCACTTAGACTTATATGGCAGAAGTCGTGCATTATTGGAGCTCCAAGTAAAGCTGCTGCACCAATACTTGCAGTTATTCCCGGAACTACTTTCACTTCTATATCAGCTTCTTCCTTAGATACAAGCTCAAGTATAAGCCCTGCCATTCCGTATATTCCTGCATCTCCACTACTTATAACGGCTACTGTTTTTCCTTCTTTAGCTTCTTCAATAGCTCTCTTGCATCTATCTATCTCTTGTCTCATCCCATTTTCAATTACTTCTTTTCCTTCAATAAGGTCTTCTATTAAATTTATATAAGTTTTATATCCAACTATAGCATTTGATTTTTCAATAGCTTCTAATGCTTCAAGTGTCATACACTCTTTATTCCCCGGTCCTATTCCTATTACATATATCATAATTTTATTCTCCCTAACGCGAAAGTTATTCCGCTGTACTTATGTTTATTTATTATTAAATTTCCATCGCTCATTAAATGGGCCACTGGCTCAGATACTGAGTAAACTCCAACGTTCCTTTTTACAAATTCCGATCTTTCATATAGCTCATCAACCTTGGATATATCCTCTGATGAAAATGTATCAAATGGAACTTCTAGATGTTTTGCCAAATCATTTATTGCCTTTTCATCTTTTTTAATCTCTATACTTCCCACTTTAGCTATTGAATTTATATCTACGTTGTTCAAGTCTAAAAACTTTACAAACGACTCGTACATAATTTTTGATGAAGTATCCCTTCTACAGCCAATTCCAACTACAATATCTCTAGGTACAACTTTTATAAAATCAGCTTCTGATAAATTGCTTTCATCATTATTTATATTTTTTATTTTTATCTTCGTTTCTTCACTTATATCTTTTTCGATATCTATAGTTTTTTTATCTGTTACAACTACAATTTTTCTAAATATATCTGGTTTTGAATTCAGCTCATTTTTTAAAACTCCACGTGGAACCAATTTATATTCAGATTTATTTTTATCATTTTGTTTACTTGTATTCAAAATTTCAAAACCTCTTAAATCAATATTATAGTCGCCATCTACATATATTCCAACAGGCTTGTTATTTACTAAAAGCGAATTAACATCTTTTACATTGTCTCTAAAATTATCTACGTGAGCATTTAACTTTTTAGCTATCATATCTAGAGAAGATTTCCTATTTACATCTGTGGCTGTTGTAATTATAGGATTAGCTTCAATTAGTTCACATATTTTATGTGTAAGTTCATTTGCACCACCCATATGACCACTCAGCATACTTATTATATTTTTTCCATGTTCATCCATTACCAAGATAGCAGGATCATAAAACTTACTCTCAATGTAAGGAGCGATACTTCTAACAACAATACCTGTTGCCATAATAAATACTATATTCTCATACTTTGCAAATACATTTCCTACAAACTCTTTAAAGCTTTTTTCTATGATAAAAAAATTATTTTTATTATTAGAATCTTTTTCGCATTTTAAATCTTTTATATTCTCTGTTAAATATTCTTTAGATATGTTGCTTTTGCTCTTCTTAAAGTAAATATCACAACCGCCTAATAAATCAGAAATTTTTATTGCTAGATTTCTACCATTTTCGGTTATAGCTAAGATCGCAGTTTTATTTTCTGTATTCATGCTTAAAGTCCTTAGCATATAGTTTAGAGTTATAATAGTGATCTCCTAAGAAATTTCCAACCATTATTAGAGCAGTTTTGTTTATACCATTTTCTCTAACTAATTCAGCTATGTTTTCTAATGTCCCTTTTACAACTTTTTCATCAGCCCATGTAGCTTTGTATACGACTGCTACTGGCGTTTCTGCTGGATATCCACCATTCACTAATTTAGAAACTACCTTTTCAATTTCCTGAACAGACAAGAAGATAACCATAGAAGTTTGGTGTTTTGCAAACGACTCTAAAGACTCTTTATCTGGTACTGGAGTTCTTCCTTCCATTCTTGTTATTACAACACTTTGAGAAACTTCTGGTACTGTGTATTCCACTCCAATAGCAGATGCTGCTCCCAAGAAAGAACTCACACCTGGCGTGCAGTCAAATCCTATCGAAAATTTATTTAATTCCTCAACTTGCTCTCTTATTGAACCGTATATAGAAAAATCTCCAGTCTGAAGTCTAACTACAGATTTATTGTTGTCAGTTCCGTATTTCATTACATCTATTATCTCCTGAAGATCCATCGATGCACTATTGTGAATTTCACAACCTTCTTTACAGTAGTCTAGTAACTCTGGATTAACAAGAGATCCAGCGTAAATAACTATATCTGCAGTGCTAAGAAGTTTATATCCTTTCAGAGTTATAAGCTCTTTATCACCAGGCCCTGCCCCTACGAAATGTACTTTTGACATATTACTACTCTCCTTTTTCACAAGAAATTATATATATAGGATTCAGAGGTTTGAAATACTCTCCTCTTCCAAGTTTCTCTAGTTTAGAAACATTTAAAACGCTAACATCTATATTTTTGAATCCATGCTTTCTAAACAAATTAAGCGCTGAATTAAAAGTATCGACTATTATAAAGTTGGCAACAATTTTACCATCTTCTTTAAGTAGATTTTTAGACCATAAAATTATATCCTCTAAATTTCCACCTGTTCCACCTAAAAATATAGAATCTATTGTTCCATTTGTTTCAAAATACTTTGTAACACCTAAACCACCATCTATTTCATCTGCCTTCAAAGGAGCGTATCCTTCAATAAGTGTCGTATTTTTTATTTCGAACTTCTCTATATTTTTATTTATAAGATCTACCGCATCTCCATCTCTCTCAATAGCTAACACCTGTAAATTAGGATAATTTACTGCTGCCTCAACACAAACGCTACCTGTACCTGCGCCTACATCCAAAAAGACTTTTGCCTTAGCTAAATCCAGTTTGCTAATAGATATTGCTCTTACTTCTTCTTTTGTTATGGGTACTCTACCCGTTATAAATTCACTATTCTTCATCTAATATCACCACTACATTCATATCGTAATTTTCTTTTTTTAATATTTCTTGCGGACTTCCAACTGTTATACGTTCGTTGTCATAGGACATATTTTCACCTACTACTACAGTTTTCTTAAGTCCCCTTTTCATTATTTCTTTACTTATCTCTCTAGGTCCTATGTTTTTGTCAGTTACCATGCAGACCTTCTTATGAGATAATATATAGTCAAAATTCGGTTCTTTACCGTGACTGCTAGTTATATATAGATCGTTCATATCGATATATATCTTAGAAAAAATATACTGCATAGAACTTATTCCAGATATAATATTTACATCATCTGATATGCTTTCACTATCTATATTTTTCACTATATATTTGGCTATGCCGTAGATTGAAGGATCGCCAGATGCTATTATAGAAATTTCTTTATTTTTATTCTTATTTATGTGCTCTACTATATCTTTAAGATTGTTTGTTATCTCTAATTTTTCTCCAGTAAAGCCCTCTATAGATCCTAGATTTCTCTTTCCTCCAATTACTATATCGGAGTTTTTAATTATATTTTCACCAATTTTAGTTATATAGTCAAATTTTCCAGGCCCTAGACCGATGATATTTATCATCTAAACACCTCCGCTAATTTTTCAACTTCACTCGATTTACCTAAAAGAGTCTTATCCATAGAAAAGATAACCACCTCTACATCTATGCTGTCTTCATTGTCATTTAAGTATTCTAAAACTCTATTCTTGCACTTATTACATATGATATCGAATACTTCTGAAAGATTAGCTTCGTTTATTATGTCTATAGCTTCCTCTGATGTAACGCACTTGTCTATTTCTTCTAATAAAGAATATGGTGCCTTCATAAGCGCTAAGTTAGATATCAAAATTTCGTTTCTAGCATCCGCAATTTTACTGTGCGTATTAAAAATCCCTGCAGATAGCTTTATAAACTTTCCAATATGACCTGCCATAAATATCTTTTTAAAACCCATGCGTTGAGCTTCTTTAAGCATATATCCAATGAAATTGCTTGTTCTAATAACAAAATGTGGGTTTAAAGAATAATGCTCTGAAACAAACTGTTCTCCGTGATTCCCTGGAACAAATATAACCTTGTCTATTCCCTGCTCTTTCTTCATTTGAAGTTCTATAGATAGAGATTTTTTCCAACCTTCATCACTCATCGGTTCTACTATTCCAGTTGTACCTAGTATTGATATACCGCCGACGATGCCCAATCTAGGGTTAAAAGTTTTCTTAGCTACCTCTTCACCTTTTGGAGCTGATATAGTCAACCTAACAGCCTTAGATTTTGGCAAAATACCTTCCTCAAATTCAGAAATAACTTTTTCTACTTCACTTCGTATCATCTTTAACGGAATAGGGTTTATTGCAGGCTTTCCAACTCCTACACTCAGTCCTTTTTTAGTTACTACACCTATCCCCTTGCCCCCACAGATAATTACAGATTCTTCTTCACAACCTTTTTCTACTATTTCAGCTTTCGAAAATATATCCATAGTATGTGTTGCATCTATATCATCTCCACCGTCTTTTTTTATTGAGCATTCGGCGAAATTTTCTTCAATTATTACATTTTCTACTACTAAATCTAGTTCTATTCCCTTTGGAGTATCAATTTTGATAGAATCTATTTTGCTTCTAGTTAAAAGCATATAGGTCGCAGCTTTTGATGCTCCAGCAGCTGTTGAACCAGTGGTATATCCTCTTCTGTATTTCTTGCCATCAATGTATACAAACTCTTCCATATAATCACCTAAATATTGTATAGTATCGCATTTACAATTGCCGCTGCTAAGTTACTTCCACCTTTTCTTCCTCTAGATATAATGTATGGAATATCAGTTTTAGCAAGCTCGTCCTTAGACTCTGCCGCTCCTACAAATCCAACTGGCACTCCCACAACTGCATCAAATCCAAGATTGCCTTCATTGTTCATCTCAATTATTTTAAATAGGGCTGTTGGAGCATTTCCAAGTACAAATATCTTTCTACCCGGGTCTTTCGCAGCTATTTCAACTGCAGCCATCGAACGAGTTATACCTTTTTCTTTAGCTATTTTGTGAGTTTCCTCTTCAGCTACTAAGCATCTATATTCGCACCCTAACGCATCTAGTCTTCGCTTGTTTATTCCACTTAGCGCCATATTTGTATCTGTGTAAACTGTCGCCTGATTTTTTAAAGAGTCTACTATTTTATCCACTGCAGTTTTTGAAATTTCCAGTATATCCAGATAATCAAAATCAGCTGTAGTATGAATTGCACGTTTTATTATCTTTTCTTCAAGTTCATTTACAAACTTATAATCAGGTCTAATCTCATCGATTATCTCCTGTATAATCTCGAAACTTCTATCTTCTATCTTCATTGGATTTTTAATATAGTCCATTTTTGTCCCCCTTTGCGCCACCTGCTATTATTTTTAATGTGTATATGTTTTTATATACCGAGTTGATATTTTCTCTCACTATTCTGTCGATAATTATACTTTCATCCATATCTTCATCTAGTAAGATACCTACTACAGTACCGCTGTGAGCTACATTTACTCCGTAACCCTCATATCTATTTGAAATCTCCATTATTTTTTCGAGATGAGCTTTCTTGTGTATATTTTCATTTGCCAAACTGCTCATATTGCATGCTTGCCCTATAAGTTTCAAGTCACTATCTTTAAACCCTTGTTCTAACAATAAAAATGCCTCTTCAGTGGTCTTTCTATTCGATTTTTTCTTATAATAGTAATCTTTAAGTCCTCTAGTTTTCGAAGTTAAAAGTATCTCTTCTGGTTCTAGAACTACTACCTTACAATTTTCCAAAAATCCAAGATCTTTCTCTACCTCTCCAGTAAGTGGATCGAATATACAATTAGACTTAATAAGCGTTGAATCGGTAGGTTCTATCTCCGCCGCCAACCTAGATATTTCCTCATCACTCATTGTTTTATTTATAAGTGCAAGCGTCGCCATTATTGTGGCGCCAATATCTGCAGTAGAACTAGCCATTCCCTTTGCTGTTGGAATACTGCTAAATATATCTATTGATATATTCTCGGTATCCTTTACTGGAAGAGAAAATCTATCAAATACTTTCTCAATAGCTTCTCTAGATTTTTGTGTATTCGAGCTAATAGTATTAATATTTTCGAGCTTTTCTTCAATAACTACATGAGAGAACAAATCTACAGCATACGAACATAAAAACTCTGTATTTCCCAATAATCCCTGTACTAATTCCCCACATGAAGCAGGATACATTCCATTAGATTTCATATTTAACCCACAACTCTTTCTAATGATTTTATAACTCTCAAATTGTCTTCACGAGATTTTACAGCTATCCTTATAAACGAGTCGTCTAAACCTTTAAAGTTTGACGCATCTCTAATTAAAATGCTGTGGTCTTTGAACATTTCTACTTTTACTTGATTTGACCTTTTATTTATTAATTTGATTAGTATAAAGTTTGTATCAGAATCGTATACTTCTATATTTTCGATACCTTTTAACCCTTCAAATAAAAACTCTCTTTCATATCTACCATCTAGTTTGCTCTGTTGTATGTAACCTTTGTCACTGAATATATAATTTGACAAATGATCAGCGATTGAGTTTATAGTCCAAGGTTCTTTGAATTTATATATTCTTTCCAAAATTTCATTATTGCTAGTTATTCCATAGCCTAATCTAAGACCAGGAAGGCCAAAGAATTTTGTAGCTGCCTTAATTATAAATAAATTCTTATTGTTTTCCACATATTTTAAAAGCGAATAATCTTGTTCATCTCCTACAAACTCCATAAAAGTTTCATCTACTATAAGAAGTTTATTATTCTTATGCAATATATCCATTAGTTTCGATATATCTTGAACATTTCCACTTGGATTATTTGGATTGCATATAAATAGACTGTCAAATCTGTCTAGATTTTCTACTACTTGGTTTATATCAGCTCTAAATCCCTTGTCCTTATCTAAATACAAATCCAATACATCAAGTCCATTAAGATATGCAGATCTTCCATATTCAGAAAATGTCGGATTTAGAACCGCAAGTCGTCTACCTATAGATTTCATAAGTAAATAGATAATTTCAGTCGCACCATTGCCGGGAATTATGTATTTAGAATCTACGTCCAGATAATCGGATATATTATTTCTCAGGTTTTGATAGTCTATATCTGGATAGCTCTTACAAAGTTTAAACCCTTCATATACATGTTTTTCTAAATCCTTGATAATATTTGGATTTATATTTGAACTAAAATCTATTATATTTCTTGGATCCTTGTTATAAAGTTTTGCCAAACTGTTTATGTCAGCTCCATGCCCTAAATCTTTCATCTGAACACCTCTAATTAATTAAAATATATATTCCTGTAAATACCAACAATGATACAAAAGATGACATGTACATAATTCTGTTAGTATCTACTATATTCTTGTCTTCAATTTCGTTTACTTTATCTCCAATTGTTGGCTTATACACTTCTTTTCCAAAATAAACGTTAGTTCCACCTAGTTGAACTCCCAAGGCCCCTGCAACTGCACCTTCTGAAAATGCACAGTTCGGACTCTTATGATTTTTTCTGTCCCTTATGCCTATTTTAAAGCTATCCTTTAGGTTATAACCTAAAATAAAGCTTGCGATTGGAATAAATAATACTGATAATCTAGCAGGAATATAGTTTGCGATATCATCGAGTTTAGCAGATGCAAATCCTAAGTTTATGTACTTTTCGTTTTTATATCCTACAGTGGAGTCCAGAGTATTTACAGCTTTATACGCCATTGCAAGTGGAGCTCCACCTATAAATGCGTAGAACATAGGAGACATTATTCCGTCGACTGTGTTCTCTGCAACAGTTTCAACAGTGGCCCTTATGATTTCTTTTTCACTTAGATTGGTTGTATCTCTACCTACTATATATGATAATTGAATTCTAGACTTTTCAATATCTCCAGTTTTAAGTACTTCGTAAACTTTTACAGCTTCATCTTTAAGGCACTTTGTAGCAAATGTAGTGTAAATAATAATTCCGTTTATCAGAATATACAATACAGAATTAAAATTAAATAACCTAACTATCAAATAAGTTACGATGTAAGTTGTAAGAACTGTGGCAATGCACAGTATAAATCCTCCTATTTTAAGGTCTTCATCTGTTTTAAAAAGCCTTCTTACAAAATTCTCTAGGACTTTTATAAGTTTTCCTATATACTTCACCGGATGGGGAAATGAGTAAGGATCCCCTACAATTAAATCAACTATATATCCTAAGTAAATAGATGTTAAATTCATTTTATTTTTTTCCTCTTAGTAAAAAATTTTTTAAGCAATCTATATTGTCGTAAAAGTGTGTATGTAAATATGTAGCTAAAGTATTGCCCTTGCTGTATCCACCGTCCCACTCTGATATCTTTTTGCCATCTCTTTCCTTTATCATGGTATAAGCACATATTTCTTCACTTTCAAATGTCGAGTGATGAAATTCATGCCCTTTTATCACTTCTCCCTTTTTAGACAAAGCAGTATCTAATTTTGCTATGCCATAACAGTACCCAAATCGCTTTAAGGAGTTAGTCATCTCACTAGTTCCTTCGAAAATTCCTACCATCTCGTAGTTTGTACCATCTAAATCTGTCAGACTTCCGCCTAAATACATAAGACCCCCGCATTCAGCGTATATCGGAGTTCCTTTCTTGTGTGAGTCCAGTATTGATTTTCTCATGCTTTCATTTAAATATATCTCTTTTGCATAAATCTCAGGAAAACCTCCGCCGATGTAAATATAATCTGCTTTTGGAACCACTTCATCATTTAGAGGACTGAAAAATACTACATTAAGACCTATTTTTTCAAGAAGATCTATATTTTCTCTGTAGTAAAAGTTAAATGCCTTATCAAAACCAACTGCTATAGTTTTTCCTTCTGCACATTCTCTCAATCCATATGAATCAACAACTTTTTCCAAATCATATCCACTTGTAATAGATTCGCTTTCTGAAATCTCTAATATTCTGTCAAGGTCAACATATTTTTCTATCTCATCTGATAGTATATCTAATTTTTTCTCTAGAGACTCTATTTCCATACTAGGTATCAACCCTAAATGTCTGCTCTCCAATGAGAGTGCATTATTTGGAGGTAAGTATCCAAGAACCTCTACATTACAGTATTTCTCTATTGATTCTTTTACTATACTAAAGTGGCTCTCTGTATTTACGTTATTTACTATAACACCTATAATATCAACACTTTTATCTATTTGTTGATACCCCATGACAGTTGCAGCACTTGAAGCTCCCATCGCTTTTCCATTGATAACTAGTATAACTGGGGATTTTAATATTTTTGAAGTGTATGAAGTTGTACAGTTGTCAATATCAGTTCCAAATCCATCGTAAAGTCCCATAACTCCTTCAATTATTGAAATATCAGCATCCTTTGAAGATTCCTCAACTATATACTTTATCTTTTCATCATCTAACATATATGAATCGAGATTTCTTGAATGTTTACCCGTAATAAAAGTGTGGTAAGATGGATCGATATAATCTGGACCAACTTTGTACGGTTGAACCTTTAAACCTCTATTTTTAAGCGCCTTCATTATGCCAAGCGATATTGTAGTCTTTCCAACTCCACTGCTAGTTCCTGCAATTACTATCTTTTTCACTTTCTAACCCCATTTCTATCTAAGTAGATACTACTCTTTTAACCTCTGCTATCTCATAATTTCATAAATTTTTTCTATATTTAAATGTTCCCTTAGGAATTCTGCCAATTTATCGTACTCTCTATTTTTATAATCTCTATAAGATTTAATATTGCTTTCTAATTTTTCTAAACCTTTTAGTTCCCTTATATTATTTAACAGAGCTCTCGTAAAATCTATATCGTCAAATACTCCATGTATGTAAGTCCCCACTACATTTCCTTTATCATTTACGCTTCCTTCTGCATAACAGACTTCTTTACCAAGTTTGTTTACAATAATATCGAAACTCTTGGAACCACTTCCCAAAACAGAAGTTCCCATATGTATTTCGTATCCACTTATACTTTGATTTTTTAGACCTTTAAGATATACTCCTGTATCTATATTTATCTCGGCTTGAACTTGGGTAGTAGTCTTATCTTTATTGAATATAGTCTCAATATCTAACAGACCCAATCCGTCGATTTCTAAAGTGTCTGATTCAATTAAATCAGGATCTTTTAGACTCGTACCTAACATCTGATAGCCTCCGCAAATCCCGATTACTAACCCACCTTTTCTCTCAAATGATTTTATTTGCTCATCATAACCATTTGATTTTATATACTTAAGATCTCTTATTGTATTCTTTGTTCCCGGTATTATCACAATATCAGGATTGCTTAAAAATTCTCCATGCTCAACATATCTTAAACTAACATCTTCCTGAGTCTCTAATATATCAAAATCAGTAAAATTAGACATATACGGAGTTCTTATAACTTCAATGTGTACGTCGTTTCTCGTAGGCTTATGTTGAAATTTATTGGTAACACTATCTTCATCTTCAATTTTTATATCACTATAAGGGACAACTCCTAAAACAGGTATCTCTATAATTTTCTCTAGCATTTCTACTCCACTTGCAATAAGCTCTTTTCTTCCTCTAAATTTATTTATTATAACTCCCTTTACTCTACTTCTATCTATTTCATCCATCAGATTCAAAGTACCAACTATAGAAGCAAATACACCTCCTCTGTCAATATCAGAGATTAATATAACTGGAGCATCTGCAATTTCAGCCATCTTCATATTTGAAATATCTCTGTCCATCAAATTAATTTCAGCTGCACTTCCCGCACCTTCCATAACAACTATATCGTGTTCATTTTGTAGCCCTTCAAAACTATTTTTTAAAACTTCTATTAAATCTAACTTGTAGTCATGGTATTGGTTAGAATTCATATCTCCTACAGGCTTACCAAGCACTACAACTTGTGAAGAATTATTGCCCGTGGGTTTTAACAAAATAGGATTCATATCCGCCTTTGGCTTTATATTTGCCGCTTCTGCTTGAAAAGCCTGTGCTCTTCCAATCTCTAAACCCTCTTCAGTTATAAACGAATTAAGGGCCATATTCTGAGATTTAAACGGCGATACCGCAAACCCATCTTGGTAAAAAATCCTACACAATCCCGCTGCAATTATACTCTTGCCTACATTTGAAGCCGTTCCCTGTAACATCACTTTCCTACCCATTTTATCACCTCGATTTATTAGTTATAATAAAAAAAGCCCTAATTTACGGAAATTAGGACTTATACTATCATTGGCTATATAAGTAAAATCTTTCACCCCGAAGATTCTGTAACAACTAAATAAGGCAGGTATCCTGGCTCGACTTCGACCTACTTCTATACCCTTCCCATCATAAGATAGTGGATTAATTATAGTTTCGTCAGTCATACAGTAGCGGGGGCTGCAAAGGCATTTAACCTTTTTCCCTTTTAATATTTTATAACCTTCTTTAGTAAAATTATTTTATTTTAAAAATTCTGTGTTATTTAGCATTGTTAAAACCGGAAATCCGTTGTCAACCTCCACAATTGAAACAGATGAATTGTCAATTTTGTAGTTCCAGTGATTTTTATAGTCTCTAGAAATCAAATATGAAACTATATTTCTAATCGATCCAGCATGTGAACAGACTAGAATATTCTCAATACCTTTGCTATTAGCATCTTTTAATATAAACTCTATCTCTTTTGTAACTCTATTGTAGGATTCTATTAGAGATTCCCCATTCGGAAATCTATAATTATCCCCATCATTTAATAGATCTAAATATTCATTTGGGAACTTTTGTTCAATCTCTTTAAATGTGTATCCATCGAAATCACCAAAATTTAGTTCATTGAGATTCTCAATAATCTCTATATCTATACCCTTCGATTTAGATATCAAATCAATTGTTTTCTGAGTCCTTATCGAACTTGATGTATATATCTTATCTATATGTATATCTTTGAGATAATCTGCAAGCTTATATACTTGTTCTTCTCCTAATTGACTTAAAGTACTATCTGCAAATCCAGACAGCCTTCCTTTTTCATTGGCACTTGTAACAGCATGCCTTACTAATATTAATTTTATCATATTATCACCCTATATATATTATAAAAATAAAAAAACATATAAAAATATTATATAGACTACTTCCGATAGTTCAATTGTACATCCGAGTATGTCGCCTGTTATTCCATCTATTTTTGAATATACATGCCTTTTAAATAATTCTACGAAGATAATTAAAACTGCTAGAGATGTTAGAGTTCCAACAATTTCAAAATTATTTAGCATCAATACCCATCTTCCTAAAACAAAAATTATCACTGTGCTGTACAGTAAAGCAATTACAATCATTGATAAGGTCGCTTTACCAATAAATACATTTCCCATTCCATTTTTTCTTGGAGACTCTGTTTTATATGTGATCCATATAACAGCAAATCTAGAAACCATTGGCATAAATAGTACGATCCACATCATATTTGCTTCTATGAAACTATATATAAATGCTATCTTTAATATCACTAAAAATACTATCGCAAGCAGTGAGTTTGTTCCAAGTCTAGAATCTTTCATTATCTCAAGCATCTTTCCCTTATCTCTGTAGCTGTAGAGCGCATCGAAAGTATCGCCCAATCCATCAATATGAAGTCCTCCTGTAAGCAATACTTCTACCAATACTATCAGTACAGATGTAACTATCGCTGGAAATATATTTTGCGAAAGCATACCTACAAGGACTGTAATAACTCCTACTACAAATCCAACTAGTGGAAAATAAACTATGCCTTTATGAAATTCTTCATCAAAACCTGAGTTATATTTAATTGGTATTTTTGTTAAAAACTGCAACGTAAGTATAAATCTTTTCATATTTACCCCTTTATCTTCATAGGAATTCCACTAACAACAAAATATACTTCATCACTCATTTTAGATATATACTGATTTACCTTTCCGGCAATATCTGTGTAAATTCTGCTGAGTTTGTTGTCTGGCATTACTCCCATTCCAAGTTCATTTGTTACAAATACAAAGTACAAGTCTGTCTTTTTTATTTCTAATATCAGTTTTTCTATTTGACCGTAGACATGCTCTTTCATTCTATCTATTTCTTCTCTACTCATGTTATCTACATCTTGATTGTAATCAAACATTAGGTTGTTTACCAAAAGCGTCACACAATCTAGTATAACTGTGTTATGCTTTTTATCTATTTTATTTATCTCTTTATGTACATCTTTATATATTTCATATGTTTCCCATTCTTCACTTCTTTGCTCTCTGTGTTTATTTACCCTGTCCAACATTTCTTCATCAAATGGTATTGAAGTAGCTATATATGCTGTGCTGTTGTTTTGATTCAAACAGAGAGATTCTGCAAAACAGCTTTTTCCTGATCTAGATCCTCCGGTTATAACAACTATATTACTCATATGCTATCTCCCCATATCTATTTCATCAAAAGTAGCCATGTTTTTATATGTATATACTGCTGCATCTATTATACTAAAACCTAGAGCCGCACCACTTCCTTCACCAAGTCTCATATTCATATCTAAGAATGGACTTAGTTTTAAAAGTTCTAATGCTTTCTTTGCTCCTAATTCAGAAGATAAGTGCGATGCCAGTGTATACTCTAATACCTTTGGATTTATTCTATAGGCTATCAATGCAGCTGCATATGATATATATCCGTCTAGGACAACCGGTATTCTATTTGCACTACATCCTAAAATAACTCCTGCCATAGCTCCAATTTCAAATCCTCCAACTTTATGTAGAACATCTATCCCATCAGTAGGATTCGGGTTGTTTATTTCTATAGAGTTTCTAATAACTTGAGCCTTGTGTTTTAATCTCTCTGCCTTTAGCCCAGAACCTTTATCAGTTATTTCTTCTGGATCACATCCAGACATCACAGATATTATAGCTGTAGTTGGAGTAGTATTTGCAATTCCCATTTCACCAACACCTATAATTTTATAATCCTTAACAATACAGCTTTCTGCCATTTCTATTCCTATTTCTAGGGATCTAATAGCTTCCTCTCTAGTCATCGCAGGTCCTTTTGCCATATTAGATGTAGCTTTTCTAATTTTGTAATCCAAAACGCCTTCAAGTTTTTCATCAGAGTTAATCCCAACATCTACCGCAATCACATCTGCTCCGACAAATTTGCTAAGTGCCCCCACTCCACAAATTCCTTTCACAAAGTTCGGAAATTGAAGTCTAGTTATATCCTGAGGATCTGGTGCAACCCCTTCTTCATAAACGCCGTGATCGGCTCCAAATGCTATAATAGCCTTTTTTTGTATATCGAAGTTGTCATTTTCGTATATACCTGCTAATTTTATACAAATATCCTCTAATTTTCCTAAACTTTCAGTTGGATGTATAAGTCTATCCAGCCTCACTTTAGTTTTATCCATAGCTTTTTCGTTTAGAGAATATATATTTCTCGAAATACTTTGTAGTAAACTCACTTTAATCCCCTTCCTATTTCTTATACTCTTATTTTTAACTTTTGATTAGTTTTTACATCAAATAAAACAAACATTAAAATTATTACATCTTTATTATACATTTTATACTCATATTCAATATATTACTCCTTTTATCAATAATTTCCCAGGAAATTATTCAATTTTTTACACAAAATAATTTTGCATATATTTTCTCGATTTAGTAAGAATATAGATATCCAATAAAAAAATCGTTCTAATATAAGGAGTTGACTAAATGAATAACATATCAAAACCTAAGGATCTTTACAACAATGGTTATAAATGTATATATTACAATAAAATAAACAGCAAGCATACTGTTTATTTAAAAAACTTTGAAAGCGAAAAATCAGAAACGGTAGAGTTTTCTAACGACACTGATTTCAATGATTTCAAAGATTATATTACATCTCAAAGATTTTACTAGTAAACAAAATAGGGAGTATATACTCCCTATTTTGTTATCACAGCTTTTGTTATTAACTTAAGTAATTTTTCTCTATCTACTTCCAATTGTTTTTTTTTGTCTTTATACTCTTGAAAGTTAACAATTTGCGATTTAGATTTTTTCATAATCTCACTTCCTATTTCATTATTAACTTACTTACTTATATTCAATATAAGTAGCCGAATCTCCTTCTAGAAAAATACAAAATATTTAAAAAGACACTAAAATAAAACTTATTTTTCATTATTATGTATTATTCTACAATATTTAAAATAACACTAATCATTTTTAAAATCAAATATTTTTTAAAACTTTATATTATTAATTTTTACTAAATAAGGAGATGCTCATATAATAATATAGTCATACCGTTAGATTTTTATACCACTACTTGCTTATTTCTTCTTGAATCCATTTTATCGCAACATCCAATTGTTTCTTTTCATCCTTTTCCTCTATCGTAGGCTTTATACCCTTTTCATTTATATATTCTCCATTTGGTGTAAAGTATTGAGCAGTCGTAAGCTTGTATCCTGATCCGTCCTTCAAAGTTTTAACAGATTGCACTAATCCCTTCCCAAATGTCTTAGTTCCAACCGATATTCCCGCTTTATTATCTATAATAGCAGCAGTCAATATCTCAGATGCCGAAGCACTCTCTCCATTCGTTAAAATTACTATAGGAAGATCAAGTTTTCTTTTGTCAGATTTAAGGTATTCTGTATTTCCTTTATTATCTTTAGTGTAAACTATTGTTCCTTCACCGATAAGCGAATCTGCAACCTCACTAACTATTGCTAAGTTTCCACCTGGATTACTTCTAAGGTCAATAACCAATCCCTTTATATTCTTTTCTTTTAATTTTTTTAAATCCTTTTCGAAATCATCATAAGTAGTATCTATAAACTGCTTTATCTTGATGTAACCTAAATTGTCACCTACAACCTTACTTTCAATAGTATGTTCGACAATTTCTTTTCTCTCAATATTAATTTTTCTTTCTTTACCATCTCTTTTCACTACTAAATCTACCGAAGTTCCTTCTTTTCCTTTTATTAGGCTTACAGCTTCGTCCGAATTTTTTGCAGAAACTAATTTTCCACTTACTTTAACTAGAATATCGCCTTCCTTTATTCCACTCTTTTTAGCTGGAGATCCGTCCATAGGTATAACAGTTAATTCTCCTTCTTCAGATGATCCGATATACATTCCAACACCAACATAAGATCCTTTATTCTCTTCAATTAATCTATCCATCTCAGATTTTGTATAATAAGTTGAGTATCTATCTTCTGTTCCAGCAAATAACCCTTTCATCGCTCCGTCTACTAATTTTTCATCCTTTGGCTTTTGATAGTAGTCTTCTTTTATCATCGATTCAAGTGCTATAAGCTTGTTGTACTTTTTGTACTGTTCATATGTATCTCTTGCTATCATGACCTTGTCGCCTAACGCAAGTGTAACAGTCGATGTAGTTAAAGCTGTTAGAACGACCAATACAATCGCAATAAGTAAAGCTTTTTTCTTTGAAATCATTCAGTGCATCTCCTTTTAAATAAACTCTTATATATTATATGTTTTACCTTTTTTTTAATACATTTAACTAAATTTATTATTTAATTGCAAATAAAAATTATATATTATAATATAGTTGTAAATCATCTTCACATTATAACACAAGGAAAGGAATTTTAAATGAAGAAATCTATAAGAAAAGAAATTTTAGAGATCAGAAAAAATAAGAGCTCCGACTTTGTAAATAATGCCTCAAATACAATAGTAGACAAAATCCTAAGTTTAGATGAAATAAAAAAAGCAGATAACATAATGTTATATTTAGACTTTAAAAATGAAGTACAAATGGATAGGCTAGTAAACAAATTAAAATTTCTAGGAAGACTGGTTTGTAGCCCAATTACTGTACTAGATCAAAAAAAATTGATACCTGCTGAGATAACAGATTTAGAAGAAAGCATCTCTATAAGTACTTACGGTATTCGAGAACCCTTAAGTACAAATTCTCACATCGATATTAAATCAATTGATGTAGTTATCGTTCCAGGAGTAGCTTTTGATTTAAATCGCTTTAGGTTGGGATATGGAGCAGGACTTTACGATCGATTTTTGGAAAACATAAGAACCGATGCTAAAACTATTGGCGTCGCTTTCGATTTTCAAATTATAGATAAAGTTCCAACTGAGCCTCACGACAAGCAGCTAGATATGATAGTGACAGAAATTAGAAATATATTATAAAAAACATACATAAAATAAGACCCAGACTGTAAATAAAACTTTTACAATTTAGGTCTTATTTTACTCTATTTCACAATCTTATTTCAATTGTTTTTAGATTTGCTCTATGATACTCACTTTTTGAATTTACTCCATTCTATTTAGAAATTTCAAGCTCTACTCTGTCAGGTAAATTTTCTAAATTTGTTTCTACTATTAAGTACGGCATGGAGTCTTCCTTATTTTTATACTTCGCCTTTACCCTTACCACTTCTTTTCCATCTTCATCAAATTTTTCTATATTATCCATTTCAATACCGAACTTTTTTTCCCCTCTAGTAACCATTATGTATATTTTACTCCCCATTTTTGCAACCAATGCTCTCTCTTCATTTGTGTATTTATCCATCATATCTAGTATCTTCTCAGGAACAGCTTCTCTTTGAAGCACTGTATAGTCTATAGATTTTGTCTTCTCTACAAACATTCCAGGTATAACTAAGAAACCGCCTAAAACAAGTGCTAAAATAATAATTCCGTATACTAAGCCCTTCATATTAAACCTAATATTCAAATTTATCACTCCTATCTAATTAATAATATGCTTTTTTATAATTAATTAGACCTTTATTTATTTAGATCAAAAATTATTTCTATAATCGATTTCTCAAAGTGTTTTATTTGATATAAGGTACTAAAGATATACATATTTGTATTTTAGCTAGCCTTAAAACCAAAAGAGAGCTATATATTAAAATAGCTCTCTATAATCATCGATATATTAGTTTTTATTTACTTTTCATTTGTGATTTAGTTTTTTGGTACTGCGATACATCTCCCCATTTACCTGTAATTTGTCTTACTAGTGCACAAACAAGTATAAGTACTCCCATGTAACCTGTATATGGATACAGTATACCAACAAGCTTGTCAAATGGTAAGAATCCACCTGCTAGACCAAGTATAGTTACTATAAGTACGGTTATCTTAAACTTTGGAGACTCCTGTGGGACTACTCTATTTGCTACCGACCATAGCAGAGGTGATGCTGTTGTGTATATACCAAGTATAAGTATAACAGAGAAAGCTATACCTACTACCGGAGATATCTTATCCGCTAAGAATAACGCCGGTATTGCCTTTGTATATAGATTTCCTACATCTGAAAGAATTGCCAAATGCATAACTATCGCTGCTGACATAAGTGCAACTGCTCCAAGTATTCCACCCCACATACCTTCTTTTTTACTCTTTGCTGTTGCTCCAAGACCAGTTAAGAATGCCATAACTATAATAACATTATAACTTGCATAAATAATTCCTGATAAATACTCATTTGGAGTTGGCTTTGCAACATTTAAAGATTTAACTAACTCAGCACTTGCTGCTAAATTTCCGAAGTTTCTGTATAGGCTTATAGCTCCAACTAATATTGTAAATACAATTATTATAGGCCCTATTCCACCTAGTATTTTAGATAACTTATCAAGTCCAAGCGAAACTGTTATAAACGAAACTAAAGCCATACCAACTCTACCTACCATTGGATGTAGTCCATAGTACTCAGTAAGAGTAGCTCCTGCCCCAGATATCATTACGACAAATACTCCAAATAAGAAAGCTGGCCCAAACCATTCAAAGAATGTTCCTAGCACTTTACCACAGAAAACATGGTAAATCTTGTTATCATCTTTTAGTTGTAGTTCTTTACCTTTCGTCATAAGTAATGAACCTATCCACATAAATACAATCATTGATATAATTCCCGCTGTAACTCCCCCATAACCATAGTATGTGAAGAACTGCATTATCTCTTGACCTGTTGCAAATCCTGAACCTATTACCGTTGCGACGTATGCCCCAGCGAAACTTACTATCGTTCCAATACTGGCTTTATTCTCGTTCATATTATACCCCCTTCTGATAACTTTCTGCTCTACTGTTTTATTGCAAAGTTTTTCTCTATAAAACATCTTATAGGAGTTGCCTTAATATTATACATATCGGAAAGCTTGAAAAATTTTAAATTTTCTGACTTTAATATGTTTTTCTTATTATATAATAATTTCATTTTAGAGGCAAATGCGAATCGTTATATTCTTTAATCTATTTTTAACAATTATCGGTGTTGTTTTGCATAATTTTAATAAATATAACCTAAATACTACATTATATAAAGCTAAACATGTCAATGACTTAAATTATTCAATTTTAAATATTTTTTTCATTATAAACTACATACTAATACAATATATATTTATACATAAACAAAATGGCATTTCCCTATACAATGCCATTCATGTCTTTTTCTATCCCTATTAATCAACATATTTATTATCTAATTTAGTTTTCGCAATCTTCCTGTAACTTGTATAAACAATGCACAAACTAATATCAGCACAACCATATAACCAGTATTAGTATATAAAATACCAACTAATTTAATCAAATGGCGAAAATCCTCCATTGAAAGCGAATAATGCAATAACAGAGTTCTGCCCCATTACACTAAAAAATCCCTATATTTCAACGAAATATAGGGATAATACTTTATTTTTTAAAAATTATTTTAACATACTTAATGAATTTTTAACTGTTTCTACTATCTCATCACAAGTTAATCCGTATTTCTTAAGAAGTTCTCCAGGTGTTCCAGACTCTCCAAAAGTATCTTTAACCCCAACTTTTTTAACAAGAACTGGCGCTTCTTCTGAAACAACTTCGCTAACAGCAGACCCAAGCCCACCTATAATACTGTGCTCTTCAGCTGTCACTATTAACTTCGTATTCTTAGCTGATTCTATTATTAAATCCCTATCAATAGGCTTGATAGTAGACATGTTTATTACCCTAGCACTTATTCCCTCTTCAGACAATTTTTTCTCTGCTTCAATAGCTTCACTTACCATGATTCCACAAGCGATTATAGTAACATCACTACCATCTTTTATAACTGTTCCTTTACCTATTTCAAATTTGTACTCTTCATCAAATATAGCAGGAACTCCACTTCTACCTAATCTAACATATACTGGTCCATTGTACTCAGCTGCTGCAAATATCATCTGCTCTGTTTCTTCAGCATCTGCAGGCACTAATACAGTCATATTTGGTATTGTTCTCATTAGCGATATATCTTCAACACTTTGATGAGAGGCACCGTCTTCTCCTACAGTAAGTCCAGCATGTGTTGCACAAACTTTTACGTTCAATTTTGGATAACATACTGAGTTTCTGATCACTTCATATGCTCTTCCTGTTGCAAACATAGCAAATGTACTGGCAAATGGTATTTTACCAGCTGTAGAAAGACCACAAGCAGCTCCAATCAAGTTTTGTTCTGCAATCCCCATGTTGAAAAATCTGTCTGGGAACTCTACTTTAAAATCGTGAGTTTTAGTCGACTTCGATAAGTCCGCATCTAAAACAACTACATTATCATTTTTTTGACCTAATTTTACTAATGCTTTACCGTACGCTTCTCTAGTAGCTATTTTACTCATTGTCGTTACCTCCTAACTCAGCTAGTGCTCGTTCAAGCTCTTCATCGCTCGGTGCCTTACCATGCCATCCAGCTTGATCTTCCATAAAAGATACACCTTTACCTTTTATAGTTTTGGCAACTATCATGGTAGGCTTGTCAACTGTAGATCTCGACATGTCTAGAGCTGCAAATATTTGGTCAAAATCATGGCCATCTATTTCTATAACATTCCATCCAAATGCCTTAAATTTATTTACAATCGACCCTACATCCATTACATCTTCAACATTTCCATCTATTTGAAGTCCATTATTATCTAAAAATGCAACTATATTATCAAGTTTATAGTGAGCTGCACTCATGGCTGCTTCCCAAACTATGCCCTCTTGTATTTCTCCATCACCAAGTAAAGCATATACATTCCACGGTGCATTATCTAATTTTGAGGCCATAGCCATACCACAAGCTGCTGAAAATCCTTGTCCTAATGATCCTGTAGATATCTCTACTCCAGGTGTTCCTTTCATATCAGGATGCCCCTGTAACATTCTGCCTATCTTTCTTAGTCCTTTTAACTCTTCTTTATCAAAATAGCCTTTCTCAGCTAAAACTGCGTAAAGAGCAGGGGCTGCATGTCCTTTTGATAGTACAAATCTATCTCTATCTTCCATCTTAGGCTTTGAGGAATCTATATTCATTTCATCAAAATATAGAGCAGTAAGAATTTCAACTGCTGATAGCGACCCCCCTGGATGTCCTGATTTAGCGTCATGAATCATCGTAATTATATCTTTTCTGATAGTACATGCGCGCTCATTTAATCCTTTATGGTCTCTCATTCGATTACCTCCCTTAAATAATTAGTGTTTGTCAATTCCTTACCATTATATCACTTTTGAATTGTTTTTTTTATGTTTTTTTCAATTTGTAACATCTTAACATTCTGTATTATCTGCTTAATTTAATAAATTATATATCTAAATTACAAATAATGTATTTTTACTTATATGAAATAAATTTCAAACAAAAAGAGCCTCAACACTGTTAAGACTCTACATAGATTCTAATTTTATAGAACAAACAGCCCTAGACTGATCTGAAGACCAGCTTCGACCTTCATCATCATATCTTCATCTAGGCAACCTATTTTTTCTCTCAATCTTTTTTTGTCTATTGTCCTTATTTGCTCCAACAATATTACCGAATCCTTGTTCAGTCCATATTCATTGGAACTAATTTCAACATGTGTAGGTAATTTAGCCTTGTTGATCTGAGAAGTTATCGCAGATATTATAACAGTAGGACTGTATTTATTGCCGACATCATTTTGCACAATTAAAACGGGCCTTACTCCACCTTGTTCTGATCCAATTACTGGACTCAAATCAGCGTAGTACAAATCCCCACGCTTTATATCACTATTATTAGTACTCACCTTTAGCAATCTCCCCCTCATCTTTTTCGTCGGAAGATAAAACTTCTATTGTCATCCCAAGTTCTGCTAAAGATAAATTAATTTGACCCATTTCTGTATAACCCGCTTTCATCGATTCCTTTGAAAATATTCTTTTTTTCTGAGTTATATAGAACTGAAAAGCTGCTTTTGCAAAATCTTCCCTATTACTGTTCTCCATTTGGACTATTGTATCTACTTCGGTAATTAGAGAATCAGGTAGAGTAAATTCAATTTTTTCATTACAGTTATCTTGCACAAAATCGCCTCCCAGAGTATACTTTATAACTTTATTTTAACAAATAACTAGTCACTTTGGCAATTCTATTATTTTCCATGTATACTCTATCAACTCTTCTTGATATCATACATAGAACTTCGTAGTTTATTGTACCTAAATCTTTAGCTATTCTCTCTGCTGTTGCTTCACCTTCTCCAAATAGTATAACCTCATCACCAACTTTTATGTCTAAATCTTTGTCTATTCTTACCATAAGTTGATCCATGCAAATTCTACCAACTACATCACACATTTCACCTTTGATTAAGACCTTGGGATTTTTTTGTATTCTAGTAAATCCATCAGCATATCCTACAGCTACGGTCGCTATTGTTTCTGTTTTATCCGCTATATAAGTAAATCCATAACTTATTCCGTCACCTTTTTCTATTATCTTGATATTTGTGATTGTAGATTTAAACTTTAGAACAGGTTTAAGTTCTACTTTATCTTTAAATACCTCTTCTGAAGGATAGTGTCCGTAAAGCATAATTCCCGGTCTAACCATATTGAAGTTAGCTTCAGGTAAATCTATAGTAGTAGCGCTGTTTGATACGTGCTCAATAGGAGCACTTACCCCTCTAGCCTTTAACCCATCTACTACAAACAAGTAGTTTATAAGTTGCATCTTAGATTTAGTCTTATCAGTTTCATCTGCAGTTGCAAAGTGCGTATACAGTCCTTCAAGTTCTATATTATCTAATTTACTTATCTTCACTATATCTTCAATCGATTCTTCAGTCGGCTTAAATCCAATTCTATTCATACCAGAATCTATCTTAACATGAACCTTTGCTCTTAATCCTAAGCTAGAAGCAACTTCATCTATCTTCACTGCAGTATCATATCTGAATACAGTAAAAGTTAAATTCAATGAAATAGCCTCTCTAACGCTCGCTTCCGTAATATAACCCAATACAAGTATTGGTGTTGCAACTCCGCTATGTCGTAATTCTAATCCCTCTTCAGGTTTAGCGACAGCGAAGTAGTCCACATTCTCTTTTTCTAGCGCCTCAGCTACTTCGACTGATCCACATGAATAAGAGTCAGCTTTTAACACACAACACACTTTTACATCCTTTTTAATAAGTTTCCTTATCCCTGCTAAGTTAAATCTTAAATTGTCTAGGTCTACTTCCACCCAAGTAGGTGCTATTGTCTTCTTCATAATCATAAACCCCCATCATCATTTGTATTTGAATTCTTTATAGTCAACTATAAACCTAGGAGTTCCCTCATTGTCTAAGATCTCCATTTTAGTAGGAGATTTAGTATCTGCATCGATATATAGGAGTTGTTTTTTAAAATACTTAATGTCTCCTGGTATATCTGTGTCAATAACTAGATTTCCATTTTTTAACTTCATATTTACTTCCTCATTTTTTAGATAATTCTCTATAAAATCTCCAATAAAAAGGTATTGATTGTTTTTACCGGAGTTTGGAAGCTCTACTAAGTCGTCGATCTCTGGGTTCTTTACTAAGATTTTATCGCCTTTGTACTCGATGGTTTTGCCCTTTACATGTTCTGGTGCTATGACTTCAAGTCTATAATTATCCGTTTTCTTGTACGTATGTATATATTCATACTCGTACGGACTCTTATTTCCTATCACCTTTACCTTTGCTTTGCAAGTATATTCCTTCATTGTATAAATCTTATTTTGAAAATCTTTATACACTTCTTCTTTTGTGGACGCTCTCTTTTGACAACCTATAAGGATTATAACCATTGTCAAAAACATAATACCTAAAATAGTCCACTTCTTTTTCACATAATTCCTCCTAATAAAGTTTATTCATTGTATAATGCCTTTATTATATCGTATCTACAAATTATGCCTTTTAACTTGCTGTCGTCATCTACCACGGGTACACGGTTTATAGATTTTTTAATCATGATATTTGCTACATCATCAAAAGAATCATTTAAGTTTACCATTACAATGTCTTTTGACATCAAGTCTTCAACTTTATATGCCGCGACTTTTTTGATGTCATCTTCCATCTTTCTTATATCATCCAAAAATATTATTCCTTCAAGCAGATTTACAAACATCGGAGGTTCGATGTACTTTTCCTTTTTTATAATATCTGTCTCAGAGATTATGCCAACTACTTTATTTTCTGAGTTTACTACAGGAAGTCCACCAATTCTTTCCTCTATAAGTAGTTTTGCAACATCTGCTACACTATCCTCTTCTTTAGCTACTATCACATCAGTAGTCATTACTTCTTTAGCTGTTTTATTCATATGAAATCACCCCTAGTTATTTATAATTACCATTGCATTGGCTACAGCGTATTCTTTACAGTGGGAAATCGAAACTTTTATTTCTAAAACATTATAATCTATGCAAATTTTATTAAGATTATTATATGTTTTGACTATTGGTTTTCCAACTTCATTTCTAAGTACTTCTATATCTTTAAAGTTATATCCTCTAATTCCGGTCCCAAGTGCTTTGCTTATAGCCTCTTTAGCCGCAAAATTTCCAGCAATACTATGAGGTTTATATCCATTTGACTTAAAAAGCACTATCTCATTTTCTGTAAATATTCTCTTTAAGAACCTCTCATTTTTTTTACTTGCCTTGGCTATTCTGTCGATCTCAACAATATCTGTTCCTATATCAAGTATATTCATCTGTTATTGCTCCATATGTTTTTATTTGCTTTATAACATTATACTACAAAATAAACTAATTAATCTAAAAATTTGAAATATTTATTTTTTTAACATCTTGCAGTATTAATATTACTCTACATTTAAATTATACCGTAAATTTCCACACACATACCATTTAGTTCGTGAAAATACAAAGGATGTTATAAGTAGTTTTGATTACTTTATAACATCCTATTCATATATCTTTTTTATTTATTTTATATAATTATTAATCATATATTAAATTTCAATTAATTTGCACTGAGATTCTCCACTTCAGTATCTGTATCATCTCCTGTTAGAAGTGCTGTAATTTTTTTATTGAATATAAGTATTACTACTACACCTACAACTAACATAATGGGTATAGCAATAAAAACTTGCATTAGTCCCATCTTTTCAATAATACCTTGAACATAACCAGATGCTTTATTAGCAACAAACGTAGCCGCTGTCCATACACCCATTAATAGAGATAGATATTTAGGTGGTGCAAATTTACTAACAAGTGAGTTTCCTAGTGGTGAAAAGCACATCTCTCCTGTTGACTGGAAGATTATAAATAGTATCAACCATATTACACTTGTTTTAACAGTAGCCGGAGCTCCAACACCTCTTGTGACTTCCGCTAGTATTACAAACACAAAACCTATAGCCAGGAAGAAAAAGCTCAATGCCATTTTTTTAGCCATTGTTAGGTCACCTTTTTTCCTCATTGATAATTTAGTCCAGATAAGAGCCATAACAGGACCTAGAGCTATACACATTACACTATTAAATGTAGTCTCAACCCACATAATCGGTATTTCAAAACTACCAACTTTCATATTTACATAATCTTTCATGTATAGAGCTAGAGATGATCCAGCCTGATTGTAGAAAACCCAGAAAAGTATTGAAAAGAAAGACAACAAAAATATACCTATAACTCTATTTCTTTCTTTTTTAGTTAAAGGTTTAGTAGTACCAGATTTAGAAGTATCTACATTACCTGATTTATCAAGAACTTTTTGAGGATACTTACCTGCATCACCTAAATAACGAGATAATAGTGTAAATATAGCCCCACCTAGTAAAGTAACAATACCCGCTAGCAAGAAACACTGTCTAAATCCTAAAACAGTTACTCCACCTACAACAGTTGCAAATGTAGATGTATATAGAATTCCTATACTCATTGAGCCAGCCAAAGCTCCAATATTTACAAAAGTATAAGATATTGAAAAGGCTGAGTCTTTTCTACTTGGATCATCATATAACTCACCTATAAGTGCACTAAGGTTTCCTTTAAAAAATCCGGTACCGATAGATATTAAAATAATCATTGCATGAACCCATATAACGCTAGTTGCAAAATACCCAACTATATAACCTATTCCCATAATTAAAGAACCAATCATTATACAGTATCTAGCACCAATCCATCTGTCACAAATCATTCCACCAAATATAGGCGCTAAATAAGTAAACGAAATTAAGTTTGCCGCTATAACAGCTGCATCGGCATTGTCTAAGCCTAGGCCACCTCTAGCAACTGTCTCCGCTAAAAACAGCAATAATAATGTCTTACATCCATAGTAAGCAAATCTCTCAAAAGTAAATGCTAAACTACAAATATACAACCCCTTTGGATGTTTGTTTGATACACTTGCATTTGTGCTCATAAAAATCCCCCTTTTTATTGTTATTGATTTATCATATATTATTGCAGACTTTCTATTTAATCGTAGCACTCACATAGGATATTTTCAACAAATTGAAGAATTTTTCGTTTGCCATTTTGCCACATAAAGCTTTCATTTTCAACACTATAATATTTTTTTATTCTAAATCTACTCTTTTAATATCTATTTTTTATTTTAGTTTTTCATTTGGAATTATCATCAAAAAAACTATTAAATTTAGTTATATTTTTAACTATATTTTCGCAAAATAAAACCATCTTCCTTAGCTTATCTTTAAGGAAGATGGTTTTATTTTATATTTATCAAATTTTATTTCCACTCTGCAGATTGTGTTAATATAACTGTTTTTCCTTTTTGTACATTTACAAATCCTTCAAGGATATTCGCCTCTTTAAAATTTCCATCTAACTTTATACGCAGTTCCCCTTTTTTTAGACCTGACACAAAAGGAATATGGTTTTTTAGAACAGCTCTATCGCCTTCAGTAGTTCTAAATATAACCATTTCCACGTCGTCCTTATAAAAAATTTCATCAGGAGTAACTACTTCTAGCGAAAATTTACTAGCCATACCTATGCACGCCCCTTAGCTTTTTCTCTAACATCTTCTATAGCTCCTGCGAATAAGAATGCTGACTCAGGTAAATCATCGTGTTTTCCTTCAAGTATCTCTTTAAATCCTCTTATAGTTTCTTTAACTGGAACATATTTACCAGGTAGACCAGTAAATTGCTCACCAACTGTAAATGGTTGAGATAGGAATCTTTGTATCTTTCTAGCACGAGCAACTATAATCTTATCCTCATCAGATAACTCGTCCATACCAAGTATCGCTATGATATCTTGTAGTTCTTTGTATCTTTGAAGTATAGATTGTACCCCTCTGGCAACTCCATAATGCTCTTTACCTACAATAGCTGGGTCAAGAACTCTTGAAGTAGATTCTAGTGGATCAACTGCTGGGTATATCCCAAGAGATGATATTTGTCTAGATAAAACTGTCTTTGCGTCAAGATGCGAGAATGTAGTCGCTGGCGCAGGGTCAGTTAAGTCATCCGCTGGTACATAAACCGCTTGAACAGATGTTATCGATCCTTTTTTAGTAGATGTGATTCTCTCTTGTAGAGTACCCATCTCTGTAGCTAGTGTTGGTTGGTATCCAACCGCTGATGGCATACGACCTAGAAGCGCCGAAACCTCAGAACCAGCTTGTGTGAAACGGAATATATTATCAACGAAAAGAAGTACGTCTTGTCCTTGCTCATCTCTGAAGTTTTCCGCTATTGTAAGTCCAGTAAGTGCAACCCTCATTCTGGCACCAGGTGGCTCATTCATTTGACCAAATACTAGTGCAGTCTTGTCTATAACTCCAGACTCAATCATCTCACCGTAAAGGTCATTACCTTCTCTTGTTCTCTCTCCAACTCCAGCGAAAACAGAGATCCCACCGTGTTGTTTGGCTATATTGTTTATCAACTCTTGTATAAGAACTGTTTTACCAACTCCAGCTCCACCGAATAGACCTATTTTTCCACCTTTTAGGTATGGTGCAAGTAAGTCAACTACTTTGATACCTGTTTCAAGTATTTCAGCTGTTGTCTCAAGTTCATCATATTCAGGCGCTGACCTATGTATAGGTAGCTTGGCGCAGACTCAGGTGCTGGCTTTCCATCTATTGGATTACCTAAAAGGTTAAATATTCTACCTAATGTAGCATTACCAACAGGAACGCTTATCGGCCCACCTGTATCTTGTGCTTCCATTCCTCTTACAACTCCATCAGTAGCACTCATGGCAATACATCTAACTGTATCATCACCTATATGTTGTGCAACCTCGGCAACTATTTCTCTTTCTCCTAACTTAATTACTAATGCATTTAATAAGTTAGGTAGGCTTTTCTCATCTTCAAATTTAACATCCAGTACGGCTCCGACTATCTGTACTATTTTACCTACATTTGCCGCCATTTCCTAACCTCCCTATTTTAGAGCTTCAACTCCGCCAACTATCTCTGTTATTTCTTGAGTTACTGCTGATTGTCTAGCTCTATTGTAACTCAATTCAAGATCTGATAGCATTTCATTTGCGTTGTCTGTCGCTGATTCCATCGCAGTTCTTCTTGCACCTTGCTCAGATGCGAAAGATTCTATAATTCCTCCATAAACTACGCCTGTTACGTAATTTGGAATTATATAGTTCAGTACACTTCCTGGCGATGGTAAATATTGTACCTTTGATCTAGATTTTTTTTCTTCTGATGCCTCATCTTCGAAAACTAGAGGAAGTAACTTTATAAGTTTTACCTCTTGTACAAGTGCCGATTTGAACTTTGTATACGCAAAGTAAACCTCATCTACTTCTCCTTTTTTATATAAATCCATCAGTTTATTCGATATTTCAGATGTATCTGCATAAGTACAGCCTTCTACAGCCTCTACATATCCAGCTACATTATAGTCTCTCTTTGAGAAGAACTCGTATGCTTTTTTACCTATAGTCATTACAGTTTCTTTTTTACCATCCATATGGTTTACAGTCTCTTTAAGTACGTTTGAGTTATACCCTCCAGCGAGACCTCTATCACCAGCAACAACTACATAGCATCTATTCTTAACTTCTCTTTGTTTCATAAAAACATTATTGACTCTAGTCGAACTTGCGATATCCTTAACAGTATCGTATAAAGCATCAAAATATGGTTCTGTACTCTCTGCTCTCTCTTTTGCTTTTCTAAGCTTTGAAGAAGCAACTAGTTCCATAGCTTTTGTGATCTGCTTAGTACTCTCAACGCTGACCATACGAGTCTTAATTGCTTTAATTCCTGCTCCTGCCAATTACTTTACCTCCTTTTTTAAAAAGGATTACGCTTCAACAACAAATTTTCCTTTGAATTCATTTATTGCATCTGTTAATTTAGAAGCGAAGTCTTCTCCTGCTAATATTTGTGCTGATATCTCTGGATAATTGTCGTTTACGAATCTATATAATTCAGACTCAAATCTAGGTATCTCTTTTATATCTATATCTTCTAGGAAGTTGTTGATTACTGCATAAATTATCATAACTTGGTTTTCAACACTTATTGGTTTATGCTCATCTTGTTTTAAGATTTCAACAATTCTTTCCCCTTGAGCAAGTCTCTTTTTCGTATCTTCATCAAGATCAGATCCGAACTGAGAGAATGCTGCAAGCTCTCTATATTGTGAGTATGCAAGTTTTAGTGTACCTGATACTTTTTTCATTGCTTTAATTTGCGCAGCTCCTCCAACCCTTGATACTGATATACCAGGATCAACTGCTGGTCTAACTCCAGCGTA
Source organism: Clostridioides mangenotii TR (assembly GCF_000498755.1). Classification (GTDB taxonomy): domain Bacteria; phylum Bacillota; class Clostridia; order Peptostreptococcales; family Peptostreptococcaceae; genus Metaclostridioides; species Metaclostridioides mangenotii_A. The sequence goes on along the minus strand of NZ_AXUS01000010.1, from coordinate 68,376 downwards.
GAATAATTCAGGCTGTAAGTATATCTGACCATCTGTTATAGATATAACGTTAGTAGGTATATAAGCCGCAACGTCACCAGCTTGAGTTTCTATGATTGGTAGTGCAGTCATTGACCCTCCACCTAATTCATCAGATAACTTAGCTGCTCTCTCTAAAAGTCTAGAGTGTAAGTAGAATACGTCTCCTGGATAAGCTTCACGACCTGGTGGTCTTCTAAGTAATAGAGACATTTCTCTGTATGCAACTGCTTGCTTACTTAAGTCATCATATACTATAAGTACATGTTTACCATTATACATAAATTCTTCACCCATTGCTGCTCCAGCATAAGGTGCTATATATTGCAGTGGTGCAGATTCAGAAGCTGTAGCTGATACAACTATCGTATAATCCATTGCTCCACCTTTTTCTAATGTGCTAACAAGTTGTGCAACTGTAGAACGTTTTTGTCCTATTGCAACATATATACATATAACATCTTTGTTCTTTTGGTTAAGTATTGTATCTATAACTATCGAAGATTTACCTGTTTGTCTATCCCCGATTATAAGCTCTCTTTGTCCTTTTCCTATAGGAATCATAGAGTCTATAGATTTGATACCAGTTTGAAGTGGTTCAAATACTGATTTTCTATCTATTATACCTGGTGCCTCAGATTCAACTGGTCTAGTTTTTTCGTACTCAATATGTCCTTTACCATCTATAGGTTGACCTAGTGAGTTTACAACCCTACCTATTAGTCCGTTCCCAACAGGAACCTCAACTACTTTACCTGTTCTTTTGACGATGTCACCCTCTTTGATCCCATCATCATCACCTAGTATAACTGCACCTACTACTTCTTCTTCAAGGTTTAGTGCCATACCATATACTTCTCCTGGGAATTCTAATAGCTCTCCAGACATTGCTTTCTCTAATCCATAAACACTAGCAATACCGTCACCAACTGTTAAAACGCTCCCTGTATCTGTTAATTCAATCTTATTTTCATAGTCCTTTATTTGTTGCTTTATTATAGAACTTATCTCTTCAGGTTTTAAGTTCATGGGTTCACCGCCATTCTTAAGATATAACTTGAGATAGCTGATCTCTTAAATTGCTCAAACGAGTTTTTACAGTTCCATCTATCTCTTCATTTCCAAGTCTAACTAGAACTCCTCCTAGTATAGTCTCATCAACTATATTCTCTAATACAACATTTTTATTGTATTTACTTGAAAGCTTAGTTTGAAGTTCGTTTAATTCATTTTCGCTCATTGCTATAGCACTTATCGCTCGACCTTCAAGTATATTATTTTTTTCATTTATCAACTCTTTATAAGAATCTCTTATATCTTCCAAACAGACAACTCTGTCTTTATCCACGATAATCTTTAAAAAGTTTTTAATATTGTTGCTTACTTGTTCAGAAAAAACTATGCTTAGTAATTTCTTTTTTTCTTGCTTAGCTACTAAAGGCGATCTCAAAGCTTTTTTCAACTCATTACTAGAATTAATTGCATCTAGAACTTCATTAAGCTCTTTGTACAATATATTAGATGAGTTTTCTTCTTCACCTATTTGAAATAGGGCTTCAGCATATCTACTAGCTACTACATTTATCATTTAGCTTCCCCTACCTCATTAATAAAGTTATTTATAAGCTCTTCATGTTTCGCTTTATCTATATCTTTTTCGATTACTTTAGCCGCCGCAAGTAACGCTATGTCAGATACACTTGACTTAATATCGTTCATAGCCTTTTGTCTTTCTTTTACTATTTCTTCGTTAGCTTTTTCTTTTATATGTGCTGCTTCTTGTTTTGCTTCAGTTACTAATTCTTCAGACTTACTTTCAGCTCTAAGAGTAGCTTGTTTGATGATCTCTTGACCTTCTCTTTTTGCAAGTCCAACTTTTTCTTCATACTCTTTTTTAAGCGCTATACCTTCAGCTCTATTCTGTTCACCTTCAGTTATATTAGCTTGTACATCTTTCTCTCTAGCTTCAATTATTCTCATAACTGGCTTATATAAAAGCTTATTAATAATGAAGAATACTAGGAATGTATTGAAAATCTGAATAAAGTATTCTGGTGTTAAAGATACCAATGGCTTTAAAATTTCCATTATAAGCCTCCTTCCTCGAAATATAGCTTTTTAAAAATTTATCAATTACTATTTAATATGTGATTGATAATAAGCTACAACCTAACCCTAAATTAAATAATAAATTATCTTATATCCATGGGTTAGCGAATACAAGGATTATTGCTATAACTAGACCATATATCGCTGAAGACTCTGCTATAGCGTCTCCTAGTAATAGTGTAGACATTATGTCCCCTTTAGCCTCTGGTTGGTTACCAACAGCTTCTGATGCTTTACCAGCTGCATAACCTTGACCTATACCTGCACCTATACCTGTCATTACTGCTAAACCTGCTCCTATTGCTGAACCTGCTACCATAATTGCATGTGCCATATCCATACTAATTTCCTCCTTAAATATATTTACATATTATTTTCATTTTATTTTTAATTTCTATTACTTACATATTATTCTACTTCTGCTTCTGATCCCACAAATACCATTGTCAGCATTATGAATATAAATGCTTGTAGACATCCTGCAAATATATCAAAGTATAAGTGCAGTGGAACCGGAATTATCAATTGACCAAACGGGATATTAATATCAACTATTAATTTTGATATAAATGCTAATAATTGATACACCAAACTCATTATAATAGTTCCTCCCATTATATTACCAAATGGACGGAAACTTAATGATATTGGTCTGGCTATCTCTCCAACTATATTTATTGGTAAGAATATAGGAACTGGATCTATAAAACCCTTGAAGAATCCCATACCTTTGTTTTTAAGAGCTGTATAGTAAATCATAACAACAGTTATTGTTGCCCACGCTAATGTAGTATCTAAATCTACAGTAGGTGATCTAAGCCCTACAAGCCCTATGATATTTGAGAATAAAAAGAATAAGAACAAACTACATATATAAGGAATTATAAATGGCAGTGTCTTGATTGCTCTTTCTCCCATTGTTTCTTTGACCAGCTTATTAAGCGATGTTATTGCAAATTCCAAGAAAACCTGAACCTTACTTGTAGGCTCTTTTTTAAGATTTCTAGTTAAAAGATAAGATACTATACCCAGACAGGCTATTATAACCCAGCTGACGACTACAGTTTCACTTATCATAAAATCTCCAAATTTAAGTATATAACTTGCTTGATAATTCATGCTCTGCTCCTCCTTTCTGTAAATTTATCTATCAATAGTTTCTTAATAAATATAACAAATTGAGGGCTTACTAGCCCCAATGCTGATCCTAAAACATTTAAATGAGGAGCCTTAACTGAAACAAATAAGACTGCTACACAAATCGCCATCCTAGTAACATACCCAAATGAGCTTTTAAGTTGGGATTTAAATTTAGATGACACTCCCGGCGATAAAGATTGTTCAATATTTATCGCTAAAAGTCTAAAATTCAGCATTGCAACAATACTTCCAAAAACAACACTAGTAACTATAGGCATATCAAAATTACCTGTTACTGCTAAAACTATTACGACGAAAACATCAAATAATGCAATCCCCTTCGAAACATCTCTTACTTGGGTCGCTAGTTTTGCATCCAAGTTATCACTTCCTTTTTGTAAATACTATCAAAGTTTTATATGAACTACTAAACGCTCCTCCTATACCTAACAATAAAAATATTATCGTAAATATTGGGCTAGTATTAAACTTAGCATCTAAATATCTACCTACTAAAGTACATCCTACTATACATACCACAATAGTCAAGCCGAGCTGAGTAATTAAAGACAAAGCTCTTAAAATCTCTCTTCGTTTTTTTCCATCCATAGTAATGCTACCTTTCCACTATAGGGAGTATCTAAAACTAGTATAAATACCCAAATAAATTATCTTATTATAGAACATAATTTAGTTTTTTTCAAGTTTAAAAATAATTGTAGACTATTTTGAAAACTTTAAAAAATCAATCTTGTAAGTTGTTAGTACAATTTTTAAAGCTATATAGTTAAAAAGCTAAATTTAGTTGAACTTGATAAGCTCTACACCTGCTTCTTCTAGTAATTCTGTGGATAGATCATCCGGATAATCACCTCTGTATATAATCTTTCTTACCCCTGCATTTATGCACATCTTAGCACATAAAATACACGGTTTAGTAGTTACGTACATTATAGAATCTTTAATGCTTATTCCATGATATGAAGCTTGCACTATAGCATTCTGTTCTGCATGAAGTGCTATACATAGTTCATGACCTTGACCAGAGGGTATATTCATTTGTGCTTTGGGACAACCTCTTGTATCACAATGACCTATCCCCTTTGGAGCGCCATTGTATCCTGTAGTTAGTATTTGTTTTTCTTTAACTATTACAGCCCCTACCTTCCTTCTCGTACAAGTAGATCTCGTCTTTACTACTTCTGCTATCTCCATAAAATACTCGTCCCATGATGGTCTCACGTATATCCAACTCCCTTATTGATGTATTATGTTATGAATATTCTAACTAATATATTTTAATTCATATTCATTTAAACTAATAATAAATATTATAACACCTTCAAAGAATTTGAGTATACTTTTTGTATTTAATAATTGATATTTTGATAACTTATTTTAATAAAATCCACAAATTGCTATTTTTTGACATCGCTTTTTTTATCAAACAGCCTTAATACGGCATAACTTTACTTCTAAGAACTGCCTCTAAAACTCCACCTGCTATACATCTTCCCTTATCAGAAATAGTAAATGAATTATTTACTTCTTCTATTCTTGGGTCTATATCCAAAATTTTCAGTTTATTTTTCGCGTATAATCCATCTTTTAATAGACCTCTTAGGACTCCACTTATCGTCGCTCTTATTTCGTGCTTCTCACCAGTCTCTTCATCTCTAATATAACAAATGATCTGATCTTTTTCTACAATATCTCCAATTCTGGAAACGTTTTCAATTCTGCCTTCACAGCTAGCGTACATAACTCTTTCCTTTGTCACTCCTCCAATCGAACCCGGAGCACCTGTATTCGGTATTGCGAATCCATCGGTTATTATTCTACCTAGGTTGTGACCTCTCATCGTTTCTACTACCATATCAACATCTTTTCCTGCACAAAATCCTGGTCCAAGTGCTATTGTCGTAGGCGCCATCGATTTGTCGGTACCTACATTATACTTGGCAATGATCGCATCTACAAGTACATCTGGCTGAATTTTCGCTAATATTTGACAATTTGGGTCGATTATCAGTGGAACTTTATCATCATCTAACACACTTTCAATCTCATCTAAATCATTACATAGCCTGCATTTAACACCTTCGACCTCAACTTCACCTTCGTACACAGCCTCACAAAAAGAAACTTGCCTACGTATTGCCTGTGGTTTCTCAATTTCTAAAGCTATTACCTTATAGCCACTTTTGTGCAACTTATGAATAACTGCTGTTGATAAATCTCCTGCACCTCTTACTACTATACGGCTCATTTATTCACCTCTATCAATTCATTTCAACAAGTAAAAACTTAAAGTTTATTTTTGTTAATATATTATTTATTTGCTTAATATACAAGCAAATAATATGCCAACTTTTTCTATTTATCGAATCTAAAAGAAACTTGGAGAATACTTACTTTCATTGACACTTCATCAAGATTATTGTCGAATAATTTCTCATATCAAGAATTTTATCGTTTTGATAAATATATTTTGAGAATCTTTCGTTCTTTTTATACTTTTATTTCAAATATTATATTCTTTACACTTATATAAATCAACTACATTTGTGTTAAAGATATATTAATTTTTCGCCTAATTATTTTAAAAACAAAGTATTTTGTTATATTGATAAAAAATAGGTTTTTTAGTAAATATAGGCATAATAAAGAGGTGTATTTAAATTGATTTAAGGTATACTTAAACGACAAAATATCTCTTCCAAATAATAAAAAAGCTGTATCAAATTGAATTTAATCTCAATTTAATACAGTTTTTATAAAAATATATAATATTTGTTATCTACAACACCTCATGGGCTTACCCAGTGAACAGTTTACTTAGTACCGTATAATCTATCCCCAGCATCACCTAAACCAGGAACTATATAACCGTGATCATCTAACTTTTCATCAATTGAAGCTATATATATATCAACATCTGGATGATATTTATGAACTTCAGCAATTCCCTCTGGTGCAGCAACTAAGTTTACTAATTTTATATTCTTAGCTCCGTAACCTTTAAGTACTTCTATTGCAGCAACTGCTGATCCACCTGTAGCTAACATTGGATCTACTACTAGTAATTCTCTTGAACCTATATCTTCTGGCAATTTGCAGTAGTACTCAACTGGTTTTAATGTCTCTGGGTCTCTGTAAAGACCAACATGTCCAACTTTTGCTGCTGGTATTAAATTTACTAGCCCGTCTACCATTCCAAGACCTGCTCTAAGTATTGGTATTATTGCTAATTTTTTTCCTGATAATACTTTTGACTTTGTTTTTCCAATAGGAGTCTCAATTTCAACTTCGCTTAACTGCATATCCTTTGTTATTTCATATCCCATTAACATAGTTATCTCTGTTAATAGCTCTCTGAAATCTTTTGATCCTGTGTCCTTTTCTCTCATAAACGTTAATTTGTGTTGAATTAATGGATGATTCGTTTCTGTTACTTTTCCCATCTTTATTCCTCCTATTTTTTGTTATATTTTTCTTCTATAGATTTAATTATATTGACTCTCTTATCATGTCTTCCGCCTTCGAATTCTGTTTCTATCCAAGCGTCTACTATTTCAAGAGCTAGTCCTCTACCAAGTACTCTTTCCCCTAATGACAGCATATTAGCGTCATTGTGAGCTTTTGACATCTTTGCTGAGAATGTATCTGATACTACTGCACATCTAATTCCAGGAACTTTATTCGCAGCAAGAGATATACCTATACCAGTGCCACAGCATAGTATACCATAATCTACGTCTTTTGAAACTACTGCTTCAGCAACTTTTTCTCCATAAATAGGGTAATCTACTGAATCAACGTTATTTTTTGTTCCAAAATCTACACATTCTATTCCTTTTTTCTCTAAGTAAGCTATTATATCTTTTTTTAAATTATAGCCTCCATGATCACTACCAAGTCCAATTTTCACTTTACAACCTCCAGAAATTATATTTTTTCTACTATTTTATCTACTGCTTCTTTAATTTCATTGTATGTATTTCTGTAAATTTCTAAATCTCCACCAAACGGGTCTGATATATCTCTTTCTCCAAGTTCAGCAAACCCTCTAAAAGTATAAACTTTATTTGCATAATTAGGAAGAGCTTCTACTAAAAAATTTTTATGAGTCCTAGTCATAGTTAAAACCAGATCTGATTTATTTAAAAGATCCTCTATTAACTCAGTGCTGTTGTGATCTGATAAATCAATATTGTTTTCTTTTAAAATCTGAATCGAGTTTCCTGAAGCCTTCATTCCATTTGCTGTAGATAACCCTGCAGAGTATATATTGTAATTTTTTATATTTTTACCAGAATCTTTGATCGCTTCCTTTAATAGTCTCTCTGCCATAGGACTTCTGCATGTGTTACCTGTACATACTACTAATATATTCAAATTTAACACTCCTTTTTAGCATCTATTATTTTGTATCCTGCAGATTTTAGAAGTCTATTCATTATAGCTCTTCCAACTCCTTCTGTAGGGAAATTCTCTGAATATATTTTATCTACTTTTAGCTTGTCCATCTCTATAAGTGAATCGAATAAATGGCTAGCAACCTCTTCTAGAGTGTCTCCAAGCCCGATTACTACACCATCATAGTATTCTTTTCTATCATTTATACACATTATCCCTGAAGTTAAACCAGCTTCCTTATCCAATTTTACCATATTATTTATCTTATTAACCACATCTTTTTTATCTCCAGCCACAATAAATACTTCTGCATTAGGAGAATAATGTGTATACTTCATACCTGGTGCTTTTGCTTTTATATTATCTGACTTTTTATTTAACGAAGGATCGATTTCAACCTGTCCAAGTTCTCTTTCTAGATCTTCTTTAGTAATACTACCAGGTCTAAGGATCATCGGTATATCAGAAGTCAAATCTATCACTGTCGACTCCAGCCCAAAGTTACAATCGTCCCCAGCAAGTATCCCAGAAACCCTACCAGTCATCTCATCAATTACGTGCTTAGCCTTTGTTGGAGATGGTCTACCTGATATGTTTGCAGAAGGAGCTGCTATAGGCACCCCGGCCTCTTTTATTATCTCTCGTGCTATTTTATGTGATGGCATTCTTATTGCTACAGTATCTAGACCTCCGCTAGTCCTACTTGGTACTATGTCCTTCTTTTTTAGTATCATAGTTATTGGACCAGGCCAAAATTTTTCCATCACAATCTTTGCATTTTCAGTAACTTCTGATGCAAGATCGTAGACTTCGCCCTTATCGTATATATGTACTATAAGAGGGTTATCACTCGGTCTACCCTTTGCCCCATATATCTTTGACACTGCATTTTCATCAAGTGCATTTGCCCCTAGACCGTAGACAGTCTCTGTAGGAAATATTACCGTTTCTCCTTGCTTTAGGAGCTCTGCAAACTCTTTTATCTTTTGTTTATCTATTTCATCTATATTGTCTATATTTATTTCATATATAGTCGTCTTCATCTTTTGCATACCTACCTTATCAATTATAGTTTTAGATATAACCTACGATCAATGTTCCAATTAAAAAGCCTACTACACAGTACATACTTCGCGACTTTGGAAATATTTCCTCTAATACTACATATATCATCGCTCCGGCTGCCATTGCTAAAAATACGCCTAAAAGAGAACTAAATATTCCAGCAAAGTATACTCCAAGAAAACTTCCTATCCCCATAGGTATACCTGCTATCAATGTGAAAAGTATTACCTTGCTGATCTTCATTTTACTTCCGATAAGCCCCAGAGCCATAGCCAATCCCTCCGGAATATTGTGAAGTCCAATTACTATTGCAAGCGTTATACCCAACTTCTCTGTCGACATAAATGAAGAGCCTATTGCAAGTCCCTCTGGAAGGTTGTGCATGAGTATGCTTATAAAAATTAAGTAACCCGACCTCATATCTCCAGAAAAATGAAGCTTTGTTTTTATGTACATAGTTAAAATAGCACCTATGAATGTGAATACAACGGTACCCAAGATTCCCATAGCATCCATCGATTCTCTCATTAAATCGAAAACTACTACTGCCAACATTATTCCGCCAGATAGGCCCATGAAAAAATTTATATATTTGTCTACTTTTTTTCTAAATAAGACGGAAATTAATCCACCCATTCCTGTTCCTACAACTCCGGCGATCAAACCGATCATAGTCACCTTTAGTATCATGTTATCCCTCCTGTATATAAAAAGTATATACTTAAAAAAGAGTTAACATGCCTATCTACAAAAAAAGTTGTCTCAAAATCCGAATTAATTCTTAGATTGAGACAACTCTTTAATTTCTATTATATTGCCGTCATTTTTTCTGTTTGATCAACAGTAATTAAAGCATCTATCATTTCATCTATATCGCCATCTAAAAATGAATCAAGCTTGTATAAAGTTAAGTTTATTCTGTGATCACTTATTCTTCCTTGTGGGAAGTTGTAAGTTCTGATTCTCTCAGATCTATCTCCAGTACCAACTTGACTCTTTCTCTCTGCTGCTATATCTTTATTCTGCTCTGCTAAAGCTTTGTCGTAAAGTCTAGCTTTTAATATCTTTAATGCCTGCTCTTTATTCTTTAATTGTGATTTTCCATCTTGACATGAAACAACTTCACCTGTTGGTATATGCGTAACCCTAACAGCTGAATCCGTAGTGTTGACACTCTGCCCACCATTTCCTGATGAACGGAAAACGTCTACTCTTATGTCATTTGGGTTGATATCTACTTCAACATCACCAACTTCTGGTAAAACTGCAACCGTAGCAGTTGATGTATGGATTCTTCCGCCTGATTCTGTTGAAGGTATTCTTTGAACTCTGTGAACTCCAGACTCGTATTTAAGTCTTGAGTATGCACCCTTACCTTTTATCATAAACGAAACTTCCTTGTATCCACCAACACCAGTATCGTTTGCACTGAGTAACTCCATCTTCCATCTTCTTCTCTCTGCATATCTAGTATACATTCTGAAAAGGTCTCCTGCAAATAAAGCTGCTTCGTCTCCACCAGCTCCACCTCTTATCTCGACAATAACGTTTTTATCATCGTTAGGGTCTTTTGGAAGTAGCAGGATTTTTATTTCGTTCTCTATCGGCTCAACTTTTTCTTCATTTTCTGAAAGTTCCATCTTAGCCAATTCTCTCATCTCTTCATCCGATTCTTCTTGTAAAATTTCTTTTGATTCATTTATATTATTTAAAACGTCTTTGTACTCTCTGTATTTCATTATTATTGGCTCTAAATCCGAGTGCTCTTTTACGTATTTCTGCCATATTTTTTGATCGTTTATTATATCAGGATCTCCAATTTTATCGCTCAAATCCCTATACGTATCTTCTAATACTTCTAATTTTTTTAGCATAATCCTCACCTCTTTAATCGTAACTTCTCAGTCTTATATTTTATCATAAATTAAATCCTATAACAACTCTATCGATTGATTGTAGATCTTTCTTTGTGTATATTTTTTTAAATCCTTCATCTTTAAGTATGTTTGACACTTCTTCAGCTTGATCATGACCTACTTCATAAGCTAACATACCGCCATGTTTTAGATATTTTTTGGACTCTCTGGTTATACTTCTATAAAAGTTTAATCCATCCAATCCCCCATCTAATGCTAAATGTGGTTCAAAGTCCTTTACCTGCTTTTGAAGAGTATCCATATCGGCCCTTCTAATATAGGGTGGATTTGAAACTACTATGTCAAACTTTATATCCTCTTTTTCTATAGCTGAGAACATATTTGACTTTTTAAAACTAACTCTATCTATAACGCCGTTGTTTACAGCATTTTTCTCTCCTATTTTTAGTGCAGTATCCGATATATCAAGTGATAACACTGTACTGCTTTTTAAGTACTTGGCTAGGCTTACAGTTATAGCTCCTGATCCAGTACCTATCTCTACTATTTTTAATTCTTCTTTTAGATCTTTTTTTAAATTTCTACTTAATCTTTCTTTCTCTAATTCTCTTGAAGCATCGCTACTCTCTTCATTGCTATCTTCCAATAAAACTGTTGCACTTCCTTGTTTGTTGTATACATATATTATCTCTTCAACTAAAATTTCTGTATCTGGTCTTGGGATTAACACACCTTCTTCGACGTAAAAATCCAGTCCCATAAACTCTCTATTGTTTAAAATATAGGCTATAGGTCTACCTTTCAACCTATCTTCAAACATTTTTTCAAAATACTCCTGTTTATCCTTATCTAATTCTCGATCTATATTCATGTGTATGTATATTCGATCTACATTACCCAATGCTTTACAAAGCATCATATCTACATCTAATCTAGGTGTATCACTTATATCTACTAATTTGTCTGAGTATATTTTAATTAAATCACTTATAATCATAATATCTCCCTTTTTTCCTCATTCAATACAGCTTTTAAAGACTCTAAGGCAACCTCAAGTTGTTCGTCGTCAGGATCTTTTGTTGTAAAGTACTGAAGCATCATTCCAGGATAAGCAATTATCCTAGTAATCTTGTTGTCGTATTTACCAAGCATCCTAATAATCTCATATGCTATACCCGAAACAACCGGAATACATATAATTCTCACGCCTATTCTCACAATAGGATTTGGCCAACCAAAGAAAGAAAAAAGTATTATAGATGTAGCCATAACTATAAATAGGAAGTTAGTACCACATCTTGGATGCAATCTTTTGTACTTTCTAGCGTTTTCTACAGTTAATTTTTCGTCATTTTCATAGCAGTGAATCGATTTGTGCTCTGCACCATGATACTGGAACACCCTCTCGATATCCTTGCTTTTAGACACCAATACTATATATGTAAATAAAATGCATATTCTTATCATTCCCTCAATAAGGTTTAATATAATATCATTTTTTACAATACTTGCGAAAAGTCCACCTGTAAGTGTAGGTATAAGAACAAATAAACCAACTGACAATACCATAGCAATCGCCATTGATAAAAATATTATCACATCATTTGCCTTATCTTTAAATATTTTCTTTATAAAAATATCGAACTTATCATCTTCTTCTCCCTCTTCTCCTAAAAAAACTTCTGAAGAATAGTTTAGGCTCTTTACACCTTCTATCATCGTCTCTATCATAATCAAACCACCTCTTAAAAAAGGTACTTTGTCTAATTTTCTATCTCTTACCCAGCTTTCTATAGTTTCATTTTTTATGGTGATATCTCCATCTGTCTTCCTTACTGCAATCGCTCTACGTTCTTTAGATTGCATCATGACACCTTCGATGACAGCTTGACCACCAACTGATTGTTTTTTCATATTCCGCTCCTTAAATACACATTAAATAAATAACTTATTTGAATTTTAACATATTTAACCGATTTTGGGTAATAAAATAGGAGTTGGTACGCTCCAACTCCACTTTTATAACATTTAGTCCATGTCCATATTGAATCTCTTTTTGAACTTGTCGATTCTTCCACCTTTTTCCACATTCTTTTGCTTACCTGTGTAGAATGGATGGCACTCTGAACAAATTTCAACTTTTATTTCGTCCTTAGTTGAACCAGCAATAAAAGTGTTTCCACAAGCACAGTGTACTTCAACTGGATTGTAATTTGGTTGTATTTCTTTTTGCACTAGAATCACCTCTCTCTTTATTTAAACATAAAATTTAACTTTTTAGTTTTTTTCTACATTAACAACTACACCATTATAGCACAAGTTATTATGGCATTCAAGAACATTTTGTTCCAATAATTCTAACTTATGTCTATTCTTTATCATAATTAATATAAGACTATTGATGCTTATTTAATTTTGTAAATTTATCAGTTATATTGACTTGCTTGATTTTATAAACTCATCATTGTTTTTAGTTCTCTTCAACAACTCAATCATCTTATCTGTAATTTCAAGAATAGAATTGTTGCTCATCTCTCTTCTAAGCTTCCACAGAACAGATTTTTCTTCATCAGAAAGAAGTAAGTCTTCTCTTCTTGTACCTGATTTATATATGTCTACTGCTGGGAATATTCTCTTCTCAGCTAGCTTTCTATCTAAGTGAAGCTCCATATTGCCAGTCCCCTTAAATTCCTCAAATATAAGGTCGTCCATTCTAGATCCAGTCTCAACTAGAGCTGTTCCTAAAATAGTAAGAGAACCACCTTGTCTTATATTTCTAGCTGCTCCAAAGAACTTTTTAGGGCCGTAAAGTGCCCCTGGATCTAAACCTCCAGATAGTGTTCTTCCAGTTGGAGATATAGTTAGATTATAAGCTCTAGCAAGTCTAGTTATACTATCCAAAAGAATAACTACATCTTTTCCGTGTTCAACCAATCTTTGAGCTCTATTCAATACCATCTCAGCAACTTTGACATGATGACTCGATGCCTGATCAAACGTAGAGTAAATTACCTCTCCATCTATTGATTCCTTCATGTCTGTGACTTCCTCAGGTCTTTCGTCTATTAACAAAATAATTAGATCTACATCAGGATAGTTTCTTGATATGCTATTAGCAACGCTCTTTAGAAGTACGGTTTTACCGGCTTTTGGAGGTGCAACAATAAGACCTCTCTGTCCTTTACCTATTGGAGATATTAAATCTATCATTCTTGTAGCTATTTCACTTTGATTCTTTTCAAGAGATAATCTCTCTTCTGGGTATATTGGTGTCAACAGCTCGAAGTTTACTCTCTTTATTGCAGTATCTGGATTTTCATCATTTATTTTTTGTACATATAAAAGCGCTCGAAATTTCTCTCCACTCTTTGGATGTCTTGTAATACCCTTTACCTTATCGCCTGTCTTCATATTGAATCTTCTAATTTGAGACGGAGATACGTAGACATCACCTTCTGTTGATAAATAATTTGAACCCCTTAAAAATCCAAATCCATCTTGTAGTATCTCTAATACACCTACTACTTCATCTTCTTTAGATGTATTAAATTCATCTACTATTTTTGATTCCTCAACTTGTTTAGGCATGTAATTTACCTTTCCATTGTTGAAATTTGATCTATTTGATCTCGGTGCAGACTTTTCAACTTTATTATTTGAATCGTTTCTATTATTTACATCATTTCTACTTGTATTCTCGTTCTTTCCATTTATGTCTTTATTTACTATAACCCCATTAACAACTTCTTTATTGTTTATTTCATCCCTATTTTTGTTTACGTTCCCATTTGTGTTATCTCTTTCAACACTAACAGACTTTTTGTTTGTTTCCTCTATTGTGTTATTTGCTTTTTTAGCTTCTTTCTTTTCCACTGAAACATTTATATTTGCTTCCGGTTTTGCATTATTATCTTCTTCTTTTTCTTCCATTGATTTCTGTATAAGATCAATTAGCTCTCCTTTTTTGTACTTGCTAACAGATTTTATATTAAGTTCCTTTGCAACTAATCTAAGTTCAGACAGTGTTTTAGTATCTAGCTTAGGTCGCATTTCGATATCTATACTCAAGATAATCCTCCCTATCTTATTTTATTTATAAACTTTAAGTTTGAAAATTTCATTAGAATTTTTAGTAGGCATGAAAAAGAAAAGTTGAGTTGTGTTTAGATGATTAACTTCTATAATATCACTATTTATATATTATGGTCAATAAGCAAGATTTAATACCAATTATTGGAATTATAAATGAAAAAATAGATAAATACAATTTTTATATTTATCTATTAAATAAACTTGTTTTGCTTTTTTACAATACACCAGCTATCATACTTAGTACAGCCGTTATACTAGAAAGTACTAATACGCCTACAATACCAAGAGCTATTATTTTGTTCGTCTTTTTTTGTTTTTTTGTAGTCAAATTTACTCACCCTCTACTTTGCTAAAATTATGTTAAATTATTTCCGTTTTTAACATTCTCTATTTTATCGTTTTATTCGTGATTTTTGCAAACTAAATTTAAGTAGTCTATGAAGTCGTCTTTAAGATCATCTTTCTTTAAAGCAAAGTCAACTGTAGCTTGTAAAAATCCTAATTTATCTCCAACATCGTATCTTCTACCTTCGAAATTATATGCATACATAGCTTCCTTTTGAGATAATACTTTTAACGCATCTGTAAGCTGAATCTCACCGCCCTTACCTGGTGGTAAGTCTTTAAGTATTCCAAATATCTCAGGAGTAATTATATATCTTCCAAGAATTGCTATATCTGAAGGAGCTTTGTCTGGGCTTGGCTTTTCAACTAAATCTCTAACCTTGTAAACTCTGTCTTCTATATGTTTTGCTGATATTATACCGTATTTATTTGTATCTTCGTGTTTTACTTGCTGTACACCGAGTATAGTTGTTCTGTACTCTTCATATGCACACATAAGCTGTTCTAGGCAAGGAACATCATTGTCAACGATATCATCTCCAAGCATAACAGCAAATGGTTCATTTCCTATAAAGTGTCTTGCACAGTAAATTGCATCTCCAAGTCCATTAGGCTCTTTCTGTCTTATGTAATGTATATCTATCATATTAGAAATATTTTGAACAACTTCTAATAGCTCTGTCTTACCCTTTTGCTCTAATTCTAGCTCTAGCTCTACAGATTTGTCGAAATGATCTTCTATAGATTTTTTATTTCTTCCTGTAATTATAAGAATTTCTTCTATGCCTGATGCTACAGCTTCTTCTATTATATATTGTAAAGTCGGCTTATCAACTATTGGTAACATTTCTTTTGGTTGCGCTTTTGTCGCTGGTAAAAACCTTGTCCCAAGTCCTGCAGCAGGAATTACCGCCTTTTTAACTTTCATTTTCATAAATTCAGTCCTCTCCTAATTCGTAATAATTTAATTTATTAGACTATAGATCAATATACTACAACTATTAAAATACTAAAAGTGCAATAGACTATTTACATAAATTGCCTATTGCACTTTTAATATATTGTAACATTAATTTAATCTATTTTCTATTTAATATTAAATTATTTTTTCTAGTTCATCCACCAAACTATTGAATTTATTTATGGTGTTCTCTATTGGTTTAGTATTCGATAAGTTAACTCCATGTTTTTTTAATAAATTTATAGGATAATCAGATCCTCCCTCTTTTAAGAAGCTAACGTAATTATCTGGACCGTTTTTTTGTATATCTTGTGCAAATGTAACGCCTGCGCTACATCCAGTTGCATATTTATACACATAGAAACTGTTGTAAAAATGCGGTATTCTAGCCCAACCTACTTTTGATAATTGGTCTAACTCATAATCTTTACCGTTGTATTTTTGTAGCAGACCTCCCCATAAATCATTTAGCACTGCAGTATTTACATTTTTTCCCTTTTCCATCATAACGTGTATTTCTTTTTCAAACTCTGCGTACATTGTTTGTGTATATAATGTACTTTTTATAAGATCTAAGTACTGAGTTATATAGTACGCCTTTTCTTCGTTATTTTTAGCATTTCGAATATACTTTTCGTAAAGTAATGCTTCATTGGTTGTCGAAGCTACTTCATGAGTAAATATAGACGGACCAGAATTGTAGTAACTTTGGTTTTGTGACGCCATATACTCGTATACTGCATGTCCCAATTCGTGTGTTAACGTTGAGACAGAATTTATTGAGTTGTTGTAGTTTAATAGTATATAAGGGTGGTCTTCGTAAACCGATAGACAGTATCCACCACTAACTTTATTTTTTCCAGAATAAACATCTATCCAATTTTCATTAAAAGCCTTGTATAAAATATCACTATACTCTTTTCCTAGAGGAGCTAAAGTTGAATAAACTATACCTTGAGCCTTGTCATATGCTATGTCTTCATTTAGACCCTTAGCCATTGGCACATTCATATCGTAAGTATGCACTTTATCAACTTTTAAAGCTTTTTTTCTAAGTGATGTATATTTATGAAGACCTTCCATATTATTATTTACCACTGTTATTAAATTGTTGTATACTTTTTCATCTATATTATCCGATTTTAAATACATCTCTAGAGATGAATCGTATCCCCTGGCATCCGCATAAAATATATTTTTCTTAACTTGACCCGTCAATAAACCTGAAAGGGTATTTATATTTTCATTGTATGAATTAAATTCTTCATGATAAGCTTTTTTCCTTACTTCTCTATCATTTGACTCCATTTTAGTTGCATATTCAGCGGGAGTCATATCCGTTTTCTTATCCATATTATTAAAAAGCTCGTAAACATTTCCTGGGAGACTAGTGATAAACGACGCTTTGTTTAAAATACTCTCCGACTTATCATCTAAATAATAAAATTTATTTCTTCTTACTTCCTTCAAGTAGGTTCCGTACTTTTTATTTATTTTTTTATTTGATATTATTTTCTTATAGTCTTTATTTGGTATCTTTAATATTTCAAGTTCCAATTTTGAACAAATACCAGAGTAATCACTCGCCACTTTATTTAATTCTTCATTCATATCAATATACTTATAATCATTTTTATTTATATCTTGTTTTAGTTTTGGATACGCACAGAGCTTGTCAAACCTCATATCTAGCTTTTCTTTTATACCTAAAGCAAACGATAAATGCGTTTGGGACTTAGCAGCTTTTCCTATGTAATTTTTAAGCTCCTTAGTATCCTTTTTAAAACTATTCAGTTCCTTTTTCCAGTGTTCATCATTTTTATACAATGAATTTAGATTCCAACTGACCCTCATACTATTAGTATTATCTTCTGCTTTATCAGAAGCATTTTTATTGTCATTTTTGGTTTCATCTTCATTGTTTTTCATAGCTTCTATTCTATTTTCAGTTTTCTGATTATGCTTAAAACTATTTTCAATACTAAATAATGCCATACAAAATACACATATAACTAAAGGTATCATTTTTTTAAACAAACTTTTACTCATAATAAGCCATCCTTTCAATCTGTCTAGTTAATACTTAGGATGGCTTTTTTTTAATAAATTATTCAATTATGTATGTATATTTAGTACATATTATTTATACAAAAAATATATATAATACATAAATATTATTCAATTATCCACAGCATTTATATATTATCAACAGTAAGGAATACGCTTTCTTCAGTATAATTTTTGCTATTTCTAAATTTTTTTTCCGAAATAGTATACTTTATTAACATATCTATACAACTTATCCACATTTTTTTGTAGTTATCAACCATTTTCTGTGCATAACTCGTGAAACACTTAATAAGACAGTATTTTCTTATCCACATTTTATCAACATCTCTAAAGCAAATTATTTTAAGCAAATTTTTGTAACTAAAACAGTCATATCGTCTTCAATTTGATTTGGCTGAAGTTCTAGAGCTCTGTCTAAAATCATATTGGAAATATTTTTAGGATTTGTCGATTTTACACTGTCTAAAAAATATAGCATCCAGTTGTCCCCAAGATCTTTATTCCTTCCAGAGTCAACTATTCCATCTGATACCATAATTACAAAGTCTCCATCATTTACCTTTGCATTTTTTCTATCCAATTTTACATCTGATAGTATTCCAACAGGTAGCGATGAGGAAGATATAAGGTCAATGTCTCCATTGCTCCTCTTAATATAAGTTGAACAAGCTCCCATTTTTATTGTATCTAGAGACCCACGTCTAAGGTCAACTAAGCCCAAATCTAAAGTCGAAAACATTTCATCCGATGATTTTAGCATCAACATATTATTTATCGTGTCTATAACTATCTCATCTTCAATCTTTGCATCTATCATTTTTTCTAAAATATCTATTGTAGCTGATGACTCTTCATAGGCTTTTTTCCCCTTTCCCATTCCATCACTTATCGCCATCATATACTTACCATCATTGATTTCCATAAATGTATAATTGTCACCACAAAGAATATGTCCATCTCTAGACATCGCAGATACTTCAGTCATAGCTTTAAATTTTTGTGCTTTTACAAATGTAGCCTTACATTTATCCCCAATAGAGTTACAACCCACCTTTCTAGCGGATAAATCTTCTCCTACAATATCTGTAAGAGCGCTTTTTATCTTCTCTTCACACATCATTCCATTCGCACATGTTACTTTTTCTACCTCGATTTCAAACTCATTATTCGATTTAGTTATGTAATTTACTTTTTCTACATCCACCCCATATCTCTGTAAATTATCGTAAATACTCTTTTCCTTCTCCAGATCGAGCATTATATTGTTTTCTAAGTCCAGAGAAAGAGATTCTATTGACTTAGATATACTTCTGATTTGATTTGCTATTAATCTTCTATTTTCCGAAAATTTAGTACTCCATTCGTAATCTAATACAAATAGTCTATAATAGTAATTTGCCATTTTTACTATAGATTCGGGTTTCATACACTCCTTTCTAAAATTCTCTGGTATTTCGTTAATTGACAACTCCCCTATATCTTCGATTTTTTCGAGTATATTGTATATCATAGTGTAAGTATGATTAAACCTGGTCTCCCAACACATCCTCTTCATACTACACACTCTACATTCATCATTATGTATCATATCTATTACACTCGCTATATCCCTTTGATCGAGCACTCTGTCTTTCTCTCTAATTCTATCAAAAGTATTAGCAAGATCGCTGTATGTTTTATAAATATTATTTAGTCTGTTTTTAGTTAGATCTTTACTCCTCATAATGTAGTCATTTACTACATCATTTGAAGCTACATTGCTTTTAATCAGTTTTTCAACCTTTGTAAAAACTTTTTCAGGTATGAGTATAACTGCTAAACATGCAATCAAAATATCTCTGAGCTGAGTTAAATTCGAAGAAATTCCTGTGCTATAGGTGTATATTATCATCCAACTTAGAATATATCCTAATATACACAAAAATCTATTTATCTTATTAAAAGCTCCACTAATAAGCCCTGCAAAAGAATATATCCCCATATATACTGCAGACGTTAGATTATTTATCATAAATGCAATACCTACAACTACACCACAACTAGCCCCCATAGTTGCTCCGCCGATAATAGCTGTCATAAGCACTACTATAGTAGATAAAACAATCCTCACTGAAATACCAAAAATCGCGACTTCTCCTAGCCCCATTATAGTAAAAGTTGCTAATAAACTTATGGATATAGCCTCTTCAGGACGCACAGAAAGCCGATTCTTTATATTTGTTATCAAATCCACCCCATATGAAAATGTGTAAATTGATATAAATAATACTATACTTTCAGTAAAAGCCATTATAATTTGAAAAGTTGTATTGCCAGAAAATAGCCCTTGTCCAACCGAGATGGGTAAAACCACCCCGCACCCACGAGAGCAAGCAATGGGGTGCCCTCAATCTTTTTGAGTCTACTGCTCAATAACATAATTAGAGTTAAGCACACGCAATATTTAGCAATAAACAATGTACTATTTGCCGAAAGGATTGTCCCTAAAATGGTTGACGCAAAAACTGGAACCTTATATCTATCCCATTTTACCATGCAAATAAAAAAAGCTATCCCAAGTGGAGCTATCGACTCCACGAGTATCGATCTACTAAGTAAAAGTCCCATTATCATAAATGATATCGTTGTTAAACTAATATATTTCCCCAGAATCTTATAATTACTAGTTTTTAAATAATTTTTTTCTAGAACCGCAGCACTTCTTTGCATTTCTAAAACCCCCTCATTTGTTTATATCAAGAGTTTACCAAAATGTAAGAAGTTTTTTTGTCAAATTCAGTTCCTTAAATCAAAAAAAATTTATTACATTTTTTTTGATTTTTGACATATTAATCCCTCTAAATTATCGTACTCGCTCACTGTTATTTCCTTTATTTCTAGTTTTTTCATTATTATTATTAGTATTCCTACACCAGCTGTAATAATATCTGCTCGTTTTTTCTGCAATCCCGCTAGTTTTTTCTTGTCACTTAGTGGTGATTCTTTGAGCATTTGTAGAATTTGCTCAACATCTTTTATGAATATTTTACTATTGTGCACTTTTTCCATAGAATAAACTTCGAGTTTTTGATTAATTGCAGATAGAGAGGTTATTGTACCTCCAATACCAACAAGCTTCTTGATACCTATGCTTTCAATATCATCTACAGTATTAGATATTCCATCTTCCACAAATTTTTCTAGTTTTTCGTATTCAAAATCATCTATAGGATCTTTTTTTAAAAATTTTTCAGTCATTCTGAGCGCACCTACATTTTCACTTCTATTGTATTTAATCCCAGACTTATCTCCGACTGTAAATTCAGTGGACCCTCCTCCTATATCTACCACTAATACACCTGATTTATCTTCAAGACCCTCTATAACACCAACTAATCCTAGGTTAGCCTCTTCATTTCCACTTAATATTTCAACATCTATTCCTGTTTCTTGTTTCGCTCTACTTATAAAGTCTTCATTGTTTTTGCTATCTCTAAGAGCAGATGTACCCATACAAAATATTTCTTTACACTTTTCATCCATACATATCTTTTTAAATTTACCTAATGCTTCTATGTTTCTTACTATAGCTTCTTCCAATATTAAGCCAGTACTATCTACACCTTCACCTATTCTAGTAGTATCAACGAATTTTTTTCTATTTATTAGATCTCCATCTACAACCTCTCCTACTAATAGCCTCATAGAGTTCGTACCTATATCTATCGCTGCTAATTTCATAAAATCACTCCTTTATTTACTATTTTAATATAAAAATAGCAATGTATCCAAGTTGAAGACAAAAAGTCTACAAATTATAGATACATTGCTATTTTTACATTTTCATATTACAGTCTTCGCTTAATCTAGCGATTTATATCTATGTACACCGTTTCATTTGGCTTAACCATATTCAGTCGTTTCCTAGCAGTCTTCTCGAGGTTTTCATTACTGTCATACTTAGTTGATCTCAAGTTTTTGATCTTTACATCTTTATTTTCTATCTGTTCGTTTAATTTGGCTATTTCAGCTTTGTATTCGTTGTATTTAGTGTACTCGAATCCAAATCCGCTTATCATGCCAAAAACAGTCACCACAAGAAATAAACTTATAGCAATTAACTGACCTGAAAATTTTTTTCTTACGTTCATCTACTAATCCATCTCCTCGATATTAATCTTTTAACTAATTGTAATTTTCATATCTGATACTTCAAATCTTTTTTGATTTCTTCAATTTCTTTTGTTTTTGTTGCTTATCTTTTTTCTTCGCCTTTTTAGATTTATCCATCGTCTTAGATTTTTTCATCTTTTCAGATTTCTTTATCTTTTTGGTTTTATCAAGCTTTTCAGATTTTTTAGGTTTTTTATTCTTTACCTTTTTCTGTTTTTTATATTTTTTACCTAATCCATTTTTAACACCTACGATTATGTTCGGTATATAAAATATGATATCAAATAGTAAGTGCAGTGAATAGATTATAACGTAATACAAATTGTTTATAAAAGCGACTAGACTCAACACCACTTTTTTAAATAAGTTTGCTGTAAAGCAGATAACTTTACTTATAAATGACAATATGTATTTACTTATGGTGTTGTAATAAATAAGAAAACCCACTATTAAGGCGACGAAGTGATAATATCTTAAATCAAAAAACTCAGTAAGATTAATAGTCAGAAATATTACTAATGTAGTAAATAGCCAAAATATAATATCAAAAAAAACTGAAAAATAACTCATAAACTTAAAATTGATTTTTAATGCCCTGTAAAAGTCAAACAAGACTCCAATTATTATCCCACCGTAAATAGTCGCATAAAATACTCCCACATCTTGTGTAAAAGGTATCATTTACTTAAACACCTTCTTGAAGAAACTCTCTTGAGGTTTTCTAGGTTTTGCATATACGATTGAGTTAATGGTTCCTTCAATACTGATTATATTTTCATCAATGCTGAGTTTACTCATATCCATATCTTCGCCCTCAATAACCATCTCTCCAACTGATGTCTTAACCTCTACCCTTTTATCATTAAAAGAGTAAATATGCTCTACGCCTGAAATAACTAAGCTAGATCTATCTTTCAAAGTTATATTTTGTTCCATAATATCCCTCCAGTACATAATTCATTAATACTACTATTAAATATACTGGAGTGAATTTGATTTTATTCTAAAATTTTGTACATTTCTTTTGCATCATTCTTAAGAACGTGTTCTTTTATCTCAAGAACTTCGAACTTCATTTTTTCTCTCCAAACTGTATTTCCATAACATCTCCAATCCCGACAACTGAAGATGATTTTGCAACTTTGCCGTTTAAAGTAACTATACCTTTTTCACATGCGTCTTTTGCTACAGTTCTTCTTTTGATTATTCTAGATACCTTTAAGTACTTGTCTAATCTCATACAGTATCCTCCTTAAAACTATTCAAAGGAAGTGTGGAGTTCGTCCACACTTCCTTTGAATTAAAATAATATATATTATTTGTTTATTATATCTTTAAGACCTTTTCCTGCTTTGAAAACAGGTGCTTTAGAAGCTGGTATGTCTATAACTTGCTCAGGATCTCTTGGGTTTCTTCCTTGTCTAGCAGCTCTCTCTCTAGTTTCAAAAGTACCAAATCCTACTAATTGAACTTTTTCGTTATTTACAAGAGCATCTTGTACAGAGTTCATAAATGCGTTTAATGCAACCTCTGCCTCTTTCTTAGTTAACCCACTCTTTTCTGCCATTTTTGATACTAATTCAGCTTTATTCACGATATTTACCTCCTAAAAAATTGTTTATGTTTATAATATAGACCTTCATCCGCTATAAAGATAAAAGTTCTAGATTTTTGACAAAATACCTTTTTATTTATCTTCTTTTTGTATTTTTGCCTGATTCCAATAATTGTCCATCTCTTCTAATGTCATGTCTCCAAGTTTTTTACCTAACTCAATTGACTTCTGTTCAATAAATTGGAATCTGTATATAAATTTAGCCGTTGTACTATTCAGAGCCTCCTCTGAATCTATACCTAAAAACCTCGCCAAATTTACAATTGAGAATATCAAATCACCTAACTCTTCCTTTATGTATTTTATATTCTTAACTCTGCATTCGTCAAGTAATTCATGATATTCTTCCTCAATCTTTTTAAATACATCTTCTATATTGTCCCAGTCAAATCCTACAAGTGCCGCTTTTTTTTGAACTTTTGTAGCCTTCATTAGAGCCGGAAGACTCTCGGGTATTCTAACCATACTGTCTGTTATGGCCTCTTCACCTTTTTCTTCCTTTTTCAGCTCTTCCCAAGTCTTTTCTGAGAAATTACTATTATCACCAGCATTAAACACGTGAGGATGTCTGTTAATCAGTTTTTTACATATACCACTCACTACTTCCGCTAAGTCAAAATACCCTTCCTCTTTACCTATCTGACAATGTAGGGCAACTTGTAAAAGCACATCCCCAAGTTCTTCAACTATCTCATCGTCATCTTTGTTGTCTATGGCATTAATAAGTTCGTAAGATTCTTCTATAAGAAACTTTTTCAAAGATTCATGAGTCTGCTTTTTATCCCATTCACAGCCATTAGGCCCTCTAAGTTTCTTTACTATCATTTCCAAATCATGCACAGTATTATACATTTTATTTGAACTTTTAGGTATATACAAGCTTGTAAGGTAATCAAATCTATTGTCTTTTCTATCTAGTTCGTATAGCTTAACCGCTTTCTTATTCTCCAATCCTTTGACCCCAGCTGCCTTAACTATATATATCTCCTGATCATACTCATAATATTCACTTAATCTCAATTTTACATTAGAAGCCGTAAAATTGTCGTAAATTTGAGTTATTATCATACTTTTATTGGTATCTATATATACGTCATCGAGCTCAAAGGCGTCGAGAAGCTGAAATCCTACAGATGGATCTACTGATAAGTAGTTAAATATTGCATCTACAAAGCTCATTGATGGAATTACATCTACTTCTATTTGATTTTTACATGCTATATCTTCAATTATGCCAACCGTCTTCTCTGCAACCCTTGGATGACCTGGTACTGCATAAACTAAATCACCTTTGCAAGATTCATCTACTATGAACTCAGATATTTTAGCGTATACATTCTCAAAGCTATCTTCACTTTCATAAAAGTAATCCAGTGAAGTATAGTCTATTTCTGAGTTTAACTCATCAATTATAGGGTGTTTTCCAGTTCTAAAAAAAATCCTTGAGTTTGACTTTAAAGCTTTAATAGCCCCTTGACTTATTAGAGATATATCTCCAGGTCCAAGACCTACAATGCTTATCTTACCCATAATATCACCTCTATCAGCATATTGCAATTGTTTGAATAAAATTGATAGTTAAAATAATACATTTTTGTGTTTTCTTCGATATTATATCCAATTTCTTCAAAAAAATTCCAATTTTATCTTATAAGTCTAATTTTCTTTAATGATCCGTATATCTTATCTCCTTTAGGCATAGTAAGTATTTCTTCTTTCGTAATGGCTCCTATACCAAGAACAACTAAAACATATACAAGCCCACCTATGCAAATAGCTACAACTGTAGTTAAATTACTTCCCAAAATTCCTACTAAGAAACCGTAACTTATCTTTACTACTACGTACATAGTCATAACAGTTATTAAAGGTTTAATGATAAACTCTCTAGTAGATAGCTTTAATTTCATAGATCTCCTGATGTACATTATGTTGATAAATGCAGCCACAAAATAAGCTGTAACTGTACCAAGAGCTGAACCTAATATATTTATATCATGAATTCCAGTCAATGTATAGCTTATAATTATTTTGAATACCATACCTGTTACAAGCGCAACAACTGGAACCATCGGTTTTCCCATACCTTGTAGTATGCCGTTTGTAGTCTGTATAATCCCTAAAAATATTGCACAAGGTGCAAGTGTAAATAGTAAAACTCCAATACTTGCAGGCTCTTTAGGGAATAGTAGTTGCATTATAGGATTCGCCAGTGAAGCAAGGCCAAATGCACATGGTAAAACTATAAGCAATGTAACTTTTATTGCACTTTTTGTATCATTTCTCGCCTTAAATTTATTTCCTACAGCATATGAAGCAGAAATTGAAGGAACCAAGCTCATACTAAGCGCTGTAGTAATTACCATAGGTAAATTCACTATAACCATTGCCATCCCTGTAAGTTGACCAAACATAGAGTTTGCCATTTTATATGTAAATCCAGCACTCATCATTCTATCTATTACTATTACAGTATCTATCATATTTACAAGTGGCATAACGCAAGCGCCAATTGTTATCGGAATTGTGACTACAAGTAAGTTTTTAAGAATTCTAGAAAAACTCTCTACTTTGAAGTTTGGACTAGACTCAATTTCTAATCTACGTTCTTTTCTGCCTATTAGATAAACAATTATTAAGAATATAACAGAACCTATAGAACCAAGCGTCGCACCTGATATAGCTCCTGCAGCCCCTAATTTAACACCGTATAAACTATTTAAAACATATGCAAGGTAAAGACCTAAGCCAACTCTTATTAACTGTTCTATAATTTGTGAGAAAGCTATCTTTGTCATTTCACTTCTACCTTGGAAATATCCTCTATACGCAGACATAACTGGTACAAAAAGTAGCGCCGGTGATATAGCCTTCATTGCATATAATGCATTTGGATTTTTCATAATATTTGTAACTATAAATTCAGATCCAAAAAATAGGATACAGAAGACAACTACACCAGTTATTAAAAGTATAGTACGAGATACTTTAAATATTCTATATGCACCTTTATTATCATTTACAGCAACTTTCTCAGATACTAACTTAGCCACCGCGGTTGGAAAACCTGCTGTTGCCAGAGTTAGAAAAAGT
This sequence comes from Clostridioides mangenotii TR, assembly GCF_000498755.1. Classification (GTDB taxonomy): domain Bacteria; phylum Bacillota; class Clostridia; order Peptostreptococcales; family Peptostreptococcaceae; genus Metaclostridioides; species Metaclostridioides mangenotii_A. The sequence goes on along the minus strand of NZ_AXUS01000010.1, from coordinate 41,420 downwards.
GTATAAATAGGATAGGCAGTTTGATAGTATCCCATACCTTCAGATCCAATCATATTGCCAAGTGGAATTCTAAAAAATGCACCTATTATCTTTATCAGTATACCTGCCGCTCCAAGTATAAGCGCGCCCTTTAAAAAAGAGTCCTTATTTTTGTTATTAGCCATAGTGAACCTCCAAATCGTTTATATAACAACAAACATTAATATACCATATTTTTAATATCATATACAATATTTTACACAAAAACTTCAAAAGACCTCCTATATAAGAGGCCTTTATAATTATTGAACTTGTTTCCCTAAAAAGTTTGCAGCGATCTTAAGGCTTTTTTCTTCATTTACAAGCGATGCATCCTCATCTTTAGATAGCAACACTATAGCGCCTATGCAATCACCTGAATCGCTTATAATAGGAACTATATATTGTGCTGAGTACTCTCCAGGGTCATCTCTATGAAGAGAAATCATTTCATTACCTTCAAGATACTTAGTATTTCTATTAGAAATAAACTCTTCTAAATCACTGCTTATATTTTTTTCTTTGTAATCTTTTTTTGATATTTTAGATACAGCTATTATAGAATCTGAATCTGTTATAACCACGCCGTATCCAAATACCTCTCCTAATGATTCAGCGTAAGTTTGGGCAAACTCGTTTAGTTCTCCCATAGGAGAGTATTTCTTCAATATAACTTCTCCATCCCTCGCTGTAAAAATCTCTAGTGGATCTCCTTCTTTAATTCTTAGAGTTTTTCTTATTTCTTTAGGAACAACTACTCTACCAAGATCATCTATTCGTCTAACTATTCCTGTTGCTTTCATATTGTATAATACCTCCATATAAAACTTTAAGTATATTTTTACCAAGAAAAAGAATTATATGCAAAAAAGCTACATCAATTTTGATATAGCTTATTATTTTTGTTTATAAGTATCTATTTTGTGTATATTTGGCTTCTCTCTAATAAATTTTATTTATTCTAGAAAGTAACTTTCTTTATAACTTTTTCGTTTCTATCAATTTTTGCTGCTTTAGTAAGTTTCTCAATTTTTTGTGAGTACTTCTCTTCAAGTATGCTTTGTTTCATTGTATCTTTTGCATCTTCGAAGGAAGTTACATCCTTTTTCTTGTTTGTTACTTTGATAATATGGTAACCGTATTGAGTTTCTACTATATCAGAAATCTCTCCTTCTTTTAGTGAGAATGCTGCTTTTTCAAAAGGTTCAACCATATCACCTTTGCCAAAGAAGCCTAGTGATCCACCGCTTTCAGCCGAGCCATCTTGAGAGTACTCTTTTGCTAATTTAGCGAAATCTCCTCCATCTTTAACTTTTTTAAGAACTTCCTCAGCCTTTTTCTTAGCTGCTTCTTTTTTTGCTTTTGGCAATTCTTTGTTTGAATCATCAACTGTCTTTATAAGGATATGAGATGCTTCAACTTGATCTTTGTTAAACTCTTCTTTGTGAGAGTCGTAGTATTTTTTTAGATCGCTCTCTGTTACTTTAGTATTTTTATAAAACGCTTCTTGATATCTTTGTAAAGCTATACTCTTTTTCTCCTGATCAGACAAGAAAGTGTCATCTATTCCAATTTCATCGAGTTGTTTTTTGTAATCTTTATTCGACTCAATATTTTTCTTTATTTCATCTACACTCTTTTTAACCTCTTTTTCAGTAGGAACTAAATTATCTTTTTTAGCCTGATTATAGATTACTTCAGTGCCAATAAGCTGTTCAAGAATACTGTCTTTCATTTGATCTTTAAATTTAACACCTTCAGAAACTTCTTGGTCCCATATCTCTTTTCCATATTGAGACTCAGCAGTTATTTTACTGATATTCAACATTTTTTGGTATTCATCTTTTGATACCTCTGTTTTATCTACTGTCGCAACTACATTTGAGCTACTACAAGCAGTTACTGATATCATCATCAATATTGACACGGCTAATGTTATTAATTTCTTCAAATTTAAACACTCCTTCTTATTTTTTCAGTTTTTTAACTCCACACATTTTCTCTAATAGTTCTTCTAGCTCATTCACTATATTATAACCTACTTTTTCCTTTGTTTTGTACTTAGTTATAGGTTCAAGCATAATCTCATCTTTGATGTGTCTTATTTTCTCTATTTTTAGCTGTTTACATAGGGTCTTTATATAAGCTATCTTGAGTAGGCAATTTACAGAATTCGGTATATCCGAAAATCTATCTTCCATCTCTTCTTGCACATCAAACATATCTTGCTTTGATTCGATGGCTGCTATTTTTTTATACATCTCAATCTTAGTAAGTTCTCCGTCAATATAAGAATCCGGAATAAAGGCATTCACATTTAACTCTATTTCTACATCGACTTCTTCTTGGATATCCTCACCTTTAACCTTCCTAATAGCGTTATTTAACATCTTAACATAAAGATCATAACCTATTACAGCCATATGTCCGTGTTGTTGAGATCCTAAAATATTACCAGCACCTCTAATCTCGAGGTCTCTCATAGCTATTTTAAATCCTGATCCAAATTCAGTAAATTCTCTTATAGCTTTTAACCTTTTTTCTGCTACTTCACTTAAAGATTTATCTTTTTCGTACATAAGATAAGCATAACCTTGTCTAGTACTTCTTCCTACTCTTCCTCTCAACTGATAAAGTTGAGCAAGCCCCATCTTGTCAGCATCGTATATTATCATAGTATTAGCATTTGATATATCCATACCTGTTTCTATAATAGTAGTACATACTAATACATCAAACTCTTTATCCAGAAATCCTAGAATTATATTTTCTAGAGCTTTAGAAGTCATCTGACCATGTGCAACTGCAACCTTTGCATCTGGAACTAATCTTTTTATCATACTAGCCATCTCTTCTATATGTTCAACTCTGTTGTACACAAAGAATACTTGGCCTCCTCTTCCCAACTCTCTTTCAATTTCATCCTGAATAATGCTTTCCTTATTCTCAGTTACATATGTTATAACAGGATGTCTCTCTTGAGGTGGCTCTTCAATAACGCTCATATCTCTAATACCACTTAGTGACATATGGAGAGTTCTCGGTATAGGTGTTGCTGATAACGTAATAACATCTACAGTAGACTTAATCTTTTTAAGCGATTCTTTATGTTTGACTCCAAATCTCTGCTCTTCATCTACTACAACTAGACCTAGATTCGGTAAATCTATGTCACTAGAAATAATTCTATGAGTCCCTATTAAAATATCTACAAGACCCTTCTTGGCATCTTCAACTATCTGTTTTTGTTCCTTCGGAGTTTTAAATCTACTTAAAACTTCCACTCTAAGTGGATACGAAGAAAATCTCTCTTTAAAAGTGTTGTAATGCTGTTGTGCAAGTATAGTAGTTGGAACCAATACTGCAACTTGTTTTTGATCCATACAAGCTTTAAAAATCGCCCTTATTGCTACCTCAGTTTTTCCGTAACCAACATCACCGCAGATTAGCCTATCCATCACCTTAATCGATTCCATATCTTTTTTAGTTTCTTCTATTGCTTTAAGTTGATCATCTGTCTCTTGGTATGGGAATAGTGACTCAAACTCAGATTGCCACGGAGTATCCTTAGAGAAACCATAGCCTTTAATTTTTTCACGTTTAGCGTAGAGCTCGACAAGTTCTTTGGTCATATCTTCAATTTCTTTTTTAACCTTTGATTTTGCCTTTACCCACTCGCTAGCTCCAAGCTTATTAAGTTTAACCTTTTCCACTTCTGCCCCGATATACTTTTGAACCTTGTCCATCTGATCTATCGGAACGTATAAATTATCTCCACCTCTGTATACGATTTTCATATAGTCTTTTTTGATAGCATTGACTACAATCTGCTCTATACCGGCGTATCTTCCTATACCATTGTTTTCGTGAACTACATAATCACCCTTATTCAAATCTAAGAACGATTCTATAGTCTTACCTTTTTTATTCTTCTTCTTACGCTTTGACTCCGAAGATCTTCTATGAACTCCGATCATCTCATTGTCAGTTATAATAGTAAATTTTATAGACTTGTACTGAAAACCGCGACTTATATTTCCCTGAGTAATTATTATTTGCGACGATTTTATCTCCACATCTCTATTATTAGATATATTTGCCTCTATTCCTCTTTCAAATAGGTTTTCTCTTAATTTTTCTGCTCTATCAAAAGTATTTGTAGCCAAAATTATCTTATGTCCGTTGTACTTTAAATTGTTTAATTCTTCAACTAAAGATTCAATTTTCGCATTAAAAGTAGGAATCTCTCTACACTCAAAATTAATTATCTTTTCTACTGAAAAATGACTTACAGCCTTTGGTAGAAGAGTATTCAATATAAGTTTCTTGTTTTTTAATAGATGCTCGATATCGTGATAACTGTAAAAAAGTTCGGCCTGTTTTTTAATTGCAAGTCCTCTCTCTAAATTAACTTTGTAGTTTTCTTTAAATGTATTTTGAAGGTTTTCACACTTCTCTTTAAATCTAGTTATGTCACTTAGAAATACCACTGCATCGTCATTTAGGTACGAAAACAAACTTTTTTCGCCTGTATCGTATATATAATCAATATAGTTTTCAATACCCTCAAAGTATATCTTATTTGAGATGTTGTCTATATTCATAAACGCATCTTCATCTGTATTGTCTGTAGTATCCTTCTTAAGTCTTGTAACAGCTGTATCAATCTTTTCAGGATATATAAACTCTCTTGAAGGAGTTACACTGAAGCTATCTATCTTATCGATTGATTTTTGTGATAGAACGTCAAAAGTTCGTATAGAATCAATTTCATCATCGAATAATTCCATACGAATTGGGTTTGAATATTCTAAGGAAAATATATCTACTATACCACCTCTCACACTAAACTGTCCAAATCCCTCTATTCTAGATACTCTCTCATAACCTAAGTTGACCAACTTATCAGTTAGACCTTCTAAATCTATTGTATCTCCCACTTTATAAGAGAATATATTGTCTATCAACATCTCTTTTGGAGTGTATTTTTTTAAAATTGCTTCTATGGAAGTTACAAGTATTATTTCTTCTCCTTTAGCTAACCTAGTTAATACTTTTAATTTTTTAGCTTCTTCTGATCTGTCCTTTGCCTCAAGATGATAAAAATTTATATCTTCAAAGCCTAAAATCTCCACTTTATCTTTAGCATAAAAACATAAGTCCTCATACACTTTCTTTGCTTCCAATTCACTGCTCGCTATAAACAAGGTCTGTTTTGATGTGTCCTTAAATAACGAATACGTAATATGAGGTTTTTGTACTTGCAATAGACCATTTACTAGTAGTGATCCTTGCCCTGCTTTTACATAATTTAGTGCATCTTTATATTCCTCTGAGTTTCGTAAAGGATATACAAAAACATCATTCATGCTACTCTCCCTCTCGCTATATATTGTATTTATTCATCGCTAAATCTATATTTTCTCTGATCATAGAATCAACTGATTTACAAGCCTTTTCAAGACCGTTATCGATATCTAGTTGCTCTTCTTTTCTAAATTTAGAAAGCACAAAATTTGCTAAGTCTGCTCCTGGCTCTGGCTTTGACACCCCAACTCTAATTCTAGGAAAATCCCCTGATCCCAAGCATTTAATTATCGATTTCATACCGTTATGGCTTCCAGCACTACCCTTTTTCCTAATTCTAATCTTTCCAACATCTAAATCTATATCATCGTAAACTACAATTATATCCTCTAACTCTACTTTGTAGTATTGATATATATCTATTAAAGTCTCTCCACTTAAATTCATATAAGTTTGAGGTTTAACAAGCAGGACTTTTTCACTTCCCACTCTACACTCGCCTATTAAAGCCTTGTGCTTCATCTTTGTAACGCTGGCTCCATATTCTTTAGCCAATATATCAATAACATCGAACCCGACATTATGTCTTGTATGTTCATATTGTTTACCTGGATTTCCCAATCCTACTATTACAAACATCTGATACCTCCTTATGTTATTTTGTGTAGAAAGCTAAAGTACATCTCTAGCAATCTACTTTCTGTCATTATTATAATTACTGCTGAAAGCGATATAAATGGTGTAAATGGTATCACTCTTTTTAGCAAATCTCCCTTTATTATAAAAATTACTATGTAGTAGAAAAATGCTGCCAAAAATGACAGTCCTATCAAATAAAGAGCATATCCATCCCCGATCGCAAAGCAACATAAGCCGTAAAGACCAACATCTCCGTAACCAAGAGATTTTGTCGTTACAGCCAAAATATATGAAATAGCCACTCCTATTATTAAATCAAATAAATGACTCCATTCTATACAACCAAATTTATAAGAAATTACAAAAATAATTCCTTGAACCATTATACCACTAACTACAGTCAAGTCATATACATTTCTACTGTAAATGTCTATAATGGAGATGATTAATATAAACGGAATAAGCAGTATATACCTAATTGTATCGATGGTTCTTCCATACTTTACATATACTGCAAAATTGAGCGCTAACATACATATATTTACTATCAACGTTATCATAAAGTCTTTTTTTATTTCATCGCATAAAAAATAGATTATCTTGTTGGCCAGAAACGATAATATTAAACACAATATGAAAATAGATATTATTTTTATCATATATAATTTTGTAATAGCAGGATCACTGTAAATCCTCAATTAATCAATACTTTAATAAAATTCGTACTATAAAATAAAACAATATTGATCTTGTAATATCCAAACTTTAGAGCACTTAAATTCTATTTAATCAGTAATACAAATAACGTAGCCAATGAAATCACAGGCGCGAAAGGTATAAGTTTATTGTACTCCCCAAATTTGAATTTACTGTAAAGTACATACGAAGTTCCTATAAAGCTAGCTAAGTAAAAACTCGCAATAAAAATTATAAAGGTAATGTTAAATCCCAAAAATAAACCGATCATTCCAAACAATTTTACATCGCCAAAGCCAATACATTCTTCATTAAATATTTTTTTCATTATCAACGCAATTATGTATGTAAATACTACCATTGTTATACATCCTGAAATACTTTTTAAAAATCCAACTCCGTTTCCAGTTGTATTAAATGCAAGAGATATAATAGCCCCAGAAAGTAAAATCGAATCTGGTATAATTAGATCAAATAAGTCAACTTTGGAGATGTATATAAGTAATAAAATTAGAATTATATAATATATGTAAATTCCACCACCCCTATTTACAAAAATTTTAATACAAACTCTCTATTTACACATCTTAACAGTAAATTCTCCTCAGATATTACCCCTTCCAAAAATAATTTTACAAGACTTTGGTCCATAGTATTCATTCCATACTTTGATCCCGTCTGAATTAAATTCGATATCTGATGTGTTTTACCCTCCCTTATTAGATTTTTTATAGCTGGAGTCGTAACCATTACCTCCGTAGCAACCACCATAGGCGAATAAATCTTTTTGGTATAATCATTTTGTTTATTTTCTCTTGGAACCAACTGCTGAGATACTATTCCCTCACATACTGAGGACAACTGTGCCCTGATTTGATAGTGTTCTGAAGGGCTAAACATGTCTACAATCCTATCTACTGACTCTGCAGCTCCCATAGTGTGAAGTGTTGAAAATACAAGATGCCCTGTCTCAGCTGCCCTAAGTGTTATAGACATGCTCTCCCTGTCACGTATTTCACCTATTAGTATTACGTCTGGACTTTGTCTCAAGGCAGATACAAGTCCAGAATTAAAACTCGAAGTATCATTTCCAATTTCCCTTTGATTTACTATGCTTTTATTATGTTTATGTACATATTCAATTGGATCTTCTACGGTTATAATGTTCTTTTCTTGAATTCTATTTATTAAATCCACTGAACTCGCCAGTGTTGTACTCTTTCCACTACCAGTGGAACCCGTTATCAAAATTAGCCCTGAGCGCTTTTGAATAAAAGCTTTTAATATCTGTGGAAGATACAATTCATCTAAGGTGGGTATTTTATTTGGGATTATCCTGAATGAAATAGCTATATTTCCCATCTGTTTGTATGAATTAACCCTGAACCTTTGGTATTCACCTATTTCTATAGAGAAATCCACTTCCCCTATTTTCATCACTTTCTGGTATGTACTCTCCGAAGAAATTTCAATAAGCATTTTTTTAGATAGTTCTGTTGTTATTTTTACATCCTCAATATATCTAAATTTCTCTCCTATTCTTACTGTTGGCCTTGCACCTACTGATATGTACAAATCTGATGCGCCAAGGTTTACTAACTTTTTTAGCAAATAATATATATCCACTATCTCACCTCACAGAGATTTTTACTATTTAGATTATTGACATTTTTAATCTATAAAAATACTAATTTTTATATTTATTATTTGAAATATATTAACTTTTAAAAAACATCTCTGATATAGTGATTTCTAGATATAATTTATTATAGAAATAAGTGAATTAATAGTGAATAATACAAAATTTAAACAAACTATATTAATAGCACTAACTATGACGCATTTAGTCTTTATATAGTATAATTACTGTATAAAATACAAGGAGGAGTTTATGAATAGAAAACTTTTTTTTATTACGATATTATTATTGCTTATCACTACAACTGGTTGTCAAAATAAAGAAGCAGAAATAAATATCCTAGCTACAACAGATTTACATTCTATTATCCCAGAAACTTTAGTTGAATACGTAGGTCAAGAAAGAAAAAAAGATCCGAATTTGCTTTTAGTAGATGCCGGCGACTTTTTTGACTCCCAAACCACTGATATGCAAGAGTGGTTTACAGGTCAGAAGTTTGTCGGACTGAAAGATAGTAAACCTCAATATCAAACTCTCGAAAAACCAATGGATGGTGAATCGCCAATATCAAAAATGATGGGAGATTTAAAATACGATGCAGTAGTTTTGGGTAACCATGAATTTGTAGGTCCAAAAAAAATATTAGACAGATTGGTGTCTGAATACGAAAATAATGAGATGCCTATTGTTTCAGCGAATATCTATGAAACTTCAGGGAAGAATTATGTAAAACCATACGTTATGAAAAATGTTAAAACCAAAGAAGGAAATGTTAAGGTCGGTATATTAGGACTAACGTTAAAAGAAATTGGAGAACGCTCTGAGTTTAAAAACCCTGAAAAAGATAAAGAAGCTAGATTCCTTCAAAATCAGCAAGAATACAAAGGCACCTTGTATGCAAATGATTTAGTCGAAGATGCAAAAAAATGGGTGGCAGTTATGGAAAAAGAAAAGCCAGATATAATAGTTGCCGCAGTTCACTCTGGGGAAGAGCCGAAAAAGGCTAGAAATCCCGGAAATAGAATAAAGGAACTAGCAACTACTGTCGATGGTATAGACGCTATAGTAGCGGGTCATACACATAAAAAAATAGAACAACATGATTACAAAAATAACTCCGGAGAAAAAGTTATAGTTACTCAACCCGCATCGCACGGAGAATATATTTCAAAGATAAACTTCAGTTTAGTAAATAAATCTGGCAAATGGAAAATTACAGATAAAAATAGCTCTTTAAAAAATTTTGAAGAAGTTAATCTAATTTCAAGTAACATAAATAATGAAAAATCAATTGTAGATTTAAATGCATCTATCTTAAACAATCTATCAAACGATGATCAATCAATTATACTAAATACTGGAGACAGTCTAGATATCCAAACACCATATTTAAAGGAATTATATGCTGAATTTAAATCTAACGACAGTAAAAAGAATGATTCTCTACAAAAAATAGATACATTCAAAAATTTGATGGATATAGGAATGTCTGGCGGGGCGATTGTACTGGGTGAAGATAATTTAAATCCCCATTATGACAACCCTTTGATTGATTATAAATTTATCGATTATATAAACTCAGAATTTGGTATCGAACTAGCTATCTCAGCAAATATCTATACGAAATCAAATAAAAATTATACAAAACCGTACATAATAAAAGAAGTTGATACCAGAGAAGGTAAAATAAAAGTAGGCATACTTGGACTTACTGAAAGCAGTAAAAAAAATATAGGAGATCTTCAAATAAAGGATCCTATAACAGAAGCAAATAAACATATTAAAAATATGCAAAAAGAAAATACGGATATTATTGTAGCAGCGATAAATTCAACTGAGAATACTAATAAAGAGAATAGTTTAGAAAAAGAACTCGCTACTAAATCAAATGATATTGACGTGATCTTTTCTAAAAATACTAAAGTAAACTCTACAGATGAAGTCTATAATAATAAATCTGGCAAAGAAGTGTTGGTAATAAGACATGATCCATCAAACACATCTCTAGCTAAAATAAAATTAAATTTAGAGAAAGAAAATGGAAAATGGATTATCACAAGCAATGATAATCGGGTAGAAAGAATAAAGTAGAGGATTCTATTCAACCCATATAGGATTATAAACATGGTAATTTAAATTTCAAATTTTTTAAACATATCTAATTATAAAATAAAAAATCGGCAGTTATAGATTCTCCTATAACCGCCGGTTATTTATTTATAAATTTTATTAAAATAATTTACTTACTGATTCATTTGAGAATATCTTTTGAATAGCATCTCCAAATAGATTAGCAACAGTTTTTATCTTGATCTTTTCGATTCTCTTCTCTTCAGGTAATTGAATAGTATCAAGTACTATAAGCTCTTTTATGTCTGATTCAGAAATTCTATCTATAGCAGGTCCTGACAATACACCATGAGTACAACATGCATAAACATCTTTAGCCCCAAATTTCTTAAGAGCTTGAGCTGCGTTTACTATAGTCCCAGCTGTATCTATCATATCGTCCATAAGTATTACATTTTTACCTTCAACTTCTCCTATTATGTTCATAACTTCACTTACATTTGCCTTTGGTCTTCTCTTATCTATTATAGCTATTGGAACTTCTCCTTTTAGAGAATTAGCAAACTGTCTAGATCTAGTTACACTTCCTAAGTCCGGTGAAACTACTACTAGATCTTTTATATCCATTTGATTGAAATGATCTGCTAGTATTTTACCGCCAAGTAAGTGATCAAGTGGAATATCGAAATATCCTTGAATTTGAGCAGCATGTAAGTCCATAGTAAGAACTCTATCAGCTCCAGCTGCTGTGATTAGGTTAGCAACTAACTTAGCCGTGATAGGATCTCTTGCCTTAGCTTTTCTGTCTTGTCTTGCATATCCATAGTATGGAATAACTGCTGTAATTCTTCCTGCTGAAGCCCTTTTAAGTGCGTCTATTATAATTAATAACTCCATTAGGTTGTCATTTACTGGGCTGTTAGTTGATTGAACTACGAACATGTCGCAACCTCTTACAGTTTCGTTCATGTTTAAACATATTTCACCATCGCTGAACTTAGCAACCTCACAATCTAACAAATCAACATCCATGTACTTAGCTATCTTACCTGCTAATTCCTTAGATGAATTCCCAGCTATGATTTTAATTTCACTTCCACTAGTATTCATGTATTTAACTCCTCCTGAAAAATTTTGAAACAACTATATTATTTATTGCTATCTCTTTTATTCTTTTTTTCTACCCAACCTTCTTTTACCACTTGTCTCTGTCTAGCTATAGCTAGTGCTCCATTAGGTACATCGTCAGTTATTGTAGAACCTGTTGCTATATATCCTTTTTCCTCTATTGTAACTGGCGCAACTAGGTTACAGTTTGAACCTACAAATGCTCCATCTTTTACTACCGATTTAAATTTATTTTTACCATCATAGTTTACGAATACTACTCCACAACCTATATTTACATCTTTTCCTACTTCAGCATCGCCTATGTAAGATAAGTGTGAAGCTTTTGATCCATCGCCTATCTTAGCATTTTTTACTTCTACGAAGTCTCCTATTTTAACGTTATTTCCTATATCTGATTTTGGTCTTAGGTATGCGTAAGGTCCAACATTAGTGTTTTCGCCAACAACGCTGTCTACTACAGTAGAATTAATCACTTCTGTATGATTTCCAATCACTGAGTTTGTTATACTTGAATTCATGCCTATTATACACTCAGAACCTATTTTTGTAATTCCCATAAGCATTGCACCTGGATAGATTATAGAATCATTTCCTATCTCTACATCTGATTCTATATAAGTAGAATTTACGTCTATTATTGTTACTCCATTTACCATGTGCTTTTCATTTATTCTTCTTCTCATTAACTCTTCAGCTTTTGAAAGCTCTACTCTCGAGTTAACTCCCATAAGCTCTTCAATTGTAGATCCATTAAATGCACCTACTTTATGTTGTTTATCTCTCATTATTTTTATTGTATCAGTTAAGTAGTATTCACCTTGGGCGTTGTTATTGTCGATTAAGTCCAAAGCTTCTCTTAAACTCGCTCCATTAAAACAGTATATACCTGAGTTTATCTCTTTCACTAATTTCTCTTCTTCACTTGCATCTTTTTGCTCTACTATTTTAAGCAGATCTCCATTTACGTCTCTAATTATTCTACCATAACCCTGTGGATTGTCCACACTTGTTGTAAGAACTGTTGCATGATATCCGTTATCTATGTGATATGCAAATAGATCCTTTAGAGTATCTTCTTTTATAAGAGGAGTATCTCCACAAAGTACTACTATAATGTCATCATCTTTTATATAGTCTTTTGCTTGCAAAACTGCATGACCTGTTCCTAGTTGTTCCTCTTGTTTGATCGTAGTACAGTCTTTGCCAAGTTGTTCGTTTACACGATCTGCTTCATGACCTAAAATAACTACAACATCTTTTACCCCAGAATTTTTAGAAACATCGATTACGTGGTTTACCATCTCTTTACCACATACTTTATGTATCACCTTTGGATGTTTTGACTTCATTCTCGTTCCTTTGCCTGCAGCAAGGATAATAGCTTTAAAGTTCATTTGTTCACTCCATTCAATCAAATTTCACTTCTTTATTTGATAGATTATTCTTTTATGTATTCGATAGATTATATTTATAAAAACCGATTTATTTTAGGTTCATTTAATAAGCTTTTTAACCTGATATTTTATAGTATTGTCCTTTTATTAAACGTCCCGCTTCGATATATTCATTAATAATATAGCATTTTTTTAATTAAAAGTACACATGGAAATAGAAAAAAGGACCTTATCATACAGGTCCTCTAGATATTCTAGTGATTAATAATTTTATTATTATTCAGCAGCTACTTCTAATTGAGCTATTGATTCATGGTAAGCTTCTAAAACGGCATCTTCTAATATTTGTCTCATTTCTGCATTTATCGGATGCGCAATATCTCTAAAATTACCTTCGCCTACTTTTCTACTTGGCATTGCTATAAAAAGACCGTTGTGGCCCTCTATAACCTTGATGTCATGCACAACAAATAAATTATCAAAAGTGATAGAAACTATGCATTTCATCTTGCCTTCATCTGTTACTTTCCTTACTCTTACGTCAGTTATTTTCATACTAAAATATCCCCCTTCAATTTTGACAGAAATTTAATTTATATTAATGCGAATTAGATAATATAAACCGTTTTTTAAAAGATTCTATAAAACCTCGGGATATCCTTTTTATTTTGGAAAATTTATTTAATTTTTTTTATTATTCTTTAAAATCTCCATTTTCGATAGAGTTTTCAGGTTGATTTTCAACTATTTCCACTATTTCTTCTAAATCGTCTATTACTTGAGAATTGAATTTACCATTCTCATCTGCTTTGTACTCATCTTTAAATGTCTTTAAATTTGGCTCAACAGTTATTATATCATCTTCTACATTTAGTTGGATAAGTGATATATAATCGTCTACAAGTTTATTTTTTGGTGTAGCTTTTGATATAAATACTCCTGTACCTATAACCTCTGCTCCAAATTCATTCATTAGGTCTATCATTCCTCTGATAGTTCCTCCGCCCCTCATAAAGTCGTCTATGATGATAACTTTACTGTTCGGCTTTAGAGCTCTTCTCGGAAGACTCATGCTCTCTACTTGTGAGCTGTTTCCACTTATATAAGTAGTACTAAGAGTTGGTCCTTCAGATACTTTTGTATCCTTTCTAATTATTACTAGCGGTAAATTCATCGCTTTTGCAGTCATTGAAGCCATAGGAATTCCCTTTGTCTCCATAGTGACTACATAGTTAGCCTCTTCGTAATCTATATTTGATGCAAAGATCTTACCTACCTTAGCTGCTATAGTTGGATCGTAGATTAAGTCTACTAAGTAAAGAAAACCTCCTGAAAGGATTCTAGACTGATCATCTATTTTGTTACAAAGCTCCATAAGTACTTGGTTGTTTTCCTCAACCGATGTCTTTGGAATATACTTGACTCCACCAGCAGCTCCAGATATAGTTATAACCTTGCCTAGTTGTAATTTTTCAAAAACATTTTTAACTACCAACAAATCTTCACTTATAGTAGATTTGGCTGCATTAAATTTATCTGTAAAATAACCTAGTGTATAAGTTCTATTTGGATTGTCGGATAATATCTTTACAATAGCTCCAATTCTCTCTGTTCGTTTGAATTTCATAATAATATCCTCCTACGACTTCCCTTTCAAGTGAGTATTAATTATAATGCATATCTATGCCAAATATGGTATAATATTGTCTATGATTTTTATTGTAATAACTAGCATAATAACATAAATATACTATATTATATTATTGTTTAAATTAGTATTAATTATAAGCTCGATTTATATTAATATCGAACATTATATTATTATACCATAAAAAAAGTTCATCTTGTAGGACTTTAATAAAAAAAGGATGGTGATTTTATATGAATATACATTTTATCGGAATCGGTGGAATAAGCATGAGTGCTCTTGCAGAAATTTGTCTAAATAAAGGCTACACTGTGTCAGGATCTGATATGACAGAATCGTATTTACTAGAAAAACTTAGAAATCAAGGCGCAAAAATATTTGTAGGACAAAAAAGAGAAAATATAGCCGATGACATAAACATGGTTGTATATACAGCAGCTATTCATCAAGATAATGAAGAATTAATGGCCGCAAAAGAAAATAATATATTAATAATGAATAGAGCAGCATTCTTAGGACAGATAATGAGGGAGTACAAAAACTCTATCGCTGTTTCTGGAACACATGGTAAAACAACAACTACATCAATGTTGTCTACACTGTTTGAATTTGCAGATTTAGATCCTACAATCTTAGTTGGAGGAAATTTAAGTTCAATAGGCGGAAATGTAAGAATAGGTAATTCTAATCACTTCATAACTGAAGCATGCGAGTACGTTGATAGTTTCCTAAATTTCAATCCAAAAATAGCATTAGTGTTAAATATAGAAGAAGATCACCTAGATTATTTTTCAGGTATAGACGAAATAAAAGCATCGTTCAATAAATTCGGTAAATTACTTCCAAATGATGGCTACTTTATTATAAATGGAGACGACGAAAATACAAAAGATATTTTATACGATGTAAAAGCACAAACAATAAAATATGGAAGAGATTTAGATAATGATGCTATAATCAAAAATATCCACTTTACAGACGATGGGTATGGCGTATTTGATATACTTTACAACCATGTAAGTCTAGGTACATTTGAATTATCTGTTCCAGGACTTCACAATATCTACAATGCTACTGCTGCTATAATAACAGGATTAATTTCTGGTATAGATGTAGAAATATGTAGAGAAAATATAAAAAATTACAAAGGTGTTGGCAGAAGATTTGAAAAAAAAGGTCTATACAATAACACTCTAGTAATAGATGATTACGCTCATCATCCTACAGAAATAAAAGCTACTTTAGCTGCTGCTAAAAAGCTTAAAAAATCAAAACTATGGTGTATATTCCAACCACATACATACACAAGAACAAAGACTCTAATAAACGACTTTGCAGAGGCATTCTATGCTGCTGATAAAGTGATAATAACTGATATATACGCTGCTAGGGAAAAAGATCCAGGAAATATCCACTCTAACGATCTAGTAGAGAAACTTTACCAAAACAACGTTGATGCAATATATATTAAAGAGTTTGAAGACATAGCTCAACATATCCGTGACAATGTAGATGATAACGACCTTGTTATCACTTGTGGCGCTGGCCCAATATTTAAAGTTGCTGAAATGCTAGTTAAATAGTAGTTGTTGCCATAAAATAAATAAGAGCTCCCCCAGTAATTAGTAAGACCAAAATGTCTTACCATAGGGGGAGCTTTTTTATTTAGAAGTATTTACTTCACATTGCAAATTCGATTATATTTTAGACCATAATTATCTACATATTTTCCAATTTCTGCGACTGTAGTTGGAACAATTGAAAGTGCAATAACAATAAGCCAGTGGCTTATTCCTATTCCTGTCAATCCGAATATGCCTCCAATAGGTGGAATTACTACAAGAAGTACTAGTGCAAACATCATACCAACGGCACTAATTACTAATGGCCAGTTGTCGCTAAGTGTACGTTCAAATATTGATTTTCTACTTCGTACAGTAAAAATATGCATTATAGATGTCAATCCTAATACGAGAAATGCCATAGTTTGACCTATCATAGCCGAGGAATCTATTCCACTTATAAAGCTCGTAGACATCCCAACATAGTAAGCGATAAGTACCACTATGGAACATATTAAAGTTTGGCGTCCAATTACTTTCATTAAACCTCCACTAAATATACTCTCCTCTCGCTTTACAGGAGCATTTGACATAATCCTAGGATCCGATGTCTCTTTAGCAAGTTGAAGTCCAGGTATACCATCTCCAAGTACATTTATTAACAGTAACATAACTGGTGTTACTAAAACACCCCAACCTACTATTTGAGCGAAAAGCATTACAAGGATTTCTGAAAGGTTACATACTAATAGAAAGTATATAGTCTTACGTATATTAGAGTATACATTACGCCCTTCATGTACTGCTTCAACTATTGTTGCAAAATTATCGTCAGTTAATACAATATCTGATGCACTTTTGGCAACCTCTGTTCCAGAATTGCCCATGGCAACTCCAACATCAGCAGCTTTTAAAGCAGGTGCATCATTTACTCCATCTCCTGTCATTGCAACTACTTCTCCATTTTTCTGCCAAGCCTTTACTATTCTAATTTTGTCTTCAGGTGAAACCCTAGCATAGACAGAATAATCTTTTACTGTATTAAAAAGCTCATCATCCGTCATTTCTGATAATTGCGATCCCGTCAATACCTTTTGTCCCTCTGGCAATATACCTATTTCTCTTGCAATTGCCCCAGCTGTAGCCGCATGATCACCTGTAATCATAACAGTACGTATACCGGCCTTTTTTGCAGTTTCTATGGCTTTAGCTGCCTCTGGTCTCGGTGGATCAATTAAACCAATCATGCCTAATAGGTCAAGATCCTGTTCAATCTCCTCTATGTTGTCTTCTGATGGAAGATTTTCAATATGCTTAATTCCTATAGCTATTACTCTTAGAGCATCTTCAGCAAACGAATCATGTACTTCCTTAATCTTAATGTCTAAATTTGGTTTCGAATGATTTAAAGGTATTCTGTCTAAAGCTCCTTTGGTTAGCACAATATAGCCATCACTAGGATCCTTTAGTACTACAGTCATCATTTTACGTTCAGAAGAGAAAGGTATCTCTGCTACTTTATGATAATTTTCCTCTATTTCTGATTTTTTTATTCCTTTTTTGTTTAACAGACGCATTATTGCGATTTCGGTGGGATTACCAATGAACTGAGGTTTACCATCTTCCCCAATTTCAACGGTTGCATTACTGGCTAAAGCCAGCTTTTTCAAGAATACGAGCTGTTTATCATCAAACTCATCTAAGTCACTAAATGGTTCATTTCCTACCATACAAAGTCGTTTAATATTCATTTGATTTTGTGTAAGTGTTCCTGTTTTGTCGGAGCATATAACTGATGTGCTTCCCAATGTTTCCACCGCAGGTAATTTTCGAATCAAAGCATTTTTTCCAACCATGTTTTTTACACCATGAGATAAAGATAATGTTACGATTAGATTCAAAGTTTCTGGAACTGCAGCAACTGCCAAGCAACTGCCATTAAGACCATACTCCAAAAATCCTCTCCCTGACGCATACCTATAGCGAATAGGAAAACCGCAGAAACAATAGCAATACAGCTAATAGTTTTACCAACTTTATCTAATCTCTTTTGTAAAGGTGTCTTATCATGTTTTGTATTGCCCAAAAATCCTGCAATTCGTCCAATTTGAGTATTCATACCAGTTGAAGTTACTACAGCAGTTCCACGCCCTGCAGTTACAAGGCAACCTGAAAATAACATATTTATCTGATCACCAATAGGAGTCTTCCCTGATAATTTAGCTGTAGGATCTTTTTCTGAAGGATCACTTTCTCCAGTAAGAGAAGATTCATCCACTTCAAGCCCTATGCTTTCTATCAATCTAGCATCAGCTGGAACAAGTGATCCAGATTCTAGTATAACAACATCACCTGGTACAAGTTCAGATGCTTCAATTTGTTGCTGAATTCCTTCACGTATTACAATACATGTTGGACTATTTAAATCCGCCAATGCCTCGAGTGCCCTCTCTGCTTTTCCCTCTTGCGTTATAGCGAGTATCAAGTTCATAATTACAATTGATACAATAACTAATGGTTCAATATATCCATGCCCATTTCTTATAGCTAGCATAAACGATAAGGCAGCGGCCATTATTAATATAATTGTTGATACATCTTTTAAATGCCTGAGAATTGTTTTCATGAGCCCGTCTTTTTCTTGCTCTGCAAACACATTTTTTCCGTATTCAGTCTGTCTGCTCTCCACAATTTCTTGAGACATTCCACTTTCAAGGTTGACCTCGAACTTATTTATTACTTCCTCTGCACTTAATTCATAAAATCTAATAATACATCATTCCCTTCAATTAATTTTCTGTAATCAAAATTTATTACATAGAATCTCTACCTATATATTTAATAGAAAAGCAGGAATTACCTGCTCTTTCTATCGCTTCGATTCTTCTGGGAGGTTTCGGCATACTTTTGCCAATAGATTCATCAACATATCTTTTTCCTCCTGATTTAAACCACATTGAAGCGCTTGTTCAACATTAGAAAATACACTTCTAACTTCCTTTACGAGCCTTTCTCCTTTATCTGTCAGAGTTAACACCATGGCTCTAGCGTCATCTTTTCGAGTTGTACGGATAATATAACCTTTTTCCTCTAATCCCCTTAAAATGCTAGTAACAGACGGTCCTTTCAGATGCATATAATCCTCTAGAAATCGTCGACTTATTTCAGTACCATCCTTGATACTATCATAGATTACACTCAGAAGGCGTCCCTGCTGATTTGTAATTTCAAGCGATTTTAGAGTTTGATCACCCATATAGTAAAGTTCATGTGAGATATTTCTAATGTAATACCCCAAAGTTTCATCTTTACTTCTTCCAACCATATTATTTCACCTCTTGATATTTAAGCCAATCTTTGTTTCATAGATACACTAAACAAATACTCTATTTATAAACAATTCTTTATCTATAAATATAGTTTAAAGAAATCTAATATTTAGGTATGTGTTTAGTTTAATCAATCAGAGAAATGGCAATGATATAGTAATCTTTAAGTTTAATATACAAACGGAGAAATCTCAATACTTTTGTTTATCTGTGCATTTATTCAGCTCTAATTTCATTCAATCTATCCTGATTGATAGATATTTATAGTCCGTTTAATAGGTAGATATACTACGTAGATTACCTACTTAGTTTAACATTTTTATTTTTATATGTCAATATTTCCTCATTAATCCTTACAAAAATAAAGTTTTTTTTAATAAAACTCTATTAAACAATGGTTTAACCAAAATAAGGAACTAACCTAAAATCTAGACTACTGCCTTTGGTGGATAAAGCAACATAAATAGTTTTCAGGTTAGTTCCTCTTAATTTTATAATTTTACTTTAAGTTTTATAATGTAACTTCTTAAAATTTACTTGAGATTACGATATATCTTAAAGTTTACTTTTTAAATAATATTATTTGTCAAATTGCATTAAGTAATTGATGCGCTGTTTAATAAGCCAAAACCTCATGTCCTGTTTCGGTCACCAACACCATTATTTCCCATTGAGCAGAAGGCTTTCCATCCACTGTATAAATTGTCCATCCGTCCTCTTCATCCAGATATATTTCATCTGTTCCCATGTTCAACATAGGTTCTATAGTAAATACCATACCTGGCACCATCAGCATTTCTGTACCCTTCTCAGAGACATAGCTAACCCAGGGATCTTCATGAAATTCATTTCCTATTCCATGACCTCCTACTTCCTGTACTACAGTATACCCGTTTTTCATAGCATGTTCATGAACAGCTTGACCCATATCGCCTAAAAATCCCCATGGTTTAACTTGCTCTAATCCTATCTCGATACATTCCTTAGTTACATCTACAAGTTTTCTTTTTTCTTCACTTACATCTCCAATACAGAACATTCTAGAAGAATCGGAGAAGTATCCATCATAAATCGTAGATACGTCTACATTTATTATATCGCCATCCTTCAATACAACTTCATTTGATGGGATACCATGGCACACTTGATTATTTATAGAAGTACACACACTTTTAGGATATCCCTCATAATCAAGAGTTGCAGGTATACCTCCAAGTTCAATGGTCTTCTGATAAACCCACTTGTCAATATCCTCAGTTGTTATTCCCTCTTTGATATTTTGATTAACATAATCAAGTACACTTATATTGATTTTTGCACTAGCCCTTAAGGCTTCTATTTCCTCTGGTGTCTTAATAATTTCATGTTTTGGAACAACATGTCCTTTTGATTTATATTGTGATATCTTTTCATCAAATGATGCGTGGCACGTTTTGTATTTTTTACCACTGCCACACCAACAATTATTGTTTCTTCCTAATTTTATATGCATAAATAAAGCCCCTTTACTAATATTTTAAAAGTAGTTATATATTGTAAATGTTTATGTACTAATATGTCATTAAATAATTACTATTTTACTGATAGTATATCACTTATAAATAATTGTACAAATAAATGATCAAAAAATTTCCATCTATTTATTTCTAAAAAATTGCATTAAAAAGGCACTGATTTAAAATATAAATTTTTAAGTCAGTGCCTTATAAAATACGCTAAATTTTATCTTCTTAACCCTATCTCCATTGATAGTATATCAAGGTTTTCAAAAAAATCTATTTTATTTTAAAAATATCATTTTTTATATAATCGTACAGTCCTGTATATACCTCATAATACGCGACAGTCCCTTTTGAAGTAACTTTTACATAGTCTCGGCCCATTGTCTCAAGCTTGATCTTGTAATTTTCACCTTCTATATCTACAGTGAAGTTATAATCACTTCTACCTTTGCTCTTCTCAGGCTGCACTTTTCCTACTAGCCTTTTTGCAACCATCTTGTGAGATAAATCATCAAATTTCCATTTATGAATTTTATTAACTTCTTTTCCATAAGTTATTTCGGCTGTCTCCCAGCTTTTATACTGATTCACAAGGTTAAAAGATGTATACAAACTCTTATCTATAAGATCTTTGAACTCTTTTTTAGAATTTATAGGTATCTTGAAGTACTCTTCCTTGCTTACAGTATACACTCTAAAGTAGTTAAAATCTGTTGAGAATTTAATCCCGTCATCAGAATACCCCTCGTATACAGGATGATAAGATTCTGCATTTCTGACCTTTTTAAATTCAGCAAATGAATATACAATTTCTTCCCATGAATCTTCTTCAATTTTTACATCTGAAACTTTGTCATCTGATATGTATATTTTTTCCTTTTCTTTTAATTGACTTATTAGAGATTTATTGCTTTCTTCTTGACTATCTACTTTTTTAGGTATATTATCTGTTTTCTTATCCATAGTTGTACCAAATTTAAAAGCAATAAAATATATTATAAAGAATGCTATTATTCCAATTAACAACATGACAGGTTTCTTTAATTTTCTTTTTTTAGCCATTTAGAACCCCCCTAGAAATTTTATCATAAAATTATTATATAACTTTTTAACTTATTTTTTAAGACTCTATTTATTCAACCACTATTATATCAAATAAATTGTATACTGTCTTATTATATACATTTAGCTCAAAAAGTAAATATAAAAGTGGTAATTATAAATGTATCTCAATAAAATTACATATTTACTGACTAAAATAGAATTTTTAAAAATAGGTTAAAATATAAAAAGAGCTATCTTTTAGTGAAAATCACACATGAGATAGCTCTATATAAACTCTAAATTATATTTCTTTTACTATTTCTATTAGCATATTTGCTGAATTATATAAATCCTTTATAGCTATATACTCATTTAGTGTATGTGCATTTTTCATACCTACTCCAAGGTTTATCGCAAGTATACCATTTTTATTCAATATATTTGTATCACTTCCACCACCTGAAGCTCCTGTATAACCTTCTATTCCCATATTTGCGAATGCCTTTTTAGCTAAATTAACTATGTCTGAATTCACATCTACATTAAGTGGAGGATATACTCTGTCTACATTTATTTCTACTTCCGTGTTGTAGTCAGCTGCTGCTTTTTCAAATGTATCGACCATATGCTTAGTTTGTGCATCAAGCTTTTCTTCGCTTAAACTTCTAGCTTCAGCATCTATCTCTACTATGTCTGTTACTATGTTTGTAGCAGAACCACCTTTTATAACACCTATATTAGCAGTAGTGTTTTCATCAATTCTAAGTAGGTTCATATTATCTATAGCTCTTGCCGCTACCATTATAGCACTTATTCCGTTTTCTGGTTCCATCCCTGCATGAGCTGTTTTTCCTTTTATTTTTACTTTAATAACATCTTGAGATGGTGCCTCAACTATTATCTCTCCTGGAGAACCGCCACTGTCTAATACAAACGCATAGTCAGCATCTATCTTAGAATAATCTAAGTTTTTAGCTCCAACTAAACCACATTCTTCACACATTGAAAATGCAACTTGGATATCTGTGTGGTCCATATTGTTTTCTTTTATATATCTAAGTGCTTCAAGTATTGCTGCAATACCTGCTTTGTCATCAGAACCTAATATAGTAGTCCCATCGCTCTTTATAATTCCTTCAGCCTCATCGACTATTGGTTTGATTCCAAGTCCAGGTGTTACAGTATCCATATGGGAACTAAAAAGTATTTTTTTACCCTCTTTATTCCCTTTTAAAGTTGCAATGATATTTCCTGTTTCTCCCCCAGTTTTTTTGCCTGCATCGTCTACATATACTGAACATCCGATGTCTTCTAATTTTTTGATTAGAACTTTTGCAAAATCAGCCTCTTTATAAGATAGACTGTCTATTTGTACCATTTCAAGAAACTCATTTAAAATCCTTTGCTCGTTTATCATACTCATATCCTCCAGAACTAAAATAGATTTTCACCATCTATTGTAGTGTAACTCATAACTATTATCAACATTATTATAATTATTTGTAATTTTCTATTAATAGAATCTAATTATTATAATAAATATTAATATTTGCTAGTCTCTTAACAAGCTATTTTATAATCATTTTACAATAGTTCTAAGTCTTGCATCTATAAAGCACATCCAGTACCCCATACTATTATTAGATCTATTATCTGAACTTTCAAATCTCATAAATCCTGTATTTCCGTTATCTGGCTTTTCATTTTTCACTCCTGGTATAGCGTAAATGTAATTTTTTCTCTTATTGTATTCATCGTACTGAACTCCGAATAAATAATGTCTGTGTCTATATGCGTTTATAACAACATCACTGTACATAGTGTAGTTTAGCGCATTTACGTACCCTAAGTTCGGCATAGAATAACCGCAAAGTGTTGTAGGATTTATATCTATTTTCCACCATCTAGTGCTCTCGGTTTTATCCTCCTCAAAAGGTTTTACTTCTTTAAAATACTTAAGCCCTTTTTTTATCTGTCTCGGCATCATAAGAGTTCCTGCTGTTTTATTTTGTTCAGGTATTTCCTCTTTTACCTCTTCATTCTGGGAAGTCTTGTAAGATTTATTTTTAACTTTTTTTCTGTTGCTTGCATATCTTACAGGGTCATCTTTATCTTCTGTACAATTATCTTTATACTTTTCTCTGAATTCTATCTTGTTGAAGTTATTAAGCTCTACCATTTCATTATTATTAATTTTTTCGTTTTGAGAAAAACCATCATCACTATGTTTGGAATCTAGATTATCTCTTTCAAATACATCGTCATCATCATCGAAATCTAAATAATCTTCCTCCTCTTCATCGTAAAATTCATCATATTCATCAAAATCGTCGTTGAGGTCGTCGTATTCATCTTCATCACGACTATATTCCTCATCACTATCATCTTCATCGTAAACTCCATCACAATCTTCATATTCAGAATCGTCATCAGATCCTTCATTAGATCCTTCATTTTCGTAAAAGTTACCACTTTCTCTAATAGATGCTATATCTTCTTCATTCCCATGATCGGTTTGATAATCACCATTGTAGTTCTCATCATACTTTTCATCCATGTTGTTCCCTTCATCGTGATCTAAATCCTCATCATACTCCTCACTGTAATCTAAACTCTCGTCGTAGTCATCTTCATTATCTTCTCCATCTTCGTCGTACTCTTCGTCATAGTCTTCATCTTCATCATCTGCAAAAAGTATATCTTCGTAGTTATCAAGTTTATTGCCTTTAAATCCTATTAGAGGTACTTTATCTTCGTGGACTATGGCGATACTTTTAATATCATCTTCATCGTCATCTAAATCCAAAATAAACTCTCCTCTTCCCTGATCATTTAACACTATTTTGCCCAAATCTAATACATCGTATTTTGTTGTAATAGCAAGTGTATCGTAACCGTCTTTAATATACTTAAGATTTTCAACATATAATGCAACAATTGACTTCCCATCATTTACTTCCACTTTTGCAAATGCTTTAGGAAGTACTCTTTCTTTATTTCTGAAGTTGATGTCCTTAGCCTCTAAAATTATGTAGTCTCTTTTAAATTTTCTCTTAGAACTCACTTCGATCCCCCCTTAACATAATTTCTCTAAATAATATATGATTGCAAAGAAAAAAAAAAAAAAGTACCTTCTATTTTGAAGATACTTTTGAATTTACTATATTAGAAAGATTTGCAAACTCGTCCACACTAAGTATATTTTGCAATCTATAATTGTTTCGATATATGTTAAATCAACAATTCCTTTAATTCGTTAAATGCATTTTCATTTCCTTTACCGCCTACTTGAGTGATTACTTTAAATTTTTTATTTCCTATTAACAGTTTTTGACTGATATTAAGTGAGTTACCCACTAGCATAACAGGTGACTGATTCTTACTTGCTACTACGCCTACTGAAAGGGCATCGATAAGATTTTCTTGATTTCCCATCCCATTTTTTGATACATAAAGATTATTTAATGTTGAGTCTTTATAGAATCTATTTATAACTTTTAAATTTGTTATATTTCTATCTATTCCTGATATCTTTTCGATTTCTGGTAATTTATTAGCTATATCATTAGGAAACCATCTATCTCCACCAACTACATATGCTTTAATAATATTTTCAGTTTTAACTAGTTCAATTATATTAACCATATTATCAGTTGGATTTGTTAAGATGATAGGCATTCCATTTTGTGCCGATATAGCTCCAATACTTACAGCATCTGCTAAACCCTTTTCACCATTAACTAACGATATCTCTGATATGTTAGATATTTTATCTAATTCTTTTGCTACTTTTAAAGATGTCGCATATCTATCTTCACCTGATATTCTTTCAACTGAATAACCTCTAAAATCTAAATCATTTTTTACACCCTTATTTACTGAGTTCTCTCCACCTATTATATATACATTTTTTGCTTTAAGCCTCTCTATTTCTTTCCTTGTCTGATCATTTAATTTGTTGCTTTGCGTTAATAATATAGGAGCATTTTTCACTTTTGCATATGGTGTTACTGATAATGCATCTGGTAGTGATGAGTCATTTACTAATATTATATTATTTGCTGACGTAAATGCATTTTGACTTATTTTAACAGCTGTATCATATCTATCTTTGCCCGTAAGATACTCAATTTTCGTAATTTCTTTAACTGGTTCTTCTTTTTGTGCTTTTTTTAATTTTGCTACTATAGACATTTCAAAGTCTTTATCATTAATTTTGAATATTCTGTTGAATTTAGCATCATGTAATGCATAGTCCTCATCATCAAATAATATAACATATCCTAAATCGATATATCCATCTGGCGTATATTGCCCATATATAGGCCTTGAAACTTTAACACTTGATTTAAAATTGTTACCGTTAATATTTTTACCAACATTAATTGAGTATTGACTATTGTGTCTAATTAAATTGTATTCAGTACTTTGTGTTCCTAAATCAGCTTCAGATAATTTTATATTTTTTGATAAATTTATGTTATCTAACTTATTAAAACTACAATACAATTTCTTCAGATCAACATCCCTAGAAACATCCAAATTAGTTAGATTATTATTACCGCAATATAATTCTTCAATGTTTGACTCTGGTAACACTAATGATGTAAAATTATTGTATGTACAATCCAACTTCCTAATATTTGAACTCTTAGGAAGTTCTAGTTTACTTAAATAATTATTAGAACAATTTAACTCTTCTAACTCAACTTTTCCTGGCAATACTAATTTAGATATAGAATTATTAGTACATAATACATAATCCAAACTATTATTTTTATATAGATTTAATGAACTCAAATTATTATCATTGCATACCAGCTTCAATAAATTTTTATTTTTGGATAGATCCAGAGATTCTAAAGAATTTTTAGAGCAGTCTAAAGTTATTAATGATTCAAAATACTCGACTCCTTTTAAGCTTTTAATTCCTTCATTGTTCAAATTTAATGTGTCAACATTTTTAAAAGTTTCAGATGTTATTTTATATTCATCTTCATCAATATTAGTATCCTTTATAATTTGCGTCTTTATATATGATTTAAAATTTTTATCTTCAAACGCATCTTTAAATAAAACACCTTCATTCTCTGAAATTTGCTTTTCTTCTAATACCTTATTTACCTCATAAGATGAATTTGAATCCTTTACTTCTTTCATCGATGTTTTATCAATAATTTCTAAATTATCATATGCAAAAGCAGTACTCATAATAGGAACTATAAACAAAAATGTTAATGTAATTGCTGCTGATACTAGACTCTTTGTTGATTTTGATAGTAATAACAATCTTTTATAATGTCGCATAAAACGGCCTCCTTATTTTTATTCAATGATTAAATTATACAACACTTTTAAGCATATATCCTTAATATCTTGTATTTCAATTATGATACTTAGACTCTAGTATAAATGTCAGCCCGTAGAGCTGTCGCTAAGTGAATTACAAGCGTAGCGTTCTTAAACTTGTTTTAAGATGTGATAAACGTTAAGCGTAATCGATTAAAGTGGACTTAGGGGAAATCTATTTATTTAGATCACTCTATTTTTATGAAAGTTTAATTAAAGTTCAAAGTTCATTATCTTTTACATAAAAACTACTTAAAATTAAGAAGGTAGTTTTGCAGTAAAACTAGATTAATTTTTCTCTTCATTTTTTATTAAACATAAAGCATGAACTCTTTTAAGTTAATTAAATTATACCTTTATTAGACCTGTTTTAGTTTTCAGGTCTTCTTAATTCTATACACTCAACAAATCAGGTGATTTATCTTCTCTAATACCTTTTAAAGCTGGTTGTCTTAATGAACCTCTATCGTTTGGCATGTATCTTAACATCATAATTCAATATATTTTTATCGAATATCAATAAATATATATTGAATTTTATTAAATAGCATGTTATTATATGTTTATGATAAACAAGCAAGGGGGTTAAAATATATTAATAGAAAATGAAAAACATAAAATATTTAGAAAGTTGAATGATCATATTAATAAAAGGTACAATATGTCAATATAAGCCCTGGAGTGTCAACCAGGAGACATATTAAAATATAAAGAGAAGAAATGATTATATTTATTAAAGGAGTGTACAAAATGAAGAAAAAGTATCTACTAGCATCTACACCAATAATTTTAGGTTTTCTATGTTTCATATTATTTAATGTAATAGGTTCAAGTGTTGCACCAGATGGGGCTTTAGTTGAACCATTCCCCTTAATTCCAATAGGATTCTTATTGATTGTAAGTGGTATTGTTTCATTGGTTATTACCGCTATTACCTCTAGGTATAAAAAAACTAATTAAAAATTAAAAAGCCAATTTCTATAAATAATCTAGAAATTGGCTTTTTAATTAGAATG
Organism: Clostridioides mangenotii TR; assembly: GCF_000498755.1. GTDB lineage: Bacteria > Bacillota > Clostridia > Peptostreptococcales > Peptostreptococcaceae > Metaclostridioides > Metaclostridioides mangenotii_A. The sequence goes on along the minus strand of NZ_AXUS01000010.1, from coordinate 13,076 downwards.
TGTAATACTTCCTGCTATTAACATTGGTTTAATTCCCTTTTTATCAAATATATCCATATTTTCTCTAGTCCTTTTTGTAACGAAGATTTTCGATAGCATATAAATAGATTTGCCACCAATAAATACCTTATGATGGCAAATCTATATATAAACATTATTTAACTGTTTATACATCTTGCATTTACTATATTAGAAAGATTTGCAAACTCGTCCACACTCAGAGTTTCTCCTCTTCTTTTTTCATCTATATTGGCTTCCTTTAAAATTTCTTTTAACCCCTCTTTGTCGAACATTCCAAGTCCGCTAAGCGAATTTAGTAGAGTTTTTCTCCTCTGCCCAAATGATGCTTTTACAGTTTTAAAGAAAATTTCTTCACTGTCGACAATGTACTTTTTATTAGATCTAACTCTAAGCCCTATAACTACTGAATCGACATTTGGCTGAGGCACAAACATGTGTCTAGGAACTTTTGCCACTATATCAGTATCACAGTAGTACTGTACTGCTACAGAAAGTGCTCCATAGTCTTTAGTCCCTGGAACTGCATTCATTCTATCTGCTACTTCTTTTTGAACCATTACAACTATATCAGTCACTGGAACATGCTCTTCTAAAAATTTCATAACTATTGGAGTCGTTATGTAGTAAGGTAAGTTTGCTACAAGCTTTATAGGTCCTCCATCTAATTTGTCTTTTATTAAATTATGAATATCTGCCTTTAGTATATCTTGATTTACAACCTCTACATTATTTAAATCTGAAAGAGTGTCTTTTAGTATAGGAATTAATTTCCTATCTATTTCAATAGCCACTACCTTTTTAGCTATTTTTCCCATTTCACGAGTTAATGTTCCTATTCCAGGCCCAACTTCAACGATGTAGTCTTCGCTCTTTACATCCGCACCGTCTACAATGCTTTCAACTATGTTATCATCTATCAAGAAATTTTGACCTAACGACTTCGAAAATTTAAATTTATATTTGTCTACTATCTTTTTTGTCTCTATATGAGATGAAAGTCTATCCATATATGCCTCCCTTTTATAAACTATTCTTATATTTATATTATTTATCTATCTCTTCAACAGCATTTACAAATTCTTCTCTTGAAACACCGTAGTTATTAAGTCTGTTCAAAAACTGCTTTGCATTTCCATATCCAATTCCAAGTATATTGCCTATATGATCTCTTCTTATAGAAGCTTCTTCATTTCCTATAAGTCCATTTCTAACTAGATCAACTCTGTCAAACTCGCTTCTATTTCCTTCTATTTCCGTTCTCACTTTTTTTAGTGCAGCTATTATACTTTCTGGAGTTGCATTCTCAATTCCTATATCTCCATTTTTCTTTGCTTCTTCCCTTGGTAAAAACGCATGTTTACATCCAGGAACCTCATTTGCAATTTTCTTTCTAATTTTTTCTCCCGCAAAATCTGGATCTGTAAATATAATTACGCCCCTTCTCTCTTGGGCCGCTTTAATCCTCTCCATAACGCCCTTTGGAAACCCAAACCCACCTGTAGTTATAAGTTCTGCATCTAAAGCTCTTTTAACTGCTGTAACGTCATCTCGCCCTTCTACTACAATTACTTCCTTTATCATCATTAACACACCTTTAGTTTTATAATCTATCTTACATCTATTTATTCTACGTTTTTTACATTGGTTTATCAAGCTTTAGAAAAAATAAATATACTTAATACCAAAATAGGAATGAATCGAAAAGATGTCATTCCTATTTTTATATACAGAAGTAATGAATTCAATAACGATGTATACTCTTAATAATTTTTACAAGTATCTATAACTTGCAAATAATTATAAATATTTTTTTATTAAATCATGCTCATTAAATGGCGGATTACAGCTCTTACCTTCACATATATAGTAAGTTGATTTATCATTTTTTAGAGTGTACTCTTTCAATAAGCCAGTTTCTTCTTCCCATACCTTCTTAACCATCACTGTAATATTTGGACTATAATATTCTTTTAAATCTTCTTGTAACTGTTTCATATCGTCTCCATCCTTTAGAACCGCAATCAACTCTCTAGATGGATAAAGCTCGTACATCAGAGACAACAGGTAAAAACTATAACCAGTAGGAGATCTTCTTAAACTATCTGTATATAGATTCAGAAGCGATTTAGACAGCTCTTCTAATTCTATATCTGTAATCATTCTACTTAATTTAATTAAATTTAGAGATGCTACAGAATTACCAGACGGCATAGCGCCATCGTATAGATCTTTAGGTCTTAAAAATAGCTCTTCACTGTCGTTTCCATATAAGAAAAATCCTTTATTTTTATTGTCCCAAAATAAATCTATACAATCTTTATTTAACTTCACTGCCCTATCCAAGTAACTTTTTTCAAAAGTTGACTCATATAACTCAATATACGACCAAATTAAAAATGCATAGTCATCTAAATAAGCCATATAATCTGAATGTCCATCTCTAAATCTAGCTAACAACCTACCATCTCTGAACAGATTTTTTTCTATAAAATCAACACTTTCAACTGCATAGCTTAAATAGCTTTCATCACCTAAAACTTTATATGCTCTAGTCATAGCAACGGACATTAAAGCACTCCATGAAGTCAAAATTTTATCATCTTTGTGAAGTTCCATCCTACTTTGTCTGTATTCAAATACTTTCTTTATCATGGAATTTATATTATCATCATGAAATTCGAATCTATCATTTTTTATAAGATTTGGTATATTTTTACCTTCAAAGTTTCCCTGAACACTTATATCAAAGTACTCAGCAAAGTACTTTCCATCTTCGTCTCCAAGCACTTCTAAAATCTCGGGATAAGTAAATGTATAAAACTTACCCTCTTCTCCTTCACTGTCAGCATCCTGAGCTGAATAAAAGCCGCCCTCACTATGTCTCATCTCTCTTACAATGTAATTTAAAGTCTTAACCACAATATCTTTGTAAAGCTCATTTTTAGTAATTTGATATGCCTCTAGATATGCTATAACTAACATAGCATTGTCATAAAGCATTTTTTCAAAGTGAGGTGCAAGCCATTTTTCATCAGTTGAGTATCTAGAGAAACCATATCCGACATGGTCAAACATACCGCCCCTGTACATACCTTGAAGAGTTTTTTCAGCTATTTCAAGTGCTTTATTATTGCCCTCAAGTTTATAGTACTTTAACAAAAATATTAGGTTCTGTGGGCTTGGAAACTTTGGAGCTTCACCAAATCCTCCGTATTTACTGTCAAAAATTTCTTCAAATACTTTATATGAATCGTCTATTAAATTTTTAGACAACATACTATTACCGAGACTTTTACTAGTAGTCCCTTTTAAGTGCTCTACTATCTCATCACTCGATTTAAGTAACTTATGATGTTCATTTTCCCACATATATGATATCTTTCCAAGCAATTCTATGATTCCCAATCTTCCGTACATATTTTGTTTAGGAATGTAAGTACCTGCAAAGAAAGGTTTTTTATCCGGCGTCATAACGATAGTCATCGGCCATCCACCACTTCCAGTCATAGCCTGGCAAACAGACATATATACACTATCTACATCTGGCCTTTCTTCTCTATCCACTTTTATAGAAACATACTCTCTATTTAATATCTCTGCTACCTCATCATCTTCAAATGATTCCTTCTCCATTACATGACACCAGTGACAAGTAGAATACCCTATGCTTAAAAATATAGGTTTATCCTCTGCTTTAGCCTTTTTAAAAGCTTCTTCACCCCACGGGTACCAGTAAACAGGGTTATACGCATGTTGAAGTAGATATGGTGATTTTTCATCTATTAATTTATTCGCTTGTCTTTTTATATTTTCATTTTTCATAGTTTAACCCATCCTTTGAATTATTTATAGTTATTATACCCAAAAAACTTATGTATATAAAAAATCACTCGATTCTTTAAAATAAAAAAGGGGTATTTGACTTTTAAAGGCTTCTATACTACAATTTTCTATAAAAAGGGATATTATGGTACATATATGAAAAAAAGAATATTAATAGCACTCTTAGGAGCTTTTATATTAATAATAGTTGGGTGCAAATCTACAAAAAGTATTGAAATAAATATGCTAGCAACTACTGATTTACATGGATATTTGCCTTATGAATTAACTTCTTATATAAAAAATGAAAAATCTAAATCTAAAAATACTCTGTTAGTTGATGCTGGAGATTTTCTAAGTGTTGGTAAATCAGGTTCATCAATGGCTAAATATTTTGATACAAAACAAAGTAACGACGAATATGATACAAAGTATTTAGAAACACCAATAGTAAAAGATATGAAGGAAATAGGATATGATGCTGTAGTACTTGGAAATCATGAGTTTATAGAAAATAATAAAGCACAACTAGACCATATGGTATCTGATTTTAAAAAATACGATATTGATTTATTATCAGCAAATACATATAAGGAAAGTGGAGAAAATTATGTATCTCCTTACGTAATTAAAAATATCTCTACATCTGAGGGAAATTTAAAATTAGGTATATTGGGACTTACTATACAAGAAGTAGGTCAAACCTATGAGACTATCGGAAATGAAAATATAAAACCAACATCTGAGGGATTAAAAGATTTTCAAGGCTACAATAGCTCATTGTATATGGGTGATTTAGTTAAAGATGCTAACAAATGGGTAAATGTTATGAAGAAAGAAAATGTAGATATAATAGTAGCTGTTGCTCATAGTGGTGAAGAGAGTGATTCAGATAAATATCCAGGGAATAGAGTTCAAGAATTAGCAAAAAAAGTTAATGGAATAGATGTTATTGTAGCAGGTCACACACATAAACAAATATATCAACATGATTATAAAAATAAACTTAAGGAAAAAGTTATAGTTACTCAGCCAGGTAAATATGGTGAATGTATCTCGAAAATCAACTTTAAAATAAAAAAAAATAATAATAAGTGGAATGTGGTAAGTAAATCTAGTGAATTGATTAAATTTAAGGAAAGTAAAGAAGATAAAAATTTTGAAGAACTTGTCGATAAATTTGTTGAATTTGCTATTGAACGTCAATCACATGATAGAACTGGTGAAATCAACCTGAAAGATATAACACCTTTTAATTGGGACAAAGCATATGTATTTGAGCCTCATACTTCATCCGAAAAAATATATGATACTATAGGTTATAAGTGGAATGATATAAAAAAACTAACAGTGAAGATATGATACAAATGATATTTATGAAAAATAATAAAGTAGTTTGCCATTTTTATGGTTATGAAAAGTATTTATTCACTGATTTTATATTAAATAAATCTTATTATAAAGATAATGTTCTAATTATTTATCCAAATAAAAATGATCGATTTAAATTTGAGGTTGATAAAATGAGGCTTAATACTAGTCTAAAATACATAAAGTAATCTATGATACTTAAAAATTTTATTGTTTTTATATATATTTATTACGGTTAATAAATAAAAGGGTAAACACCTAGTTTACTCTTTTATTTATAGTGTCAAAATGTTAATTGAATAATATCATAACAACTGTAGCAAAACAGTATTTCATATAACTAAAAAATCCTGTTCGGATTCATTTATTATTGCATTTTTCTTCTCTTCACTAAAGATATCTTTGTATTCATTCATAGCATTATCTATAATTTCACTTGCAGCTACTACTCCTAAATTAAAAAATGCTACTCTCTTATAAGCGTTTAAAACATGCCCACACTGATATAAGAAATCTTTAACAACTCTTTCTAGTACATCCTTTCTTTTTTCAAACATTTTATTTAAATCTTCTTCGCTTTTAAAGTAGAAATCAACCCAATTAAAAGTACAAAGAGAATCTCCAAATGAAATAGATGTATCCAAACTAAATTTATTTTCTGGATTAAATCCATAAGCTAAACTTACATCTATATTTGAACAGTATAATTTACTATACTTCTCTAGACCGTATTTTTTCCAGCTATCGCTCCAACCACAAGAGGTCATTCTAGTTTTAAATGATGGTGAAATGCTCTCTAACTCTGTTTTTGACCATCCTTTGCTATCTACCCATTCACCATAAACTGTGTAATTTTCTACAGTTAGTTCCTCGCCATCCTTCAAACAGCGCATTGCACAACGCATACCTCTTTCTCTTCCAAAAGTAACCACTGATTCTCCAGCTACTTTAATTCCTTTTTCTCCACTTACCCTTTCAGAATGCTTTGCTAGAAGACCAAATAAAACCGCATGATCGTCTATATAAAAATCATTTTCCAATTCTTCTCTAGTTTTCACGATAAACTCCCCCTTGTTAGTAATATTTTATTTGTAAGTACATGACTTGATTATACTAAAACTAATCTGGCAAGTCATTATTTTAGTATCTTAACATATAAAAAAATTTATTTTTTAAAAAGCCTTGCATTTATTACTAGTTAGTAATATAATTAAATCATGAAAACAAATAATAATTCTTATGGAAAAGAAAATGACTTAAATTTAAAGACATTAATAGCGGTTACTAGAAGCGCAAATAAGTTAAACAGAAGATCAAATGTTATCTTTAGAAATCATGGATTATCAACTATGCAGTTTGCAGTTTTAGAGGTTTTGTACCACAAAGGCGACCTAAGAATCGGAGAAATTATCGATAAGATTTTAGCAACTGGTGGAAACATGACTGTAGTAATAAATAATTTAGTTAAGGAGGGAATGGTTGAAAAGTGCACTGATCCAAATGATAGCAGATCTAATATTATACACTTAACGGACAAAGGTAAGAGCAAAATAGAAGAAATATTCCCAGAACACTTACTGGATTTAAATGAATTTCTAAAAGATATTTCTTTTGAAGAAAAACATATTTTAATAGACATATTAAAGAAATTAGGCGTATAGATTATACGCTTTAATAAAATAAATATATTACTAATTAGTACTAAATTATAAAGGAGGAACTAAAAATGGAAAGAAATTTTAAAGAGGCATTAAAACATAGAAGAAGTTACTACGGAATAAAAAATGAAAGTCCTATCTCGGATGAAGAAATACAAGAAATGATGAATTTTGCAATACTGCATACACCATCGGCATTTAACTCTAGAACTAGCAGAATCGTTCTGCTTCTTGGCAAAGAGCATTTGAAACTATGGGAAATTGTAAGAGAAACGCTTCGAAAGTTAGTACCAGCGGATAAGTTTGGTCCTACAGATGAGAAGATCGATTCTTTTGCTAATGGATACGGATCGGTTTTATTTTTCGAAGACTTTGCTCCATTAGAGGCTGCTAAAGCTGGTGCCGGATCTTATGCAGATAAATTTGGAGATTGGTCAAACCACACATCTGGAATGCACCAACTCGCAGTTTGGACAATGTTAGAAGATGCTGGATTTGGAGCTTCTCTACAGCATTACAATACAATAATAGACGATGAAGTAAAGGAATATTGGGGAATAAATAAAGAGTGGAAGCTGATCTCTCAGATGCCATTTGGTGTCCCTACAGCAGAACCAGGTGAAAAAGAATTTGGATCTTTAGATGAGAGAATTCAAGTTTTCAAATAAGATTAAACTCTCAAAAAACTTAGTATAAAAATGATAGATAGTACAATTAACAATAAAAAAATTATGCAGTTTACAATAAATAAAAATAATTAATTAATATAGATAGGTGGTTTAAGTTATGAAAAGAGAAATAGTTAAAGTAGTAAAAGGACAACGTACAGTAGACGGAGCTGGCGTTAAATTAGTAAGAGTACTTGGACATGATACAGTAAATGACTTCGATCCATTCCTTATGTTAGATGCTTTTGATTCTACAGATCCAAATGATTATATCAAAGGATTCCCATTCCACCCTCATAGAGGTATTGAAACAGTGACATACTTAATAAATGGAGAAATGGAGCATCAAGACAGCTTAGGAAACAAAGGCGTTATAAGAGATGGCGAGTGCCAATGGATGACTGCAGGAAGCGGTATTATGCACCAAGAGATGCCTAAAGCTTCCGATAAAATGTTAGGTCTGCAACTTTGGGTTAATCTACCTAAGGAAGACAAAATGACAGATCCTCAGTACTTCGATATTTCAAAAGATATGATAAAAGCTTTAGAAGATGAAAGAAGTACAGTTAAAGTAATTGCAGGTAATTACATGGATAAAGTAAAAGGTGTTGACCCTAAATTTATAAAAGTTACTTTATTAGATGTAGATGTAAAACCAAATGAAGAATTCAATATAGATTTAAACGAAGAAGATAATATGTTCATCTATGTGATGACCGGTGAAGGAACTGTAGCAGGTAAAAAAGTTGAAAGTAAATCTGCAGTACTCTTCAATAAAGGCGATGAATTCAGTATAAATGCTTCTGAAAATGGAATCAGATTTATATTGTTTGCTGGTAAACCACTACATGAGCCAGTAGCTTGGGCTGGGCCAGTAGTTATGAATACTAAAGATCAACTGCAAGTGACTTTTAGAGAACTTGATGAAGGTACTTTTATAAAACATAATCCAAAAATGTAATACAAAATAAGTAATTTAAATGATATGCCAACTTAAGGCAATAGACTTAAATATAGTCGTTGCTTTTAGTGGCATATCATTTTTATGATTTTTTAATCCCTTAATTTTTGCAAATTATATTTTGTAATAATAGTTAAGTAATTCGTGAAACTTAATTTTATTGTTTTCTAATTAACACTTGATTTTTTATTTTCTAATATCAAATCCAGACTACGATAATATATTTTACTTTACAAAACAAATAAAAAGTGGTAAAAATTAATAATAATAATAATATAATTTCTTTTTAGAAATATTATTAATGGCAAAAAATTGAGTACTTGCTATTATGTCCCCGTAGCTCAGCTGGATAGAGCACTTGCCTCCTAAGCAAGGGGTCGTACGTTCAAATCGTATCGGGGACGCCAAAACAATCACGCATATTCACTTAAAGTCGATGGTTTCAATAATTCTTTATTAACATAATACTGTAAATACTAACAGTAATACCCATTTCTCTTGCAAGTTCTCCTATCGTTATTAAATTTTTTTCTCATTTTACACATCCTTTATTGATTTAATTATAATATATCATGTAACGTAACAATCAATACCTGTTTTAAAACTTCATAAGAAATTAATTCCTTTTATATATAAAAAAGAGACACCTGAATCGATTCAGATATCTCTTTTCTATTTATTCAATTCGATTAAACTAATTAATGCCTATTGCTTTATCAGTTTGAGATAGCCTCTCAGATATTTTTACTGCTGTTTCGTATCTATCTTGTCCAGCAACTCTCTCTTTTTTAATTACACCTAGATTATCTTCTATTCCTTTTGATACTGAATTGTATCCTCCGCCTATTAGTACATTTTTAATAGACCAATCTTTTATTTTGTGTCCAGTTATTCTATTTAATTGATCTGGCTCTGTAAGCATTATTGGTGCTTTAAAAAGTGATGCTAAACTGTTTATCGTAATTCCATCTGGGAAATTTGTTCCATCCACCAGAATCATATCTGCGTTATTTCCAGTTAATTTTCTAACTTCTGTTCCTATTAACTCAGCAGTCTTATATCTATCTGCTCCACCTAATCTGCTAACTTTGTTTACCCCTAGGTTATTCTCTATATCTTTTGATACTGAATTATAACTTCCACCTATTGTTATATCTGTTATTCCCCAAGATTTTATCGTATCTCCAGTTGGTTTTGAAAGAGTCTCTGGACTTGTTATAAGTATTGGAACCCTCTTCCCAGATGCCAAACTTGACATAGTTATTACATCTGGGAAGTTTGTCCCATCTACTAACATCGCTCCAGTTGAATTTCCTGTTAACTTTCTTACTTCATTTCCTATTTTAACAGCTGTTTCATATCTATCTTGTCCAGCTATTCTAGTCACATTGTAATTATTTAATTGCTCTACTATTTTGTTAGATACTGAATCCTCTCCACCTGAGATTATTACATCTTCTGCATTTAATCTTTTTATCTCTGCTAAAGTCTTTTCATCAACTGAATCCTTTTTAGAAAGCAGTATAGGTGCATCTTTTTCATTACCTAACACTGTCGCTGTAAGTACATCTGTATACTTTTCCCCACTCGCTAGTATTACTGTTTTTGATGGTGCTGGTGGTTTTGGATCTGGATCAACTACTGCTCCTCCATTTCCACCTGAATGAGTTATTTTCAACGTAACTGCATCATTATAGTCCAGCTCATCATCTCTATCTGCATAAATTGGATCTGCAGTACCTTCTTTAAAAGATCCATATATATATGGTTTTAATTTGATTTCATTCCCTTTAAAATCTTTCGGAATAGTATATTTTCCGTTAATGTGTTCAACTTGTTGGGGTTCTATTCTTATAAATTTATCGCCTTCATTTATCTTAAACTCCACTGCTCTTTTTTTATGATCTGTTCCTTCTATAATATCAAAACCTACTGTTAGTCTTTCATTAGGCAGGTATTCACTTGTATTTTTTACCTGTATGACTAAATCTACTTTGTCTCCAGGCTTTAAGTTATCCACCTTACTTGGAATTATTGTTGCATCTGATGTCTCAAAATATGGATATTTCTTACTAGACATCGAACTTTTTCTTTCATTCATATTATTGTCATACCAATCAAAGTACGATAAGAAATATTGTCTAGCATAATTATTAAATCGTTTACCTTCATCATTTACTGTATATGTAAATATATTATCCTCTTCTTGTATTAATTTTTCAGCACCAACATAGTCTAGATCCTCACCCGCAGCATTTATTGGTGTGAAATATGTTACGTAATTTCTTGATGGTGAAAATTTAGAATCAGGAAATGCACTTGCTATATCCTCTCTTGTTACCTTTATACTATCCTTAGGCCCATCATTATAAAAATTCTTTATAATCTGAAAATCATGACTTGAATTCGCTCCTGGAGTTGATCCAGATATGGTTACCTTTATACCTACTGCATCGTCATTTTCTTTATTTGGTCGTCCTTTTGATTCAACATAAGTATAAGGTATCTCTATACTTTGAAGTTGCGAGCTTGTATCTAAAGATTCAAAACCGTAACTAATTAGACGCATTTCTATTAGACCTGTCGTTCCATAGTTATTCGGCTTTTTATTTTCATAAGATAAACCCCCTACAGTATAAACGACTTCATCTCCAGTTTTTAAAGTACGCATAGATAAGCTATCATTTATTACTGGATATTCAGGCAATTCGGCTTTTGTCGATTCCTTTAAATTTTTAGTCTCACTATTATACAAGCTAATAATCTCTTTCTCTGTATGTAAATATTTACTTTCGGCAGCTTTAGTATTTGAAACGGATCCCATAAACATCGATACCGTTAACATTAAAACTGATATTTGCTTAAATTTATTCATGATTACCCCCCACAATATTTTTTAAGTTAGATTTATTTTAACCTTCTCGCATAGTTATAGTAATATATCACAATTATAATTCCTTACTATGCTAATTCCCTTTATATGTATAGACTACTTCTTATAACAATATTTTTGTATGAAAATGTTGTGAATGCAGTTTATTTTGTAGTAGAAAGATATTTAATTACTTTTTTTTATTCTCATAACATACTTATATAAATAAAACAGGCATCGCTAATATAGCAATACCTGTTTTATTTATAATTTATTTATCCCTTTATCCCCTAACTATTGCTTCCATAAGATATATTTATTACATTACCAAAATAAAATTCTTCTGTCGAAATGCCTCTTTTGTTTGATCCCATAAATAAAGTATTTTAGATATACCATCAGAATATTTAAAATCATTCCTATGATATTGGATTGTTATAATTTATTAAATACTATTGAAGTATTCGAATAAAATTTAAGCCATTTGGATGTCCAAATGGCTTTTTCTTAGGATAAACTATATTTCTAATTTATCCCACTATATTTACAAATAATTATTACTAATTATATTAAAATTTAATATACTCCTACTCCTTTAGCAACATTTACTATAAAATCTTGAACATTAGCAACTATTCCAACTGCACTTAAACTACCTCTATCTGCTAATTTATTTATTGCAAACTCAGATACATCTACAGTATAGATAAATAATGGTCTTACTTCTCCATCTATAACACGAAAACTCGGTGACATATTTCCTGTTGCAATAGTATGAAGTTGAGTTGCTAAACAAATTATTGTTGTAGCTTTTCTTACTATATTTCTCATTGCATCTTGTGCATCATATGCACTCGGTATAACTTCTGGTAATGGTCCATCATCCCTTATAGAGCTTGCTAAAACAAATGGTGTTGAAGTCTTATCTAATGCATACATAATACCATCAGATATATTATGATCTTTAATAAACTGATTTATAGATCCACTTCTACGAACTGCATTAAGTGTATCTAAATGATTATAATGTCCATTTACTTGGGATTCTTGAGTATATATATTTTGTCCAAGTGCAGTTTTTAAGTATGCTGCTTCAAGATCATGAGTTCCCAAAGCATTTCCTGCAAGAAGACCATTTGCATAACCATTTTCTACAAGAGCTTGCATTGCATGGCGAGCATCATGATCAAATGCAAAAGCTGGTCCCATTACCCAAACAATATTTCCATTTTCTTTTTCATAGTCTAACAAACTATATAAATCATCGTAATCTTTTGAGAATGCTGTCTCACGAGAACGTCCTTGTCTAAAAGCAAATTGATCTCCATTCTCTTCTTCAACTGAAGTAAATCCATCAGCATATAAGTATATTCCTTCTGATCCATTATCAACTCTACCTAAAAATACTTTATCTCCAGCTTTTAAATTACGCATTTCTACTACATCAATTCTTCCACTTTCTCTTAGAACTACTGTACCATCCATTCTGCTATCTTCTGCAAGTTTCCATTCTCCATTAACTTTAAAATATTCTGGATACATTGAAGTTCCATGATAATTATCTGGTGCTACCCCATCTTTTACACATATTCCAATTTCTGCATCTTTTGAATTTATATATTTTTCTAAAGAAAAATCTGGTTCTCTGTACTTTGGTATTTCAAAATTCATTTTATATTCCTCCCAAAAGTCTATATTTTTTT
>NZ_AXUS01000009.1 GCF_000498755.1 Clostridioides mangenotii TR | reverse complement strand
AAATAAAATATATTATTAGAATATCATTAAATAATATATATGACCCTTAATTAGGAGGGGTTAAGTATGGCAAAGAGCAATGATAAGAGTTTAAAAGCTGATAACAGAGTATTTTATACTTCGCTGATTGTTATAATACCTATATGTTTGTGGGCGATATTATCTAGTGAAAGTTTTACTAATGCTGTAAATTCAGCATTTAATTTCTTCACGAGTAGATTTTCATGGTTGTATTTACTGTCTATGTTAATTTTTGTTGGTTTTGCTTTATGGCTTGCATTTAGTAAATTTGGAAATATTAAACTTGGGGCAAATGATTCAAAACCAGATTATAAGACCAGCTCTTGGTTTGCTTTATTGTTTGGATCGGGAATGGGAATAGGATTAGTGTTTTGGGGAGCTGCGGAGCCAATCTCACACTTTCTATATCCAAAAGCAGGCATTGATCCGACAAGTGCAGAGGCAGCAGCATTTGCTATGAAATCTTCGTTTTTACATTGGGGAATTCATCCATGGGCTGCATATAGTATAATTGGATTATCGCTAGCATATTTTCAGTTTAGAAAGGGTAAATCAGGTCTAATAAGTAATCTATTTGAGCCATTAATAGGGGACAAAGTGCACGGACTACTTGGAGTAGTAATAGATACTCTAGCTGTATTTGCAACTGTAGCCGGAATAGCAACATCTTTAGGACTTGGTACACTTCAAATTAACAGTGGTCTTAGTTATATTTTCAATATAGAAAATACAATTAGATCACAGCTTATAATAATAGCAATAACAACGGTAATATTTATATGGACGGCAGTATCTGGAATAGATAAAGGTATGAAAATTTTATCTGATATAAATTTAGCGACTGCTGCTATAGTAACAGTAGTAGTACTTTTAATCGGACCAACTATACAAATTATAAACGGATTTGTAGGTGGTCTAGGAGGATATCTGCAAAATATTTTTGCTGACAGTATGAATATTAGTGCTTATGGAGACAACACTTGGGCAGGTAAGTGGACAATATTTTATTGGGCGTGGTGGATTGCATGGGCGCCATTTGTAGGGACTTTTATAGCAAGAATATCAAAAGGAAGAACTATAAGAGAGTTTGTTTTTGGTGTAATGATAGCACCAGCTATAGCTTCATTTATATTTTTCTCAGTATTTGGAACACTTGGAATAGATCTATTTATGAAAGGAACGGTAACCGGGCCTCAATTGGCTGACATGACTAAGGACGTATCTATAACACTTTTCTCGGTATTATCTCACTATAGTTTAGGCACAATAATATCATTAGTTGCTATATTTTTACTGTTAACATTCTTCGTAACATCTGCAAATTCAGCGACATTTGTGCTAGGGATGTTTACATCAAATGGGGACTTAAATCCATCAAATAAGAGAAAAATAATCCTAGGAGTAACTCAATCTCTTTTAGCGATAAGTTTACTTTTAACTGGAGGATTAGAGGCACTACAGACAGCATCTCTTTTAGCAGCATTTCCGTTTATTTTTATAATGTTTTTCGCATGTATATCTCTATTTAAGTCACTTAAAGACGAAGACCTTAATGCAGTAAACGAGCAGATTTTAAAAGAGAAAGCTTTAAAACATTAAAGAAGCGTAATTTAATGAAGTGCAATTTAAAAGTATAATTGAAAATAAAATTGTAGAGGTTGAATTATTAAAGATTGATTAATATCTTTAGTATCTTTATGGAAAGACTGTCTATAAAATTGGGCAGTCTTTTTATTTATAAAGAATTAAAAGCAAGTTAAATTTACAGATATATAAGGCAGAATCTTTACTATATATACAGACACATATATTTATAAAAGTTAAATCTATTTTTATATGGATGTATAAAGCAAGGCCTATATAAGATTTCATAAAAAGGAATACTTCATAAATAAGGATATTTTACAAAAAATAGTGAGCATCTAGAGATGCCCACCATAAAAAACATAATTATTTTTATAAGTTTCTATTATCTTTTAACACAACATCATGTGCTCCACCTTCAACTATACTAGTAGAAGACACAAGAGTTAATTTAGCATTTTTTTGTAACTCTGGTATTGTAAGAGCGCCACAGTTACACATTGTAGATCTAACTTTGCTAAGAGTCATCATTACGTTGTCCTTTAAAGGCCCTGCATAAGGAACATATGAGTCAACGCCCTCTTCAAATGAAAGTTTCTTGTCTCCGCCAAGGTCGTATCTTTGCCAGTTTCTAGCACGAGCAGAACCTTCACCCCAGTATTCTTTCATGTAGCTTCCGTTTATATTAACTTTGTTAGTTGGACTCTCATCAAATCTAGAGAAGTATCTTCCAAGCATTACAAAGTCAGAACCCATAGCAAGCGCTAAAGTTATATGGTGATCATAAACAATACCTCCATCAGAACAAATAGGAATATAAACACCAGTTTTTTCAAAGTATTCATCCCTAGCTTCAACTACTTCTATAATAGAACTTGCTTGTCCTCTTCCGATACCTTTTTGTTCACGAGTTATACATATAGAACCCCCGCCGATTCCAACTTTTATAAAGTCAGCACCAGCCTCAGCAAGGTATAAGAAAGCTTCTTTATCAACTACATTCCCAGCACCTACTTTTACAGTATCGCCGTATTTTTCACGTATATAGTCTATAGTTATTTTTTGCCATTCACTGAAACCTTCAGAAGAGTCTATACAAAGTACATCTGCACCAGCTTCAACAAGGGCAGGTACACGCTCTTCAAAGTCTCTAGTATTTATACCAGCACCAACGACATATCTTTTAGATGAGTCTAAAAGCTCAAGAGGATTTTCTTTATTTGTTTCGTAGTCTTTTCTAAATACAATGTACATAAGTCTTCCTTTGTCATCTACTACAGGAAGAGAGTTAAGCTTGTTATCCCATATTATATTATTAGCTTCTTTTAAAGTTATATCTTTATTTGCGTATATTAAAGATGAAAATGGAGTCATAAACTCAGAAACTTTTACATCTCTGCTCATACGGCTTACTCTATAATCACGGCTAGTCACGATACCTACTAATTTACCATTTGAAGTACCATCATCAGTTATAGGCATAGTAGAATGTCCGCTGATTCTTTTTAACTCTAAAACATCTTCAAGAGTATGATCAGGAGTTAGGTTTGAATCGCTAACTACGAAGCCTGCTTTATGTGATTTAACTCTAGCGACCATAGCTGATTGGTTTTCAATTGTTTGAGAACCGTATATAAAAGATATTCCACCTTCTTTTGCTAAAGCTATAGCCATCTTATCATCAGATACAGATTGCATAACAGCAGAAGTTAGGGGAATATTCATAGTAAGCGAAGGCTCTTCACCTTTTTTAAATTTAACGATAGGTGTTTTTAAACTTACATTATCAGGCGTACATTTAATGGAAGAGTAACCGGGAACTAGTAAGTACTCACTAAATGTATGTGATGGTGTAGAAAAATAAAATGCCATTTTAATATCAACTCCTTATATATTTTTTATTTTATTAATTTCTAATTATAACTTGACTATAATTGTTAGTATTTATTATAACTTATTATGATAAATTTTTATATGCTTCAACAAGCTTTTTTTTATAAAATTCGTTTTTTTACTTATTATTTTCAAAAAATTAGTAAAATAGTAGATTTTATATAAAGTAAGAAGGCATATTAACAGACATTTAATAAAAAAAAATATAATTCGTTAGTAATTTATCAGTATATTATAATATTATTTCGAATTTATTGAGAAATAAGACATACTTAAATTATATCCTATATATAAATAAATATAATTAATTCAAGCTATAAATTGTTTGTACTAATAAATACCCTAATTATAGCTGAATAAATAAAATTTACTTACATTATTATAAAACTACAAATATTAACATATATAAACAAATTTAATTGATTTATAAACCATGTTATAATAATATGTATATATGGAATTTTTGAATTAATAAAAGTATTAATAGATATATGATATTAGGAGGACAGTATGAAAGCCTTAGAGGAAAAAATTTTAAAAGAGGGTAGTGTGTCGGGAAATGACATATTGAAGGTAGATCGTTTTTTAAACCATCAAATAGATGTAGCATTTTTAAATGAAATAGGAAAAGAATTTAAAGAGAGATTTAAAGATGTAAAAGTGGATAAAATATTTACAATAGAAGCTTCGGGAATAGCTATTGCATCTATTGTCGCACAGTACTTCAATAATGTACCTGTAGTTTTTGCAAAAAAAGTAGAATCGAAAAACTTAGACAAAGATGTATATGAAACACAAGTGTATTCTTTTACAAAAGCAAAGAATTACTCAGTAAAAACTTCTAAAAAGTACCTAAATGAAGAAGAAAACATATTAATACTCGATGATTTTCTTGCGAATGGTAGAGCCGCACTTGGGCTTATGGATATAGTAAACCAGGCTCAGGCTAACATAGCGGGAATAGGAATAGTTATAGAAAAGGGATTCCAAGAAGGTGGACAAGTACTTAGAGACAGAGGAGTTAAACTTGAATCATTAGTTGTTGTAGAATCAATATCTAATGGAAAAGTTACTTTTAGATAGTTATAAATTGAATTAAGCTAGAATTAAATTAAATAACTTGGAGGGATAAAATGAGATTTTTTATAGACACAGCAAATGTCGACGAGATTAAAGAGGCTAACAGCTTAGGAGTTGTGTGTGGAGTAACTACGAATCCATCATTAATTGCGAAAGAAGGAAGAGATTTTGTACAAGTAGTAAAGGAAATTGCTGACATAGTAGATGGACCTATAAGTGCAGAGGTAATAAGTTTAGACCACGAGGGTATGATAGCAGAGGCCGACAAGCTATCTAAAATACACAAAAATATAGTAATTAAGTTGCCGATGACAGCTGAAGGTTTGAAAGCCACAAAGGCTTTATCTCAAAAAAATATAAAGACAAATGTAACTCTTATATTTTCAGCAGCTCAAGCGCTATTAGCAGCTAGAGCTGGGGCAACTTATGTAAGTCCATTTGTAGGAAGACTTGACGATATAGGACAGAACGGTATGGGATTAATAGAAGAGATAGTTGACATATTTGATGTGAATGCTATAGAAACAGAAGTAATAGTAGCTAGTGTGAGACATCCAATTCATGTAGTAGAGGCCGCTAGACTTGGAGCAGACATTGCGACAGTTCCATACAAAGTTATAAATCAAATGATTAAGCACCCACTTACAGATAAAGGTATAGAAAACTTTATTAAGGACTGGGAAGGCGCTTCATTACAATTATAATATTAATAAGACACTAAAACTTTAGCTAATTTTGTTTTAGTGTCTTTTATTAAGGTGAAGCCAAAAATTTGTGGTTAATAATATAGTAAGGAGATTAGTTATGTATAAGTTACAAAATGGATCTGATATAAGAGGAATAGCTTATCCAAACGATGAAAGGGAAGTAAACTTAACTAAAGATGTTGTTGAGAAAATATTTACAGCTTTTCATATTTGGTTAAAGAAAAAAACAAAGAAAGATAAAGTAAGTATTGCTATTGGTACTGATTCTAGAATAACTGGTGAAGAGTTCAGAAATATAGCTATAGATGTATTGAAAAACAAAGACTGCGACGTTTTAGATTGTAAAATGGCAACTACACCAGCAATGTTTATGACGACAATTATGGATGGATACGACTGCGATGGAGCGGTAATGATTACAGCAAGTCATCTTCCTTATTACCATAATGGATTTAAGTTTTTCACAAAAGATGGCGGTCTTGAAAATGGGAATATTAAGGAAATATTATATATAGCCTCAGAGCTTACTCAAGATAAAGAAGATAATATTTTATATAATATTAATGAAAACATTAAAGAAGGTAAAGTGACATATCCGAAACTTATTGAAGATTATTCCCAGATACTCGTTGAAAAAATAAGAGATGGGGTTATTCCAAAAGAAAATTACGAGAAACCTCTAGAGGGAATTAAAATATTAGTAGATGCGGGAAACGGTGCAGGAGGATTCTTTGTAGATCAAATACTAAAAAAACTGGGAGCTGATACAACTGGAAGCCAGTTTTTAGACCCAGATGGGATGTTCCCAAATCATATACCAAATCCAGAAAACAAAGAAGCTATGAAGAGCATATGCGATTCAGTGGTTAAAAACGAAAGTGATTTAGGTATAATATTTGATACAGATGTAGATAGAGCAGCATTAGTAGGAAAGGGCGGAAAACCTATCAATAAAAATGCTCTAATAGCTCTTATCTCAAAGATCGTATTAAATGAGCATCCAAATACTACAATTGTAACAGATTCAATAACTTCAGATGGGCTTACTAAATTTATAGGTGATATCGGCGGAATACACCATAGATTTAAGAGAGGTTACAAAAACGTAATCAACGAGGCTGTAAGATTAAACGGAGAAGGGAAAGAATGTCATATAGCTATAGAGACTTCAGGTCACGCTGCATTAAAAGAAAACTACTTCTTAGACGATGGATCTTACTTAATTGCTAAAATACTTATTGAGGTAGCAAAGCTCAGATCAAATGGTATGACTGTTGACGACTTACTTAAAGATTTGGAAGAAGCTAAAGAAGATGGAGAGTTTAGAATAAAAATTGATGTAGAAGATTTTAAACCTTATGCAGAAAATATTATAAAAGATTTAGAAGAACATATTTTAAATTTAGATGGTTGGAGCGTAGTTCCAAAAAGTTATGAAGGAATAAGAGTAAATTGTGACAAAGAAAACGGTGATGGATGGTTTTTACTTAGAATATCTCTTCATGAGCCGCTTTTAGTCTTAAATATTGAATCAAATAAGATCAGTGGAATCAATGAAATATACGCTAATCTCGAGAAATTCTTATCTAAATACAGATTGACTGGCTTATAAAAGTTTAGTAAATTCATAAAAAACTTAATTAAAATAATATTATTACATCCCTGTTACCTGAGATTACAATTTTGTAAACTCAGGTAACAGGGATGTAACTGTAAATAGAGATTTACTATGTTATTATATGGGTATAAGATAAATAAGCAATTATAACTATAATAAATAATGAAAAAGGGAGTGAATCTTATGAAAAAGTTAGTTACAGTAGTATCAGTATTATGTACAGGATTGTTAGTTGTTAGTCCATTAAAAAATGTTAGTTATGGAGCAGAGGTAACTAATAAAACGACTCCTATTGTGGTAGATTCAAGAACTAATGGAGAAGATCAAAATTTAAACAAAATAATAAAGAAAAAATCATACATAGATGGCACTAAAGTAAACCTTACAAGTGACACAAAGAACAGTGCGATAAAATTAAGTGAAGCATTAGCAAATGTAGGTAAAAAAGAAAATGTTACTGACAAAAATAAAAACTTAGACAAAGATAAGGAAGTAGTAAATAATAAACCTGAAAATGTAGTTGTAGAAAAAGAAAAAGATAAAAATGATATAGTTAATAATAATAATGGAAATAAAGATAAAGAAAAACAAGATGTAGTAAACAATGAAAACCAAAATGATAGCAAAGAAGATGATAAAGTGAAAGAGGATGTAAATAAAGAAAAACCTGTTGAAAATCTAAGTAAAGAACAATCTTTAAATTTACTTAAAAAGCATATGCCTGATGTAAGTTTTTACTATGAAGGTGATGAAAATACTTTTGAGTTTATTAAAGACAAAGGACTAAAAGGTTATGTTTTCTTGCCACAAGTTGACGGTGATTTAGCTTACTTTGTTGACAAGACTAGCTCTAGTGTTTACTTCTTCCATCCAAGTGGATATTTAGAACTTATAAGATAGTTTAGGATAATTTAAGATAGGTGCAGGAAAAATGACTTTCTATGGTAGTTTAGCCTACTATAGAAAGTCATTTTTGGTTTGTTATAAATATGGTGTGTGAAGTATTGATGGCGCAGTTTTGTTTTTTAAGAGCTTATCAAATGATTTGTGATCTGATTTATATCCGATGCCTTCACGATAGTTGTGTGAGTCGATAAATTTGTATTGCTCACATGCGTTCTTTATTTTGTTGTAGTCTTTTTCTGATTTAACTGTGTAGATTATTTTGTTTTTCATGGTTATTTTGTCTTCGTATTTTGGTTTGATGAAGTATTTGGCATCTTTGATTTTCCCTGAGTTGTATAAACCTTGAATTACAGATCCATTTTTTATGTGTTGGAGGTGGTCATCTAGTTTGTAAGTATGAGCTATGTGAGTTACACTTTTAAACTTGTTTTCAAATTCGATTGCGATGTTTTCCATGGATTCAAAGTATGAATCTCCGTTTGAATTTGTCTTTGGTAGTATAATAGTGTTTTCAGGTTTGACTCCTAAACTTTTTGTTGATGCCAAAAACTCCCTATTTCTGCATTCTATTTTATCCTCGGTTTTTAAATTTTCGTATTTTTTATACTTATCAAATACTGCTATCCCAGATCCGTTTGATACTAAAACGACATATACATTGTCTCTACCAACTTCGTTGATTGCATTGATAATAGCGCTTCCTGCCCATAAGACTTCGTCGTCTTGATGTTGACAGTAAAATACTACATGATCTTTGAATTTTTCGTTGTTTTGCTGGCTGTATATATCATAAGTAGTAAAAACTAAAAAAGTGGATAAAATAGCTGATAAAACTATATATTTAAGTGATAAATATTTTTTGAAAAAATCCATAGAATCATCTCCTAATAAATTTTATCCTGTATATATTATCGATCAAAAGTATTTAAATTATTGATAATTTTCTTGGTTAATTATTTACATTCTAACCAATAAAAATAAATTAAATTATAAAATTTTAAATTTATTAAATAAGTTGATAGATTGTATCATGTGGCTCTTTAAAATTATGTGTTTATTTGTGTTATAATTGTATCTTAGGAAAGTAATGTTAAAAAATTGTACAAATTAAAATAGATTGGGATATTGGAAAGGAATAAAGAATGGGGAAAATATTAGTATTAGCAGAAAAACCATCCGTTGGTAGAGATATAGCAAAAGTAATGGGTTGTAAAAATGAAAAAAATGGATTTATAGAGGGTCCAAAATATATTGTGACTTGGGCATTGGGACATTTGGTTACACATGCAGATCCGGAAAGTTATGATCCAAAATACAAAGTGTGGAATATGGATGATCTTCCTATGTTGCCTAAGTATTTAAAAATTGTGGTAATTAAAAAGAGCAGTAAACAGTTTAATACAGTAAAAAGCCAAATAAACAGAAATGATGTTGATGAGATAGTAATAGCAACAGATGCTGGAAGAGAAGGAGAACTTGTCGCTAGGTGGATAATCGAAAAATCTAAGTCTAGTAAACCGATAAAAAGACTTTGGATTTCGTCTAGTACAGATAAAGCTATTAAAGAGGGATTTAATAATTTGAAAGATGGGCATAAATACGATAATTTATACTACTCAGCAATAGCAAGGGCAGAAGCAGATTGGTTTGTTGGTATAAATGCAACTAGAGCTTTAACGACTAAATACAATGCTCAGCTATCTTGTGGTAGGGTTCAAACTCCGACGCTTTCTATCATTAAAATAAGAGAAGATGAAATACAAAACTTTAAATCGAAAGAGTTTTTTGGAATTGATGTAAATGTAATTAAAGGAAGTTCTGAGATAAAACTTTCTTGGCATGATAAAAATAATTCGACATCTAGTTTTGATAAAGAAAAAATAGATAAGATAATATCTAAAATTAGAGGAAAAGATATAGAGATAGTAGATGTAAGTAAAACGTATAAAAAGAAATATTCGCCAGCTTTGTACGATTTAACTGAACTTCAGAGAGATGCAAATAAGATATTTGGATTCTCAGCAAAAGAAACGCTATCTATTATGCAAAAACTATATGAACACCACAAGGTGCTTACTTATCCAAGGACTGATTCAAGGTATTTAACTGATGATATAGTAGATACATTGAAGGATAGAATAAAAGCGGTTAATGTAAGTGAATACTCTAGAGTTTGCAACAAACTTCTTAAGAATAAAATTGTAAAGAACAAAAGCTTTGTAGACAATTCTAAAGTGACAGATCACCACGCTATTATTCCTACAGAAGAGCGTGTGTTTATAAGTGATTTGAGCGATAAAGAGAGAAAGATATTTGATTTGGTAGTAAAGAGATTCTTGTCAGTTTTATCAGAGCCATATGAGTACGAACAAACGAAGATAACTGGTGAAATAGAAGGTGAAACTTTTGTAGCTACTGGAAATAAAGTTATAAAGTTAGGGTGGAAAGAAAACTACAGAGATTACGAAGATGATGATGAAGTTAGAACGATGCCAAGCATAAATAAAGGCGATGAACTTAAAAATTTAAATACTAATATGAGTAGGGGAAAAACAAATCCACCATCTTACTTAAATGAAGGTACTTTGCTTACTCATATGGAGAAAAATGGACTTGGTACAGTAGCGACGAGAGCGGATATTATTGAAAAATTATTTAATTCATTTTCAATAGAGAAAAAAGGAAAAGATATACACATAACTTCTAAAGGCAAACAGCTTTTAGATTGGTACCAGAGGATCTAAAGTCTGCCAAAATGACATCTTCTTGGGAAAAAAGGCTGCAGGATATATCGGCTGGTAAGCTAAATAAAAATGTTTTTATCGATGATATGAAAAATTACACAAAGACAATAATAAAAGATATAAAAAACAGTGATAGTAAGTTTAAACACGATAATATCACTAAAAATAAATGTCCTGAATGTGGAAAATATATGTTAGAGGTAAATGGTAAAAAGGGAAAAATGCTAATTTGCGAGGATAGAGAATGTAAAACAAGAAAACTTATCTCACAGACTACAAACTCTAGATGTCCAAATTGTCATAAGAAGTTGGAGCTAAGAGGTGAAGGTGATGGTAGGATATTTACATGTGCTTGTGGATACAGAGAGAAATTATCTTCATTCAATAAGAGAAAAAATGAAGAAAAATCAAAAGCAAGTAAAAGAGATGTAAACCAATATCTAAAAAAACAAAATAAAGATAACGAAGTGTTTAATAATCCATTTGCAGAAGCTCTTGCTAAACTTAAGAAATAGATTAAAAAAATAGATAAATATATTAACAAATAAAGATAATCGATTGATTGAGCTATCGATATACTAATTTAGTAAAGATCAGTATAGCAGCCAAACAATCGATTATTATTTTTAGCTTATTTTATAAATTTTATCGCTCCTGTATCGTGCAAATTCTTAATTATTGTAGCAGCTATTGGGAATCCAAATAGACCGACAATACCGAATAACTGAGCCCCAATAAACATGCACATTAATGTAATCAGTGGATAAAGGCCTATCTGACTCCCTACAACCTTAGGCTCAAGGACTTGTCTAACTACAGTTATTACAATGTAGATTATAAATAACCCTATGGCCATACTGCTATTTCCGTTTATTAAAGAAATTATAGCCCAAGGAATTATAATACTTCCAGTTCCTAAAATTGGTAGTATATCAACCATTGCTATTAAAATAGCTATTGGAAAAGCAGCATCTACTTTAAGTATAGTAAGTCCTATCCAAAGTTCAATAAAAGTAACTGATAATAAAATCGCATACGCTTTAATTAATTTAAATACGGCAACTATACTGCTTTTTTTAACATTTAGTATAAACTCGCGGTTTTTTTCTGAAAACTGATTTAAAACAAAATTAATGATTTTTTTGTAGTCAAATGTAAAGAAGAAAGAAGCGATTATAGTTATGATTAACTTTATCATAAAAGCAGGAGCTCTTGTAGCAGCGCTTGTAACAAAGTTAAGAGCATTTGATGAAAAAGAAGCTACTAAAGACATTATAGATTGAGATAAGTTATCCCATCCAAACAAATCTACATTTGGCGCTAGTGACTCCACTTTAGAAAAAAATGTTTCTAGATTTGGTTCTATAGAGTACTTGTATACATCCGGTAGAGTAAGTACCATTTCACTTATCTTACTGAACAGCTTTGCTCCAAAACTAGTAAGTGCAGCAATTGTAATTGCATAAAATAAAAGTAGTACTACTGTTGATGTCAATGCGGGATTAATCTTAATTTTATCTGTTAAGAAATTTATAGCTGGCCTTAATATAAAAGCAATAAAAAATCCAATTACAAATGGCATAAATAGCGGAAGGATAAATTTAAAACTTGCAAATATTAGAGCTGCTATCAAGATAAAATATGTAAACTTTATAATAAAAGCTCTTTGTTTTTCTGTACTGATCATAGAAACCTCCAAAGTCATTGTTATATTGATATATTATGTAATATTGACTAAACTTTAAAATAATATAATGCTAAAAGCTTTATATAAAATACTGATAATATTAGTAAGGCTAGTCTAAAAATAAATCTATTTCAGATAATTAACTGAGTTAATTTTAGCATTATTCTGCGTTAAGTACCAGCTAATTTATGTTAAATGATGTTTACATAATAGAGCTTGTCACTAATACGTGTATAAGTCTTGGTATTCTACCGAGAAAATTAAATAAATAACAGTTATATTATGATTAAAAAGTTTGATCCTGAGGGCTTTAAGATATATACGGACGGATATTATATTCTTTTAATAAAAATACTGATATATTTTATGAGATATTACATATATATAGATTAGGAATGTTTTTATAATAGTTCAGTCAGGTTGACTAAGAATGTTTAATTAGGGTATACTTTTATTAAGGAAAAAGAGATTACATACTATGGGCTTAGGGTGTATCTCCAAAGAATATAAAATAGTTAATATTTTAATCTGAAGCATCCGAATTGCCGTTCGGGTGTTTTAATTTTTTGATGTCATTTTTTAACTTTAAATATGTATTGATAAGCTTAGAAAGCCTATTCAATATTAAAGTTATCGCAGTAATCGTGCTGCCGATAAAAAATAATATACTCAAAAAATCTCCCATATATTATCACCTCCAATCATAATGAAGGGATAATTTTTTATATGGATTTACACCCGGTTGTTATGTAATCTCACTAATATTATATCATATAAATACTGTATGCAATTCATTCGATTGTAGTCAATTATTTTGAATTTATGACTATTTTTGAACTCTTATTTAATTAAGATAAATTTCAATAAGATTTGACAAAAAATCTTATCCTATTGTGTTTTGAAAACAAGATTGGTAAAATTAAGATATTAATTATTAGAAATAACTTTACAATATTAGGAAGTAAATTAATGGGGTGAAAATATGAAAAATTTTAGAGACTTGGGAGGAATAGCATCTCAAGATGGCAGATTTGTAAAAAAGGGGTATTTCTATAGATCAGCTAACTTAGAGAATCTTTCTAAAGAAGATGTAGATACTTTAAATAAGTTAAATATAAAGTGTATCTTCGATTATAGAAGCGATAGTGAAGCAAGTAACCATCCATCAACAGAAATTGAAGGTGTTAAAAATATTCGAGTTCCAGCGATGAATTTACAAAAGTTTAGTGGAGTTAAATTTGGATCAATCGAAGATATGATAGACAATATGTTTGAAAAATCGAGTGCATTTAATATGCTTAAAGAGAATTACCATGAGCTACCGATAAATAATCCTTCGTATAGAAGACTTGTAGAGCTTGTAAGAGATCCGGATATGCTTCCTTTGTTAAATCACTGTACAGCAGGAAAAGACAGAACAGGTGTCGGGAGTGCTATAATTTTAATGATATTTGGAGTATCTAGAGAAAATATTATTAGAGATTACTTAAAGAGCAATGATTTTGCAGAAAATGAAATAAATAATCTAATAGAACTAAAGCCTGAGTTTAAAAAAGTAGACAGAGAAAAATTAAACCATATATTTGGTGTTAATTTAGATTATATAAATGCTGCTTTTGACAGAATAGACGACGAGTACAAAACTGTAGAAGACTACTTAAATGGCGAGTTCGGATTAGACTTAGATGAATTAAATAATCTGAGAAATATGTATTTAGAGTAACATAAATCTTGAAATTAGTAGCTTAAGATTTAAGTATAACTTTGTTATAAAAATTTTAGGGGGATTTTTTTGTGTTAAAAAAATGGTTAAACATTGTCAAAAAAAAGCAAACAGATAAACATTATAATGAAGAAAAAGTTTTAAAGGAATATGAAGATGAAATAGAAACAGAAGCAAAGATTAATAAAGAAATAGAAACAGCTATTAAAGGCGTAACGGAAATAGTAGAGAGTAAAAAAGAAGACGTTGATATTGAAGAACTAAGGATAAAAAATGAAGTAGAATGTGGAAGAGCAGAAGAGATAAAAGAAGAAAGCGAAATAGAGAATAATAATTTTAATGAACTTGAGAATGAAACAGAAGCCGAAAAAACAGAAGAAGCTGAAGTAAAGGCGGATAAAACTGATGAATCTCATGAATTAGAAAATAATATAGAACTGATTGAAGAAAAAAGAAATGAAAAAGTTTTCGAAATAGCAGAGACACTTCGAGAAAATGATAATCATGACGCTGATTATATAAAAAAGGTTAAGATAAAAAGGGCGAAGTCTATAAAAGCTATAAATATTTATACCAATGAAAATGTAGAATTTAAAACTCACGCAGATTGTAGTCGAAAATTAAAAGTACCTTTAAGTTATATTAAAGAAAATATTTTATATGGATATACAGACTACTTTGGAGATGCAATAAACTATATCGGTGAGCAGCTTGGATTAATGGAATACTCAGATAAGAACGATAAGTATTTGGATAATGGTAAAAATCCATTTGAAACTTATAAACAATTAAATGATCGAATTTTTTCGCCAAAGGTTTCTGAAGAAAAGAGAGGTTATATATTGGGAAGTTCTACAATTGAGCCGATTAGTATGACTTACTCATTTGAGTGTTTAGATTCTGAATACGACGATTATTATAATAAGTACAAAGAGATAATAAAAAGGACAGGTAAGAAAAAAGTAGAGCTCGTTAAGAAAAATGGTGATTTATTAGAGGTGTTTAAATCTGTAGAAGAATGTGCAAATTACCTCAAATTAGATAAAACAAAAGTACAGGAAATGCTAAAATGTGGAGATACAAAAGTAGATAGAAATTATATTAGATATAGTTTTAGAAAAATATGATTCACTAAAAATTCATATTAGTTTCGACTCTTATTCACACAATATAAATTTTTATAATGTAAAATAATATACAATAAGAATTGTGTAATAATTCGGAAGGAGCCTGATAGATCAAGTGAAAGCCTCAAAGTTTAAACATAAGAAATCTCGTGATCTATTGAGAATAAAACAAATATCTATTATAACTTTAATAGGACTAATATTTTTAGGTATATATATGTCAGGAAAGTTTACGATTAAAAAGATTCTGTATTCACAGAAAACTTATAGTAAAGACAAGATAGTAGCAACTATGAGTGGATTTATTATTACTGAAGAAGATTTAAAGATAAAGATGGATCAGATCTTATGCCTTACTGATAAATCACCTACGAGTAGCGAGGAAGTTAAGAGATATGAGTACAACTTAATAGACCATATTACTAAGACTGAAATACTGTACAAAGAAGGAAAATCAAGTGGAATAAAAATCTCTGGCGATGAAATAAACAAACAGTATACGACAATAATAGGTGAACTTAAAGAGAAGTATTCTTTAAATGAGGACAGAATCTTAAACAAGCTTAGTATAGACAAGGTTGCCTTTGAAAATGAGATAGACAAAGAACTTATAGCGAGAAGGTTTATAACCACAGCGTGCAAGGTAAGCGATGAAGAGGCAAAGGATTACTACTTTAGCAATAGAGATGATTTCTTAGAAATTAGGGCGTCGCATATACTAATAAAGGATTTAGATGCGAAGGGAAATGAATTAAAAGGAAAGCAAAAAGATAAAGCTAAAGATAAAGCAGATCAAATTCTGAAAAAAGCATTGACTGGAAGTAATTTTGCAGATTTGGCTAAAGAGTACTCTGAAGATCCGAGCTCGAAGTACGGAGGTGATTTGGGGTATTTTGGAAGAGGAGAAATGGTTGAGTCTTTTGAAAAAGCAGCATTCTCATTAAATGTTAATCAGATTTACGATAAAGTTGTAAAGAGCGACTACGGTTATCATATAATTAAAAGAACATCAAAAAGATATAAAGATTTTTCAGAAGTAAAAAATGAAATAATAAACAAAATTTCTTATGAGAAACAAAGTAATTTGATAAGACAGCTAAAGGACAAATACAATCTAAATGTTGTAGATGAATACAACTATAAAAATTAAATTTAAACTAATTTTAGATCATTTTAATAGCCTATTAATATTAATAGCTATATTTTTTAGATTAAAATAATCGCCATATGTTCAGAAAATTCTTTGAAAAGAAAGGTTATTTATTTAACCTACACTATATTGCAAAAATAAATAAAAATGTAAAAATTAGTAAGAAAATGTTGAGAATTAGATAAATAGATGATATCATCTACCTATAAGATTAATTATGGAAACGGTTTCATTTAAATAAATAGACCTAAATGATCTTAATAACAAATTTAATGATTCGTATCAAGAAGGTAAATTTAACCCGATTGTTGAATATATAATTTCAAATATCTTTATATTTGGTCAGAAATATTTTGAGGAGGTTTTTTATAATGAATGTAAAAGACAGAGTACTTAAATTAAGAGAGCTTATGGAAGAGAAAAATATAGATGCCTATATAATTCCATCTTCTGATAGTCATCAAAGTGAATACGTAGGTGATTATTTTAAATCTAGAGAGTTTATCTCAGGATTTACAGGATCAGCAGGGACTGTAGTAGTAGCTAAGGATAAGGCTGGTCTTTGGACAGATGGTAGATACTTTATACAAGCTGAAACACAATTAGAGGGAAGTACAGTAGATTTATACAGAATGGGACAAGAAGGCGTTCCATCAATCGAAGAATTCTTATTGAATACAATAAAAGAAGGCGGAACTCTAGGATTTGACGGTAGAGTTGTATCTGCTAAAGAAGGTAGTGCTTATGCTGAAAGATTAGCTGCAAAAGGAATCAAAATTGAGTATCAATATGATTTAATAGATGCTGTTTGGGAAGATAGACCAGCTCTATCTGATAGCAAAGCATTTTTACTAGATGTAAAATACACTGGTGAAACTTTTAGTTCAAAACTAGCAAGACTTAGAGACAAAATGAAAGAAAAAAACGCTACTTATCATGTAATAACTACTCTTGATGATATAGCCTGGTTATTTAATATAAGAGGTGGGGATGTAACATTCAATCCAGTTGTGCTTTCATATGCCGTTGTTACATTAAATGAAGTTCATTTATTCCTTGATGAAAACAAATTAAACGATGAAATAAGAGCGGAATTAGCAAAAGAAAATGTACAAATAAAATCTTACAATGATGTTTATGATTTTGTTAAACAAGTTGGAAAAGACGAAAAAGTATTAATAGATGGAACTAAAATAAACTATGCTATACTTAACAACATACCAGCAGGAGTTAAAAAAATAGATCAATTTAACCCAGTTATGTTCTTCAAAGCTCAAAAGAACGAAATAGAGATAAAGAATATAAGAAACTCACACATCAAAGACGGTGTTGCTGTTACTAAATTTATGTATTGGTTAAAAAATAATGTAGGAAAAATGGAAATAACAGAAATCAGTGCGACTCAAAAACTAGAAGATTTTAGAAGAGAGCAAGAAGGATTTATCGAGCCAAGTTTCGACACAATAGCTGGATACAAAGAGCACGCTGCTATGATGCACTACAGTGCAACTCCAGAATCTGACTATAAACTAGAGCCTGAACATCTATTCCTAGTTGACTCAGGTGGTCAGTACTACGATGGAACAACTGATATTACAAGAACTTATGCACTAGGTCCAATAAGTGATGAGTTAAGACTTCACTTTACATCAGTACTTAGAGGTATGATAGGACTATCAAGAGCTAAATTCTTACACGGATGTAGAGGATACAACCTAGATATACTTCTAGAGGAATTATGTGGCAAATGGGAATAGACTATCAATGTGGAACAGGACACGGAATAGGATTCGTTCTTAACGTGCATGAAGCTCCAAATGGATTCAGATGGAGAGTTGTTCCTGAGAGATTTGACAGTGCAGTTCTTGAAGAAGGAATGGTAACTACTAATGAGCCAGGAATTTATATAGAAGGATCTCATGGAATAAGACTGGAAAATGAAATAGTAACTAAAAAGGCTGAGAAAAACATGTACGGACAATTTATGGAATTTGAAGTTGTTACGTTTGCTCCATTAGACCTAGATGCTGTAGACCCAACTATAATGACTAAAGAAGAGAAAGATTACTTAAACTGGTACCATGGACAAGTATTCGAAAAAGTTTCTCCTCACTTAACTGCTGAAGAGAGAGAATGGTTAAAAGAGTACACAAGAGCTATATAATGAATTTTATATTTAGATAAATGTTTAAGCGTGTTATTCGGTATATAAGTGCCGTTTAGCACGTTTTTGCTTTATAGAGAAGTAAGCTAGTATTATGTCTATTATCATACTTCTAAAGTAGTTTTATAGACAAATCACTTTTATTTCTAGATGGGGTGGAGAGATTGAAAGAGATAACTATATAATTATATGATTAAAAAAATTAATAATAATGAGTAATAAAAAAGGATATATGAGAAAAACTATCATCTTATATATCCTGCTTACTTCTTTTTATCATTTCAATAATATTCATGTAGGTATTATAATTGGTGCTTTATTAATATATGTTGTAACGGTTGTGATATACTTGTATCAAATTTAAAAACAGATAGGTAGTTATCTTAATTAGACAAAAGAGTAAAAAATAGAAAGTAACTATATTTTAATCTTTCACTGTAACTGAAGTACTAGGATGTAATGTTGTTCCACCTATTGAATAAGTTCTTTCTTTTACCAGTGGAATATTTTTATCATCTATGATAGTTCTCCACCATTCCCACGCTAGACCAGTACACTCTCTTATTTTTACATTTATATTTCTGGAATTACCTTTTAAATATATTTCTGTATTAAATTTTGCTGTTCTATTTTTCATATTATCATCCCAAGCTTTATGTGAGATTACTTCATTACCATTTTCATCGTAATCAACCTCATCCCATGTTATATCGAAATCAGCAACATAAGCTCCGTGATGATCAAGTTTTATCTTCCCATGCGTATATTCTTTAGATGTTGTTTCTATATATTCGGTCTTATTGTTTACAGTTGCTACGCTATTATCCTTTAAAAATGTACTTGTATAAGAAATTGGGTAACCAGGATTCTGTGGACTATACACTGAATTTTTTTTAATAAGTGCTCTTATTTTGTTAAAATCTTTAGTTACTACCTTATTATGTTGTTCTGCTCCTCCTCCTAAAACAGTTGCGGTAAATGAGCTTTGTTCTAATATATCTTTATACTCAGCATTACTTTGTACATCTTGACCGTTAATTAATGCTTTAAACGCTGCTTTTACATTTGTACTATTAGATGTAGTTTCTAGTTTTACGTAAACTGTTCTACCGTAAGCTACATTAGATACATAAGCTGGAGGATTATCATTATTCATACCTTTTTTAGTTAATGAATCGTATGTTACTTTATCACCAAATAAATCTGAAGGTTTGTTTGGAGCATCTACGCTTACTGTATAGAATATTTGCTTATAAGACACTACCATAACTTGTTTTTCACCTTTAAATATAGAATCAAAGTCTATATTTAATGTTTTATTTATTGTTTTTAAGTTACATCCAAACATTGTTGATAATTGTGAAGAACTATATACCATAGTATCAGAATAGTTTACTCTTGCAGGAATAGTGTACTCAGACGAAAAGTTCTTATTCCATTTTTTAAGTAGAGAATTTATGGAACCATTTACAGAAGAGTAGGTTGGTGATTCTACAACTTTAGATCCACCTTTACCCATTCCAGGTAAATCAATACTTAAAGTAATTGGCTTTCTTTCACACGAAACCAAAGTCGGTTTGTTTTCTACTAGACTTCTATTTGCTAACTGTATAGCACCAGGGTAAGTCTTATCATTTATCGAATCAATTATTGATATATCTGCAGTAGAATCTGAGATACTTTTCTTTTCACGCTTTATAACAGTATATTTGTTTGGATCATTGTGACCTTCTTTAGGGATAAAGTTTTCTATATTTTCACCACTAAAAGATAAGATTTGATTTGGATCATATATTAGATTATAAATATGATCGTCTATAACCTCGCTGTTATTTATAGATACTTTTTCTTGTTGCTCCGGCATAATAGCTTGTACAGCATCTCTCATTGGTAAATAGCATATTATTGCAGAGAAAATTAGGACATAAGAGAATGATTTTAAATATCTTTTTTTGACTTTCATATACAACCCTCCCTTTTTTAATACGTAATTATTATCAGTTTTCTTTAATAATTTAACTACATTAAAGTCAAAGTATTATTATAATTATATTTTATCATAAATATAAGTTAAATAATACTGATTAAAGATAATTTTGGAAAAGTCGTCGAGTGGTTGGTAAATGGAGAATAAAAGGAAATACGGCGACATTAGGAAACTACGAGACTGATATAACATGATATTGCAAGATACTCTTAATTACAAAATCATTAAAGTATTTAAGGAAATTCAACTTAAGATAGAATGATTTGAAAAAATTATAAAAAGTATACAAATTTCACGATTATAGTTGTTAATTTTATAAATAGAAAAAATAAATTTTATAAGAAAGAACGAATAAGTAAAATATTATAGAAAAATAATTTTTAAAATGATTTATACTTTTATTATTTATAAAAAAATGTTGAAAATTCAAGGTAAATAATTTGTAAATCTAAAAAACAAATGAAAGGAATTATTCAATTTACAGAAAACATGGAAATTCATATATTGATAAAAATATAATGACAATGAAAAAACATATTGAGTACTCCTTAAAATGGTGATATATTTAAAGTATGTTGTATTGACAATAAATGCACAAAAATATTAATATCTGGAGGTATTTGTGATGAACGTAAAAGATAGAGTGATTAAGTTAAGAGAACTTATGAAAGAGAAGAATATAGATGCCTATATTATTCCATCTTCAGACAGTCATCAAAGTGAATACGTAGGTGATTATTTCAAATCGAGAGAATTTATTTCGGGATTTACAGGATCAGCGGGTACAGTTATAGTAACTCAAGATGATGCAGGTCTATGGACTGATGGAAGATATTTTATACAAGCAGAAGGTCAATTAGAAGGAAGTACGGTAAGATTATTTAAAATGGCACAAGAAGGCGTTCCTACAACTGCTGAATATTTATATGAAAACATTCCAGAAGGTGGAACATTAGGTTTTGATGGTAGAGTTATATCAGCCAAAGAAGGTGCAAGTTTGTCTGATAAGTTAGCTAAAAGAGGAATCAAAATAGAGTACGAATACGATTTAATAGATAATGTCTGGGAAGATAGACCAGCGTTATCTGACAGCAAAGCATTTTTACTAGATGTAAAATATACTGGTGAGAGCTTAAGCTCAAAACTGGATAGAGTTAGAGAAAAAATGAAAGAAGAAAACACTACATACCATGTGATAACTAGTCTTGATGATATAGCTTGGCTGTTTAATATAAGGGGTGGAGATGTTGAATACAGCCCAGTAGTTTTATCTTATTCAGTAGTGACTTTAAATGATGTATATCTATTTGTTGACGAAAACAAACTAAACAATGAAATAAACGCTGAACTTGCAAAGGAAAACGTTAATATAAAACCATATAACGATATATATGAATTTGTTAAAGGAATAGACAGCAGTGAGAGAGTATTGCTTGATGGAGCAAAAATCAACTACGCAGTTTACAACAACATACCAGAAAGCGTTGAAAAAGTAGACAAGACTAACCCTGTTTTATTCTTTAAAGCTGTTAAAAATAAAGTTGAATTAGAGAATATAAGAAACTCTCATATAAAGGATGGTGTTGCATTTACTAAATTTATGTACTGGGTAAAAAACAATGTTGGAAAGATGGAAATATCTGAAATTAGCGCTAGTCAAAAGCTAGAGGATTTAAGAAAAGAGCAGGATGGATTCTTTGAGCCAAGTTTTGATACAATCGCTGGATATAAAGATCACGCTGCTATGATGCACTACAGCGCTACTCCAGAGACTGATTATAAACTTGAAGCAGAGGGAATGTTCTTGATAGATTCAGGTGGACAGTACTATGACGGTACTACAGATATAACAAGAACATTGGTGCTTGGACCTATAAGTGATGAGCACAAACTTCACTTTACATCAGTGGCTAGAAGTATGATAAGCTTATCTAGAGTTAAGTTTTTATACGGTTGTATAGGATATAATCTAGATGTACTTTCTAGAGGAATTATTTGGCAGATGGGGATAGATTACCAATGCGGTACTGGACACGGCGTAGGGTTTGTTCTAAACGTTCACGAATCTCCTAATGGATTTAGATGGAAAGTAAATCCTGATAGATTTGAGACAGCAGTTCTTGAAGAAGGAATGGTAACTACTAATGAACCGGGTATATATATAGAAGGTTCCCATGGAATTAGAACAGAGAATGAGCTAGTTACTAGAAAAGTTGAGAAAAATATGTACGGTCAGTTTATGGATTTTGAGGTTGTTACATTTGCTCCAATAGACTTAGACGGTATTGTGCCAGAACTTATGACTTATGAAGAGAGAGATTACCTAAACTGGTACCACGGACAAGTATTTGAAAAGATATCTCCACATTTAAATAATGAAGAGAGAGAATGGTTAAAAGAGTACACAAGAGCTATATAGAGTTTATAGATAAGGACAACAACTAATACCGAATTAGTTGTTGCTCTGAATACAATAATAATTAATTTTATTATAACGAAGCATCTGATTCGCAGTCAGTTGCTTCGTTATTTTTGTACTTATTTTAATTTTTATATAATAATAGAGTATAGAGTCAATTTCTTTAAGTAAAAAACCGCCTCAAGTAAAAACTGAGACGGTTTTGTGGCAACCCTATTCTTCGGTTAATTTCATAAGCCATCTATTTAGTAAAAATAAAATAGAACCGCATATAATAAGCACAGTTGGAATTGCAATGTATACGCTTAACATTCCTATACTGTCAATTATAGCTTGTGTGTAACCAGAAATCTTGTTTGCTGCAAACTTACCAAGGAACCAAACAGCTGTTAAAGATGATACATATTTTTCTGGTGAAAGTTTGTTGACCATTCCGTATCCTATCGGTGAAAAACAAATCTCTCCAATACTTTGGAAAGTTAAAAATCCGACTATCCAAAGTATGCTTGCCTTAAATGCTGGATCTACACTAGATGTGTTTTGCTTGATTGCTCCAATTATAAAGAAGAATCCAATAGCTAGTATTAAGAACCCTAACCCCATCTTATTTACTACGCTTACATCTTTTTTTCTAATTGTTGCTATCTTAATCCATATATAAGATATTGTAGGACCTAGTATTACACATAAAAGCCCATTATATGAATCTATCCAAGAAGTTGGAACCTCAAAATTACCTATAAATAAGTTTATATTTTCCTTTGTGTAAAGGGCGATTGACATGGTAGCTTGATTGTACGCTATCCAAAAAAATACTGTAAAGAAAGCTAAAACTAAAATCATAAGGATTCTCTGTTTTTCTTTTTTTGTAAGTGGAACTAGAGATAATTTCTTTTTTTCTTCTAATGTACTTTTCATTTTTGCTTTTCTGGTCTGTTTTTCAGCGTAATCCTCTTTAAAAAAGATTTTATCCCCTATTATAAAAACGAACAATCCGATAATAGTAATTATTGAGGCGATTAAAAATACATATCTGTATCCATATACTACAACATCAGAACCTAGTTTATGTGAAAACCAAGCATTAGCTATAAGTCCACCAATAAAAGGTCCGATTAGTGTTCCTATATTTGTTGAAGTGTATGTAATCAAAAATGCGCTGTCTTTTCTAGGGTCTTCATTGTTGTAAAGACTCCCTACTAAAGTATGCAGGTTTGATTTATAGAAACCTATCCCAAGCCCTGTCAAAAATATCATTATGTGTATTGAACTTTCACTTAAAGCAAAGTAACCGATAAAGTATCCTATCGAAACTAGGACTAGGCCTATTTTAATGCAGTTTTTTGAACCAATAAACCTGTCGCTAACCCAACCTCCTATTATTGGAGAGAAGTATGCCCACGACAGAAAAGAGGCCACCATAGATGATGCTTGTGCAGCACTTAAGCCTAAACCACCGTTTATAGTATTTTCGGCTAAAAATAGCAAAAGAACTAGTTTAACACCATAATATGCCAGTCCAACTATAGTAAATATCGAACAGCAGAAATATAAAGCTTTTGGTTGTTTAATTGTATTTTCTTTTTTTAGTATTGCATCCATTGTTTGTTACTCCTCCAAGATTGTGTATAAATTATAAGTCTAATTTTAAGTCTCCGTCTTTAATCCAATTTTTCTTCCTCATAAATTGAGCTATGATAAGGGTTATGATAGCTGGTAAGATAAAATGAAGTAATATTATTCCAAGCCACATAGAAGGGCCAGATCTACCGACGCTTTCCATAGCTGTAATTGTTCCAAATTGCCCGACCAATCCGCATGTACCCATTCCTGATCCTATTGGTATGTTTTCCATTTTAAAGACTGTTGTCGAAAGAGGACCAAGTATTATAGAACTAAGTGTAGGGGGTATCCATATTTTCCAGTTTTTTACTATATTAGGCACCTGTAACATAGATGTTCCTATGCCTTGAGCAACTAGACCACCTACGCCATTTTCCTTATAGCTCATAACTGCAAATCCAATCATCTGACAACAGCAACCTACTGTAGCAGCTCCACCAGCTAGTCCACCAAGGCTCAACATAATGCAAATTGCAGCACTGCTAATAGGTAGCGTAAGAGCGATTCCAACTAAGGCAGATACAAGTGCACCCATTATAACTGGCTGCATTGTAGTAGATTTCATTATTAGATTTCCAAATGAAGTCATAAACGCAGAAATAACTGGCCCGACTAGTCCAGCAACAAAAACACCGACAAGTATTGTAACAGCAGGAGTGACTAATATATCAACTTTTGTTTCTTTTGATACCAATTTACCAAATTCTGTAGCAAATATTGTGGCAATATACGCACCTACAGGTCCTCCGAGTTCGTTTCCGTATGATCCAACGAGCACACTTGAAAAAAGTACTAACGGTGGGGCTTTTAAGCCGTAAGCTATTGAAACGGCAATCGCTGGTCCAGTAACCTGTGTAGCTATTGGGCTAATAACCTCAGTAAAAAGCTTGATATCGAGTTTTGTACCTAATGTATTAAATATCGTGCCAATTAAAAGAGAAGCGAATAATCCTAGAGCCATAAAACCTGTGGCATCTACAAGATAATTTTTTAACGAAAGTTCTATCTTTTTCTTTTTTAAAAAACCTATTACGCCGTTTTTTGCATTATCTGGATTCAAATTTTCTAAACCTCCTTCAAAAATAATATTTATAGCATGAGTTTATTATATATATTTTGTACAATATTGGCAAATACTATTTAAAATAAGTGCTACGAGTCGTTTGGTGGTGTTTTATCAAATGCAATTATAGTTTTAAATTTTTAATTTATAGTTTATAATTAGAAATAAGATTCTAATTTATATAATTAGAATTTTAAGTATTAAAAAATCCTTGTTAGGGTAAAAATATTTTAATAATCAATAGTAGAGGGAGTGGAAGGATGAGATATATAAAGGAACACAAAACTTAAAAATAGCTATTTTATTATCTATTCCTATACTGCTAATAGCTCAGTTTTACCTATTTAAAATCGGGATACTTAGACCAATGGTTAAAGGAGTAGAGATTGAAATATCTGAAGGAGATTTTATAAAGGATATAGATAAGTATATTATAAGGTTAAATGATACCGTAGAATTATCTACAGGAAAGTATATTAAGGTACCATCTTATGCAAAAGATCCTAATATATGGTTCAATGTTTTAGATAATAACGGAACAATAAAGATAAAAGGCAATAAAATGATAGCTCTCAAGGTTGGTTATTCATCAATCGGTATAATGAAAAATTCGAGGGTGTTAAAAAAGGCCACCATAAGAGTAGTTGATCCAAAAGTGGATTCTTTAGATATGCAGATAGATGGTAAGTTAAATTATGTAGGTGATACTGCAAAAATTGAGAGTGTTGTAGATGTTGATTACGATAGATTTAAAGTAGCATATAAGCCTGAATTTATTAGTAGCGATACAGATGTGTTAAAAATTGTTGGTAAAAAAGTAGAGGCGGTCGGAGTAGGAAGTGCTACAATAACTGCAAAATGTGGAGATAAAGAAGTTGAAAAAGATTTCGATGTCCAAGCATTAGTAGACAGTATCAATATAAGCAAAAATATAACTATAGAAGTGGATCAAGAGTACAATATAAATCCAGAAGTTGAAACTAGTCCAGAAGGGTTAAAACCTCCAAAAATTATTTACAGTTTAGTAGAGTCTAAACTTCCGATTGAAAGAAATATAAGCTTAGGTAAAAATGGAAATATAGTTGGGCTTAGACCAGGTAAAGAGAAAATTCAGATAAGTTGTGGTAATGAGTCTAAAACTATAACGGTTAATGTAGTAAAAGATTTGATATCGAATAAAGGCATTAAAAATCTGATGTACAACCAAACTATCAAAGGAAACAAAATTGTAATAGATTTATCCTGGGACTATATGCCAAATGTAAATAACTACGAAATATTCTATAAAAATAATTTAACAACAGGAAAATTTTTAAGGTATGGATCTGTAAAAGTAACTAGCAAAGAAATAGGATCTGATGGAAGAGTCTATTACATTATGGAAGTAGAGCTAAATAAAAACAAAAAAGTAGATATAGATGTATATATTGTAGGAAATGGCGATGGAATGCAGACAAAACCTAGTAAAATAGTCAATATCAGCAATGGTGAAGAGACTACTAATGAAATTGGAAATACTAAAGTGGAAAATTTATCTATAAGTACATTTGGAAGCGATAGAATCTATTTAAAATGGGATAAAGTAAGCTTTAAAGGCTCTACTTATAGCGTATATGTTAGAAATAATGATGCAGGTGAAAGTGATTTTACTTTATACAAAAATGGTATTTATGAAAATGAGTATTCCTTTAGCAAACCAGATATAAAAGAAGATGGAGAATTAAATATTGATGTCTATATTATAGCTACACATAATGGAAATAATTCAAAACCAAGCGATGTAGCAAATTTAAAGTAAATTTAACCCATACGAGTGAAAAATAAAAGATAGTATACAAAAAGATTATAATATGTAAAGCCGTATTCGAGACTAATCATAAGTATTGAATATGGCTTTTTTTCTTAATATAGAGTATTCATAAATGCATTTATAAGATAAAAAAGGGTGATTTGGCAATAACAATCAGTTGTAGTTAAAAATTATTTGTGATAAAATAATTGACAGAAATTAAAATTGCATTTAACTTTTTTTGAAAGAAAAATTGCAAATTATACAAAATAAAGGTAAAATTATAGATAGTTGTCAAATAAATTCAGAAAAGTCGTATGATTCGATTAACTATTTATAGGCTAAAATGATTTAGAAAGGAGGAATATCAAGGAAGTGTATCTTGATAATAAATTAGTTATGAATGAAGAAACTAGAATTTCCTTGGAAAGAGCTGAGACTTTAAAACACAAAATAGATGACTATATGCTTGCCAGAAAGTCAATATCAAGGGGTCTTGAGAAAAAAGAAGAAATTCAAGGAAGAAAAAGAAAAATATTGAATATTTTAAATGGAACGGAAGAAGATTGGAATAACTATAAATGGCAACTTTCTAATAGGATAACCGATGTAGAGACGTTATCAAAAGTTTTAGATTTAAGTGAAAAAGAGAAAGAAAATATAAATGAGGTAGCTTCACAATTTAGATGGGCAATATCTCCATATTATCTAAGTCTTATAGATCCAGAAGATCCATATGATCCAATTAAATTAATGTCAATTCCGATGAAGGTAGAGCTAGATGACGATGAAAATGATCTAGATCCAATGAATGAAAAATATACAAATCCAGCGGGATGTATTACAAGAAGATATCCTGATAGGTTAATCATCAATGTTACAAATGAATGCGCAATGTACTGTAGACACTGCCAAAGAAGAAGAAATATAGGTCAAACAGATTCCCATAATACAAAGGCAAAGATACAAGAATCAATAGATTATATTAGAAAAAATGAAGAAATAAGAGATGTACTTGTAACAGGAGGAGATACTCTTACACTAAAAGACGATATGCTAGAGTGGATACTTAGCGAACTTAAGAGTATACCTCATGTAGATTACGTCCGTCTTGGCAGTCGAGCTTTAGTTACTATGCCACAGAGGGTTACAGATGAACTTTGCGAAATGATTAAAAAGTATCATCCAGTATATATAAATACACATTTCAATCATCCGATGGAGATAACAGAGGAATCGAAAAAAGCATGCGAAAAACTTGCTAATGCAGGTGTACCACTAGGTAATCAAGCGGTTTTATTAAATGGTATAAACAACGATAAGTTTGTTATGAAATCACTAAATCATGAACTTCTTAAAATTAGAGTAAAGCCTTATTATATTTTTCAAAGTAAGCATGTTAAGGGTACGAGACACTTTAATACATCAGTAGACGCAGGTTTAGAAATTATGGAATACCTAAGAGGATACACATCTGGGTTAGCTATTCCTACTTATATTATAAATGC
Organism: Clostridioides mangenotii TR; assembly: GCF_000498755.1. Taxonomy (GTDB): domain Bacteria; phylum Bacillota; class Clostridia; order Peptostreptococcales; family Peptostreptococcaceae; genus Metaclostridioides; species Metaclostridioides mangenotii_A. The sequence continues at coordinate 79,316 of NZ_AXUS01000009.1, read as the reverse complement.
GCCTAAAGGTGGTGGAAAAACACCTATACTACCTCAGTATTTGATTTCAAAAGGGACAGACTATATTATGATGAGGACTTGGGAAGGTCAAGTTGTTAAGATGGAAGACAATCCAGCCTTTGATATAAAAAAAGTAATCGATAAAAGTATTAAATAGACTATAACTAGAATATAAATAAAAAATATAAATATTTGTAAAACAAAAAATGGCCAGGCTCAAAAGTATTTAAATCTACTTTTGGGCCTGGTTTATTTTTTAAGCAAAATTAAATTATTTAATATTATCAAATGATATCAAAATATAATAAAAAATATTAAGAGAACATATATATGAATATATAACTATTAGAATAGAGGTGAGGAGTATAGATAATGAAATTATTGTTAAATACAGTGGAGATATAATGCGTCTAGAGCAGGAACTCGGTGTGAGAGTTGAAATATTAAGCCAGATGTACGCAATAATAACTTTTGAAAATATAGAACAAGTAAATCAGTTACTTCTATACCCTGAAATAGAATATATAGAAAGACCGTTTACATTGGGTCTTCAAGATGTTCAAAGTTTTTCAAGTACGGGAATAACATCGTTTAAAGGTAGAACAGGTCTAACTGGTAGGGGAACTATTTTAGGAATTATAGATTCTGGAATTGATTATACCTTGCCGATTTTTAGGACTGCAACGGGAGAGTCAAAAATTCTTTACTATTGGGATCAATCTATAGAAGGAAATCCTCCAGCTGGTTTTATAGAGGGGACTGTCTACGATAATGTCCAAATAAACGAGTCAATAAATGGACCTCAAACTATACCTATATCTACAACTAGTCTCCATGGTACACATGTAGCGGGAATATGTGCAGGAATTGCTACTGATGCAAGTATAATATTTGTTAGAGTAGGAACTCGACAGACAGATGTTTTTTCTAGAAGTACAGAGTTTATGAGGGCAATAAAATTTATACTAGATAGATCGCTAGAGTTAAGATTGCCTGTTGCTATAAATATTAGCTATGGAACTAATGAAGGATCACATAGAGGACTTTCACTGTTCGAGCAGTATATAGATGATATGTGTTTATTTTGGAAGAATAATATAGTCGTTGCTGCTGGAAATAATGGAGATAAAGGGGGTCATACTAGGATAAATCTTTCTAATAATTTAACGCAGGAAGTCGAGTTTGTCATTGGTGAAAATGAACCTATTTTAAACATAAATATATGGCCTCATTTTGTAGATACATTTAGAGTAGGATTGATAACTCCTGCGAATACAAGGACAAATTTTATGTCAATTGAAGCTAGGGAGCTAAATGTAAGATTACTAAATACAACTATACAAGGATATTTTTATCCGATTGCTCCATACTCAACAACTAGGAGGGTTTCTATACAACTTAGATCAAATACTGCAATCGATGCCGGTATCTGGAAAATAGTATTTGAACCAATAGATATAGTTATGGGCAGTATAGATATATACCTGCCAACATCTGAAGGTCTAAGTGTAAATACTAGATTTTTAACACCATCAAAAACACTTACAACAACTGTTCCTGGGACGGCTTCTAGGGTGATCACAGTAGGAAGTTATAATTCAAGAACGGATCAAGTATCTGTATTTTCAGGCGAGGGAGATGTAGAATCAGGGATAATAAAACCTGATTTATTGGCTCCAGGGGAAGGAATTTCATCGTATTTACCAGGTGGAACATTAGGAGCGCTCAGTGGAACTAGTATGGCAACACCTCATGTTACAGGGGTATGTGCACTTCTTATGCAGTGGGGTATAGCAGATGGAAATGACTTATTTATGTATTCTCAAAGGTCGAAATCTGTTTTAATAGAGCAAGCTAGAAGGGACGCAGGGACAAAATATCCAAACGATGCAAGTGGTTTTGGAAAATTAGATATGTCTGGTCTTTATATTACTAATATGGCTAGTTATCAAACAGAGGCAGGGGAATATTACTGATCTAGTTAAATGATTATGTTGATGAAATATACAATTTATATCAGTGAGAAATCTAAAGAAAGTTTAGAGAGTGTGGTTGATTATTATGATAAAGAAGGGTGATTATACAAACAAAACTGATAATATAGTCAATGAGAATAAAAAAGATAGTAAAAAAACCAAATCTGTAGAGGATATAGAAATAAATTATGGTTTGATACGACAAGATAGTGTACTTTATGATTTAAATGTTACGTTTACATCTAATTTCTTCAATGAATTTGAAGAGGCAGGGTACAATTATAACTTTTTAAGATTGAGTGAAAACTTTGGCGTGTTGAGGCTAACTAAAGAAACCTATAGATCTGGAACAGTAGACATACTTAAATTAAGATCAGTTACAGATATCGGAAAAACAGTAAGAATGGCACCGTTAAGCAGTGTAAGCCAGGGGGTTTCAGAAGGTGTAGTATCAACCGAAGATATAGGTGCAAATTATTTTAAGAACAACCCCAATATATCTATAACTGGGCGTGGAGTGATAATCGCAGTAGCCGATAGTGGAATAGACTATCTTCATCAGGATTTTATATATCCAGATGGTACTTCGAAAATTCTGTATTTATGGGATCAAACTATAGAAGGGAATCCTCCTGATGGTTTTTATATTGGAACTGAGTATACAAGAGAAGATTTAAATAGAGCAATAGCTGAAAATAACTCTAGCCTATCTCAAGATGAATCAGGAAGAGGGACTATGATAAGCGGTATATGCGCAGGTATGGGAAATGTAAATCCTGAATACGCTGGTGTAGCAATAGATGCAGAGCTAATAGTGGTAAAACTTGCTAGAATTGGTGATAACTTCAATAATGCAATGTTATATGCATCATCTCAATATGCGTATTTAAAAGCACAACAACTCAGTAGACCATTGATAATAAATATATCTTATGGAAGTAACAATTTACTTGGTCTAAACAATATAGATACAACAAGATACTTTGAAAGGGGATTTATTGAGGTAGTTGGAGCAGGAGATGAAGGTGATACACAGACACATACGACTGGTAGGATACAATCTGTTGGCGATTCGGTCGAAATTGAGCTTGAATTGAGCGAAGATGAAGAAGAGCTTACATTAGACTTGTGGGTTGAGAGACCGGACCAAGTAGATGTAGAAATATTTTCTCCATCTGGTGAGCAGAGCAGAAATATTGGTGCATTTTCAAACTATATCGAAGTTAGCGGGTTGTTTGATCTCGAAGACACTAGATATTCACTAACCTATATATATCCTACAACTCTTTCTGGACAGCAATTTACACAGATTTACTTAAGATCTCCGAAACGAGGAATATGGAGAGTTAGGCTTACAGGTATAAGTATATTGAATGGAAGGTACAATCTGTATTTGCCGAATAGGGTTTTTATAAAACCAGGAACAACATTTAGAAATCCAGATCCGTCGTATACAATTAATTATCCGGGTATAAGAGAAGAGGTTATCACAATTGGCGCTTACAATTCTTTTAACCAAAGTATTTGGAATGGTTCTTCAAGGGGACCTACAGTTCAGAACTGGATGAAGCCTGATATTATTGCACCTGGAGTAAATATAATAGCACCTTACCCTGGAAATACATACGCAACTATTACAGGTACAGGAGCAGCTGCAGCTCATGTTTCAGGAGCAGCTGCAATATTTTTTCAATACACACTCGTAGATGGATACTATGTAAATCAGGGTAATATGTCTAGTTTTAAGACATTTATACAATTAGGTGCTGATCAAAATCTTAATATTACGTATCCAAATAACAGTTATGGTTTTGGCGTTTTAGATTTGAGAAAAACTTTTGAAGTATTTAGATAGGGGGAGTATAAATGGAGAAATCTTATTATATGGTATTTAGTGATGATATAGAAACTGCACTCAGATCGAGGGGATTAAATAACTTTATCATTTTAAATTCAAGACTTGCTGTTCTTTATACTCCTATAGATTTTGATCCGCATATACTAAATGATATAAGTGAGATTTCATGGTACAATGAGTCAAGGCCAATGAGTTCCTTAATAGAAATTAACGATCAAATTGATTTTGGTGACACTATTAGAAATGTATCTGGAGTAAACTATATATACAACAATGTCTACAATGACATTACCGGAAGTGGGGTATTAATAGCCATTATAGATTCTGGTGTAAATTATCTTCATCAGGACATGATTAGAGAAGATGGAAGCAGTAAAATATTTAGACTTTGGGATCAAGAAGGAGAGGTAAATCCATCACCTGAAGGGTATCTATTCGGCAGTGAATTTACAAAAGAAGAAATCAATGCAGCTATTGCGAGAAATGATGATGGCCTTAGTAGAGATGAAACTGGAACGGGAACTATTGCTGCAGGAATAGTAGCAGGAACAGGAAAGATAAATCCAAACTATAAAGGCATAACAGAAGGATCTGAATTGATTGTGGTTAAACTAAAATCTTATCCTGGAGAATATTATGTAGAAAATCGAAATTATACAATTTCTGATTTTTTAGCAGCGATATCTTATGTAATAAATATTGCAATTAGAGCTGAAAAATCACTTGTAATAAACTTAACAGTTGGAGCAAGGTCGGCGTTTGGAAATATTACGATGTTAAATACATTTGACGAACTTCAACTTCCGGGTGTTGTTGTAGTCTCTGGAGCAGGAGATCAGAGAAATACATACATACATTATTCGGGGGAATTTAGAAATCAGACTGATGTAGATGATATTATTATTGAGTATGGAACGGGTCAAAACTTGGATATATTTATAGAAGGAGCAAGCTTAGATAGAATAAATGCAACAGTAATATCTCCATCTGGAGAAGTAAGTTATACTGCATACTATGCACCAGATTATTACGAGTATTATGGTACATTTAATTTAGAAGACACTACGTATCTAGTAAGATATTTTTATCCTTGGATTGCTACAGGTTCAGAGCTTTTAGAAATAAATCTTAGAAATATGAAGCCGGGAGCTTGGACTCTTAGGCTAAAGCCAGATATATATGTAAACGGTCAGTACAATGTATATTTACCTAATAGAAATCTTTTAGGTGGAGATGATGGATTGATAGATACAGAATCTTTCTCTACGATAACCTTATTTGGGATGGGTGATGAGACTATAACAGTTGGGGCTTACGACAACAGATACGATGGAATGTGGGTTGGATCTTCAAAAGGTCCAAGTAAAGGGATATCGGTAAAGCCAGATATTTCAGCTCCTGGTGTAAACATTATTTCGACATACGGTAATGATACTTACAGAACTGGAACTGGAACTGGTATAAGTAGTTCTGTTGTTGCAGGAGAGTTAGCTCTTATAATGGAGTATATCAAAAAACAAAGCGATGTTCCAAAAATGCTTTTATATCCACAAGTTTTAAAATCTTATTTGATGTTAGGTGCAACAAGAAAAAATATTTACGATTATCCTAATTATTCGCAAGGATACGGTGTAGTAGATTTTAGAACGACGATTCTAAAAATATCGGATAATTTATAGTAGTTTTGCCAAAACTAATACTAAATATTAAGTATTAGAGGTGAAAATATGTCAAGTAAAAAGCAAAGAGTATTAAAAGGTGTAAACCAAAAAATAATGAAGAAAAATTCAGAAGTTGGAACTGAATCTACAGCAGCTTGGGCAGATGTAGATAAGTTGAGAGAAGAAACAAATGTATCTGTACCTTCATTAAAATCTGTAGAGGATGCTAAAGATTGGGTAGACAATGGCAGTAGACTATAAATATATATAAAGACATGCTTAGAACGATGCACTTTAAATTAAAAAGCCAATTTCTTACTAAATTGTAGAAGCTGGCTTTTTATAATTTATTTAATTTTATTATTTAATTTTCGATACAAAAAAGTTAAAAATAATAAATGATACTGAATGTAGCTTAACGGAAGCTCAATTAAGCATTGACTTAAAATTCTTTACTTGGTATACTTTTATTAATTATTGCAAATAATGATAAAATAAAGACGAAGAAGAGAAGAGTAGGTATAATATAGATTTTCAGCGAGTTGAGGATGGTGTAAGCTCAATATGACATTTATATTGAAGAACATCTCAGAGTTTCTAATCGAAAGCGAAAGTTAGTAGACCTAGACGGGAAGTCCCGTTATAGACTTTAAGCATATGCTTACTAAGAGGCCAATTTGGCAATTAGGGTGGTACCGCGAAATTATAGCTTTTCGTCCCTTTATACAGGATGAAGGGCTTTTTTTATTTAAATTTATAAGGAGGAATAATAATGCAAAAGGATTTTATAACGGTAAAAGAGTTATATAGAGACAAAGAACAGTATATCGGCAAAGATGTAACTGTAGCAGGTTGGATAAGGACTTCAAGAGGTTCTAAGAATTTCGGGTTTATAGAACTAAATGATGGAAGTTTCTTTAAAAATATGCAAGTAGTTTACGATGAAAAATTAGAAAATTTTAAAGATATATCTAAACTTGCTATAAGTTCAGCAATATTAGTTGAAGGAAAACTAGTTTCAACTGAAGGAGCAAAACAACCAGTAGAGATACAAGCACATAAAGTAGTTATAGAGGGTGAATCAGATAGTTCATACCCACTTCAAAAGAAAAAGCATTCATTTGAGTATTTAAGAACAATAGCCCATTTAAGACCTAGAAGTAATACTTTCTCTGCAGTGTTTAGAATAAGATCAATGGCTGCATATGCTATACATAAATTTTTCCAAGAGAGAAACTTTGTGTACGCACATTCGCCAATTATAACAGGTAGTGATGCAGAAGGTGCGGGGGAAATGTTTAGAGTTACTACTTTAGATATGGACAATGTAGCAAAAAATGATGAAGGAAAAGTAGACTACACAGAAGATTTCTTCGGTAAAGAAGCACATCTTACAGTGAGTGGTCAATTAAATGCAGAGATAATGGCACTTGCATTTAGAAATGTATATACCTTTGGACCTACTTTTAGAGCGGAAAATTCATATACAGGAAGACACGCATCTGAGTTCTGGATGATAGAGCCAGAGATAGTTTTTGCAGACTTAGAAGACAACATGGACCTTGCAGAAGACATGATAAAATACATTATAAGTTATGTTCTTGAAAATGCCCCTGAAGAGATGGAATTCTTTAACCAATTTATAGATAAAGGATTATTAGAGAGATTAAACAACTTAGTTAATTCGGAGTTTACTAGAATAACTTATACTAAGGCTGTTGAGTTGCTAATAGAATCAGGTCACAAGTTTGAGTATCCAGTAGAATGGGGATGCGACTTACAAACTGAGCATGAGAGATACATTACAGAGCAAATATATGGAGCACCAGTGTTCGTAACTGATTATCCAAAAGACATAAAAGCTTTCTACATGAGAATGAACGACGATGGAAAAACTGTTAGAGCTATGGATTTACTAGTTCCTGGAGTTGGAGAAATCGTAGGAGGATCTCAAAGGGAAGAGAGAGAAGATGTTTTGTTAGCTAAAATAGATGAAATGGGATTAAACAGAGAAGATTATTGGTGGTATTTAGAGCTTAGAAAATTCGGTACTGCTACACATTCTGGTTTCGGACTTGGATTTGAGAGAATAATAATGTACATGACTGGTATGGGCAACATAAGAGACGTAATACCATTCCCTAGAACTCCTAAAAACGCTGAATTCTAAGGGATACATGGAATTGATGAAATCTTAATTTATAGTAATTATAGCAATTTGCCTCCGGCTTGCCACCGTAAGGTTTAACTCGGTGGCAAATTGCTATTTTATATGTTTTCAAATATATCCGCAACTTTTCTAGAAGAATCTTCTGTAGAATGCGCATACGTATCTAAAGTAACACTTATGTTGGCATGTCCTAGTCTAGTTTGTACTTCTTTTGGATTTGCTCCATTTTGTATAAAGCATGGTTGCATGCGTATGTCTAAGCATATGAAATGTAAAATCAAAGCCTAATTTTTGCTTAGCAACTCTTGTTAAGTAGTCAAAACTTCTTAGCTTTGTATAGGTCCCATTCTCATTTGTGCACACCAGATTTGGAATAATAAATTCTTTGTCTCTATAATGCTCTCCATATTTTAACTTCATTTCCATCTGGTACTTTTTATGTTTTTTCAAAATATTAACTAGGGTATCTCCAATGGTTATAGTTCTGTAGGAAGTTTTTGTTTTAGGAGTGCCTATCTCATATTTATACTCTCCATTAATAATAAGAGTTTTATTAACTTCGATTGTTTTCTCTTTTAAATTAATGTCATCCCAAGTCAAGGCTGTTACTTCACCGCCTCGCATTCCAGTGTAATAGCCAATTTGAAAAGGTATATAATAGAGTGTTCCTGGAGGAAATCTATCTATTAATTTGTCAAATTGTTCTTTTGTTATAATTTTGATTTCTTTTTTTTCATTTTCATACTTTGGTAATTTTATATATTTACATGGGTTTTCTTTAATTAATTCAAGAGGGTAGACAGCATATTCTAAAGATGCACGGGTGATCATAGCTATAGAAGAAAGGTAGTTTTTGCTATACCCACTTTTATATAGGCTATTAATAAAACTTTGTATTAAAGAGGGGGTTATATTTTTAAGTTTGTATCTATCGATTGCAGGTTTAAGATGTTTATCTATAATACTCAAATATGATGTTTTAGTATTCGTTTTACAGTTTACAAGTACATAATTTTCATACCAAAGATTTAGAAAATCACTATAACTCATTTCACTCTCTTCAATATATTTTCCTCTACTCTCATACTCATTTATAGCATCTCTAAGAGCTTTCTCAGTTTCTTTCTTAGTTGTGCCACCCACTCGTTCAACTTTCTTTCTTTTTCCGTCTACGATCCCTAGATCGAAATAATAATACCATTTCTTGCCGCGCTTTCTGATTCCACCTTGCATATTATTATCACCTTCTTATTTTTATTTTCTTTTAGATATTTCTAATTCTCTTTTTAATCCTTCTACTAATACTTTAGAAAAGTTGACGTTATTTGCTAATGCTTCTCTATTGATCCAATAAGGAATTGTAAGTGTCTTTTTTACAAGCTTATTACTAAGTTCTTCTCTGACAGAATCCATAAATACAATTATAGGTACTAAAAATTCTCCCTGTTCTATCTCTATAGCATCTGGTTTAGATGGGGTAGGGATAATATCGCCATCATCTTCTAGTCCCCATAAGTGTAACTCTAGAGCTTCTTTCGCGTATTTTAAACCATCTTCAATATTATCACACTCACTTATGCAACCTGGCACATCATAGTATGTTATTGTATATCCGCCTTCTTCTGCGGGGCTAAATGTAGCAAAGAATAAATATTTATCCAATTATATCACCTCATACCCTTAAAAGTTATTACACTTTCATATTAATACGCATAGATATACGTGTCAATATTAATGAACAAAAAAAGCACTGCTAATGCAATGCTCTCTTATTCTTTGGATTTATCGCTTATGTAATCAATATTAGTTTTAGTCATTAAGGTGTTCAACAGCATAAGAAGCTTCTTCAGCAGTGAATTTTTCCCCATGTTCTGATTTCAATTGGTCTTGAATCGCAGCAGGTGACATTGACATTTCGTCTTGGTATATTTTTGCCTTCTCTAAAGCATTCTTATTCCAGTCAGTACTGATATTGTCAATAGCGTATTGCGCAGCTTCATCAGAAAATTTTTCTCCGTGCTCAGAAGTTAGCTGATTGTAGATACCAGATTTTGACATATACATAGTATCTGAATAAATTTCTGCTTTTTTAAGTGCTGATGTGTATTCAGCGGGAACTTTACTATCAGATTGTTTTGTACTTTCGTCGTTATTGTTAGTAGTCTCTTGTTTTGTAATTTCGTCGTTATCGTTAGTAGTTTCTTGTTTTGTGGTATTGGTTGAATTATCAGTTGTGACGACAGTATTGCTATCACCTAAATTAGCTCCAATACTACCAACTATGATTACTGCTAGAATAATAAACCATGCACGCTTATAAATTGGTTTTTTATTTTTTGCCCCGCAATTTGGACATGATTTAGCATTACTTGCTATTTGGTTATTACATGTTTTACATTGTTTCATTTTCATAATAATAATACCCTCCATAATTAATTAAATTCAACATAAGGATAACATAGCTTTAAGTGTATTTATGTCAATTATTGTCGGAATAAACAAAAATAGGCTCTTAAAATTTAGAGCCTATTGTCTAGTATAAAAATTTATATAGTTTTTAATATCATAATTATCTGTATATCTTCTCCGTCACAATCGACGATAAGTTTAAAATCTATCGCTAGTCTCTGCTCGAGTTTAACTTTCGATCAATACCTGCTTTAAAACTATTCCTCACACCAGGTATAAAGGCAGTAGTAATTAGTGTTATTACCACTATAATCCGAAATATAAAGTTTCTATAGAACGGTTTGTTATTATCCATATATTCAATCCTCCTATAATCTTTTTAATAATTATAGCATAAATATAAAAAGATTATAGCTATTTATGTTGAAAAAAGTAGGAAAATATTGTATTATATTGTTGCGAACGAATGTTTGGTTTCTATATAAAGATCTTTATGTTTAAAGTTAATATACCGAGTAGAATTTAAAATTTGAATTACATATTAATGAAGGAAAAATAATTTTTAAAAAAATTTGCCTCCAATTTATTAAATCTATATAACACTATAGGAATACAGTAGGATACTATAGAGTACTTTGTGGTACGTTACTGTGTATTTATTTTTTAAATATGGCACATAAATTGGATTTGCACGAGTTTGAAATTATTGGAATTACTAGATATAATATTATTAAAGATAAATGATACGCGCGCGGGTACATAAAAAATGGAGGGATTCGATTGAAGGAAAAGGTAAAAAATTTAATTGATGAAATAGAAGATATGAGATTTTTGGGAATACTATGTCGTATGATAGAGAAACGTTTAGGTAAATGTTATTATTTTGTTTGCGTAAGAAAAACTCATTTGATATAATATAGTTGTATCATTCAAGAGGTGCAGGTTTTGGGATGAAGAACCAGTTATTAGTGATAAAATACTTAACGATTGGGGGATTCATCTTTGAAAGAAAAAATTCATGAATTGTTAGATAACACAGAGGATATCAAAATACTAAATATAGTATACATGATATTATTAAAGACTAACAAACAAAAACAGAATTTAATATGTAAATAAAAATAGCTAGAGTAGTTTTACCAACTACTTTAGCTATTTTTTATTTTTCTTTTTTAGCTTTCTTTTGATCCTCGGCTAAATTAGCAATCAAGTCACACACCATATCCACATACTTCTCATCTAAATAACAAAGATTCGTAACAATTTGGTGTATTTTCTCGTCATCCGTAGTTGCAATCTTCGCTAAAGCCTCGGCAAGAAGAGCATCATTTTTGGTCAGTGTGTGCATATCACCTTCACCTGTTCTTAGCCACTCCTCACTGATGTTAAAAGTAGAGCATAGATGGTTAAGAAATAAATGACTCGGTTCTGTTCTTTCGTAGACTATGTTAGCGATTACAGAGCGACTTACGCCGAGTAGTTCACCAAACTTAGCTTGGGATAAATTTTCACTCTCCATTATTTGTTTAACTCTCTTATTTATCGCGTATTTATCCAATACCTTTCAACTCCTATTTTTTATTTATCTTAATACGATTATACACTATGTTATTGTATTGTTCAACACAAAAAAATAAATAATTTCCAAAAATTGTATTGACAGATACAAAAAATATGAGATATAATGTGTTCAACAACACAACGAGGAGGTGGAGAAATGAAAGAGGGGAAAATACTAAGGGCTCTAAGCAAACTACAAAATCTTGATGAAGAAAGAGTTGATCTAATAGTTAATGCTATTAATTCTTGTACAATAGTTCAGGATTTAGAGAAATTAAAAGTTCCAATGGATTATACACAAAGATTAGAACATGTACTTAGAAAAGAAAATACAATTAACTAGAAAAGAGGGAATAAATATGAATAACTTAATTAAAATTGAAGTAAACGAAAATCAAGAACAATTAGTAAGCGGTAGAGAACTACACGAGTTTTTAGAAATTAAAACGAGATACAATGATTGGTTTGAAAGAATGGTGGGTTACGGGTTTGTTGAAAATACCGACTATGTAGCTATTACTCAAAAAAGAGTAACAGCTCAAGGCAATGAAATCGAATACACAGACCACGCAATCAAAATAGACATGGCAAAAGAAATCTCAATGATTCAAAGAAGCGAAAAAGGAAAGCAGGTTAGACTATACTTTATAGAAGCTGAGAATAAATACAAACAATTGTCTTTAGATACTACACAACTTAGCCCCGAACTACAGATGTTTAACAGTCTATACAAAGCAATTGCTAATACAGAACTAGAGCAAAAGCAAATCAAACAGGATATAGCAGACACTAAACAAGACATCCAGGGAATAAGAGATGTAGTTGCTCTTAATTCAACAAATTGGAGAGAGGATACAAGCAGACTAATCGCGACTATGGCTAGGAAGTTAGGTAATCTTAGCCATATACAGGATTTAAGACGTGAGAACTATGAGATATTAGAACAACGCATGGCTTGTAGATTAGGTATTAGGTTAACTAATAAGAAGAAAACTCAGGCAGAAAACGGAGTTTGTAAATCAAAAAGGGACAAGCTTAATAACTTAGATGTAATAGCAGATGACAAGAAGTTAACCGAAGTAGCTATAGTGAAGGAAATGGCAATCAAATATGGTGTTGTAGCAAGTTAAATTAGCGAGAAGGGGTGATTATGTTGGATACGGCATTTAATGATAAGAAGCTTAAGAAGGAACTGTTCTCTTTATTAAAACAGCTTAGCCCAAATGACTTTTTACTAACTGTAGATGAAGTTTCTAAACGACTTGGCGTAGGGCATGTAACAGTAAGAGAGCTAATTAAAGACGAAGAGATATTTGCAATGAAACTTAACGGCTATAAGATAAGCAACTCAGAGCTTAATAGGTTCATAGCAGAGAACAAAAATAGAGACTTCGGAAAGATACTTAGCTAGAAATTAATAGTAAATTAAATAACTAATAGGAGGTAAATTAAAATGTCAGCAGAACTAGTTGGACAAAATGTTCAAGATAACGATGGGGCTATGTGGGATAGATTATACAAGGTAGGTAACAGCAGTGTTTTTATAAGCTACGCAAAACATTCTAAAGAAGAAAATGACAAAGTACTTGAAGAGGTCAAGAAAGTAAACATAGACATATTAAAGAATCTAGCAAGTGAATCTGTAACAGGTTAATACAAGATGTGCTTATGGCACTTCTTAAGTAAAAAATGGACAAGCCGTAGGAGGCGATGAAAATGTATAAAACTAGATGTTGTCATACTTGCAGACTAGAAAAGGACAAGTGTCTTGGTCGCTGCTTTAGAGACTGTATGAACTAAACTTATGGTTTGGAGAAAAGGACAAGGATTAGCAAAGGAGGTTTTTAAAATGCAATATACAGATTTTAAAATATACAAAGAACTTTGCATTGAGGGGGTGTTCGATTACAGTTTTGAAGGAATCAAGGAATTTAAACAAACTTTAAAAGTAGTAAGAAACTTATATTAAAAATTAGGAGGAATGAGCGTGAATATAATTACCAAAACAATAGATTATGAGTTAGTTTTACATTTGGGGGATATTGTGGAGTTAGAACATAGGAATACTGCACGTTCACTATATGTAGTTGCACTATGGAGAGGAGTTAATAATGAATCGGAGTATGTTCTTTTAAACTTAAACTCATGCGCATTTGTCAATACTAATTCGCGTATATTTAACGGTTCATACAAAACATTAAGCGATTTAACATTGTCTGTAAAAAATAAGATAATTGAACGCTACCCAAGAATCGAATACGAACTATTATTACAGAAAAAGAAAAAGTGCTAGTCGCCACAACTAACACTTTTAGGTACTACTAAACTTTAACTTAGCAACATTATAACACAGAGAGGGGAATTTATAAATGAGCGAAAATACAATAGTTTTAAAAACTGATTCAAAGATAATAGATTTACTTACAAACATTATTCAAAATTAGATTTTTTATTAAATAAAGGTACAAAAGTAGTAAACCTATCAACACCCGAAATATCAAAAGATGTAGATGTAAAAACAATGGCTAATGAAGTAGTTAACAAGATAGAAGAAGCCAAAGAAACAGCAGTAGTAGACGGAACAACAGAAACAAAAGTAGAAAAGGAAACAGAGACAACAAAGTACACACTAGAAGATGTAAGAGAAAAACTTACTATATTGGCTAGAGCAGGAAAGCAGAAAGAAGTAAAAGCCTTAGTTACAAAGTTTGGAGCTGAGAAAATATCCGCACTAGATCCAAAATACTTCGCTGAAGTAATGGCAGAAGCGGAGAAACTGTAATGACTCAACATGCTAAATTAAGTGCCAGTGGTGCTAGTAGATGGTTAGCTTGTACACCTTCTGTGAAACTAGAAGGGAACTACGAGAATACAACAAGTGTATATGCAGAAGAGGGTACATTCGCGCATAAGTATGGAGAGCTATTACTTTCTTTAGAATACGACTATATAAAGAAGAGAAGTTTTAATACTAAATTAAAAAAGCTAAAAGAGAATGATTTTTACAGTAAAGAACTTGAGGAATATGTGCAAAGTTATGCTAATTCAGTAATTGAATTTGTAAACGAGTTAAAAGCAACTAACAAAAATGTAATTGTATTTCTAGAACAAAGAGTTGACTTTAGTGATTGGGTACCTGATGGGTTTGGCACTGGAGATGTTGTAGCTATAGCGGATAACACACTGCATATAATGGATCTCAAATATGGTAAAGGCGTTCCAGTATTTGCAGAAGGTAATCCACAGCTTAGGCTTTATGGCTAGGGGCTTACTCCGAATTTGGTTTCCTCTATGATATAGAAAAGGTAAAAATGACAATTATACAACCTAGACTAGATAACATTTCGAACGAGGAATTAGAGTTAACCACTCTACTTACATGGGCTGACGAAGTAAAAGTTAAGGCGGAAATGGCTTACAACGGAGAAGGTGAATATATAAGTGGCGATCATTGTAGATTTTGTAAAGCTAAAAACGATTGTAGAAAAAGAGCTTCTGACAATATAGAACTAGCAAAGAAGTACGATTTTGCAGAAGAGGATACTCTTAATGAATTTGAAATAGCGGACATACTTTGCTGGGCTAAAGATGTAACTGATTGGCTTAAAGATATACAAGACTTTGCACTTAAGCAGGCAGAAAACAAAGGTATTAAATATCCTGGATTTAAACTTGTAGAAGGTAGAAGCAACAGAAAATACACAGATGAAACTAAAGTCGCAGAAGTATTAAAAGAAAATGAATTTACGGAAGATGTTATTTATAAACCACAAGCTTTAAAAGGAATAACAGATCTAGAAAAAACATTAGGTAAGAAAGCATTTAATGAACTCTTAGCAAATATGATAGCCAAGCCTGAAGGCAAGCCAACACTTGTAAGTATTGCAGATAAAAGACCTGAGATAAATAGTATAGATAAGGCAAAAGAAGATTCTATTAATGAACTTGTATCTTTTATGAGAGAAGCGGGCAAATATTATAATTACAATCCGATCCAAATTGGGAGAGTTAGAAAGATAAATCCATTAGAAATAGATACTACTATTAATGCAAGTACTATGACCTTGTATAAACAGAACTTACAAATTAATTCTCATTTAAACATAAGTAATGAATATATGAATACAACTTTGAGTATAAATGATGAAGTATTAATGTATCATCGAGGGGAAAAATTTATTATTATTTGTAAGGTGGTGGACGCATGATATCTGTATTTCCTTTTGTTTCAGGGGACTATACCCTACCAAGCAACGAGCAATTGCCACTATTCGTAGATGTTGCCTGGGATTTTGAAAAGGACGAACCAATTATAAAAGATAATGATTTTATATTAGTAGAAGGAAACGAAGCAATAAAGGTATGGATATATAAATGTATTAAAACAAATAGAAAAGAACATGACATATATAGCTGGGATTATGGCACAGATCTTATTGAATTAATAGGACAGAAATATACTAAAGGGCTAACAGAGGCAGAGGCTAAAAGATATGTAAAGGAGTCTTTAGAAAAGAATCCCTATATATTAGAAGTAACTGTAAAAAATAGTGAGTTAATTGGAGATAATTTTAATTTAACAATACACTGCCGTACAGTTTATGGGGAGGTGGAATTGAATGTATAATAAACAAACTTTTGAAAATATAACTGAAAGAACTCTTAATAGTGTAGACCTACCAGTTTACAAAGGCGAGGGTTCTTTTTTATTCAATATGTTGGAACCTACAAATACAGAACTTGCAGAAGTAGGGAAAGCAAAGATAGCAAACGCAACGGCAATGGGAGAAAAAGTTAAGTTACTAAGATGCAGCTCGGGGATGGCGGAGGCAGTCAATACGACCCTCAAGAAAAACAAACAGAGTTAAAAAATAAAGTGTGGTAAGGAAATATAAGCAACATAAAAATAGACGAAAATAACTCTAACTGGATAGTTGTTGAAACTGCGTTACCAGGTAGCTCCGGTGGTTTCACAGTTAGAGAAGTTGGGATATTCGACGATGCAGGCGAATTATTAGCTATAGGTAAATACCCAGAGACTTATAAACCAGTAGTCGATGATGGTTGTGTAAAGGATTTATTTGTTAGAGTAATTCTGATGGTTGTAAATACTTCTACTATAACTTTAAAAATAGACCCTACTGTTATACTTGCCAGTATAAAGTCTCTCAAGTATGGAAGTATTCTATATCGGGCAGTAAGAACATAGTAGTAGCAGATTTACAAGGTAGTGTATACGTAAAACCCACTAATTATTCTAAAGTGATAAAACTTTCAGCATTAGGAAAAGTAATGTGGGAGTATTCTTTAGATGTTGGAATTAGTAGTATTTCATCGGATATACAGGGTAATGCTTATTTAGGACTTGGTAATAAAGTGATAAAACTATCATCATTAGGAAAAGTAATGTGGGAAGTTTCAGTAGTAGGTACTGTCGTTAGTATTTCATTAGATTTACAAGGGAACGCATATATAGGACTCAGTAATAAAATGACAAAGCTATCATCATTAGGAGAAGTAATATGGGAGTATTTAGTAGTAGGCAATATAACTAAGATTTCATTAGATTCACAAGGAAATATTTATGTGAGCATGAATAGTGATGGTAGAGGAAAGGTGATAAAACTGTCACCTTCAGGAGAAGTGATTTGGGAGTATGGGCATAAGTGATATGGAGGTATTAGCATTTCATCAGATACACAGGGAAATATTTTTGCAAATTATTGTAACAGTAATAATTCTAGTTATTATGGTGAGGTAATAGCTTTGAAAGATAACTACAAGTTAGAAAAAGTAGCAGTACTAAAAGAAAGAGGGGGAAATTAATGAAATTTTTAGGAAACTTAGAACAAATAAAAGATAATAAATACAAAGTAAATTTTGTACACTATAAGCCAGAACTATTACAAGATACAAGCGAGGGTATATTAGTAGAACAGTTACCAGAGCCTACTAAGCAAGATGGTAAGGTAGCAGTATTATATGTAAATATAGACACAAAAGAAGCGTATTATGAGTGCGAAGATGCTCTGATAACTGAAGAAGATGAAATAGAAATACTCAAAAAACAAGTTGCAGATTTATATTTCATGCAAATGCAACCACAAGGAGGGACTAATTAATGAATTGGTATTTTAATATAAATTACTTCTATAACAATAAGTTATGGACGATATCACAAGTCAAATTAGCAGTAGATTTAAACGAGATAACAGAAACAGAATATAAGGAAATAACGAGCGAGGACTATACAAAGTAGAGTTCTTTTTTTATGTATAATATCAAGGGTGATTTAATACATTGTAATAACACCGAAATAGTATCGACAAACCTCTATTCTTTCGGTGTTTAGTGTTTTTAATTTCCTTTTAACCATAAACACCTTAAAAATACACATCCTAAGGTGTTTATGGTATTAAAACAAAAATAATTGTATATAATATGTACATAGGATTATGGGTTCACATGATCCTGATCCTCTTTACATTTTGCAGTTATGAGCATATATTATACATGAAAAAGCACCGCTTTATGTGGTGTTTTTTATTGCAAATTTAGGGAGTAAAATTCTATTCCTTATATAAATTTTAGATTCGGAGATGAATAAATGAATGAGGAACTGATTAAACATCAAATTGATACTCATAAATGTAGAATAGACAACCATTCAGAGAGGCTTGACAAACTAGAACAACAACAAGCTGCTTTTGCTATACAAATAGAAACGTTATGTAGTGATTTAAAGGGATTAACAGGCGTACTTAAATGGTTAGTAGGTGTAATGATAACATCGCTTATAGGGTTCTTTATATATATGGTGCAATCAGGATTAATTAGATAGAAGGGGTGATTAGATGGATATTATGAGTTTTATAGGTACAGTATTTACTAGTAGAGGTGTGAAAGATAGACCAGATTTGTACATGCTTAACTCTACAGATTGTCCTGCTATAATGATAGAGACATTCTTTTGTGATAATAAAAATGACTATGGTATAGCTACAAAATTAGGTTATGGAGAAGTCGCTAAACTAATAGCAGAGGGAATATTAAATAAAACTATTCATGGAAGTGATAATAAAATGAAAAAGAATTGTGTTTTATATAGTAATGATGCAGACAGAACTATTGCGGAAGTATTTGCATGGAGTAAAGACAACTGTATTGTGATGGATGTAATAAATTTTAAGAGTTATACAGCAGAGAATTTATTTGTCTTAGGTGGTAAGACAGAGGAAGCCTTAAAGGCTAAGAAGTTACCAGACAGATACACAGTATTTAACGGAGTAGATAGATGGGATACATTGGATAAGGTATTAAATAGTAAATAAATTTTAGTATTTCTGTGTAATTAAATGCAAGACTGTTGCTATAATGTTATAATTTTTTATAACTTAGTTTATATAGTTAGGGGTGTTAAATTGAGCAATAATAAATATAATGACCATGCTAAATATATAGTCATAGGAATGATAATTGGTTTATTTTTAGGGGTTATTTTTTCGATAATTATGAGGAACAACACTTTCTTCGCAATAAGTGGAACAGGTTTTGGTATAATATTTGGATTGTCAATTGCAAATATTATATGGTGCTTAAAGAAAGGACAAGAATAGAAAAGTTGCTAAGTGGTTGGAAGGTAGAAAATTTATGTTGTAGAAAAAGTACATGCCACCTTATATAATTAATAAGGTGGCATTAACTTTACTATATCTTACATGCAGGAAGAAATTCCCAGACAATGTGACTAAGTTTGTGGGTTAATGACTTTAAGGAGATGTATAGAAAAGTAGTTGATTATATGTAAAACATATTAGTTAAGTGTAAAAATTCTCTCATTTACAACACTATTTTATATTTAATATAGAGTAAAATAACACACCTAATTGAACTAGAAGGTGACGCACTAATTTTAAAGCATAAAAACTTAATCTATAATACATCTTTAGCAATTACCTGACCTAGGACGCGAGCTTTTTCAAGTAATTTTTTATTACTTTTAGTTGTACCCTTTTCAAAAGCTTTTGTTGATATTAATGTCTTATAATGAGTTAAACCCATTCCTTTAAGATGTTTCGCCGTATATTTAAAGTATCTTTTAAATATAAATGAAAATGGAGCTGCTTGTGTATATACCATTATAAGTTTTTTATTACCGAATCTTGGTAAATGTCTAAATTTATCAATTTCTGTTAACGGGTAAAGCCTATCTAATAATAGCTTCGTCTGTGCAGATACTTGGCATATATATACAGGTGTGCCTATAATAATATATTCTGCATCTTTTATGAGTTTATAAATTTTACTCATATCATCATCGACTATACAGGTAGGATTTTTTCTACAATAAAGACAACCTTGACAGCCTTTAATATTCAAATCATTTAAATATATTTTTTTAATCTCAACATCTTTAGATTTTGCTCCTTTAATAATTTCATCTATTATAGTATCAACGTTTCCGCCTTTCCTTGGACTTCCAACTAATGCTAATATTTTGGTCATAATAGTATCTCCTTATCGCTCTAAATTGTTTAAATTTGAATTTATCTTTTTAAGATAATTTTCATAATCTTTTTTTATTGTTTATCAAACCCATTATAATATATTAAATCTAATTGATATACAATTTCTTCATATACTTTAAAGATTTCATTTGCTTTACTTGTATTAGACACCAATAAGTGTTATATAAAAAAATTGGATATTCTATACCTTAACTTTACACATGATATGGAAGTATCTATGTTGATATGAAAGATTAATCAACGTATAACTTATAAATATTACATATTTCAAATTTAGACATTTAGTTTCACGTTTAGTTTTAATTTTCATATATTAAATAGAGGCTTGCCTCAAATTTTTAATAGGAGTGAATGCTTTTGAAATATAATAAATGTTGTAAAAGCTGTGGTTGTATAATTACAAACTGCAACTGTTGTTGTTGTGATCATTATGATTGTAATTATTGCAATGGTTGTTGTCAAAATAGACCAGGTTGTTGCAATCAAAGTTGCGTAACAGGTCCAACAGGTCCAACAGGTCCAACAGGAGCAACAGGATCCACAGGTCCAACAGGAGCAACAGGATCCACAGGATCTATAGGTTCTACAGGAGAGACAGGATCCACAGGATCCACAGGATCCACAGGAGAGACAGGATCCACAGGGGCAACAGGATTAACAGGAGCAACAGGATTAACAGGGGCAACAGGATTAACAGGAGCAACAGGATTAACAGGAGCAACAGGATTAACAGGGGCAACAGGAGAAACAGGTCCTGCATTGATAAATGCATATGGAGGACTGTATAGTGATGTGGCACAAGTTATTGAATTAGACAGCGGTGGTGTAGAAGAAGTTGTAGCTTTAGATGAACCGTTGGTAAACCTAAATATTACGACTGGAACTAACAATATCACAATTGATATAGCCGGGGATTATAGAGTAGAGTTTATGATTCTTGCTCAATCAACTACTGGTAGTTTTGGACTGACAGTTGGAGTTAGAGTCAATGGAGTTTTATCATTACCATCGTTAATTACGTCAACTGTATTAAATGCTGACTTTGAAATGTTAACTTTCAGTTCTATTGTCACATTGGCAGAGGGTGATGTATTGGATTTAGTGATTTTTTCATCAACTGGCGGAACAGTTTTATTTGGTCCAAGTATAAACGCATATATAAATGTCCTGCGTATTGGAAGCTAATATGTTTAAATATTTTTAGTAACACGAATCACATTAAATTTCAAACTCCTAAAAGTACTTTATATACTCATTGGTATTAAAATGCTTATAAAGATAATATAAAGAAAAATTAAAGTAATATTAAACACGGAATTAGAAAAATTTAATGAGAGCCATGTAATATAACAAGGCTCTAAAAGGAGTTAATTGATAAAAATGTTTCACATATACAATTCAACTATTTATTATTTTTCTCTAAATAGATAGAAATATTACCTTTTAATACAAAAACCTTTGATATATTATCTATTATCGACTGTTCAAACGGCTTATCAATAAAATTACTTATTTCTCTACCTATTGTAGTCAAATTCTTGCACTGAACTGACAAATCAATAGTATCATTTTTTTTAATAATTAATAAATTATCTGGAAAAATCATTAATTCATGTTCAATTCATGTTCATCTTTTCCAATAGAAATAAAGTTCAATATATCAATTAGATTTAATTCTTGTAAAAGGTTTATATCTTTATAAGTTAATCCATAAGTAGTTAAAAATTGTCCATCGGTAATTACTGTTATATCAATGTCGGGCTACTGACAATACTATCTCTAAGAGGTGGTTGCGTAAATATATTCGATGAAAAAGGAATCAAGCCAATATTAATAGCAAAAATTCAAAAAAACACCACCTTATATATTTAATAAGATGGTGTTTTAACTTTACTATATATTGCATACAGGAATGAAGATATTAAATATGATCCATAGAACATGACAATGATTTATGAATCTCGCAATAAATTCTAAAAGGTATCTTTGTTACCATTGTTAGAAAAAGTTAATTAGTATCTTAATTCACTAAAAAGGATATGCAAAACTAAAAAACTTTAGTGGATTATATTATTTACCACTAATATATTATATGAAATTTATGTCGAAAAAGTGTTTACAGTAATGAAAATTGGTTTCAGCGTACCTAAGTTTGTAGGGAATGACTTTAAGGAGACTTATAGGATAGTTGTTGAGTGGTTGGAAATTAGAAAATTTATGTAGGTAGTAAAAAGGGTAGCTTAATTGCTACCCTTATTTATATTCTGAACAATTTTGCAGGAATCAAAGTGAATCTGTTCCCCTTATGATAGCATCTACAATATCAGGCCCATTCTTTGAACCACCGGAGGTAGCAACCAATATAACAGATGAACCTGAGGGGATTCTTTTTTTATCACAAAGCTTTTTCAGGCCCCCAACTACAATAGCCGAGGAACTTTCGAGATACAAACCATGTTTTGCAAAATCTAATACTGTAGAAACCACTTCATCCTGCCTAATACTTACCGCCATGCCGCCGCTATTTTCTAAAGCTATTTTTGATTGTAGTGTGGCAGTGTTACCACCGATTGATTCTGTTAATTCATACTGTCCAGGGAAGAGGTCACGATAGTCTGCCTCCTTGTCTAAAATCTTTTCTAATCGTGGTAAAGGTTCAATTGCAACTAATTTTGGCATGCGAGTAATAATGCCTTCCTGCTTCATTTCGCAGAAACCTTCATAGATACCATACAATAAATCTCCACGAGCAACGGGAATCAACATATATTCTGGCAAATTATTTCCAAAGAACTCAACCAATTCAAATGCAATTGTTTTGTATCCCTGTAGCCCGAAACAATTGCTTCCAACTGGCGGGGTGATGTAGTTAGTTGCTGGATACCATCCTCTGTTTCCACCATTTTGGCTAGATACTCCCAACGCTCCTCAGATGTTTCCTTAATAATCAAATTGGCTCCGGTAGAAACAATTGCACTTTTCCATCCTGGCTGGATATTTGCAGTTGAAATAATATTACATTCAAGCCCCGCAAGTGCAGCATAGGCAGCCAGAGAAACGCCTTCATTTCCGCTGGAGGCTGCTGCTACAACTTCTTTACCAAGATCCATAGCCCTCGCAACAATCAGCGGATTCATACGATCTTTATGAGAGCCAGTTGGATTTTGAAATTCATTTTTTGAATAAAGTGAAGCAAGATTAAGCTTCTTGGCAAGTTTTTCTAATGATATTACGGGAGTTCCTCCTTCACCAAGAGTAGGAAAGGATTTATACGGAAGCCTGTCGCTGAATTTGAGCATGCCAAATTTTTTAGAAGTTTTAGCTTTGCCATGATACTTAAAAGTAACACTGGAATTTGTTCCCTTGGCAAGGCATTTAGGGCAGCCCTGAAAGTAATCATTTGGTGTATATTCTTGTCCACAACCAATGCAATACATGTTTTGTATTCTTTTATTCATAATTTGATCTCCTTTAAATAGTTTTTTACTTTAATTTAATTGTACTATATTATATTAATATTTGTTTGATCTAATTAAAATGACGAATATATTAAGTCTATTAACGAAAAAATGTATGTAAATAAATTCATTGATTACTATCCATAAGAGGTGATATTATGGATATATTCGATGAAAAAGGAATTAAACCAATGTTAATCGCAGAAATGCAGTAGGTTTTTGACTCTCCAGATTATATATTTGAATTAAAGTTAGACGGAATTAGATGTATAGCATATTTAGATAAAGATAGTACAGATTTAAGGAATAAGAGAGATTTTAAGTTATCCCAAGATTTCCAGAGCTAGACCAGCTACATAGATACGTAAATGAAAAATGTATTTTAGACGGAGAATTAATTGCAATGAACAAAGGGGTACCAGACTTCTACGAATTACAAAGAAGAACATTATTAAATGATCCCTTTAAAATGCAATTAGCAGGCAAGAAGTATCCAGCAAGTTTCATTGCTTACGACATTATATATTATAAGGACAAGTTAGTTACAGATTTACCTTTAATAGAACGCAAAAAATTATTAGAGAAAACAGTAAATGAAATGGATAGATTTGCGATATCTAGATATATAGAAACTAACGGAAAAGCATTATATCAAGTGGCAGAGCAGCAGAAACTAGAAGGAATTGTCGCTAAAGACAAGAACAGTAAGTATTGGTTTGATAAGAAGAGTAGAGACTGGATCAAAATAAAATACATGAAGGATGAAGATTTTGTCGTGTGCGGTTATATATTAAAAGAGAATAATATGACTAGTTTAATAATAGCCCAATATAATGAAGAAAACGAATTGATATATAAAGGACATGTTACTTTAGGTGTGAGTCTTAGAAAACTTAATCAATATAAATATAAAAAAGCTAGTAATCCACCTATTAAGTACGTACCTAGTGGTTCAGGAAATGAAGATGCTGTATGGATAGAACCTACTCTTGTATGTACAGTTGAGTATATGCCAAACGATAGAGGTTCATTAAGGCAACCAGTTTTAAAAGGAATTAGAGAAGATAAATCACCAACAGAATGTAGAGAATGATTAAGGATAGCGTAATTGCTATCCTTTTTAATTTACTAGAGAGTAAATACTAGGTCTTTTATTGTGACATACACTTATTATATATTTAATTATTATTTGAAAATTATTTTAATTTGAAAACTTAGATTAATTGATAATAATGACCAGTTATACATTTTAAATGACCAGTTATACATAAAACGTTGAAATTATGTTTTAATTTTACTATTCTAATGTTGGTTATTAACACAAATTCAACAAAGGAGGAAGTAAAATGAATATAAAGTATTTTAAAAGAAAGGTAGCTATTTTATTAGCTGCAGCATTAGTATTATTACCTATATGTGAAACTACATATGCATTTGAAGGAAGGAATGAAACAAACTTATCATCAGAAGACAAAACAACAGAAAGGGAACATACTGAAGAGTTAGTAAAAAAATATGGTTTAAAGATATGCGAAATTCCTGAAGGAGTAACACCTATTGTTGTTAATAGTGAAGAGGAACTGCAAGAGGTTTTAAGAGAGTTCAATGAAATTAGCAATGAAGTTGAATCTTCTGATTATAATAATATTCGATTAGCAAGAGCTGCTTCCACATCGAAATCACTTAAATATTCTAAAAAAATCGGCATGGGTGCGAACTTTAATGTTTACGGAGATGTCCATGTTTCTAATAAAAAAATAACTAAAGTTACTGGTAAAGGTCAAAGTTTAACTGGGTATACATTAGGTTTACATCTAGTAAAAGGGCCAACTACTGCTAATATAGCGTCTAGTAAGAAGAGTGTTACATTAAAAGCAAGAGGAACAATTAATATGAATATATTAGTCAATGGTATTGGTACAGTTGCTTCAAAGGATCATACAGTTACAGGTACATATAAAATTAAATAGAAAGAAGAGAGTAAAATGATAGATATATACTTTGTCGGACAAATTATAAATACTGCACTATTAGTGCTGATTTTTTATATAGTTTACAAAATATTAAAAAAAATATAAAAAATTAAGATAAGAATTATTCTAGTTTTATTGCGAAACTACCTGCTTAATTGTAGGTAGTTTTTTATGTAAGAATAATGAACTTTAATTAAACTTACATAAAAAAATAGAGAAATCAAAATAAATAGATTTCCCTCAAGGTCACTTTAATCGATTACGCTTAACGTTTATCACATCTTAAAACGAGTTTAAGAACGCTACGCTTGTTATTCACTTGCGTAATAAAGTGTATGTATAATAATTGTTAAATGTGCATGTCTCTATGAAAAAGTTATAAAGTATATAATATAAATTTATACTTTATATTATATATGAGGTTTGTTTTTGTCCACATATTGCCTACGGAAAACGAAAACTTCAAAATAAAGAGAAAGAATACATTAATAAAACTTAATAATTTGTATGTGTTGATATCACTTACTTATACCGTCTATTAATAAAGAAAATTGGCTATATAATAAGCATTTAAATAGACGATTTATTCATGACTGGTATGGGCAACATAAGAGACGTAATACCATTCCCTAGAACTCCTAAAAACGCTGAATTCTAAGGGATACATGGAATTGATGAAATCTTAATTTATAGTAATTATAGCGATTTGCCACCGACTTGATACCGTAAGGTTTAACTCGGTGGTAAATTGCTATTTTATATGTTTTCAAAAATATCGCGACTTTTCAAGAAAAATCCTCTGTAGAATGCGCATACGTCGTATCTAAAGTAATAATAATAACACCTGCACCCTAGCAGGTGTTATTATTATTGCTAACGAAAAAGGAATATAGTAAGATTAAGTATACGAATATATTAGGAGGATTGTAACAATGTTAAATTTTGAATATTTTACACCAACTAAAGTAGTTTTCGGTAGAGATGCTGAATTCCAGGTTGGGAAGCTGATAAAAGAGGGAAATTATCAAAAGGTATTAGTTCATTTTGGAGGAATAAGTGCAAAAAAATCTGGACTACTAGATCGCGTTTATAAATCATTGGATGAAGCTGGTATAACATATATAAGTGTTGGGGGGTTGTGCCAAATCCAAGATTATCTAAAGTATATGAAGGAATTGAAATCTGCAAAAAAGAAGAAGTGGATTTTATACTGGCTGTTGGAGGAGGAAGTGTTATAGATTCATCTAAAGCTATAGGCTATGGAGTTGCAAATAGTGGTGATGTATGGGATTTTTATGAGGGAAAAAGAGTGCCTAAATCATGCTTACCAATTGGCAGTGTTTTAACATTAGCAGCGGCTGGCAGTGAAATGAGTAATGCTTCTGTAATTACAAAGGATGAAGGAGGAGTAAAGCGAGGTTGCAATTCAGAATCAAGGTGTGTATTTGCATTAATGAACCCTGAGTTAACGCTTACATTACCACAGTATCAGACAAGCTCAGGTTGTGTAGACATATTAATGCATACTTTAGAACGTTATTTTTCAGCAGATAAAGGTATGGAGTTATCAGATGGCATAAGTGAAGCACTTTTGAGAACTGTTATTAAAAATGCAGAAATTCTAATAAAAGATCCAAACTGTTATGATGCAAGGGCAGAAATCATGTGGTCAGGAAGTTTATCTCATAATGGATTAACAGGTTGTGGGGCTTTGGGGGATTGGTCTTGCCATGAATTAGAACATGAATTAAGTGGAATGTTTGACGTAGCACACGGGGCTGGTTTAGCTTCGCTTTGGGGAAGTTGGGCTCGATACGTATTAGATACAAATCCATCTAGATTTGCCATGTTTGCAACTAATGTAATGAAGATTTCATCTGAAGGAAAAGATGACAAGACTGTAGCTATAGAAGGTATTGAAGCTATGGAAGATTTTTTTAGAATAATTGAAATGCCAACTTCTATTAAGGAGCTGGGTGTAGAGTTATCTGATTTTCAAGTGAAAGAGTTGGCTTATAATTGTAGTTTTCAAGACACGAGAACTATAGGAGGTTTTAAATCCTTAAATAGAAATGATATGGAGAATATTTACACTATGGCTAAATGATATTAATAAGATGTAACAAATAGAAATTTAAACAGCTATTTCTATTTGTATGTTATTACTTTCATTGCACGACATAAAGAAAAATTTTAACATAAAAAAAGACAGAATTAACTGTCTTTTTTATGTTAAAGTATATAAGTTCGCAAATATATGGTTATAAAAAAATGCATGTCGAATTTCATCGGATATAATGGTGAAAATTAAATCTCTATAGTAAAGACTAGGTATTCCAAACATGATAATTCTATTTCTTTTAATAGATTCTAACGTTCTAATAAATTCAGCTGTAATCTCTTCTTTAAAATCTTTGGGTTCATCAAATTCTTTTTCTATTATAGTTGAAGTGTTTCCAGTGATTTGGTAATACATAATTTTTAATACATTATTATGATTAATCTTATCTTCTTTTATTGAAACCAGGAAATGCCTTATATGATCTCTTTGTTCTGAAGTTAGTTCAGATTCCGGAATATTGTCAATTAACCATTGATAATATCTGTTAATTTTTTCATCAGATTCTACAGAATTTCCAATTGAATATATTGATTTTTCCAAATGAATTGGGTTTGGATATATTTCATCATACATAATAATCCTCCTTATGATTTTACTATATTTATATGCTCCAACTATTGTTTTAGATTCTTTAAGCTTAGGGAAACCATAATTTACCATAATGTTTTTAAAGTAAGATGATGAGATATAATTTTTATAGTGGTAATTATATTTTACGCTCTGGTGGTTTGAAGTAATAATTGAAGGAATATGTGTCGTTAATAAAGAAGCTTTGTAGTAGAAAATGTATTTACAAAAACTAAATAGTATGCTAATATCAAAAAGCTGTAAGTAAATTTTTATTAAAATGGGAGTATTAATATGAAAAAATTAGGTAAATTTGGGATAGGTGTTATAATATCCGCTGTTGTATTTTCTGGAGGAACAGTTTTAGCATTACAATCTTCAGTTGATTGGAATTCGATCATTTCCAAAACAGAAAGTATAGTAAACGATCTAGCTAGTCGTTTAAAAAGAAGCAAGACTGAGAATGAAATTTTAGAGAAAAAAGCGGGTCAATTACAAAAAGATAAAGATGAATTACTGTTGGATAAATCAACACTTGAGACTAAAAAACAGCAATTAGAAAATGAGTTGAACTCATTGCGACAAGGAAGCCAATCATCAGTAGAAGAAATTAAAAATTTAAAACAACAGTTGTTAGATAAACAAAATGAGATTCAACAGAAAATAAATGAGATAAAAGAGAAAGCAAAAGAGATCTCTGAAAAGTCGAATGAGGTAAGTAGAGCAAAAGCTGAGACGGATCAATATAAAACAGAGTCTGAAAAAGCTAAGTCTGAACTAAATAGTATTAAGGATAGATTAAGACAGATGGAAGAAAATACTAAGAATGTTTACGAGGATGCTATCAAATAGTATTTATCTTTACGTAATTAACGGATAACAAATTAATACATATTAAATTTACCTAATAATATAAAATATTAGATTGTTTACAATACCTTATTTATTGTAAAAATATAAATATAATGGGATACTTAAGAAAATAAATAGCGTCAAGATATCCTGTATTAAAGGGAATTAATGCAAGAATATTGTAAAGGAGTAGCAAAATATGCTACTCTTTTTTTATTTTAAGGTTTCTATATATTGCTCTGTTTTGCAGTTATGTTACTACACATATTGTAAAATCAATTTCCATTAATCCCCTATAGAATATTATCTATCTTAAAGTATATAATAGAACATATATTCGGAACTAACGTTCTATGAATGAGGTGCATTTTATGGAAAGGGTAATTATACATTCAGATATGAATAACTTTTATGCAAGCGTAGAGTGCTTGTATAATCCATATCTTAGAGAGAAGCCGTTAGCAGTAGGAAGCCAAGGAGACAGTAAGTATGGAATTATATTGGCAAAAAACTATATAGCTAAAAAATACAAAATAACCACAGGAGAACCTATCTGGCAGGCTAAACAAAAGTGTCCTGGATTAGTAATTGTACAGGCAAACTATCAACAATATCTTAGATTCTCTAGGTTAGCGATAGATATTTATAAAGATTACACGGATCAAATAGAATCATTTGGATTAGACGAGTGCTGGCTTGATGTTACAAGCAGTATAAAGCTATTTGGGAGCGGCGAAGAAATCGCGAATCGAATTAGGAATAGAGTCAAGAAAGAATTAGGGCTTACTGCATCAATCGGAGTTAGTTTTAATAAGATATTTGCAAAATTAGGTAGTGATATGAAAAAACCAGATGCGACAACAGTTATTTTACCAGAAAACTTTAAAGATAAGGTCTGGAATTTGCCAGTCGAGGATTTGCTAAACGTTGGGCGATCAACTAAAAAGAAATTTATTAAATTTAATATCAATACTATAGGTGACTTAGCAAATTCTAATCCAGACTTCTTAAAGAAACATTTAGGTGTTAGAGGTGTAGATTTATGGAAGTTTGCAAACGGTCTAGACGATTCACCTGTAGCCAGATTAGGCGATAACTCGGAAATTAAAAGTGTAGGTAATTCTATTACATTAAAAAAGAATTTGACTAAAGATGAGGAAGTAAAGATTGTATTGTATAAACTTACAGAGAGTGTAACAGAAAGGCTTAGAAAACATTGTTTTGTATGTAGTACTGTTCAGATAACTATTAGAAATAGTAATTTAGAGTGGTATGAGAGACAAGGAAAATTGACTATTCCATGTAATACAACTCCAGAAATTTTTGATAAAGCATTTGATCTATATAAAATACATCACCAGCCATTTATACCGGTTAGAAAGTTAGGCGTAAGAGCATGTGGTTTGTCTACATCCAATTATGTACAATTAAGTTTCGGGGATAACTTCAAGGAAATAGAAAGACACGAAAAGATAGATAATACTATAGATAAATTAAGATATAGATTTGGGCATTATGCAGTCCAGAGATGAATTACTTTAGTAGATGATGAACTATCGCACATTAACCCAAAAGAGGACCACGTAATACACCCTATTGGGTATAGATAGAAGAAGCAAGCAAGGTATTGATACTACTAGCTTAATTGTTTAGTATAAGGTATATATCTAGACTTAAATAATTGTGATTTATTTTAATCTTCTCTTATATAAGTAATTTTACAAAAAAATATTGACCATTTTGGGAACATTATTTTTTCGCATTAAAAATGAACATTGACGCATCTTGATTCATGAATATTTCCTTTCCTCGATAAAAAGTTCGAACGCTAATATCTTTAAATCCTACCCTTTCAGCTTGGTTATAAAGTTCTTGATGAGTAAAACCATTATGGACTTTTTCATGATTGATCTTTTCATTTTTATCGAAATCAACAATTATAAGTTCACCTTCTAAATTTAATAATTTATAAAGGGATTCGAAAAGTATCGATGTTTTTTGTACATGCAGTAAAACTAAAGAAACTATTATGAAATCAACTTTTACATCGGGCAAATCCTCCGTACTAAAATCTCCAACCATAGTACTGCCATTATTTACTTTTATCTTTTCGATCTTTTGATTAACTACATTGATCATTTCTTCTGAAGAATCTACAAACAATATAGATCTAAATTTATCTGTAAGCTGTAATCCGACTAAACCAGTTCCACAACCGTAATCAAGCGCTTGTTTGTCAGAAGTATTCTTCAGTTCTTTTCTCAATTCTTTAGTTATAGTATTTGCTAATTCAATTCGACTATCTATATCATACTTTTTTGCGATATTATCAAATAAATTCATTAATTATTCTCCTTTATAATTATTTACAATTCATATTAAATTTAAAGTTATATAAATTATAACATTTATTATTGTATATTTAATTATAAGATAACACTAGTGTTGTAATTATATTAAATAAATGAGTTGTTTTTATAGTTTAAGTTCTATAAGCGCCAAATTAAATACTACTCTTTTCTTATGTGTAAATTTACAGATATTACATATACTAAACCTAAAAATATAAACTTGAGGTGATTGGTATGGCAGTAGCACATAAATCGGCTATATCTGTTGGGATGATATATATTCCATGCGGATTGTATAAAACAACAAGAGATATAAGCATAAATTTTAATCAGTTATGTAAAGACACACATCAGAGGATTAAATATAAAAAATTCTGTGGAGATTGCGGTAAAGAAGTTAAAGCACCAGACATTATAAAAGGGTATGAATTTGAAAAAGATAAATATGTAACAATAACATCGGATGAATTAGAAAAGATAAAAACTAAGAAAGATAAGACAATCCACATTATCCAATTTTCAAAAATGAGCGAAATAGAAAATATACACTACGATAAAAACTACTATATAGTTCCTGACATAGGTGGAGAGAAGGCATATGAGTTGTTTAGGCAATCTATGCTAAAACAAAAGAAGGTTGCAATTGCAAAAACAGTACTCGGAACAAATGAAACGCTTATTGTTTTGTATCCGACTAAGGAAGGTCTTATCGCAAAGACACTGTTCTATGCAGAGGAAGTACAAGAGATGCCTAAATCTAAAGGTAAAGCGCAAGTAGAAAAGTCAGAGTTAGATATGGCAAATAGCTTAATAGAATCTATGACTAAAGAGTTCGACATAGCGGCATACCATGACGAATACCAAGAACGTCTACGAGATGCTATAGAAAAGAAAATTGCAGGCCAAGAGATCATATCTGCGGATAGTGATAAGCCTAACAACGTAATAGATCTTATGGAAGCGCTTAAAAAGACTGTAGATATGGCTCAGAACAACGATTTAAAAACAGGGACTAAGTAAATGGATTTATTCGATAAAAAAGGCATAAGACCCATGCTAATTTCAGAGTTGAAAAAAGCATTTGATTCTCCAGACTATATATTTGAACTTAAACTTGATGGTATACGTTGTATTGCATATTTAGATCCAGAAAATAATAGTTCGGAATTAATAAATAAGAGAGATTTTAAATTGTTGCCGCGTTTCCCTGAGTTAAATGAGATTCACAAACAAGTAAAGAAAAAGTGCATATTAGATGGAGAATTAATTGTATCAAAGAACGGAGTACCAGATTTCTTTGATATACAAAGAAGATCAATGATGAGTGATCCGTTTAAAATTAGATTAGCTTACAAGCAACATCCTGCTAGTTTTGTAGCCTACGACATAATATATATAGACGGAGAACTAACAACAGATTTAGATTTAATAAAACGTAAGAAAATTTTAGAGAAGACAGTAAAAGAAAACGATAGAATTGCGATATCTAGGTATATAGAAAATAACGGAGTAAAACTATTTGAACTTGCTAAACAGCAGAAGTTAGAAGGCATTGTTGCAAAATTAAAAGGTAGTAAGTATTTATTTGATAAAAGATCTAAGGATTGGATAAAGATTAAATTCTTAGAAGATATGGATTTTGTAGTTTGCGGTTATATATTAAAAGAAAATAATATGGCTAGTTTAGTTATCGCACAATATGGAAATGATGGAAAATTAGCTTATAAAGGTCATGTTACTCTAGGAGTAAGTTTGAGTAAATTAGAACAATATAATTATAAGATAGCTTCTAGTCCAACGATACCACATGTTCCAGAAGGAAATGAGAATGCTGTTTGGCTAGAACCTACGTTAGTTGCGACCGTAGAATACATGCCAAACGATAAAGGAGCATTAAGACAACCAGTTTTAAAAGGTATTAGAGAAGATAAATTGCCAATAGAATGTAGAGAAAAGCAATAAGGGTGGTTTGTAAGTAGAAACTTGAACTAAAAATATATAATAAAATAATAGTTTAAAATGTGTGTCATTATTTAAATATACTTGTTTAAAGGGCACACATTTTTTGTTTTGTGAACATACATGTAAATATACACGATAATTGTTAAAAGATTATTTGTGTATATATTGGGTATGTTTATAGCGTATCTAATTTTGCAACTTTGGGGGTGGTAGAGTGATCTATAAGGAGATAAATTTTAAACAGCTAAAGGATATGATAAATTCAAAAAAGGATATTTTATTGTTAGACGTAAGGTCGAGTGAAGATTTCAATATCAAAAAATTAAAAAACTCAGTAAATATTCCATTACAAGACTTATATCATGATATAGATATAATTGAAGCCTATAAAGATAAAGTAATTATAGTGTACTGTTACCACGGGTATAGAAGTGTGACAGCATGTAATATTTTGTACGATTTGGGTTTTAGATATCTTTATAATCTAAAAAACGGCATTGATAACGAGATTTAGCGGTTATAAAGTAGATTAGTTAAATTTATAGGGGTGTCCTATAATAAATCTATATTGCTTTAAGAATATAGTTTTATTATAGGACATCCCTATTTTAAAGCAAAAAAGTATTGAATTTTATAATATATTGACAAAGTTGCATTGATTTGGGAAAATTTATATGAGGAAAACAATCATTAAGGTGGGGGAATATTGTTATGAAAAAAAATTTAAAGTTAGTAGCATTACTTACAGTATTTTTAAGTATTGCTCTGGTATTTGTCGGATGTATAAGGCAAACACCTACTAAAGCAACAGAGGAATTCTTCGATCAAATATCAGAAAATGATTTTTATGAGGATATAGAAGATTTTATGAACTTTGATGATGAAGAAATGACGCCAGAGCAAGAAGCTGAATTTCAAGAAGTTATGGTTGACGCCCTTAAAAATATAAAAGTAGAAGTATTGTCTGAGAAAGTGGATGGTGACACAGCTACGGTTAAAGTTAAACTAGCTGGAGTTGATTTTGCAGATTTAACTATTAAGATTTTTAAAGAGTCGTTAAAAGATTATTTAAATGGCAATAATGATGTAGAAAGTGATATAAATAAGCTATTTATTAAAAAAATAAAAAATGCAAAAGTTACTGAGCGTGAAGGAACAATTAAATTGAACCGAGAAGATAAGCAGTGGATAGTGGATGTAGAAGATAAAGGCTTTGAAAAACTAGTAATAGGTGATATAGATAAGTTTGAAGAGCTTATGAACTCATTTGAATAGAAGAAGAAATTTTGTTAATGAAACCAAATAGTCAATTATTATATAAAGTTGGGTGATGCTTGTTGGATAAACTGAGTATGAACGATATTGATAAAATTGTATTTTTAAAGAATACAAGTACGTATACAAAAAATAAATTTTTAGAGTTAGCGCAATTAAAAACATACAGAAAAAAGCAGACAATAATACATGAAAAAGAAGAAGTAGATAAAGTATATGTTCTTATAGATGGAAAGGCGTCTATATCGAAGATGAGTGAGGATGGAGAACTCAAAATAATTTTTATTCTAAACAGTGGAGATTTAATAAATGAGATATCGTTTGAAGAGAAACATACATCTACAGTAACTTGCGAAGCATTTGAAAAATCACTAGTAGCAGATATAAGTATAAAAGATTTTGAAGGTATGATGAAGAAAGATTTTAAACTAACTGCCAATGTATTTAATTACACTGAAAAAAGAATGAGAAGACTTTACAGACAATTAAAAAATTCTATATCTCTTAGGGTAGATAAGAAGCTTGCTGCAAAACTATGTAGGTTGAGCAGAGAGTTTGGAATTGAAGATGGAGAGTGGACTTTTCTAAATCTAAATATCACGATTACATATTTAGCCGATATGCTTGGAACAAAGAGGGAGACTTTATCAAGAGCGATGAAGACGCTTCAAGAAAATAATTTAGTAAGGTTTGAAGGCAAACAGATTTACGTTAAAGCTGATAAGTTGGTCAAGTATTTTAAGGAATAGTTTGTAATAGATAGAAAATTTATTACATTGATAATATGTTAAATAACATATAAATTACTATGTTAAATAATAGGGTGTTTTAAAAGAGTAGTATCTTAATGATGTGTAATACATTTAAGAGATACTACTTTTTAATTTTTGTACTTATTCAGTTTCGCAAATATAGGGAGCTTTTAAAGTTATTTTATAGCATGTGATATTAATCACAGAAATAAACTTAAGAGAATGATAAAATTTTATTTAACAATATAGATATTAAATGAGAAGGGGTGGTTGATTATGAAGATAAAAATAGATACAACTGAATTAGATCGTGCATTAGAAGAACTGAGCAAAGAGTATAAAATATTTGCACCGACTGTAAAGCCATTTAAAGGCACTTGTTCTGACACTGATCTTATATCTTACAGTGAGATAGAGAGATTTGATGAGATTGAGTTTGAAAGGAAGTCAAACTATTCTCCTAAGGAGACGATTTTACCTATTAACCAGATTCTTTTTTATTTTACTGAAGATCAGTATAATGAATCCAATACAGATGATAAGAAGTTACTTGTATTTATGAGATCGTGTGATATTCATGGAGTTAAAAGAATTGATCAAATTTACCTTAATAACGGCAATGAAGAAGATTATTTCTACAAGAGAATTAGAGATAAAGTAAAGTTTGTTTTAATAGGATGCAAAGAGAGTTTTAGAAACTGTTTCTGCGCAAGTATGGGATCAAATAAAACTGAAGATTATTCAATAGGGATGAATTTAGATAATGATTTTATATACTTGGATATTAAAGATAAAGATCTAGAAGTTTTTAACGGTGAAAAAGTTGATTTTGAGATGGATTTTGTGAAAGAAAACAAGATATCTATCGAAGTCCCTCAAAATATAGATGTAGAAGCTATAAAAAGTGATTCACTTTGGGAAGAGTACGACAAGAGATGTATAGGGTGCGGAAGATGTAACTTTGTCTGTCCTACGTGCACTTGCTTTACAATGCAAGATATTTTTTACAAAGAAAACCAAAATGCTGGTGAAAGAAGAAGAGTTTGGGCTTCTTGTCAAGTAGAAGGATATACTGATATAGCTGGAGGTCATTCATTTAGAACTGGTCAAGGGGACAGAATGAGATTCAAAGTTATGCATAAAATAAACGACTTTAAAAGTAGATTTGGTTATAACATGTGTGTTGGCTGTGGAAGATGCGATGATGCCTGTCCAGAGTATATATCGTTCTCAAGTTGTGTTGAGAAAATAGACAAAATCGAAAAAGAAAGAGGAGGTAAATAGTATGGAAAATAAATATATCCCTGAGAAAGCAAAGATTCTTGACATAATAAAGCATACAGAGAAAGAGTGGACTTTTAGAGTAGAGAAGAATTCAGATAAGGTACTTCCTGGTCAATTTTACGAAATATCAATACCAAAATTCGGAGAAAGTCCAATATCAGTATGTGGTTTTACAGACGAGTATATAGACTTTACAATTAGAAATGTAGGAAAAGTAACTAAGGAACTATACAACTATAAGATCGGCGATAGTTTGTTTGTAAGGGGACCGTACGGAAATGGATTTGATGTGAATCTATATAAAGGAAGAGAACTTATTATAGTTTCGGGTGGAAGCGCTTTAGCACCAGTTAGAGGTATTGTTGAACATTTTTACAACAATGTAAACACATGTGAAAAATTAAATTTAATATCAGGATTTAGATCTCCAGAGGATGTGCTATTTAAGGACGATTTAAAAAAATGGGCTGATAAGTTAGATGTGCTTGTAACTGTAGATGGAGCTAGAGAAGATTACACAGGGAATGTAGGCCTAGTAACTAAGTATATACCGGAACTTGAGATAAAAGATATCGATAATGTCTCAGCAGTAATAGTCGGGCCTCCGATTATGATGAAGTTTGCAATAGCTGAAGCAAAGAAACGTGGTATAGCAGAAGAAAATATTTGGGTTTCATATGAAAGAAAGATGTGTTGTGGTCTAGGAAAGTGTGGACACTGTAAAATTGACGACAAATACATTTGCATAGATGGACCTGTGTTTAATTATGCTGAAGCAAAAAATTTAGTGGATTAGAGGTGAAAATAATGATTAGAGATTTAAATACAAGAAAAGTAATGAAAAATGCTTATAGAATAACCAAGAATAAATATATGACTTCTTTAAGGGTTAGAGTTCCAGGGGGATTAGTAGATTCGGAAAGTTTAAGTGTAGTTTCAAAGATTTCTACAGAGTACGGAGATGGTAGAATTCATTTGACTACAAGACAGGGATTTGAAATACTTGGTATAAAGATGGAAGATATGGAAGAAGTAAATAAACTAATTCAACCTGTTATAGATAAAATGGATATAAATCAAGCGGAGAGAGGGGAAGGATATCCAGCAGCTGGAACTAGAAATATAGCAGCATGTGTTGGAAACAAAGCCTGTCCAAAGGCACAGTACGATACAACAGAGTTTGCTAAGAGGATCGAAAAAGCAGTATTTCCAAATGATCTACATTTTAAGGTAGCCTTAACTGGATGTCCAAATGACTGTATAAAAGCCAGATTAAACGATTTTGGTATAATAGGAATGGCACTTCCGGTTTACGATATGGATAGATGTGTAAATTGTGGTGCTTGTGTTAAAAAATGTAAAAAGGTATCAGTAGGAGCTCTTAAAATTGAAAATAACAAAGTGGTTAGAAACGAAGAAACTTGTATTGGATGTGGAGAATGTGTTTTAAACTGCCCAACCTCTGCATGGACTAGAAGCAAAAATAAATACTATAGATTAGTTATAATGGGAAGAACTGGAAAGAAAAATCCTAGACTCGCAGAAGATTGGCTTAAATGGGTTGACGAAGAAAATATAATAAAAATAATACTTAATACTTACAAATATGTTAAAGAATATATTGCAAAGGATGCTCCTAATGGAAAAGAGCACATAGGATATATTATAGATAGAACTGGCTTTATGGAATTTAAAAAATATGCTTTAGAAGATGTAAAGTTCACAGAAATTACACATATGAATGATAATATATATTGGAGTGGAATTAAGTATTAATTTAATTAATATAAAGTCATATATTTTTAATAAAAATATATGACTTTATTGTTTGGTAATTTATTGTATACTTGTGTATATAGATATAATAACAATGATTATTATAAAAAAGGATTGAAGTTCTAGTTTTTTCGTAAGTTGAAAAAATATTTTAGTTACGTTAAACTATAATAGTATTCAACAGTTTTGGAGGTAAAATTAATGGGGAAAGATGTTAAAGCAAAGAGTAAGAAAAAATATGATACATTTAGTATAACTATGGAGTTGGAAAAGCCATTACTCTACGATTTAGAGGATGATAAAAATAATAAAAGTAATAAAACTAACAATAATAAAAATGATGGAGATAATGGTATAAAGACTACTATTATGAAAAAAGTCATGATAGGCTTATCAGCAATTCTAGTTATGGCAATTATTGTATTTGTCATATGGGCCAATATTACATATAAACCACAGATGTTAGCTGAAGAAGCTCTAGTCAGTGATAAAAATGTTGAAGTCTCAGTTAACAAATTCATATCATTTTCACCAATAGGAAAGACTCCGACTAAAGGTTTTATATTCTATCCTGGGGCTAAAATTGAACCAGAGGCATATGCACCTCTATGTAAAGCAATAGCCGAAAAAGGATATCAAGTTGTCATCGTTCCAATGCCCCTAAATTTAGCGACATTATCTATAAATAAAGGAGACAAAGTTATAGATAAATACCAGAGCATTGATACTTGGATAGTGGGGGGCCATTCTCTTGGAGGAACTATGGCTGCTAAATTTGCGAAAAATAACAATAATGTAGATGGTGTTGTTCTATTAGCTTCTTATCCAATGGGAGATGAACTTAAGGATTTAGGCAAAGATGTACTTTCAATCTGGGGAAGTAAGGATGGCGTTTTAAATTTTGAAAACTTAATAAACGCGAAAGCAAACCTTCCAGATGACACTACTTATGTAGAGATTGAAGGGGCAAATCACTCTCAATTTGCTGATTATGGTGAACAAAAGGGTGATAATGAAGCTATAGTAAGTCAAGAAAAACAATTAGATATTACTACAAGTAGTATTTTAAAATTTTTAAAAAATATAAAATAAATAAATATGATTCTATTATTTGCTTTTGAGTATAAATATTTATCTTAAAGCAATTAATTTTTTAAAGTAGGTGTGATATGAGAAAATTAGATCAAATATTAGAGTTTAATAAGGATTTTGTAAATAATAAAAAGTATGTAGATTATGCTACTTCAAAAAATCCAAATAAAAAATTATTGGTTTTATCATGTATGGATACAAGACTAACTAGTTTACTACCAGAGGCGATGAATTTAAGAAATGGTGATGCTAAAATTATAAAAAATGCTGGTGCGACTATAACTCACCCATTTGGAAGTATGACTAGAAGTATAATTGTAGCTATCTGTGAATTTGGCGTTGATGAAATAATGGTTGTAGGGCACCACAGTTGCGGAATGTGTAGGGTAGATGTAGATAGCGTTGTAGACAAACTGATTGAAAAAGGTATATCACAAGATGTTATAGACACGCTTTATAATTCTGGGATAAATATTAGAAAGTGGCTTCATGGATTTGACTCAGCAGAAGAATCAGTTGATGATTGTGTCAATCTTATAAAAAATCATCCATTAGTACCTAAAAATGTAGTAGTACATGGACTGCTTATGTCGCCAGAAACTGGTAAAATAGATGTAATAGTAAATGGTTACGAATAAAAAAACAAAAGAATAAAATAATAGAACAATAAAATAACAGGCTAAAAACATCGAATATATATGTTTTTAGCCTGTTATTATTTGTTAGTCAGCTAATAATAAAACGTTTTCTTTTAACATGAAAACTTAAAAAAAGCTAAATTTTAAATTTTTTATTTAAATTAATATAGAAATATTGACGAAATAGTTTAGATAAAGTATAATATCTGTTAGTCGTCTAACTAATATTTGAAAGGAGGGTAAATATGGAATACGAATCAGAAGAAAGTGTAAATACTATTCTTCATAAACTTATCAGAACCCACTTTATAAGATCGCATAATGAACTTGAAAAGCTGGGATTGTACCCAGGTCAACCTCAAATATTATTATCGTTATCTAAAAGGGATGGGCAGAGTCAAAGAGAATTAGCGGAAATAAGAAGTGTAAAACCTTCTACAAATACTGTTATGCTAAACAGAATGGAGAAGGCTGGGTTAATTGAGAAGAGGAAGGACAGCGAAGATCAAAGGATTACGAGAATATTTTTGACAGCAAAAGGATCCGGAGTTTGCCATAAACTCAAAGAGCTGCAAAAAGAGCTAGAGGAAGAGTCATTTAAAGGGTTTAGCAAAGAGGAAAAAATAGTTTTAAAGCGTCTTCTTATACAGATGATTGATAATATAAAACTAGAAAATACAAAAGTAGACTGTAGAGATCTACGTAAATAGTAAGAAAATAAGTATATGAGAGTAAGTAAAAAAGGGTAAGAGAAAGAATGTGAGAAAAGGTAGAAAATAAAAAGTGAATTAATAAAAATAGATAGGCTAAAGAGATAAAAGTTAAAATTTTGAGAGGAAACCGAGTATGTTTAAATTAATCAAATATTTAAAGAAATTTTTTTTATTGATAGTATTAATTGTAATATTGCTAGTAGTTCAAGCTATGTGCGACCTTTCTTTACCAGCGTATACTTCTGATATTGTCAATGTAGGTATACAACAGGGTGGGGTAGTAAA
The DNA here is from genome assembly GCF_000498755.1 of Clostridioides mangenotii TR. Classification (GTDB taxonomy): domain Bacteria; phylum Bacillota; class Clostridia; order Peptostreptococcales; family Peptostreptococcaceae; genus Metaclostridioides; species Metaclostridioides mangenotii_A. The sequence goes on along the minus strand of NZ_AXUS01000009.1, from coordinate 38,054 downwards.
TGCAGTACCTGAGGTGATAAGAAAGAGTGAATTAGATAGAATATTGCTTTTTGTAGATTCTAAAGACGAAGATAAGATATTAAATAACTACAAAATAATAGACAAGAAAGATATGTCAGATTCAGAGTACAATGATTTAGAGGATAAGTACCCTAAATTAAAATCCGAAAAACTTTATAAGTTAAACACAGAAAATAAAGTTACTATAGAAAATCTAAACGATATTTTTGCAAAGCCGATGCTTGTAGTATCAACATTTGAAAGCGACAGTAAAGAGACTAAGAAAATAAAAGAAGAAGTGCAAAAAAATATGGAAAAGCAAATGCAGGAGCAGATGAAACAACAGCAAATGCAAGGGAGTCAAGCAAATGTTCCGACTGGGAAAACTCCAGATGCGAAAGATATAGATTTGTTTGAGGTATTTTCGTCAATGCCTAAAGAAAACTTAAAAGAAGTAAACGAAGAGATATACAAAAAAATAGATGATATGCCAGACACAATAGTCGCGCAAAGTGCGGTTAAATTTGTTAAGGCAGAGTACGAAAATGTAGGAATTGATACAGAGAAAACTCAAAACAACTACATACTTAATACAGGTGCTAAGATGATTGGAATAGCACTTATAAGTGTTTTAGCTACAGTTTCAGTAGGGTTTTTAGCAGCTAAGGTTGCGGCTGGAGTCGGTAGAAGACTTAGAGGAGAAGTATTTGATAAAGTAATGCGTTTCTCAAATACAGAGATAAATAAATTCTCGACAGCTTCACTTATAACTCGTAGTACAAACGATATTCAGCAAATACAACTACTTATGGTAATGCTGCTTAGAATAGTATTTTATGCACCGATAATGGGAGTTGGGGGCGTAATTAAAGTCCTTAATACAAATACATCAATGGCTTGGATTATAGCAGTTGCAGTTGTTGCTATGATGTCATTAGTTGTAGTTTTATTTGCACTAGTTATTCCTAAATTTAAACTAGTACAAAAATTAGTTGATAAACTAAACTTAGTTACTCGTGAAATAGTTACAGGTATTCCTGTAATAAGAGCGTTTAGTAACGAAAGATATGAAGAGAACAGATTTGACAAAGCAAATAGAGATCTTACGAAGACGAATTTATTTGTAAATAGAATGATGGTCTGTATGATGCCTTCGATGATGCTTATTATGAACCTTATTACGGTTCTAATAGTGTGGAAGGGGGCTTACGGAATTGATTCAGGTGCCATGCAAGTTGGGGATATGATGGCGTTTATTCAGTATACAATGCAGATAATAATGTCGTTCTTAATGATATCAATGGTATCTGTTATGTTACCGAGAGCGTCAGTATCAGCTAATCGTATAGACGAAGTTCTTACAACTGAGGCAACTATACACAATCCAGAAGTTGCTAAGAAATTTGACGAAAACAAAAAAGGATATGTTGAATTTAAAAATGTGTCATTTAAATTCCCTGATTCTGAAGAATCAATACTAGAGAATATCACATTTACTGCAAAGCCAGGTAAAACTACTGCTTTTATAGGAAGTACTGGTAGTGGTAAGACAACTTTAGTCAACTTAATACCTCGTTTCTACGATGTTACTGAAGGTGAAATACTGGTAGATGGAGTAGATGTAAGGGATGTGTCTCAACACGATTTAAGAGAAAAACTAGGATATGTTCCGCAGAAAGGTGTACTTTTCTCAGGTACAATTGAGTCAAATCTTAAATACGGTAAAGAAGATGCAACTGAAGAAGAAATAGAACTAGCTGCTACAATAGCGCAAGCAACTGAGTTTATAGATACAAAACCGGATAAATATGATACTGAGATATCACAAGGTGGTAAGAACGTATCAGGAGGTCAAAAACAAAGACTTTCAATTGCCAGAGCTATAGCCAAAAATCCGGAAATATATATATTTGACGACAGTTTTTCTGCACTGGATTTAAAAACTGATGCTAAACTTAGAAAAGCCTTAAACAAAGAAGTTAAAGATAGTACTATGCTTATAGTAGCTCAAAGAATCAGTACTATATTACATGCAGAACAAATAATAGTGTTAGATGAAGGAAAGATTGTTGGAAAAGGTACACACAGAGAGCTTCTAAAAAATTGTGAGGTTTATGAGCAAATAGCTTTATCTCAACTTTCAAAGGAGGAGCTGGAAAATGAGTAAACATAATAGACCGAAAAGAGGGCCGATGGGTCCAGGAATGAGTGGTGCTGGAGAGAAAGCATCCGATTTTAAAGGAACGATGAAAAAGCTACTTTCATATATGTCGAAGTACAAAATATCGATAATATTTGTAATAATATTCGCAATAGGAAGTGCGGCGTTTTCAATTGTAGGTCCTAAGATTTTAGGTAAAGCTACTACAAAGATATTTGAAGGTTTAATGAATAAAATTTCAGGTATAAATGGAGCTGGTATTGATTTTGATGGAATTTCAAAAATCTTGCTTACATTAGTAGTACTTTATATTATAAGTTCGATATTCTCATTTGCTCAAGGTTTTATAATGAGCGGTATATCACAAAAACTAACTTATAATTTGAGAAAAGAATTATCTGAAAAGATGAACAGACTTCCTATGAAGTACTTTGATTCAAAAACTCATGGTGAAATTTTATCTAGAGTTACAAATGATATTGATACCCTTAATCAAAGTTTAAACCAAAGTATGACTCAACTTATAACATCTGTTACAACTATGGTAGGGGTACTTATCATGATGTTATCTATAAGTTGGATTATGACAGCTGCTGTATTATTGATTTTACCAGTATCTATGTTGCTAATTTCAGTAATAGTTAAAAGATCACAAAAATACTTTAAATCTCAACAAGAGTATTTGGGTGATGTCAACGGACATGTTGAAGAAGCTTACAGTGGCCAAAATATAGTAAAAGTATTCAACGGTGAAGAATCAAATATTGACGAGTTTAATAAATTAAATGATAAACTGTACAACTCAGCATGGAAATCACAGTTTTTATCTGGGATAATGCAACCGCTGATGGCGTTTATTGGAAACCTAGGATATGTTGTAGTTTCTATACTAGGTGGGTGGTTAGCAATCAAAAAGACTATTGAGGTTGGAGATATACAATCATTTATACAATACGTTAGAAACTTCACTCAACCTATGACACAAATAGCTCAAGTAGCAAATTTACTTCAATCTACTGCTGCTGCTTCAGAAAGAGTATTTGAATTCTTAGAAGAAGATGAAGAGCAACAAATTGCAGAAAATCCTGTATCTATCGATAATATAGAAGGCGAAATAGACTTTAAACATGTAAACTTCGGTTACAAAGAAGATAAAACTGTTATTAACAACTTCAGTGCAAGTATTAAACCAGGACAAAAAATAGCAATAGTTGGACCAACAGGTGCTGGTAAAACTACAATTGTAAAACTTCTTATGAGATTCTACGATATTAACAGCGGTGAAATATTAATCGATGGACACAATATCAAGGATTTCAATAGAGGAGAGCTTAGAGAATTATTTGGAATGGTTCTTCAAGACACTTGGCTATTTAACGGTTCTGTAATGGAAAATATCAGATACGGTAGACTTGATGCAACTGATGAAGAAGTTATAAATGCGGCTAAATCAGCTTATGCTCATAGATTTATCAAGACTCAACCTGATGGTTATAATATGGAATTAAATGAAGATGCGGATAATGTGTCTCAAGGGCAAAAGCAACTTCTTACAATAGCTAGAGCTATACTTGCCGATCCTAAGATACTTATACTAGATGAGGCAACAAGTTCTGTCGATACAAGAACAGAGATACTTATACAAAAGGCTATGGATAATCTTATGGAGGGCAGAACAAGTTTTGTAATAGCACATAGATTATCAACAATTAGAGATGCAGATATGATTCTTGTTATGAATGATGGAGACATAATTGAACAAGGTAGCCACGAGGAGCTTCTTGCTGCTGGTGGATTCTATAAAGATCTTTATAATTCGCAATTTGAAGACGCAATGTAGGTAAGGGTTGGGAGCTAATCGATAAATGTTATATCATTTGTCGATTAGCTCCTTTTATTATTGAGATTTACTCTTGATCCAGTTTTAATTTTTATTTGCAACTTATATTTGTGAATGTTTTATTATTTAGTGACCGAATTCATATATTTAAATAGCTATATTTTGCGAATTTAAATATATGAATTCGGTATATGCAATAATTTTTTTAAATGTTATATTTGATATAAAAGAAATTTATGCTCGCATTTTTGTGTAAAGAATGAGAGATTTGTTTACTCTTGTTATTGTAAAATTAATTTATAAGGAGATATTACTATGGAATGGTTGAAAAAATTTAATGATGCGCTTGACTATATTGAAGTTAATTTAAAGGACGAGATCGAATATGAGAAGGCGGCTAAGATTGCTTGCTGCTCTACTTATCATTTTCAAAGAATGTTCTCTTATATTTCGGGGACACCTATTTCTGAATATATAAGACGTAGAAGACTTACTTTGGCGGCTTTTGATTTGCAGGAAGGGGACAAGGTGATTGATGTTGCTGTGAGATACGGTTATGAGTCGCCCACTTCTTTTAATCGAGCATTTCAAAATATACACGGTATTTCTCCGTCAGCGGCTCAGAAGGAAGGGGCGTATTTAAAGGCTTTTCCACGTATTAGCTTCAAAATTACTATTAAAGGAGAAGCAGAAATGGACTATAGAATAGTTAAAAAGGATGAGTTTAAAGTTGTTGGGTTTAAGGAAAAACTTGATAAGGATGTAGAAGTTAATTTTGAGGTTGTTCCTAAGATGTGGGCAGATGTTGCTCAAAATGGTAAGATTGCAGAGCTAGTTCCTCTTATGAATCAGGAGCCTATGGGAGTTTTGGGGGTTAGTGCCTGTATGGACAATCAGGAAAATTGGGAGTATTTTATCTCTGTTTCCACTGATAAAGAGACTCCAGATGGAATGTATGAGTACAATGTGCCTGCTCATACATGGGCCGTGTTTAGCGGGGAAGGGCCAATGCCAACTGCAATTCAAGATCTTGAGAAGAGAATTGTAACTGAGTGGCTTCCTACCTCAGGTTATGAGTATGGAGATGCTCCCGATATCGAGGTTTATATTAATGCTGATCCACAACACTCTAAGTTTGAAGTATGGGTTCCGATTATAAAGAGATGAGTTAAGTGTAACATTTGAAATTTATATTATTGTAATATTCGTGTATAGATTTTATTGTTTTCTTCTGTAATTTAATTTATTGATTATATGACAATTTGTTATAAAAGAGCTCAATGTATGTTAAAATCTAAATAGACTGTAATTAGGAGGAAAATATGAAAATAAATTGGAATAAAAAATACACTACAATTGCCGTCTACTTATTTTTAGTTGTAATTTGTAGTACAGTGTTTTATTTGATAGCTTCTCAGATGGACTTGTTTAATAGTATGATAAGCAATGCCTTATCGACACTACAGCCATTTATAGTTGGATTTGCACTCGCGTATATTCTTAACTTTATTCTTAGGTTTTATGAAGAAAAGGTGCTTAGCATCGATGGGTTGAAAAAGATGAAGCCAAAGTTAAAAAGGGCATTGGGGATGGTTCTTACATATTTGACGGGAGCGTTGCTTCTGTATCTATTTATCTACTTTGTCTTACCTCAACTAATTGAGAGTATAACTGGTTTGGTCAATGATATACCTAGGTATGTAACTCAGACAACGAAGTTGATTGATGAAATTATGACTAATCTTAATCTTAGCGGGCAGTACTTAGAGTTTGCTACACAAAAGTGGAACGACTTTGTAGAATATGTTATAAACTTTGCTACTGACTTAATTCCTCTTTTTGGGGTAATGCTAAAAGATATTCTTTCTAGTATATGGAATATTGTATTGGGATTAATTATATCGGTTTATCTTCTTATAGATAAAGAGAAATTCTTCGGTCTCAGTAAAAAAATTATATTTGCTTCATTTTCTAAAGAGGTTGCAGATAAAGTTGTAGAGCTTACTCATAGAAGTAATGATACTTTTGGTAAATTCCTAAGTGGAAAGATATTAGATTCATTTATTATAGGTATACTTACATTTATAGTCTTAACTATAGTTAAGATGCCTTATGCGTTGCTTATATCAGTAATTATAGGCGTAACTAATATAATACCATTCTTCGGACCGTTTTTTGGAGCAATACCTTCAATTATCATTGTCATGTTTGTATCGCCAGTTAAAGCTATTTGGCTTATGGTTATAATACTTATAATACAACAGATTGATGGAAATATTATAGGTCCTAAGATACTTGGAGATTCTATAGGTATATCGGCGTTTTGGATACTTTTCTCTCTACTTGTAACGGGAAAACTTTTAGGATTTGTAGGGATGATTATAGGTGTTCCTCTATTTGCAGTAATTTACTCAATAATAAAAGAAATTGTTGAATATAAACTAGAAAAAAGAGGTCTTCCCATAGAGACGGAAGATTATATGTAACGATTTAAATAGCAAAAAGCAGCGACCTTTATGGGGTTGCTGTTTTTTATTTATAATATTATTTTAATTAATAAATACATATTTGTAACTCAATAGTAACAGATTAAAGGTATAATAGTTTGTGATTTAGTAAAACAATTACAATGTCGAGGATGTGAATTTATGAATATACTTATTGCAGATGATGAACCAAGTATGCTTAAAATACTTTCTGCATATTTTAAAAAAGAAAATATGTCTGTATATACTGCAAAGGATGGAGAAGAAGCATTGGATATATTTTTCTCCAATAATATAGATCTAGCAATTCTAGACTGGATGATGCCAAAGCTAGATGGGATTGAAGTATGTAAAGAAATTAAAAAATTTGGAAGTACAAAAGTGCTTATTCTTACAGCTAAAAGTCAAACAGAAGATGAAATAAAAGCTCTTGATATCGGTGCGGATGAGTATATAAGAAAACCTTTTGACCCAAGAATATTAACTTTGAGAGCTAAGAAATTGTTGGGATATAAAGATATACAACATATAAAAGATGTAAAGATAGATATAAAATCAAATAAAGTATATAAAGAAGATATAGAAATCAATATTACCAAAAAAGAGCTTGAATTGCTAATATGCCTATCAAACAATAAAGGTATGATATTATCGAGAGAAAAACTGTTGGATCAAGTATGGGGTTTAGACTATGAGGGAGATTTAAGGACTATTGATACACACATTAGAAGGTTGAGAAGCAAAGTAGGAGAAGGTATAATAAAAACCTATAGAGGTCTTGGGTACAGTGTGGAGGAAGTTGATGACTAAGTTAAGCAAAAAACTTGCAATATGGATATCTCTAGTTGTCTTATTAGGATATATTATATCTATTTCAATTAACAGTATGTATATAGATAGATTTTATTTGCATGAGAAGAAAAATATAATAAATGAGATTGAGGACGAAGTATACAGAACAGATATAAATACATTTATTAAAAATATAAAATCAATTGAAAGCGATAAAAACGCAGCTATTGTGTACATTCCTATAGACAAAAGTTACAAAGACAATGTAGATGATATAAATGAAAACCTTTTGGATGCTTTTTGGAAAAAGGGGATTTCTCTATCTAAATTTTGGTTTGATAAAACATCTATAGATAAACTAGATACTAAAAGCGTGAGCAAAATATATAATCAGGGGCAATCTAAGTACAGTTTGCTTGTTAAATTTATCAAAAAAGAAAATTATATTCTAGCGATATCAACTCCTATTGAGCACTCTCGGGAGACAGTAGGCATTATAAATAAACTTAATATTATTGTAGGTGTAGTATCTGTAATTCTAATCAGTATAGTAGTATTTATCTTGTCAGGGAAGATAATTGAACCTATATATAAATTAAAGATATTATCTCAAGATATTTCCAAATTAAAATTTAGAACAGAAAACATAAAAACCAATGATGAGATTGAAGATCTTGCAGACAGCATAAACATAATGAGTAAGGAGCTAGAGAAAGCGCATAGAGAGTTGAATAAAAAGAATGAAAGCCTGAAAGATTTTATATCGGATACTTCACATGAGATGAAAACGCCTATAGCTTTAATTAAAGCATATGCAGTTGGAATAAAAGATGGATTAGACGATGGGACTTACACAGATACTATCATAGAACAAGCTAATGAAATGTCAAATATGGTAAACACACTTTTGTATTGGGCAAAGTATGAGAATAAAGATATAAATACAGAAAAATTTGATCTAAAATTATTTCTAAGCGACAAGATAAAAAAATATGAACTTCTGATAAAAGAAAGCCATATAAACTTATCAGTTGTTGTCAAAGGAAATAATTTTTTATTAGAGCAGATAAAGATGGAATTGGAGCAGTATTAGATAATCTCTTTACAAATGCTATTAAATATACTAGTGACAAGAAGATAGTTGTAGAAATTAAAGAGCAAAGAAATCAGATAACATTTAAAATCAGAAATGGAATCAGTATAAGTATTAAAAATTTGGATGATATATGGAAACCATTTTACGTTATCGATAAATCGAGAAACAAAGATTTATCTGGAACGGGGCTAGGTCTTAGTATAGTGGACGAAATACTAAAAAAACATAGATTTGAGCACTCTGTTCAGTTAATAAAAGAAGATATAGAATTTTATATTATATTTGATAAATAATGCAGAAAAATATAAAAATTAGTCATATTAACTATGAATTTTAATTGAATTTTACTTTTAATGTAATCTTTTTGTAACAATTCTATTGTACAATTGAGAAAATCGACAATTTGGAGGATGCATTATGAGAGGTAAAAAGTTTATTATTATAATTATAGCCATAGTAATATTGGCTGTTTCATTAGTTAACAAACTATATGTAAAAGAAATCAACAAAAGTCAAATCAACATAAATCAGTATATTGAAAACACAGATACTGTGAGTGGAAATTATAGTCAAGTAAATTGGAAAGAGGTCGCTGCCATACTAGCAGTTTCAAATAAAAATAAGATGAAAGATATAAATGATGTAGAGATACGTGAAATAGCGAATTTATTTTTAGATAAGGATGACAATAATGAGGGATATACTAAGTTATATACTCTAAATGAGGTTATAGGTATTATAGGATTTGATGATAGGGAGAAAAAATTAGCTAATAGGTATCTAGATGATTTAAAAGATTTCGGGACAAAGCCTGAGAGATTACAATCAGATAGTAAATATATGAAATTTATCGATGAGATAAAAGTGGATTCTATTAAAAATTATGAAGAATACGGTATACTTCCATCGATAACTATAGCCCAGGCAATACTCGAATCAAATTGGGGAGAGTCGATTTTATCAAATGACTACAACAATTTATTTGGTATAAAGGCTGATTCAAATTGGAAAGGTCAGTATGTAACTTTGGAAACGCTAGAGCATAAAGACACAATGGTGGACAGTAAGTTTAGAAGATACAATGACAAAGGGAAATCTATAAAAGATCATGCAGAGTTTTTATTTAAAAACAAGAGATATAGAGAAAATGGAGTCTTCAAAACTAATACTTATATATATCAAGCTAGTACCCTTGAAAAAGCAGGTTATAGTACAGCAGTGGATGAAAATGGTAAAAAAGTCTATGCAAAGAGACTTATAGATTTAATTAGACAGTACAATCTACAATTAATAGATAGTGAGGCTCAAACCAATGCATGATTAAAAAATGAATAATATATTTTATTTATTGCAAAATAAAAGCTTTCAACTTTAAATTTAGGGTTGAAAGCTTTTTCAATTTTATTATGATATAAATCAATAAATTAGTAGAAACAACTGATTTATTTGTAGTAAATTAATTGTTTTGTATTATTCACTACAATAAAATAACATTTCACAACAAACATCATTATTATAACTATAATTCATGCTAATATTGTTATACCAATATAATAGATAATGAGGATTATTAGTTTTGCGTAGGATATTAAAATGGAGGATTGTTTCATGAATTTAAAAGAAATTAAAAAAGTAGGGGCATTACTGGTTTCCTGTGCTTTGATTGTTCCCACAATAAATGTAAGCGCATTAGAAGGGGTAAAAATAAATCAAAAATCAAATATAGTAAATTCTATAAATGAACCTTCTGTATTTGATAAAGATTATAATGATAAATCAAATAAAAATAAAAAAATTGTAACGGTGTTAGAGGATATTAAATCGGATAGTGAAGTTATATCGAAAGAAGAAACTGATATTATTGAAATTCCGGATGAGAATCTAAAAGCAAGATTAAAAAAAGAGTTAGGAATTACAGAAGATAGCGAAATAACTAAAACAAAATTAGAAACTATACAATCTTTAGATCTTAGTAAGTCTGGGGTGACAAATTTAGAAGGATTACAGGAAGCAATTAGTATGACCAGATTAAACCTTTCGGAGAATAATTTAAATGATTTTGATGTATTAAATATCTTAGTTGGAAAAATATATTTGCAAGAGATAGATTTATCAAAAAATAACATAACAATGGTAGAGAGTATTCCATTAGATGTAAGCACATTAGACTTATCAAATAACGGAATAACTGAAATTTCAAGTAGTTCAGATATTTTATCTATTAGCGATTTGAATTTATCCCATAATCAGATAGATGATGTGAGTTGGTTAAAACAATACAATGGTAGTATCTTAGATTTATCATTTAATCTAATTACGGGTGAAAATATTGTAATTAACGAATTAAAAGCGAGTTTAGATAGTTGGAATTTATCTAATAATCAAATAAAAGATTTAAGTTGGTTAAATCAAGTTAACAATATTGATAAGTTAGACTTATCATATAATGGAATAGAAGATACTGAATTAATGACCAATAGCATTGAAGGTAGCTATATAAATCATTTAGATCTTTCTAATAATAAAATTGAAAATTTAACTTGGATAGAACATTTTATAAAAATATATACACTAGACGTATCTGATAATGTACTAACAGATGTTGTAATTGAAAATACTAGTGATAAATATACTAACATTAATACATTATATTTATCAAATACTAAAATAAGTGATTTATCTTGGTTAAGCAATTTTACTAACTTAAATAACTTAGATATATCAAATAATGGAATCCAAGATGATAATATAATAAGTCTTGATAATATTGAAAGTATATCTCAACTTAATATATCTTATAATGAACTAAAAAAATTAGATTGGGTAGCGCGCTTTCCAAGACTATATCATTTATATTCGACTAATAATAAAATAAATGACATAAGCTATATTAAAAAGACAGAACAATCGTTATATGTCTTAGATCTTTCAAATAATGAGTTAGAAGATGTAAGCCCATTGACTTCTAAAGAGTCCTTTTATTATCAAAGTTTAGATTTAAGTGGCAATAAAATAGCTGATATATCATCTTTAAAAAAGCTATTATTGAACAATCCTGGATACTATGGTGGGATAAAGATAAAAAATCAACGAATCGATTTAGCTAAAAAAAATATATCGAAAAATTTAGAAATTGATAATATGATAAAATTTTGGAATGGAAATATAGATAATATATCTCCTATAAGTGATGGTGGTATATATAAAGATGGTAAAATAGTGTGGGACAATTTAAACGATCAGAAGGAAGTAAGTTTTGGGTTCAGTAAGACGTTAAAATATGATTACAGTCATTATGGATATATTGAGTTTTCGGGTAAAGTAATTCAGCCACTAACTGTAAAAGAAATCCCAGGAGGAGGTGGGAATGGGGGAGGAAATGGGGAAAAACCAGATCCATTGCCACCAGCACCACCGACGGGTGAAATCACAGGAGAAGATAGATATGATACAGCAGGAGACATAAGTAAAGATTGGGACAAAGCAGAATATGTGGTACTAGCAAATGGGTCTTCGATTGTTGATGCAATGACAGCGACTCCTTTTGCATATGCAAAAAATGCTCCAATTTTGCTAACTGAAAGAGATACTTTAAATGTTATAAGTAAAAGTGAGTTAAAGAGATTAGAAACAAAAACTGTTTACTTAATTGGTGGAGAAAATACGTTAGCACAAAATGTTAAAAAACAACTAGTTGATATGGGAATAAAAGTAGAGAGAATACATGGAGAAGATAGATTTGGGACTAGTATAGAATTAGCGAAGAAGATTGATGGATTAAAAGATATTACAGAAATAGCATTAGTAAATGGTGAAAAATCCATAGCGGATGCAGTGAGTGTTGGAGCAGCAGCAGCTGAAAGAAATATTCCGATTCTATTATCTAACAATAAAAATCAAATACCTAAAGGTAAAGACTTTATAGATAGTGAAGGTATAAGCAAGTCATATATTATAGGTGGAGAAAATTCAGTTGGAAAAGAGTTAGAGAGCCAAGTTCCAAATATACAAAGATTATCTGGTTATGACAGAAATGAAACTAACGCAAAAATAATAGAGCACTTCTATCCAAGTAAAGAACTTGAAAATATGTATGTTGTAAAAGATGGGACATTAAGACAAGACGATTTAATAGATGCCTTAGCCGTTGGAGTATTAGCAGCAAAAAATCGATCGCCAGTATTAACAGTTTCTCAGAAACTCAGTCCTACTCAGAAATCAGTTTTAGCAACTAAGAAATTTGTAACGGTAACTAAAGTAGGTGGAAATGGTAATGAGAATGCTTACAATGAGTTAAAGACTTTATTATATATATAATAATTAATAAAAAAGATCTACAAGAAATATTTAATATTTACTGTAGATCTTTTTTTGATCTATCATAAATAGATATAGCATTTACGAGTACTTACTTATGCCAAGCAATTTCATACTCCGAATATACAGAATTGTTCTGTTTAGATGTTACAATAAATCCGCATCTCATGTAAAAACCAACTGTAATGTCAAAATCAATATTACATAAGTTGTTGTAGAATAATAAAATAAAAATCGATAGATACCAAAATTGTAACGTTCATGTAACAAGCATTAGTTATTCTATATCAGGAGGTGGAAATATGAAAAAAACAATAGTTATTTTAACAAGTCTACTAGTAATTGTCAGTATGGCATCAGGATGTAGCAATAAAGCGTCTAACTCAGAAAGTACAAATTTATATGCTAAAGTAGAAAATATGGATTTCGATTTTGAAGTAAAGCCAGAAACTTTTGAGGTTAGTTTAGATTCTAACGGAAGAAAAGAATTATTATCAAGTCCAAGTGAAAAAAGAAAGGTATCGAACTTAAAAAAATCAAAAGATTTTATTTCGTGGACTTATCCTGACGAAAGTATCGACATAGAAATAAAAAAAGTAGATAAATACTTAGATATAAATATCAAGTCTACTAAAGATGGAGAGGCAGCATTTAAGTGGCCAAACGTTGAGGGTGAAAACTATGTACTTCCTATTGATGAAGGAAAGTTTATACCTAGTGATAATAAGGATTGGATAGAATTTTTAAATGGTCAAAAATACGATCCAATTGAGTCGTTTTCAATGCAGTTTTTTTCTGTAGAGAAGAAAGATTATTCACTAACTTATATTATGGAAAATAAATACAATAATGAAATAAAATTTAAAGCAGATGACAAAATAAACTTTACTTTTACTCATGAATATCCTAGTGTAAATAAAAATAGAGAATATGGATTTAGAATTTATATGACGGATAAAAATGTTGTAGATGCTGCAAAAACATATAAAAATTACGTCGTAGAAAAAGGAGAATTTAAAACTCTAGAAGAGAAGTCTAAGACAAATAAAAATATAGAGAAGCTGTACGGAGCACCTCATATATATTTCTGGGGTGAATCGGCTATATCTGATGATGACATAGTATGGAGCAACCTTAAAAATGAAATGTCAGAAGCTTTAATAAAAAAAATAAGTGATATATTAGAAGCTCAAGAAGATGGCAAGGAGTTAATCGCTGTATTTAATCAAATAAAGTCACAAGACTATATAGATAAATATCAAAAAAATCAAATAGTTAGATCTTTAAATATAGCCCTTATATCGGACAAGTTATACGATAAAGATGTTTTCAAATCAATCAATAGCAAAACTGATAAAGAAATCGCTGAAAAATCAAATAAATTAGCAAAAACAGAATTAGTTGATTTAAATAAAAAAGTATTGAAGTCAGAATTAAAAAATTCTACAAAAGATGTAAAGGAATGGGGTAGAAACAATACAACAGACTTAGTAGAAAATATATATAAATCTGGAATTAAAAATGCGTGGATAGGTTTTGATGATATTGATGCAAATTACGTATCAAAAGATTTAGTAAAGAAAGCAAGTGATTTAGGTTACTTAGTAGCCCCTTATGATTCATACCATTCAATTCACAAACCAGGAGAAGAGAAGTGGGGTACAGCGTCTTTTAAAGACAAGTCACTGTATGAGAGCGCAACAATAGAAAATAAAAAAGGTGAAAAGGAAGTTGGGTTCCAAGGAGAAGGAAGAAAGCTAAATCCTACATTATCTATGCCTAGTGTAAAAGAGAGAGTTGCAAGTATTTTAAAGGAAGGATACAATTTTAATTCGTGGTTTATAGACTGTGATGCTACAGGTGAAATATACGATGACTATTCTAAAAATCACACAACTACTAAAGAGCAAGATTTGAATGCAAGACTAAAAAGAATGTCTTATATAAGAGATGATAAAAATATGGTTATAGGTTCTGAGGGCGGAAATGATTTTGCGAGTACTACGATAGCTTTTGCTCATGGCATTGAAACTCCAGCATTTTCATGGGTTGATCCAGATATGAGTAAAAATAAAGAAAGTGAGTACTATGTTGGTAGATATTACTCGGCTTCAGGAGGAGTTCCTGATGTATTTGCTAAACAGATACCAATGAAAGATAAATATAAAAAAGTATTTATTGATCCAGATTACTCAATTCCTTTATATAAATTAGTTTACAATAATTCTGTTATATCAACTCATCAGTGGTTATGGGGGACTTTTAAGGTAGAAGATGAAGTAGGATCTAGAATGATGAAGGAAGTTTTATATAATGTACCTTCTATGTATCATATTGATCG
The DNA here is from genome assembly GCF_000498755.1 of Clostridioides mangenotii TR. Classification (GTDB taxonomy): domain Bacteria; phylum Bacillota; class Clostridia; order Peptostreptococcales; family Peptostreptococcaceae; genus Metaclostridioides; species Metaclostridioides mangenotii_A. The sequence goes on along the minus strand of NZ_AXUS01000009.1, from coordinate 23,021 downwards.
AGCTGAGTGGAATAAACATAGAGATGAAATAATATCTCATAACAATGTGTGGTCTGAATTTAGCAAGAAGGCAATTAAAGAAGAAATGTTAGATTTTAGAATTTTATCAGCAGATCGACTAGTGCAAGAGACTGTATACGGCAAGGATCTAAGGGTAATTGCTAATTTCTCAGATAAAGATTATAAAAAAGATGGGAACGTTGTAAAGGCAAATTCTTTAGTGATTTATGATGGAAACAAGAAAATTGCGTATAAACCTGAATAGATCAGTAATTACTAATGTAGTACCATAAATAAAAACAGATACAGTTAGAACAAACTAAAATACTTTTTACAGTATACAAGACGTTCTATCCTGTATCTATTTTTCATTTATTCCATCTTTCTTTTAATATTCATATCCATATCAACTAAATAGATCAACTATCTCTTTATCAGTCAAATTCTTAAGAATATTCTCATTAGCAAGACTGCCATTGACAAACTGTGAAATAAGATCCTTCTTATTTTCCTGAAGTTTAAGAATCTTTTCCTCAATAGTACCTTTTGCTATTAGTTTAATAACCTGAACCGTGTTTTTCTGACCAAATCTATGGGCACGATCAGTCGCTTGATCTTCCACTGAAGGATTCCACCATGGATCAAAGTGAATTACTGTATCGGCGCTAGTTAAATTCAGCCCAATACCTCCAGCTTTCAGAGAAATTAAGAATACTCTCTTTTCTTTTTCCCCATTAAATTCGTCTACTAAATCAAGTCTATCTTTTGCTTTAGTGCTACCGTCAATATATGAGTAATTGACTTTGTTTTTATCTAGCTCTGATGCAAGCTTCTTTAACACCGTTGTAAATTGAGAGAATAGCAAGACCTTATGGTCATTCTCAATACTTTCTTCAACTATCCTTATACAAGTGTTTACTTTCGAGCTAGGATGATTGTATCCCTCAACAACTATGCTAGGATCTAGACAAAGTTGTCTTAATCTAGTTAAGTATGAGAATATCACAATTTTGTCGTTTTTAAGATCTCTTCCCATTAATTTTTTCTGAACTTCATTTGCATATGAGCTGTATATGTTTCTCTCGTCCTTATTTAGCTCTACAAAGTAGTTCTTTTCAATTTTATCAGGTAGTTCTGTCATAACCTGTTTTTTAGTTCTACGAAGCATAAAAGGTTTTATGAGTAACTTTAGATTTTGTAAATTAGCTTCCTTTTTTAAATACACATTTTGAAACTTCTTTTTATTAAATAAATATCCAGGCATTATAAAGTCAAATATAGACCACAGTTCAACGAGATTATTCTCTATTGGTGTACCTGTTAAGGCAAATCTACAGTTGGCATTGACTGATTTAATGGCCTTTGTTACTTGGGCTGTAGGGTTTTTTATATTTTGCGCCTCATCAATAATACAGTAATCAAAGTTGATATCCTGATACAATTCAATATCGTTTTTAAATGTTCCGTATGTTGTTATAATAATATCGTATTTATCATAATCTTCTATAAGATTTTTTCTGTCATTTTTATCTCCGTGTACTATCTGTACATTTAGAGTTGGTGCAAATTTTTCAAACTCGCTTTTCCAATTGTAGATAACTGAAGTAGGAGTTACAACAATACTTTTTTTGTTCTTTTGCGCAAGTAGAAATGCTATTGTCTGCAATGTCTTACCAAGTCCCATTTCATCTGCAAGAATCCCGCCAAAGTTGTAGTTATCTAATATTTTAAACCAATTAAATCCGCTTTCTTGATAACATCTTAGATCAGCTTTTAATTCCTCTGGGATTGTGAAATCGAGATTATCTATGTTTTTGAAGCCGCTGCAAATATTTTCTACAATCTCTTTACCTTCAATGAAGTCCAAGCCTTTGTCCTTAATATACTCATCCATATAAAGAGCTTTATTATTAGGAATTCTGTAGCTTGTTTCTTTTCCTTCAAATCCTAGGTTTTCTATAAAATCTAAAAAGTCTTTTGTTTTATCTTCTCTTAAATCCATAAAGCTGCCATCTTTTAACTTGTAGAAAGTCCTACTTTCTTTAAAAGCAGTCATTATATCATCGTACTCATTAAAGTCAATATCGGCAATATTAAAACTAAAGTCTATGTAACTACCGATTTTTTCATCTATAAATGCCTTTATAGAACCCGATTTATAGATTTTATTGCCTTTAAATTTATCTGAGTAGTATATATCGCCCAAATTTTTTAATTCTTCAAGTTCTACATCTAGAAATTCAAATAAATCCTCGTCTGTTCCAGCAAATAGAAAGGCATTACTCTTTTCTATGAAATTGTATCCAAGAAGTTCGAGTTTAATTTGGTTTTCCTTTTCAATATCGGGGACTATAAATTTATCTTCATCATCAGCATCTGCATAAACAAACTTTAGATCACACGTAACCTGTGAGCCTTTGATATCGAAATAAAGCTCCGTTTTAAAAGATGTAATTATATTATCTTCAATTTCTTTGTCTAGGTAGACATTATCTGTAATTGATTTGATCTTTGGAAGCATAAAATTTAGAACGTCTTTGACATCTTCTCTTTGAAATTCAACAGTGTTATTTTCGTTAAGTGTCTCATAAAGTTGTCCATAGTAATTAGAATCATCATTATTTAGTATATAGATATCACCTTGATACAAAATTATGTCGTTCTTTTTCGTTATAGGGATAGGCAGAGAGTCCTGAGCCGTAAGCGATACACCATCATTTGTTTTTATAAATTCAAATTCTATAGGCAAAGGTCCTGCTATAATTTTAGGTCTATATTTATTTTTTGCATAAACTAAGGAGAAGTCTTTCTCAGTTAATAACTCCATAAATGGTTTAAGTGAGCTAACATTTAACTCTAAATATTTCTTAGTATTTGAGGAAAGAGAGTACGATGGAAGATTGTTTCCGTATCCTTCCAATACCTCTACAATTTTCTCATCTTTTTCAGTAAAATACTGGCTGTTAGGATCGTATGTAAAATTCACACCGTATTCTAATTTTTTATTGTTAACCCTTGCATTAGCGAATTCCTTAATACTTTTAATTATATACATCCTATCAAGACCGATTTTAAATTCAGCATACATTCTTCCAGGAATAATATTTATTTCAACATCTAGATTTACCTGTTCTTTACTTGCATTTTTAAAATAGTGAAGTAGCTTTTTGTCTGGCGTTGAGACTACAGTTTTAGAAATATGACTAGCTATTATAGCATCAGAGAAACCTTTATTTAAGTATTCTTCACTTTCTACTTTATCTATCCCCTTTAAGGCAGTTGCTACTAAATGTTTGCATAAAAAATTATTGTCAGTTTTATAATTTGATTTAAAATCCTGACAAGTACAGTACGCATTATCTAATTCGTTATCTTCAAAATCTATATATAGAGTATTTGGATATACCTCATTGTTGTATTCAGACTCTACAACACTCTGAAATTCTAAGTAATTTTCGTGGATTCTCACATCTACTGAATCTATCAATTGCTTATCAAAATACTTTAAACCTCTTAACCATCTTGAAGGAAGTGAAATTTTTTTAATTAAGCTATAAATTTTTCCAGTTACCATTTTATCACCTCTTCTTTTAAACTATAACTTATATTATAATCCAAATAGATTTAATTTACACGACTTATAGCTTTATTTTTACAAAGTAACGACTATAGATATTTTAGATTGGCTTTATCAGTTAATTCTATAGGTAATATCCTCAAAAAACTATATAATTAAATCGATGCTAAATAATAGTTTATACAGAAAGGGTAGTTATTATGATTAATAAGAGTTTAATTAAATCTAAAATACCTTGTGAAGAAACGGTAGCTCTAGGAATTAAACTCAACTAAAATATACTATAAATAGTGCAACATAGTATAAATAAAGAAATATTCGGATATAAGAATTAGCAATAGTGGCTGTTTTTTCTATAGAAAAGAGCAATTAGTTATTTCTATATAAAAGATATATAATTAAATATATATTTAGATGATAAATGCAGTTTTAAATTGTTAACCTCTAAGTTTAATATAAATCAATAAAACTCACTAGTTAACACAAGTTAGTGCCTTGTATACCTAGTGAGTTTTATTGATTTAACTTTTATTTATTAACTGTAACGAGACAATAAGTTCACTATAGATACTATGAGGTCTGTCAGCTTATAAGAATTACTAAGAAGGTCTACTGTCCTATAAAAATCATCATCTAGGATCTCTAAAGCTTTTACGTTATTCGGTAAGTTACTTATCATCATCTTTGGAGCAATAGACACTCCCATATCACTCTCTACAAAAGAGAGAATCGGTTCATTTTGAGAAACCTCTATAAATGAATTTGGACAATAGCTATATTTTTTTAGTAACTTATCAAAAGATATTCTAATATCACAATTTACGTCTGGTAAAATAAGCGGAGTATCCATAAGTTCATGAATAGTCGTAACGTTTTTCTCTGAGAAAGGAGAGTTTTTAGGTGCTATTGCATAATACGGTTCTTTTATCAGACAAATAGATCCCTGCTTTAGATCCTGAGCAAATCCAATATCGTATTCATCCATATAAAATTGTTCCTTTATAATTTTACTTTCAGCAATTATAAAGACTTCATAGTGGTAGCCAAGCAAACTCATCTCCTTTAGAATTGGAGGTAAGAGATTGTCAGCGATACTTGGGAGAGCTGCAATACGAACAGTATCTCGCATTTCTTCACCTAAAAAATGATCTTCTAGGGACGATATTTGATTTAATATTACTTCAGAGTTTTCAATAAAGTGCGTATCTTCTTTAGACGATTTATCCATACTAGTGAATTTAGACTGTGATCTTACATATTCTGATTGATATAGATTCATTTGCATTTACTCCTATATATAAATTTTTTCTTAAAAACTTAAAACATAATCGATAGAAAGAGGACAATTGTTCCTTATAAGGATATTTTACACTATTAACACTATTGTTAGAAGTGGATATTAAAAAATGTAAAAGGTATTGAATGAGATCAATATATCCTCTTTCAATACCTTTTACATTTTTTGATTATATTATTTTAAAGTTTTAATTTTCTATTATTATAAGATCTTTTGGGAATTTAGTAAGTATCTCAATTCCATCGTCCTTAATTAACACAGAGTCTTCAATTCTAACTCCGCCCCAACCAGGTATGTAAAGCCCAGGTTCCATAGTTATAACGCATCCAGATTCAAGAATTTTAGAACCGTAATTACCTATAAATGGCTCTTCATGTAAATTTCTACCAACCCCATGACCTATTCCGTTGTAGTAGAACTCTTCATATTTTTTTATAACTTTTCTTATAGCTGTATCAGGCTCTGTTGCATGAGCTCCATTTTTCATATGATCAAGCCCTACTTGTTGAGCTTCTTTAACTAGATTGTAAACTTCTATTTGTTTATCATTTGGTTTGCCGACTACAAAAGTTCTAGTCATATCAGAGATATATCCATTATACATAGCACCGAAGTCTATAGTTACAAAGTCTCCTTCTTCAACTATTTTGTTATCTGGTTTACCATGTGGTAAAGAAGTCTTAACTCCTGATATAAGTATAGTTTCAAATCCTATGGCATGAGCGCCATTTATTTTTAGGTAGAACTCAAGGTGAGCACATAGTTCTCTTTCTGATACTCCAGCTTTAATATGTGGAACCAGTTGCTCTAAAGCTTTATCTGCTATTTCGCAAGCTTTTCTCAAGTTTAAGATTTCTTCTTCGTCTTTCACATATCTCAACGACTCAACTATTCCCTGAGTTGGAGCCAATTCTATTCCCTCTTTTTCTAGTAATGTATGTAGAGAATTGTATTTATTAAATGATAAAGTGACTTCCTCAAATCCTAAATTTTTTACACCATTTTCAGTACATATATGTTTAACTGCTTTTGTAACATCTCTGTCGAATAAATGCCAATTGACTATTTCAAATCCAGGGCAAGTCTTTTCTGCTAGCTCAGTAAATCTACCATCTGTTATTAAAAAATTTCCATTTTTACAAATTAGCACATTTGCAGCCTCGTCAGTAAATCCGCTGATGTAGTTTACATTTTGTTCATTCGTAAGGTATATTGCGTCTAAGTTTTTAGATTCTAGTAATTCTAATACTTTTGTTACTCTGATCATATTAATTACCTCCAATTAATTATTGTGATATTTCCTCAAGTTTTCTATTAAGCGCGAATAGAAGTAATCCAACTGCTAACAGACATGTAGGAATAATGATAAAAACTTGTAACATTCCAAGTTTATCTATAACAAGTTGTACGTACCCAGAAAGTTTATTTGCAACAAACATGCTTGCAAACCAGACGCCCATAAGTAGGGAAGAGTATTTTACTGGTGCAAGTTTATTTACCATTCCATACCCAACAGGGGAAAAGCACATTTCACCAATACTTTGGAATGTGATAAACATTATTATCCAAAAAACGTTTGCCTTGGTAGTTGTATTAACATCTGCGCCACTTTGCATAACAGCACCTATTATAAAGATGAAAGCAGAAGCTAGAAATATAAATCCTAAGCTCATCTTTGTAGAAATGTTCAAATCGCCTCTTTTAGAGTTAGCCATCTTTAACCAAATAGCTGCCATTATAGGTCCAAGTATTACACACAAAAGCCCGTTGTATGAGTCTATCCATGATGTAGGTATTTGGAAGTTTCCTACATTTAAGTTTACACTATTTTGAGTGTAAAGTGCAATAGACATAGATGCTTGATTGTACGCCATCCAGAAGAAAATTGTAAAAAATGCCAATATTAATATTACATACATTCTCTTTTTTTCTTTATTAGTAAGAGGTGTTTTTGCTAAATCTTTTTTTAATTTGAGCGATTTGCTTGTATCGACTGACTTTTCAATAGACTTTAAAAATTTCTTTTGACCAAATAAAAAGAAAAGGAATCCTAAAAAAGATATGATTGAAACAGTCAGAAATACATATTTATATCCATATACAAGTATTTCTCCACCATTTTTTTGAGCAAGCCACTCGTTAGCAATTAGCCCACATAAAAAAGGTCCAAATAAAACTCCGATGTTAGTAAAAGTATAAGTAATAGAGAATGCTCCATCTTTCCTAGGATCATTGTTATCATAAAGTTGCCCAACTAAAGTCTGAAGGTTTCCCTTGTAAAATCCAGCGCCTATAACAACTAAGGTTATCATCATATATATGCTAGTTTTACTTGTAGATATAAACCCTACAAAGTATCCAATTGCAACAATTAGTACACCTAAAGCTACTGAATTTTTAGCTCCTAGCCATCTGTCGCTAATCCAACCTCCAACTACAGGTGATAAATATGCCCATGCCATAAAAGATGCAAGCATAGAAGATGCTTCAGCGGCACTCAGCCCCAGGCCGCCTCTTGTAACTTGTTCTGCTAAGAATAATACTAAGACGAGTTTCATTCCATAATAAGAAAAATTCACTACACTGAAAATAGAGCCGCAGAAATATAATCCACTAGGATGTTTTAGTTTCTCTGTAGCATTTAACTGAGACATAATAATACCTCCGAAATAATATTGTATACATGTTTGTAATGGCAATTATAGCTGAATATATGGAGCTTGTAAATATATTATACAAAAATAGTAAGTTTAAAATTTTATCTATAATATAATGAAAAACAAGTGTTAAACTTTCGACGAAAAACAAGTAATTATTTAAAAATGAAAATATTTTTAGATAATAAAATGGTAAGCTTATTAAAATAATATATATAATAATACAAATAATTAATTAAGAGAATAAAAAAACAGCTTTGAAGTGTTAAAGAATTACTTCAAAGCTGTTTTTATTAAAATCAATAATTCCCTCATCTCTCATTTTTCCAAGCTCTCTTGAAAGTGAACTTCTATCGACACACAGAAAATCTGCCATTTCATTTCTAGTAAATGGTATTTTAAATTTGTGGCTGTTATTTAGATCAATCTGTTTATAAAAGTACTCCATAAGTTTTTCTCTTGTACTTCTTTTAGATAGTATCTCAATCTTATCGTGAAGTTGTATATTTTTAGAAGCAATTAACTTTAACATATTTTCAATTAATCTAGAATTAAACTTGCATGATGATGAACAGGTATTTATAACTTTTTCGAATTCTACAAATAGAACTTCACAATTTGTCTGGGTTGTAACTGATATTGAACTTAAAGCTCCAGAGCAAGCAAATACCTCAGCAAATAAGTCACCTGCTTTCAGTTCAGAGATAATATTTCTGTTGCCGTCAATATCTTCTTTTATTATATTTGCGCTTCCAGATAAGATTATGCCAACAGAGGATATTCTATCACCCACTGAGATTACGATGCTATCTTTTTCGTAGTTTTGTTTGTTAGCACCTAGGCAGTTTAGCATTTCAATTAGATCATTATCATTTAAACCTGTGAATAAAGATACAGTTTTTAGCGTTTCTAAATATTTTTTTATAAAATCACATCCTTGTTGCATATGCAACCGAAATTTTAGTTTCATTGTACTATAATATAAACATAAATACAAGTTAGTACAGTTAAAAGTTAAATATAATATGACAACTATAAAAGGAGATTAAATTATGATTAGAACAATTATAAAAATAGATAAAGAAAAATGTAATGGATGTGGACTATGTATTGATGCTTGTCATGAAAATGCAATGGCAATAGTAGATGGAAAAGCAACACTTTTAAGAGATGACTACTGTGATGGCTTAGGTCACTGTATGCCTGCGTGTCCAATGGATGCTCTTGCATTTGAAGAGAGAGAAGCTCTTCCTTATGATGAAGAAGCAGTTTTAGCAAATGTTAAAGCTAAAGAAGACGTTAAAAAACAAGAAACATTAGGATGCGGATGTCCTGGATCTATGGCGAAAAGTATAGAAAGGACAAGTCAAGATAGCTCACTTAAAAGTGAGAGTAATTTTGATAATGTAATGGAAAATATAGAAGTTAAGTCAAATTTAAATCAATGGCCTGTACAAATAAAGTTAGTTCCAGTAAATGCACCATATTTTGATGGAGCGAATTTATTAGTAGCTGCAGATTGCACAGCCTATTCTTATGGAAACTTCCACAATAAATTTATGAAAAATAAGGTTACTTTAATAGGTTGTCCTAAATTGGATGAAGTGGACTATGCAGATAAGCTTACAGAAATATTAAAATCAAACGATATAAACAGCATAGTGGTTACTCGTATGGAAGTTCCTTGTTGTAGTGGTATTACAAATGCAGTTAAAAAGGCATTAGAAAACAGTGGAAAAGTTATTCCGTGGAAAGTAGTTACAATATCTACTGATGGAAAAATAATAGATGAATTATAATCTAGATTTATCTGTAATAAGATTCAAATAAAATAAAACAGAGGACAAAAAAGGCTACATTTAAGTTGTTTATTTACAATTTATATGTAGCCTTTTTTTATAAATTAGTGGATGTGGAAAAAGCATTGTGCGTTCAGATAGAATTATTTCTTTGTGTAAGAAATTTGTGAGATGAATATAGTTGTATATTTTATAAATATAAAAAATATACATATTATGAGCTAAACTTTTATACTGTATGGGAGGATTTTATGGATACTTCAAACTTTAATATATTGACTTTTGACGGTGGTGGAATTAGAGGATCTCTTAGCATCGATATCTTTTCTAGGATAGTGGATAGAAGAGAGGATGTACTTAGAAATACAGATTTTATAGGTGGAACTTCTACAGGAAGTCTGATTGCTCTTGGACTGGCGTACGGGGTTAGCCCGAGGGAAATTAAAGAACTCTATTCTTTTGAAAATTCTAAGTTTATTTTCGGAGACAAACACTCTGAGATGCTTAGGCCAAAGTATGACAATAACAATTTAAGGGAAGTTTTATTAAAAATATTTCCAGAGGATTTGAGGCTTAAAGACTTAGAAAAGATGGTACTAATACCTTCTTTGTATATAGGGGATAGGAATGAACCTTGGAGGCCGATTTTTTACAACAATATGCCCAATTCTTTGACATCTGAGTATAATGTTATTGATGTAGCACTTGAAAGCAGTGCTGCACCAGTATTTTTTCCGGCACACAATCGCCATATAGATGGGGGAATAATTGCAGCAGATCCTAGTTTGGCGTGTATTGTATACGCTTTGGATTCAAGTTTAGGTATAGGACTTGATGATATAAGACTACTGTCTATGGGAACAGGGTTTGAGAATAATTATATATCAGATGATACTACGACATGGGGAGCTATAGATTGGATGGTCAATAAGAATCCTAATTTTCCTATTCTGTCTATTACGTTGTCGGGAAATTCATTAGTAAGCCAGTACTTTTCACAGAAACTATTAAAGGATAATTATTATAGATTAGATCCGAAGCTTGGGAGAGGTGTATCTATGGATGATTATGATTCATTGCCTTATTTGGATTCGCTGGGGCAAAATTATAACTTGGAACATGTGTTGAATTGGATTGGGATGAAATGGTTAATTTAAACTAGGTGTAATAAATGAAACGTAATTTGTCAAAAACTAACAACACCGACTACCACAGCTTAAGGTAAAGGCTGTAACTATAGTCGGTGTTGTTAGTTTTTGACATCTCCCATTTCTTTTATTACACCTAGTTTTAAGTTTAAAAATTCTCAATGTCTTAAGGGGTATTTATTTTGTCGTATTTGAAAAGGCTATACTTCTTTTTTACGTATAAAAATAATCTATTATTTATAGGTATTATTGTGTGATATTATATGCTTGAATGTAGAAAAAAATGGAAATTGTGTAATTATTGATAGTTACATAGCTCGCTTGAAGTCTGTAAATTTCTATATTCAAGTAAAATATGAACTTATGTTTAAATAGGAGGGTATATGAGATTAAAAAAAAGAATTTTAACACTCGGTTTAGTAGGTGCAATGCTCGTTACATCAGGATGTTCTTCAAAAAATGAAGGACAAGGGGGTTCATCAAATGGAAAGACTCCATCTTCAGTAACTTTTGTGGCTGGTGGTGACGCTATGAACTTCAACCCACTTTACGCCAATGATAGGGTATCAATGACTGTTATGAATGCAGTATTTAATCCTCTTTACGTTATAAATGATAGCGGTGAAAAGGATTTTTATTTGGCAGATAGTATAAAGGCTTCTGATGATTTTCTTACATATACTGTTAAGTTGAAGGATAATTTAAAATGGCACGATGGGAAAGCGCTAACAGCCGAAGATATAGTGTTTACAGTTGAAACTATCTGTGATAAAAATCAAAATTCACTTTATACAGATTCGTTTACAATTGATGGAAAATCAATACAAGCTAAAAAAGTCGATGATGCTACTGTAGAGTTTATATTGCCAGATGTATCTTCTGCTATTGAAAGTGTAATTGGAGATATTAGACCTATACCAAAACATATTTATGAAGGTGAAAAAGATATATCTAAAAGTGAGAAAAATATGAATCCTATTGGAAATGGATCGTATAAGTTTAAGGAGTATAAATCTGGTGAACTTATAACTCTAGAAAGATTTGATGATTTTTATGGAAAAAAGGCAAATTTAGATACTGTGAACTATAGAATAATAGCTGATTCTAATTCTGCAAATGTAGCTCTACAAAATGGAGAGGTAAATGCTAAATACGTAGATCCTGATCAAGTTGAGGAAGTGAAATCCAAGGGAAATGTAAATATAGTTACATACGATGAGGGAATGGTTGATAACTTAATATTTATGCAGCAGTCAAATGAAGCACTTAAGAAAAAGGAAGTTAGACAAGCAATTGCATATGGATTAAATAAGGAAGAGCTAATAAAAGCTACGTATAAGTCGGAAGAATATGCAGATAAAGCATACTCTTTATTTGCTCCAAACGCTATGTGTTACAGCGACAATGTAGAAAAATACAATCAAGATAAGGAAAAGGCTAAGAGATTACTTAAAAATGCAGGAGTAGAAAATCTAAAGTTAAGACTTGCATTTAGTACACATAAGAGTTCTCAAGAGTCCACTGCTTTAGTAGTACAAAGTAATTTGAAAGAAATCGGCATAGATGTAGAATTAAAACCTATGGAAAAGAGTTCTTATTACTCAAAAATATATGAGCCTTCTACAGCGGATTTTGATTTAGCTATAAATGGATATGTAATGGGAAAAGAGCCAGCAGATTATTCATCACTATTTATTAAGGATGGAGAAAATAACCCTGCAGGATATGATAATCCGAATATCGATGAGAAGTTTGCAAGTGCTTTAAAAGAGATGGATGAAGTAAAGAGAAATGAAATTTATAAAGAGATTCAACAAATTGTTGTAGATGATATGGTTCTCTATCCAATTGCATATACAAAATCGATAGTTGCTTTAGATAAAAAATACGATGGTGCTAAGGAAGCAAATCCTGCTCCAATATATATGTTTAGAGATCTAAATGAATTAAAATTAAAATAAAGTAAAATATATTTTTTAAAATAAACTAAATTATTGATTTATGATTTTAAATATATTTTAAAAAATTTTATAGAACAAGTCTTATAAGTATGTTTTGTACCAAAAGATAATTTGGTTAAAATAAAGCAGTTTCAAGACTCTTAACTTATAATTATTTATTTTGCAAGAAATAATTATTGACTTTTACTATCAAATGATAATATAGATAAAGAACATCGATTATCATTTTGATAGTCAACGCAATATTATATAAAAATAAATTATTTTATTAAACCGAAGATGTTTAATAAGTTAGGGGTATTTTATGAAATTTACAAAACGAATTTTATCATTGGGTCTTGTCGGAGCAATGTTGGTTACCGCAGGATGCTCATCAAAAGGAGAAGTAAATGAATCAAAAGGAGAAAACTCGGCTCAAGCTCAATCTATAGTATTTGCAGCTGGGGGAGATGCTATAAACTTTAATCCGCTGTATGCCAATGATAGAGTATCGATAACAGTAATGAATTCAATGTTTAATCCATTGTATGTTATAGATGATAATGGTGAAAAAGTATTTTATTTAGCTGATAGTATTGAGGCTTCAGATGACTTCTTAACATATACTGTTAAACTTAAAAAGAATTTGAAGTGGCATGATGGAAAACCTCTAACCGTTGACGACATTATATTTACAATGGACAGTATACTAGATAAAAATCAAAACTCACTTAATACAGATTCTTTTATAATCGACGGGAAACCAGTAGAAATTAAGAAAATAGACGATACTACTATAGAATTTGTTTTGCCTGAAGTATCTTCTGCAATTGAAAGTGCTATTGGGAAGATAAGACCTATAGCAAAACATATTTATGAAGGTGAAAAAGATCTTTCAAAAAGCGAGAAAAACTCTAATCCAATAGGAAATGGTGCTTATAAATTTAAAGAGTACAAATCGGGAGAGCTTATAACTTTAGAAAAATTCGATGAGTACTACGGAAAAAAAGCAAATTTAGATACGGTAAACTATAGAATTATAGCTGATTCAAACTCAGCGAATGTAGCACTTCAAAATGGAGAGGTAAATGCTAAGTATGTAACTCCAGATGAAGTTGAAAATGTTAAGTCGAAGGACAATGTAGATATAATAACTTACGATGAAGGAATGGTAGACAATATAATATTTTTCCAACAAAGAAATGATAATTTGAAGAAAAAGGAAGTTAGACAGGCGATTGCATATGCTTTAAATAAAGAAGAGCTTATAAAAGCATCATATAAGTCTGAAAAATATGCAGATAAAGCATATTCACTGTTTTCACCTAATGTGATGGGCTACAGTGATGATGTGGAAAAATATGATCAAAACAAAGAAAAGGCAAAAGAGCTTCTTAAAAATGCAGGTATTAAGGATTTAAAACTTACAATAGCATTTGGAACTCATAAGAGCCAGTTAGAAACAACGGCTTTAGTAGTACAAAGCAATCTTAAAGAAATAGGAATAGATGTTGAATTAAAACCTATGGAAAAGAGCGCATATTTTGCAAAACTAAACAATCCATCTTCTATAGATTTTGATCTTGGATTAAATGGATATGTAATGGGAAATGAGCCTAATGATTACGCTCCATTATTTATATCAGGAAATTTGAGCAATTATGGAGGATATGAAAATAAAAATCTGGATGATAAATTTACAGCGGCTTTAAAAGAAACAGATAAAGCGAAAAGAGATGAAATCTATAAGGGAATTCAACAAACTTTAGCTGATGATATGGTACTTTATCCAATAGCGTATTCAAAATCAATAGTTGCGCTTGATAAAAAGTATGATGGGACAAATGAAGCGACTCCAGCTCCAATATACATGTTTAGAGATGTAAATGAACTTAAATTAAAATAGTAAACAGTCTAAAGATTGGGCGATTGGTTGTTTGTAGTGATGTATTAGGTTTGTATGTAATGTTTACATACGGTTAATACCATTATAAAATCGATCGCTCAATCACTTTTGTCAGCTAATTTTATAAGTGATTTTAGACATTAATAGAAATAACCAAAATATCAAAGATACAAAAATATCAAAATAGGAGGATAATATGAAGGATAAAATTATTAAAAGAGCTATAAGTATTATACCGATGCTTTTTTTTATATCTATACTGACTTTTACACTTATGCATTTAGCTCCAGGAGATCCACTTCAAGCATATATAACTCCTCAAATGAGTGCGGTAGATATAGAAAAAGTAAGACATAATATGGGACTTGATCAACCTATATTAGTTCAGTATTTTAAATGGTTGGTTAACGCTTTAAAGGGAGATTTAGGTTACTCTATGGTTACACATAGACCTGTAGTTTCTATGATAGCTGAGAGAATTCCAAACACATTGCTTATAACAGTCGGAGCTCTAATTATTTCTATAGTTATTGCAATTCCTCTAGGACTAATTTCAGGGTACAAAAAGAACTCACTTGTAGATAATGTTCTAAACATAATTTCATATGTAGGAATTTCTATACCAAGTTTTTGGCTTGCAATGATACTTATTTATACTTTTTCGGTAAAATTAAATTGGCTTCCGAGTATAGGAATGAGAACAGCAGGAGTAAATACTCTTACGGATTTGATAAAACACATGATAATGCCAACGATAGTTTTAGCATATTACAATTTATGTGTATTCACTAGATATATAAGATCAAGCACTATAAGTCAGCTTAGAGAAGACTATGTACTTACTCAAAGGGCGTATGGATCATCGACTGTGGAAGTTCTTTTTAATCATGTACTTAAAAATACATTGCTTCCAGTAATTACTATCATGGCAATGGCTTTACCACAACTTGTAACAGGTGCGTTTATAACTGAGACGATTTTTGGGTGGCCTGGTATGGGACAATTAGGAGTTAGCTCTATATTTGGATACGATTATCCTGTAGTAATGGGCATAACAATTATTTCATCCCTTATGCTTATAGTGGGAAATCTGATTGCAGATATACTTTATCAACTTGTAGATCCAAGAATTAAGCAGTAGGGGGTAGAAAAATGTTAGAGAGATTAAAAGACAATTTAAAAGGAAACAAATTGGCGATGATAGCCTTTATAGTAATTTTTGTGTTTTGTTTAGCTTCAATCCTTGCATTTCTAAGCCCGTTTGATCCAAATAAGATAAATATTACTGAGAGACTATTATCACCAAATAAGATTAATATTTTTGGTACAGATAATATGGGTAGAGATTATTTTACTAGAACACTGTACGGTGGAAGAGTATCACTTACTGTTGGATTCTTATCTATGCTTATTTCTACATCAGTTGGAACCCTTGTAGGAGCTGTGAGTGGATATTTCGGTGGAAGAGTAGATGCAATTATTACAAGATGCTTAGATGTACTAATGAGTATACCGACATTTTTCTTGATACTTGTTATAAATTCATTTTTCGGTTCGAGTATAAAAAATATAATACTAGTAATAGGTCTTTTAGGATGGATGAGCGTTGCAAGGGTAGTTAGATCTGAAACATTATCAATCAAGGAGAGGGAGTACGTTCTTTATGCTAAAAGTTTAGGGCAAAGACCAATGAAAATAATAACTAAACACATAATTCCAAGTATCCTTCCTACAGTAATAGTTGCAGCTAGTATAAATATAGCAAACTCTATACTTATGGAATCATCTTTGAGTTTCTTAGGTTTAGGAGTACAACAGCCTAATTCATCTTGGGGAAGTATGTTAAAAGACGCTCAGGCATTTTTAGCGGATGCTCCGCATTTGGCTATGTTTCCAGGACTGTTCATACTATTAACAGTTCTTAGCTTTAACCTGATAGGCGACACATTGAGATCCGTTTTTGAAGCTAAGGCTAATGAGAGATAGGTGATAAAATGAATAATAAAAAAGATAAAATATTAGATATAAAAAACTTAAAAACCTCTTTTAGCACTAAAAGGGGAGAAGTAGAAGCAGTTAGAGATGTAAGTTTTGATGTATATAAAAATGAGGTTGTAGGATTAGTTGGTGAAAGCGGAAGCGGAAAGAGCATAACTTCAAAATCTATTATGAGATTAATTGAAAATCCTGGATATATTAAATCTGGAGAAATTCTATTTAACAATGTAGACCTTATGGGTTTAAGTGAAAAACAGATGAGAAATATTAGAGGAAACGAGATATCAATGGTATTTCAGGATTCTATGACAGCTTTAAATCCGCTTATAAAAGTAGGGAAACAGATGACGGAGATAATAATTAGACATCAAAAAGTAGGAAAGATAGAAGCAAAAAATAAGGCTATAGAGATTTTAGGTATGGTAGGTATACCTGATCCTAAGATACGATTTGATAATTATCCTCATGAATTTAGCGGAGGTATGAGGCAAAGGGTATGTATTGCGATGGCAATAAGTTCATCTCCGAAGTTACTTATTGCGGATGAACCAACAACGGCTTTAGATGTGACCATACAAGCTCAGATTCTGAAGTTAATTAAAGAACTTAACAATAAAAATGAAAACTCTACACTTCTAATTACTCACGACTTGGGTGTGGTTTACAATACCTGTGATAGAGTGATAGTAATGTATGGCGGAATGGTAATGGAAAAGGGAACTGTAGAAGAAATATTTAAGCAAACCAAACATCCTTATACAATAGGTCTTCTGAAGTCAATCCCCAAGGGACGAGATTCTAAAAAAGAAAGGTTGTCTTCTATAGATGGAACTCCTCCAAGTCTGCTTAATCCTAGTAGCGGCTGTCCTTTTTATGAAAGATGTGATAGGAAAACAGAAATATGTAAGAATAAATTGCCAGATATAAAAAACTTGAGTGATACTCACAGTGTAATGTGTTGGCAAATAGATGGAGTTGAGTAATATGGATTTAGATAATAAAAATTTATTTGAAGTTAGAAACTTGAGAAAATACTTTACGCAGACTAGTGGGATAATAAAAAAAGAGATAAAAAGCGTTAAAGCAGTCGACGATGTAAGCTTTAATATTAAAAAGGGAGAAACTCTAGGATTGGTTGGAGAAAGTGGATGTGGTAAGTCAACATTGGGAAGAACTCTAATAAGACTTTACGATGTCACGGATGGTGAAATTATTTTTGATGGAGATAATATTTCAGGAAAAAGTGAAAAAGAGCTTAGAGATGCAAGGAAAAAAATTCAAACTATATTTCAGGATCCATATGCGTCTCTGAATCCAAATATGACTGTTAAAGAAATAGTAGAGGAGCCATTAGATCTTTATTTTGATATGAGTAAAAAAGAAAAGGACAGTGTTGTAAGTGAGATGCTTATTAAAGTTGGATTAAGTATAGAGCATGAAAACAGATATCCTCATGAATTTAGTGGAGGTCAGAGACAGCGTATTGGAATTGCAAGAGCATTAGCTGTTAAGCCTGAATTTATATTCTGTGATGAACCGATCTCGGCTTTAGATGTCTCAATTCAAGCTCAAATAATAAACCTACTTGAAGATTTGCAAGAAGAGTTTGGGATAACTTATCTATTTATAGCACATGATCTGTCTATGGTAAGACATATTAGCGATAGAGTTTGTGTTATGTATTTAGGAAAGATTGTAGAAATAGGCAATAGTAAAGATATATACGAAAATCCAAAACATCCGTATACACAGGCACTGCTTAGTAGTATACAGACTATTGATAAAGATTCAGAAGAAGAAATATTAGAAGGAGATTTACCAAGTCCTTTAAATCCCCCAAGTGGTTGTAGATTTAGAACCAGATGTAAGTACGCAACTGAGAAATGCAAAATTAAAGAGCCAGATGAAAGTTCCTTTGGAGAAGAGCACTTGGTTTATTGTCATAGATATTAGATTTTAGTTTATAACTATATCTTATAAAAAGTTTGTTCTACACAATCGTTTCAATTCTGCAGAACAAAACTTTTTTTCGTGGAATAAAAGTTAAAATTTGTAGGGGGTAATTTGGTAAGAGATAATAGGGGTACATCGTACAGTGGAGCTACTGCTAGTATAGCATTGGGGCGAGACGCAGACAGACGAAGGATTGATCGACTTTGCTAATTTTGACTGTCCTCTAGTAAATGCTAAAGATATAATTGAGGCTTCACTTAAAGGTTTGACTATAGAGAAGAATATGAAAAAACAGTATTTGTGTTTATTGATAAAGCTACTAAATAAATCTAAAAGATTAAACTAAGAGATTGTAGGGAATATATATAATAAACAGATAGATTGGAGTGGTGAACTATGAAAAAACTTGCGACTTTTGCTGGAGGTTGTTTTTGGTGCATGGTAAAGCCGTTTGATAAATACGAAGGTGTATATAAAGTTGTCTCAGGATATACGGGAGGGCTAGTAGAAAATCCTACATATGAAGAGGTTTGTGGAGGAAATACAGGTCATTTTGAAGCAGTTCAAATAACTTACGACGACGAGATTATGGATTATAGAGATATTTTAAATATATACTGGAAACAGATTGATCCAACAGATGATGGAGGTCAATTTTTTGACAGAGGTTCTCAGTATAGAACAGCCATATTCTATCAAGATGAAGATCAACAAGAGATGGCTTTGAAATCTAGAAAAGAAATAGCAACTAGTGGGGTTTTTGATAAAGAAATAGTTACTCAAATACTGCCTCTTGGAGAGTTTTATGAAGCTGAGGAGAATCATCAAGACTACTATAAAAAACAACCGGAACACTATAAAATGCAATTTAAGAATTCGGGAAGATATAATTTTATTAAGAGTTACTGGGATGGAAATAATGTAAATAGAGAAGAGCTTAGAAAATCTCTTACACTATTGCAATTCGAAGTAACTCAAAACGATATGACTGAAGTTCCTTTTGAAAATGAGTACTACAATAACGAAAGAAAAGGTATCTATGTAGATATAGTAAGCGGCGAAGTGCTATTTTCATCAAAAGATAAATTTGATGCAGGATGTGGGTGGCCTAGTTTTTCAAGACCTGTAGAGGATAGTAGTTTAATAGAGAAGGCTGATTTTTCTCAAGGAATGTGCAGAACTGAGGTTAGGAGTATAAAGGCTAATTCTCACCTTGGGCACGTATTTGATGATGGTCCAAAAGAACTTGGAGGTCTGAGATATTGTATAAACTCTGCATCTCTTAGATTTATTGCCAAGGACGATATGGATACAGAAGGTTATGGAGAATATATAAAATTATTAGATTAATTTAAATATACATTGAGATAAATATTAAATAGTATACAATTTTTTTGCTATTTGGTAGAATATATTAAAACTGTATTTAAGTTTTAATTCTCAATGTTATAATTGGTTTGTAAATTAAATAAATCAGTATATAAAAGAGAAGCATATGCTTCTCTTTTTAATTGTATATTGTATAGAGAACGGAGTGGTGTTTTGGTTACACAAAAATTGTACTACGAAGATCAGTATCAAAAAAGTTTTACTGCTGAAATTTTAGACATAAAAGAAGTAGATGGGAAGTTTCATGTGCTATTAGATAAAACTGCATTTTTCCCAGGTGGTGGAGGGCAGTTTGGAGATACTGGAAAAATAGAAAAACACATAGTGTTAGATGTATACGATGTTGAGGGGAAAATCTATCATGTTGTTGAGGAAAAACCGATAAAGCTACACAAAGTTAAGTGCAGTATAGATTGGGACAAAAGAGAAGATGGAATGCAGCAACATTTTGGACAACATGTTTTGTCTGGATCATTTTATAAGCTTTTAAATGCAAATACAGTGAGCTTTCACTTAGGAAGTGATATGAGCACAGTAGATATTGAAGGATATTTAAATGAAGAAGATATTAGAAAGGTTGAATCTTTTGCGAATGAAAAGATAAAAGAGAATCTAAAAGTAAATTTTTAACTCCTTCTAGAAAAGAACTTAAAAAAATGTGGCTGAGAAGAGATCTTCCAAATACTGAAGAGAAAATACGTGTGGTTGAGATTGAAGATTTAGATATAAATGCGTGTTGTGGAGTCCACCCAAGTAGCACAGGAGACCTTAGGGTTATTAAGATAAAAAGATTTGAAAAGCATAAAAAAGCTACTCGAGTTGAATTTTTAGCTGGTAAAAGAGCAGTAGATTATATGTTATATAGAGATAGTTATCTTACTAGGATATGCAACTATTTAAGTTGCAGCGAAGAAGATGCACTAAATGGGATAGCTAACTTAAATAGAAAATTAGATGAAACAGTTTCTAAAAATAAAAAACTGGAGGATGTTGTATCTGATTATGAATTAAGGGATATGATTGATTCATCTAAAAAGATAGGAAGTATTTCGGTAGTCACGAAATCGTATAAAGATGGGGATTTAAAGTATATAAGCAAGATAGCAAATAAGGTTGCAGATCATAAAAATAGTATAGCCTTATTTGCAGTTGAATTTGATGATAAGGCAAATTTAGTATTTACATGTTCAGAAGATATTAAAGATAGAGTTCATATAGGAAATTTACTAAAAGATGCCATAACCCTTATAGATGGCAATGGAGGAGGCAGTAACACATTTGCCCAAGGTGGGGGAAGAAATAATGGGAATGTGGGGTCTGCATTAGATTATGCCTATATGAAGATAGAAAAACTTTTTTAAGATAGCAAAAAACTCTTACTAACTAGTACAAAAATAAAAACAGCTATTATTCAAAATTATTTATAATATAGTTTGATATAGTTTTAGGAGAGATTTATATGGAATTAGTGAGTAGGTATATTTTATACTTTTTCTTATACTCATTCTTGGGATGGTTGTGTGAAAGTATATACTGTTCTGTTGGAAACAAAAAAGTTATAAACAGGGGATTTCTAAATGGACCAATATGTCCAATATATGGATTCGGAGCTATGCTCGTAATTTTTTTAATAGAAGGATTTAGAGATAATATCTTTCTTCTGTTTTTATTTGGGATGCTTATAACATCAATGCTTGAATACATCTCAGGATATTTACTAGAGACTCTATTTAATACAAAATGGTGGGATTATTCAAATAGAAAGTTCAATATCAAGGGAAGAGTGTGTTTAAAAAACGCAATTTATTTTGGTATTATGTCAGTAGTCTTAATTAAAGTTATACATCCATTTATAACAGATATAGTGAATGATTTTTCGCCAGAAGCCACTATCGTAATATCTGTATTAGCGATACTTACAACTTCATTAGATATGCTAGTTACTCTGAGAACTATGAATAAGTTAATTATAAAGCTACAATGGCTTGATGAGGTTATTGAAGATTTAAGTAAGATAAATATCAAACTTGAGAGATTTGACGAAGAAGAAATTAGAAAAGCAATTTCAGAAATTAAAAATAGAGAAGGTCATATTCAGATTAAGTTTAGAGAAGTATACAGAAAGATCGAAGATGTTAGAAATCAATCAATGTTTCAGAGAAGACTTATGAGAGCATTTCCAAATATGCAGAGCAAGAGAAGAAGAGAGCAGTTGAATTACTATAGACAGCTTGCCGTTGAAAAGAAGAAAAAATAGACGAAAATATAAAAAATAGATTAAATAAATTTAATTAAATCCTATGTATTGAGAAGTTTGGTATTTTGGAGTTATAGATATTTTTAATTTAAATGCAAATAAATAGAGGTTTCTCTCTATTATTCAAGAGAAGCCTCTATTTTGTTTATTATAAATTTTTCGGTTTTCAGCTTTCGGTATCCGAAGTTCCATATAAGTATAATATCTAATCCATAAAACCTAAACTTATTCCGATTCCATTTCCTTCAGTGATATAGTTTCAAAATTACATTTTGTAGAGTGATAAGTTAGTTTAATGATATCATTAAGAAAAAAATAATTCTTGATGACAAGTGCTTTGTAAGTTATTATAAATTTAGAAAAAGCAATTAAAATAAGGCTACCGAATTTGATATATCGATAGCCAAAACAATTTTAAAAATTAATATTTTGTGTTAAATTACGGTGTAATACATCATCAGACTGAAATATCTATTGGAGCATATTTGAAGTCATTTAAAACGCTAGAAAAAAGGGTGCTTTCGGCATATGGGTTAGTCTCTTGAACAATTTCAAAGACAACAAGAGCGATAAGTAGTACAAGAAGTACTAAATAAAAAATCTTAACATAGATATTACTGTTAGATCTACTAGCTCTATTTCTATTGAAATTATTTTTAAATTCATTTATTGAAGAAAAGTTTATATAGCTGTCTTTGCTATTCTGCTTATTCTTTTTAACTTTTTTCTTTTTTTTGAGATCATCTCTTTTTCCGTTTTTAGGAAAAGGTATAACCTTAGGAGAATCACCTATTATAAGTTTTTTATCAGAAACACTATTATTAGTTGAATCATCATCTTTTTTTCTAAAAGCAATCGTATTATTGGCATTATTATTTTTCAAGATAATTTTACCTCCCCTGAATACTCCTTTTTAATAATATTACTACGAAGAAGAAAAATATACAATAAAATATGATCAAATTTATCAACTATAAACGATATAGCTGTAAAAGCAATACAAGTGTGAAGTAATACAGATAAAAGATAATATGTGATTGCGTTGTATTTACTTAATATTTAGAAAATTTAAAAAATACCATTGACAATATATAATATAA